>CAYOAL010000060.1:0-56382 GCA_964401935.1 uncultured Polyangiaceae bacterium
CCTCGCCACCTCGCCACCTCGCCACCTCGCCACCTCGCCACCTCGCCACCTCGCCGGCTGGCCGCGCCCCGCCGCGACCCGCCGCCACCGCGCCGCCACCCGCCGCCACCGCCCCGCCACCGCGCTGGTGCTTGTCGCCGCGCCCCGCCGCGCCCCGCCGCGCCCCGCCGCCTCACTGCGTTCCGCCACCAAACTGGCACATGGTGGCTCGCGCCCTTGGCGTGTCGCACCTGCTTCCAGGCACTTGGGCGGGCGCGACGATTGCTTTGTCCATGTGCACACCAAGGAGGTATCGCATGCATCCAGCAGCACCACCCCACCACCGGCTCACGTGCACGACCCGCCCAATCGGTCCGCTCCTCCCACGCCTCTTGGGCGTCATCGCCGTTACGGCGGCGACCGCTTGCGGCGGCGCCTCCACGATCGTCGAGGACGACGAGACCCAGACCGAGACCCTGACGCTTTACGACTGCAGCATCGAACCCGACTGTGTCCAGGACACGGGGCACCTCGGCGAGGGGCCCACGCCCGAGCAGCAGCGCTGCGGAGGTGAGGTGCTTCACCGGGGTGAAGGCGCAGTGCTCGTGACGTCGAACCCGGGTCCCTATCCCACCTTGATCGAGCGCTTGGTCGTGCTCACCGCCGAGGGGGCGTACCAGCAATCTCGCTCTCGTTGTGCGGAGGACGGGGCGTGCGAGGGACAGAACACGGCCGCGTGGCGCTACGAGCCCCTCGGTGCCTGCCAGCCCGCCACCAGCCAAGCCGACCTCTCCGGTTGCGACGACCCCAACGGCACCTGCACGTGGACCGCCTACGCCGAAGGCTGCGTGGAGGTGGCTGCCGACTGGACGTGCGCCGACGTCGCCCCGTAGCGCCAGCGCGCCAAGCGCTGCCTCACCCCCTGCGTCATCTCGACGCGACAACGACGGGATGGCTGAGGAGCAGCTCGCGCAGCTCGGCGCGCGTGTGCGTGATCCAACGCGCACCCGCGCCGCGGAGCGCCGCCTCATCGTGCGAGCCCCACGTGACGCCGCAGCAACCGACCTCCGCCCGACACCCCATCTCGACGTCGAAGGTGGTGTCGCCCACGACGAGCGCATCCTCGGGCATCACGCCGAGGGTCTCGAGGATGTGGAGCACCATCTCCGGGTGAGGCTTCGGTCGCGCCACCGCGTCGCTCCCCACCACCGCCTCGAACAAGCCCGCGTCGAGCCCGAGCCGCGCGATTGAGGCGTGGGCGCCGTCGGTGCTCTTGCCAGTGGCCACGGCCATGCGCACACCCGCGCGGTGCAAGTCGACGAGCAGCTCGGGCATCTCGCCAAAGGGTCGCGTGAGAGCGCGGTCCACCTCGGGATAACGCGCGCGATAGGTCGCCACGGCCTCGTCGATCACGGGGTCGTCCTCACCGAGCAACACCTCGAAGATGTGCCGGAGCGGCAGCCCGATCATCGCCTCCACGCGCTCTGCCTTCACTGGCGCGCGCCCCACCGCCGCGAGCGTGGCGTCGGCACAGCGCGAGATGGTCCGCCGCGAGTCGGCGATGGTCCCGTCGAAGTCGAAGATCACGAGCGCTCGCATCCCAGAGAGCCTACTCTCCCAGCGTCCGGGCTCGAGCACGAAGCGCACCGATCGGCACGATCGGGTGTGTTACGCTCCGGCGATGGGATTCGCTTCCGCACGGCTCCGCTGACGTCGTCGCGCTCGGCCGGGGTGAACAGCCCCGTCAACGGGGCGCCGCCGAGCGCGCACTTGCCCACAACCAACGTGGTTCACCGCGAGACCTCCTGCGTCTCGCGAGCTGTGAAGGTGAGGTTCGTCATGGCGGAACGAATGCGCTCGATCCGTGGCATCGAGCTGTGTGTGGAGTCGTTTGGTGATGAAAGCGATCCGTGCGTGTTGTTGATGATGGGGGCGATGGCCTCGATGCTTTGGTGGGACGAGCGGCTCTGCCGAGCGCTCGCCGACCGATCGCTGTTCGTGGTGCGCTACGATCAGCGCGATGTCGGTCGCTCGAGCGGCGGCCCCCCTGGCGTGCTGGGCTACGACGTGGACGACCTGGTCCTCGACGCGCTCGGCGTGCTCGACGACCTCGGCGTGCGACGCGCGCACCTCGTGGGCATGTCGCTCGGGGGCATGCTCGCGCAGGTGGCGGCCCTCCGCCATCCCGAGCGGGTCGCGTCGATCACGGCCATCGCGTCCGGGGTGTGGGACGATCGGCCCGACCTGCCTGGCGTGGACTTGGCGGTGGTGGCCCATCATCAGCGCGCGAACGCCGTGGACTGGAGTGACGAGACCGCGGTGCGCGCCTTCCTGGTCGACGGGGCGAGGCTGCTCACCGGTGGGCGGCGTCCGTTCGACGAGACCCACGCGGCAGCCCTCGCCACCGCCGAGATCCAGCGCGCTCGCTCGCTCCGCAGCAGGTTCAATCACGCTGCGCTCGCCGGGGCCGAAGATCTCTACGGTCGCGTGGGGGCGATCGCGGCGCCGGTCCTCGTCATCCACGGCACCGGCGACCTCGTCCTGCCGCTGCCCCACGCAGCGGCGCTCGCCGAGGCGGTGCCAGGATCGCGCCTCATCACCATCGAGGGTGGTGGCCACGAGCTCCATCCGCTCGACTGGCCCTTGCTGGTGGACGCGATCGCCGGCCATGTGAAGGTCGCGGCGGGGCGCGTGGGTTGATGCGCTCGCCGAGGTCCTCTCGACGCTGCCTATGGGTGACGGCGGACGCCGGTGACGGTACGTAGCGAACGGACGGTGTTCGCCTCGTGACCCCACCGCCAAGCACCCGCCCCTCGCCCGAGCCGCTCGCGTTCGCGAGCGCGCAGGCGGGCCTCGTTCGGCGCGGTGTCGCGAATCGGCTCGGGTGGGCGGCGGTGCTCGGCGTGTTCGGGCCTCTGCTCGGGAACTGGATCTATCGGGCGGCGACCGGCGTCGCTGCCCCCGAGACGGTCACCTCCGCGCTCGTGTTCTGTGCAATCTTCTCCATCTTCGTGGTCCTGCCCGCGGCCGCGACGATGGCATGGCTCAAGCCACGAAGGAGCGGGGACCTCGTGGCGAACGACGAGGGGATCACCATGGCCACAGGCGCCAAGCGGCGTCGCATCGAGCGTGCCGCGATCGTGTCGGGCCTGTGGGTGCCGGCCACCGCGCCCCACGTGGAGCTCGCGCTCCGCGGAGGCGACGCGCTGTCGCTCTCGATGCCCGACGAAGGCAGCGCCCAGCGCCTGCTCGAGCGGCTCGGTCTCGACGCGAGTCGGCGGCGGGTGGCGGTGACCGCGGGACAACGGACGCCGGCGTCGGTGTGGATGGCCTTCACCTCGGTGGCTGCGCTCTTTGTCACCGGCGACGCCGCCAAGAAGACCGCGCTCGCGGTGCAGGGCTCGGAGGAGGTGATTCGCACGATCTGGGTGCTGGGGGCGCTGATGCTCGGCTACGTCGTGGCGCGATGGGTCACCCCCGACGAGGTCGTGGTAGGTGGAGACGGCCTCTCCATCCGTGGCACCTTCGGCACCCGCTTCGTATCCTATGCCGACATCGAGCACGTCGAGCCCGCCGACGACGGGAGGATCGCGGTGCGGCTCTCCGCCGGTGGCGTGGTGTGGGTTGGGTCGCGCACGCTCGGCGCCGCTCACCGCGCCGCGCTCATCGATCGAATCCACCGCGCCATGGGGAGCGGCGCCGACGAGACGATCGGCGAGCTCCGCGAGCTCGATCGGCAAGACCGCAGCTTCGAGACGTGGCGCGACGCGGCGGGGCGCCTGATGCGGGGGGCCGCTGGCTATCGCGGCTCCCTCCTCGAGCGACGACAAGTGGTCGCCGCGCTGTCGAACCCGCAGCTCAGCGCGGAGCGACGGATCGGTGCCGCCCTCGCCCTCGCCGGCGCCGGGGAGCTCGACGCCGAGGCCCGTGGGCGCCTCCGCGTCGCCGCCGATACGACCGTCGCGCCCCGCCTGCGGCTCGCGCTCGAGCGCTTCGCCGAGGGCGCCATCGACGCCCGAGCCATCGAGGAAGCGCTGGCCGAAGAGCAAGCGGCCGCGTCCACCGCGCGCCTCGACGCGCCACGACGGTGACTGTTCCCTGATGCACCCCGCCGGCCTCGCCCGACACGCGCCGCCGCCCTCAACGTCGCGACAACCGCACCGAAGGAGTGCGTCGCGTGCGCACCGTCACCATCGTGATCGGGCCTCGCAGCCGCGCGGGGCCCGTGAGGTCTGCTAGGATCCGACCTCGCCCCAACCCGGGGAGGCCGCTTGGCGATCAGCTTCGAACTCGAAGGTCACATCAGCGACGACGAGGCGGTCGCGCTCGTGGAGAAGCGGACGAGCCCCGCCGAGCGCGCCCGAATCGACGCCCACCTCGATCACTGCGACGAGTGCCGCGAGCTGGTGGCCGCCATGGCGATGGCGGGCTCGTTCGAGGAGAGCGACGGTCCGGAGGTCGCGCTCGTGGACAGCGCGGGTCTCGACGCGTCGGTCGACAGCCTCGAAGACTCGATGCCCACGCAGATCTACGCCGAGCGCCCCCCCGCCCCCGACGGACCGCGGCTCGAGTCGGGCGACATGGTCGCGCACTTTCGCATCATGCGCGCCCTCGGCCGCGGCGCGATGGGCGAGGTGTATCTCGCGCGCGACACCATGCTCGGGCGCAAGGTGGCGCTCAAGGTGGTCGCCCGCGATCTGTTGGGCTCGGAGCGCGCGATGCGCCGCTTCCTCTTCGAGGCCAAGGCTACCGCGCGTTTCAACCACCCCAACATCGTCACCATCCACGCGGTAGGAAAACATGGCGACCAGCCCTTCGTCGCCCTCGAGTACGTGGAGGGAGAGAACCTGCGGGAGCGCGCCAAGGGTGAGCA
Organism: uncultured Polyangiaceae bacterium; assembly: GCA_964401935.1. Lineage (GTDB taxonomy): Bacteria > Myxococcota_A > Polyangia > Polyangiales > Polyangiaceae > JAPYTK01. Next base: position 4,853 of record CAYOAL010000060.1, read on the forward strand.
GCTGCCGCTCCCCGAGATCCTCCGCATCGGCTTCGCGGTGGCCGAGGCGCTCGCGGAGGCCCACACCCACGGCATCCTCCATCGCGACCTCAAGCCGGCGAACGTGATCATGGGCGCCGACGGGCGCGTGAGGCTCCTCGACTTCGGTCTCGCCAAGGCGGTGCACGCGCTCGACGAAGACGAGCCGGCCAAGACGAGCTCGTCGTCCTCCACGTGGCTCGTGGGGACGCCCCGGTACATGGCCCCCGAGCAGTGGCGAGGGGGGGCGGTGGAGGGCAGCGCCGACGTGTGGTCGCTGGGCGTGATCCTGTTCGAGCTCTGCTCGGGAGGGATTAGACCGTTCAGCGCGCGGACCACGATCGACATGTTGAAGCTCGTGTGCTCTCCGGGCCGCGCACCCCCCCTCGACTCGGTGACGGACGTGCCCCCGAAGCTCTCGGAGCTGGTGGCTGCGTGTTTGTCGAAGACGCCGAGCGACCGCCCGACCGCGCGAGAGGTCGCCGCCGCGCTCCACGACCTGCTGCACCCGGCGCGGACCGAGCTCGGCGTGCCCGAGAGCCCGTTTCGTGGGCTGCTACCCTTCACCGAGCGCCACGCGTCGGTCTTCTTCGGCCGCGACGCGGAGGTCGCCTCACTGCTCGAGCGGCTGCGCCTCCAGGCGCTGGTGCCGGTGCTCGGCCCCTCTGGAGCGGGCAAGAGCTCGCTTATCCAGGCCGGCGTGATCCCGCGCCTCCGCGAGCAAGAGGGCTGGGTGGTGCTCACGATGCGCCCCGGACCGCGCCCCTTCGAGACCCTGGCGAGCAGGCTCGAGCGGCGCGACTCGGTGGCGGAGCCGTCGCCGCTCGGCCCGGGGGAGAGCGGTCGCAGCCGCAGCCTCGTCGAGGTGGAAGCTCGTGCCGAGGTCTTGCGCGCCGCCCCCCGTCGCCTCTCGGTGCTGCTGCGCGAGCTCGCGGACGCCGAGAACGCGAAGGTGTTGCTGTTCGTCGATCAGCTCGAGGAGGTGTTCACGATGGTCGAGGGGGCGGAGCAGAAGCGCTTCCTCGAGGCGGTGTGCAACGCCGCCGACGACGTGGCCGAGCCGGTGCGCGTCGTGCTCGCGCTGCGCCACGACTTCGTGGATCGGCTCGGCACCGAGGGCGAGCTCGGCCGCGATCTGAGCCGCTTCGTGGTGCTCAAGCCTCCCGACGCCGAGGCGTTGCGCCAGATGCTCACCGAGCCGGTGCGGCGCGCCGGATACCGCTTCGAAGACGACCGGCTCGTCGAGCAGATGATCGCGGCGGTGCAAGGCGAGCCGTCATGTCTGCCGCTCATCCAGTTTGCTGCGGCCCAGCTGTGGGCTCGCCGCGACACGCAGGAGAGGCTCCTCCTTCGTCGCGTGTACGACGAGATGGGGGGGGTCGGGGGTGCGCTCGCCAAGCACGCCGACAGCCTGCTCGGCGCCCTCCCCAGCGAGCAGCGCCGCGTCGCGCGCACGCTCCTGCTGCGCCTGGTCACCCCGGAGCGCACGCGCCGTCTCGTGGCCAAGCGCACCTTGCTCGACACCCTCGGACCCGACGGGGAGCGAGTGCTCGAGCACCTGACCGACGCCCGCCTCCTCACCGTATCGAAGATGCGGACGGGCACCGACCAGCTGCTGGAGCTGGCGCACGAGTCGCTCATCCACACCTGGCGCACTCTGTCCGAGTGGATCGAGCACTCCGAAGACGAGCTGCGCATCCTCGGCGAGGCCTCCCAAGCAGCCGAGCTGTGGGAGCGTCGTGGTCGCCGCCAAGAAGAGCTGTGGGGAGCCGACGCGCTGCACGACCTCGACCGGCACGCGGGGCGCGCCATCGCCGAGATCCCGGCGCTCGCCCGTCGCTTCATCGAGGCGAGCCGCGAGGCGGATCGCAAACGCAGGCGCAACAAACGCCTCGGCCTCGCCGCTGCCATCGGCGCCCTCGCCCTCTTGTGCGGTGTTGCGGTGGTGACCGCCATCTTGGTCGGGCGCAGCGAGCGCGACGCGGAGCTCGCTCGACAACAGGCGCTGCATCACGAGCGGCTCTCTCGTCAACAACAAGCACGCCTCCTCTTGGAAGGCGCGCGCAAGGCCCAAGAGGAGGGCGACCCACTCGAGGCGCGGGCGCAGGTGCGGCGGGCGCTCGAGCTCTTGGATACCGCCGCCGGGCGCGCCCTCTGGAACGAGCTCGACGCGTCGCCGCTCTTGATGCGACGTCGTCTCGGCATCGTGAATCACGACGTCGCGGTGACGGCCGATGGCGGCACCATCGGCGTGGCGAGCCACGAACGACGGCTCTACCTGGTGGATGCACGCACGGGCGCCTTCCGTCATCTCGGCGGCCACGCCGACGCGGTCACATCCCTCGTGTTCACGAACGGCGGGCGCGAGGTGATCGCCAGCGATCTCGACGGCAACGTGGTGCTGTGGGATCTCACCACCAACGCCTCGCGCTCGTTGTTGCGGGCGCGCTCGGACGTCGCCTCCGTCGCCCTCAACGGCGGCAACGATCTGCTCGCGGTCGCCGGACACGAGGGGCTCTTCGTGCTCGAGCTCCGGACGGGCAAGCGACGCTTCGTGCGCAAAGACGCGCGCCTGCGCGCGACCGTGTTCGTCGGCTCGTCGGTGGTGGCGGGCGGCGATGACGGCAAGGTGAGGTTTTGGGCTCAGGGCGACGGCGGCCTCGAGAACGACGTCGACGTGGGCGCCAGCGTCGAGGCGCTCGCCGCGACGGCGGACGGGCGCAACATGGCGGTGGCTACCGGCGCAGGGATGGTGGTGCTCATGAACGGCGCGGGGAAGGAGCTCGCGCGGATCCGCCACCCCTCCGTGAAGGCGCTGGCCTTCGACAAGCGCGGAGAGCGCCTCGCCGTCTCCGGTCGGGACGGCGTGACCTCGGTGCTCGACGTGGCGACCCGGCGAGAGCTTCGGCGCCATCAGTCGGAGCATCCGGTGCTCGCCGTCGCGTTCGTGGCAGGGACGTCGAAGCTCGCGCTCGCCGGCGACGAGCAGATGCTGCTCATCGACGTGGACAAGGCGCTCGTCCCGAGACCGACGAGCCACGAGGGGGTGGTGCACGACGCGCGCTTCTCCCCCGGTGGCGAGCTCGTGGCCTCGGCGGGCTTCGACGGGACGGTGCGCGTGTGGGACGCGCAGAGCGGGCGAGTGCGGCACGTGCTCGTGGGTCACACCGACAAGGTGGCTCGGGTGGACTTCTCTCCCGACGGGCGCACCCTCGCCTCCGCAGGCTTCGACCGCACGGTGCGCTTGTGGGATCCGCACCAAGGCGTGGCGCTGCGCGTCCTCGGCGGGCATGAGGATGCGGTGGTGGCGGTGGCGTTCAGCCCCGATGGGCAAACCCTCGCGAGCGCGAGTCGCGACCGCACCGCCCGTCTGTGGAACACGGCCACCGGCGCGCTCGAGCGCGTGTTTCGCGGCCACGAGCAGGAGCTCACCGACATCGCCTTCGCCCCGAACGGCCAGCACGTAGCGACCAGCTCCCTCGAAGACGCCGTGCGCATCTGGCCAGTGCGTGGAGGCGCCGCGACGCTGCTGTCGGGTCACGACGGCGGCGTGAGCACCGTCAGCTTCGACCACCGCGGAGAGCGCGTGATGACCACCGGGCTGGATAACGTCACCCGCATCTGGGCCGCAGCCAGCGGCGGCGAGCTCGACGCGCTCACGGTCAGCACCGGGGGTCGCATTCAGCAGGCGGCGTTCCACCCCGACGACCAACGGATAGCCACCGCCCGCGCGGACGGGGTGGTGGAGCTCCGGGTCCTCGGCACCGGCACCGCCGCGACCCTCGTCGGCCACGCCGGCGCGGTGAACGCGGTCCACTTCGACGCGTCGGGTGCGCTCGCCGCCAGCGCTGGCGATGACGGCACGGTGCGAGTTTGGGATGTCGCGAGCGGGCGCGCCACCTGGCGTGGGGTAGCGCTCCTCGGCGGCCCGGCGCGCTCGTTTACGCACCGCGGTTGGGAGCGGCTCGACGGCTCGGCGCGGACCGCGCCTCGGAGCGCGTGGGAGGCGCGTGTGCCTGTGAGCGCGCAGGCCGTCCAGGAGAGCGTAGGCGGGCCCATCTGCGTGCTCGACGGCGCTATGGGCATGGAGGTGTGGCGTCCGTCGGAAGACGTGCGCGTGCGCAGCCTCGACGTCGAGATCGAGCAGCTCCTCGCGCTCCCCTCTGGTTGCGCCGCACGCACGGTCGGTGCCGTCTACCTCGTGTCGGAGGCGGGAGAGCAGTGGGAGCTCGCGGTGGGGGCAGCGCCGCTCGCGATCGGCTGGGGGGAGCAGCGCCTCCTGGTCGCGACGCCTCACGAGGTGGTCGCGTTCAGCGAGACGGGGGAGCGCGTCGGCGAGCACCGCCACGACGGCGGCACCGTGGCCGCGCTCACGCAGGTGGGCAGCCAGCTGGCGATCGGCCACCCCAAGCGCAGCATCACCCTGCTCGGCACCTCACCCGAGGAGCCGCCGTCGGTGGCGCGCTTCGTCCGCGCCTCACCGAGCGCACCTCGACGCATGGCCGCAGGACCGAGCTCCACCCTCATCGCCGGCTACACCGACGGGACCATCGCCCTGTTCGACATCATCGACGGCGCCCTCCTCGCGAGACACAAGCTTCACGGCCCGGTCGCCCAGCTCTTGCTCGACGGCGATCACCTCTTCGTCGTGACCGAGCTCGGAGACGTTTTCACCTGGGACCTGAGATTCCTCACGCGCGACTATTGCGAGCTGCTCGCGACGGTGTGGCGCGAGGTGCCGGTGGTGTGGGAACAAGGCGAGCCCACTCTTCGTGGCGCGCCCGATGACCACCGATGCCGTTGAATCTATACTGGGCGGTGGTGAACGGTCTCGCGCGCGATTTTCTCGACCACCTCCAGGCGGAGGCGCAGGTCGCGCTCGCGAGCGTCGATCCGAACGAGCTCTCGCTCGCCCTCTCCGCGTTCGTGGCGCGCGCACGCGCTGCCCACCCCACCGTCCACGTCGACGACCGCGCCTTCGCACGCTACGTGGCCGAGCGCTTCGAGCCCGGGCAGCAGCTCGACGGCACGCACGCCGAGGGCCTCTATCTCGCGTGCGGCTGTGCGCTCGGCAACGAGCACGCGCTCCGCGAGCTCGAGCGAACGGCCTCCATGGTCATGAACGCTTGCTACCGCCGGCTCGGCTTTCAGCAGTGGGGGGAGGAGATCTCTCAGCGCGTGATGCGGGCCATCCTCGTCCACGACGGTGAGACCGGCCCGTCGCTCATGCGTTACAACGGGCGCGGGTCGCTCGCCAACTGGGTGCGCGTGGTCACCGTGCGCGAGGCCTACCGACTCACCCGCGCCGAGCGCAAGAAGTCGCAGCGCGAGGTGGGAGGGGTGGAGGAGCGGATCATGGATCAGGCCGTGATCGACGAAGCCAACCCCGAGCTGCTCCACCTCAAGCGCGACTACCGCGCCAAGTTCAAGCTCTCCTTCCAGCAGGCGTTCTTGCGTCTCGAGCATCGTGAGCGCAACATCCTGCGGTACCAATACCTCGATGGCCTCAACCTCGAGCAGATCGGCACCATCTACGACGCGAGCCGCGCGACCGTCGCGCGCTGGCGGGCGAGCGCGCGGGCCCAACTGCTCGCGGAGACGCGCCGGATCATGCGTGACGAGTTCAACGTTCCCCTCGACGAGTTCGACGGCGCGATACGACTCATCGAGAGCGCGATGGACGTGAGCCTCTCGCGCCTCCTCACCGCCGTAGCCCGCGACTCGACGGATTGACGAGCACCTCGACGAGACGGTGAGAGTCACCGTGGGTGGCCCGATAGGGCTCACCGATATTCATGCTGTCATGTGATGGTGGCGGGCCTTGGTGCCGACGTCCCTGACGCTGCGGTGGGCGCCGCGGTGCTCACCCGCGCCAGGTACGACGACGGCCCTGCACGCGCGCTGGTTCCCGCGTACGCACCCGCGGCCGAGGACGCCGATGCGCGCCAGGAGCTTCGCCGAGCGGGCTGTGCTTCGCCCTCCGGAGGCGGTATCCTGGCAAGAATCCATGCTGGAGGCAGAGTCGGACGCGGGTGCGTTTCGCGGCACGAGCCGCTTCCGGGTCGACCGTGTGCTGGGTAGCGGCGGGATGGGCGTCGTGTACCAGGCGTTCGATCATGCCTCCGAAGTTACGGTCGCCCTCAAGACCCTGAAGAACTGGGGCGCGCAGGACCTCTACCGGCTGAAGAATGAGTTCCGCCAGCTCGCGGAGGTTCGGCACACAAATCTGGTGCAGCTGCGCGAGCTCGTCTGCGAACGGGGGACTTGGTTCGTCTCGATGGAGTTTGTCGAAGGGATGGATTTTCTCTCCTACCTTCGCCCGCCGCCAGCGCCGGTAGAACCAGATGACGAGACCTATGACGGACCTCCTGAACCTCTCTACGAGACCCGTCGGCTCAAGGAGGCGACACGTCAGGTGGCCACGGCGCTTCATGAGCTGCACAAGCGCCAGAAGGTGCACCGCGACCTCAAGCCCCACAACGTTCTCGTCACCCCCGCAGGTCGTGTCGTGGTCCTCGACTTCGGGCTCGTCGCCGACGTGACGGACGGAGGCGCCAGCGCATCGGGCATCGCCGGGACGCCCGCGTACATGGCGCCCGAGCAGGTCACCGCGGCCAACATCGGGCCGCCAGCAGACCTCTACGCGCTCGGAGTGATGCTCTACGAGGCCCTCACCGGCCGGCTCCCGTTCACGGGAACCGCTTACGAAATGCTGCTCGCGAAGCAGCAGGGGGTCGCAGCTCCACCATCGGCCGTGCATCGCGCCGTCGAGCCCGAGTGGGAGAGGCTATGCCTGGCCCTTCTTCATCGTGACCCCGAAGCGCGGCCGACCGCGAGCGACGTGCTCGCCACCCTGGGCGCCGTCCCCAGTCCGTCGCCCGAGGACCCTGGGCTTCCCTTCGTCGGCCGCGAAGACGAGCTGCGCACCTTGAGCGCAACTCTGGATGCAACCAAGAAGGGCCGGCCCATCCTCGTTCAGGTGGAGGGGCCATCGTCCATCGGGAAGACGACGCTGGTCAAAGAGTTCTTGCAGAGCGCTTCCAACGCAGACCTCGTGGTGCTCGTCGCGCGGTGCTACGAGCGCGAGTCCATCCCTTACAAGGCGGTCGACGGCCTCGTCGATTCACTCACGCGTCATCTCGTGCGCTTGGGTACCGAGGCCGAGGCCTGGTTGCCACGAGACATTCACATGTTGACCCGCGTCTTCCCGGTGCTGCTCCGGGCCGATGCCGTGGCTCGCGCTCCGCGCGTCGGCTCATCGGCACCCGACCCCCAGGAGCTTCGGCGTCGCGCCTTCGCCGCGTTCAAGGAGCTATTGGCACGACTCGCCGACCGCAAGCGGCTGGTGCTGTGGGTCGACGACGTCCAATGGGACGACGCCGACAGCGCCGCACTCCTGTCCAACGCGCTCTCTGCGCCCGATCCTCCGGCGCTGCTGCTCGTCGCCACTTGTCGAAGTGAAGAAGCGGGACGCAGCGCATGCAACCAAGCCCTTCGCAAGGCGCTCACGCCCGAACAGGTTCATCACATTCGTTTGAACCCGCTCACCCAACCCCAGGCCGCCGAGCTGGCGCTGCGGTTGTTGGGCGCGGAGCGCGGCACCCGCGAGCGCTCCGAGCAGATCGCGCGAGAATCAGAAGGCAACCCGCTCTTCGTCGGAGCGCTGGCCCAATATCTTCGCGAGGCCGATCAGCTGCACGCTCCTTCGCTCGCGGAGCTCCTGCGTGCCACGGTCGAGCAGTTGCCTCAACCGGCGCGGCGGCTCCTCGACGTGCTCGTCGTCGAAGGTCGTCCCATAGCCCAGCTCCTGGCGTTCCGAGCCTCCGGCCTGGGACCCGAGGGCCGCGAGGCGCTGGCGGTGTTGCGCGCCGCCAACCTCGCGCGGACGAGCGGCTCTTCGGAGCACGACTCGGCAGACGTCTTTCACGGCCGTATCCGCGACGTCGTGGCGGGCTCGATGACACCGGAGCGTACCCGGGAGTGTCACCTGGAGCTCGCGCGCGCTCTCGAGGCTCACGGCCGGGCCGACCACGAGCGCATGTCGCTGCACCTCTTCGCCGCCGGCGACGTCCAGCGTGCGGCGATTCATGCGTGCAGCGCGGGCGACGAAGCGGCGCGAGCCCTCGCGTTCGGACGCGCCGTCGAATTCTACCGGCAGGCGCTGGCCGGAACGGGCGGAGCCCCGAGCTGGGAGCTCGAAACCAAGCTCGCCGGTGCGCTCGCGAGCGCCGGTCGGACGGGCGAGGCGGGCGACCGGTACCTCGCCGCCGCCAGGGTTTCGCCGCCGCACGAGCGAACCATGCTCTTGAAGGAGGCGTCCTTTCATTTGCTCAGCAGCGCTCGAGCGTCGGAGGGGATGGCGGTCGCCGAGGAGGCGCTCGCCGCCGTGGGCATGTCGATGCCGGCAACTCCGCGGCGTGCGTACTTCTCGCTGATGCGCCGGCGGGCGTGGCTCCGCGTACGTGGTCTTCGCTACCGTCCCGCCGACCCACGCTCCATCAGCCCGCTCACCTTGACCCGCATCGATCTCTGCTGGTCGCTGGCCCTCGGGCTGAACAACGTCGACTTCGTGCGGAGCTTCGATTTCGCGACGTACGGTCTGCTGCTGGCGCTCGAGAGCGGAGACCCTCTCCGCGTCGCGCGCGCCATCGCCCTGGAAGCCAACACGGCGGCGGCCGCCGGGCCGTCGTCACGCCTTCAGGTCGACAAGCTGCTAGCGATCGCCGACGAGCACGCGCAGCGGCTCGACGACCCTTTCCTGCGCGGCCTCAGCACCGAGGTGCGCGGGGTCGCTCATTTCTGGCGAGCCGAGTGGGCTTCGAGCGCGAGGTGCCTCACGGACGCGGCGCGGATCCTGGCGGAGATCCCGGGCACGTCCTACTTGGTCATCGTCGGGGAGGTCATAGGTCTTCTGGCCCACTACCTGGCAGGCGACATCGACGAGATGCTGCGCGGCGTGGCTGCGCTCCGTGTTCGAGTCCAGACCGGCGCAGACCCCTACCTTCAGTTCAGGATGATCGACGTGTCTCACCTCGAGGCGCTCGTCCTCGACAGGCCGAGCCGCGTGCGCGAGGAGATCGAGGAGACGATGGAGGAGCGCGTCGACAAGGAAGGAGCCGGGGGGCCGTTCTTCGTTTGGCTCCTGCTGCAATCGCGCGTCCGGCTCGCCCTCTACGAGGGCAATGGCGCCGAGGCCTATCGCCTGATGGCGGAACGTGGGCCCGAGCTCGAGAAGTCCCTTCTGCTGCGTCCGCCGCTCAGCGTGATTGTTTACAATCACCTCCTGGGGTTGGCGGCGCTGGCGGCGACCCTTGGGGGGGCAATGCCCGCGCGCGAAGCCGAAACGGTCCTCAAGCGGGTCGGGCGCGCCCTGAGCACGGTGGACATGCCGTTCGCCAAGGCGGCCCACGCGCTGATCGAGGCAGGGCGCGCGAGCGTCAGCGGGGAGACAACGCGAACCGCCGAGGCGCTCGATCGCGCCATCGAAGGCTTTGAAGTTGCCGGCATGGCCCTCTTCGCGGTCTGCGCGAGGCGCCGCCGCGGCGAGCTGTCGGGCGACGACGATGGTCGAGCGCTCGTCCGCGACACCGACGCGTGGATGCGGAGCCACTCTATCCGCGACCCTGAGCGCATAGCCCGGATCTGCGCGCCCAGGATCTGCCCATGAAGGGAGCTTGGTGCTGACGTGGTACCAAGCAGGGTCGGATGAAGCGCGCATTGGTTGGGTTCTTGCTGTTTGCGGTGGTGGCGTTCGGCCAGGCGGTCGGAGCGGACACGATCGCTGCGTCGCTCTACGAAGAGGGCGTGGCGCTCTTGAAGGGGAAGCAGTTCGAGGAGGCTTGTGCGAAGCTCGACGCCAGCTTCAAGCGGGAGCCCCTGTCGGGCACGCTGATGATCCTCGCCCAGTGTCACGAGCTTCGCGGCATGACGGCCACGGCGTGAGACGAATACAAGCGAGCCGCGGCGCTCGCCGCGAAGGAGGGGCGGGTGGAGTACGAGGCGAGGGCCAACGAGCTCGCGGTGAAGCTCGAGCCAAAGCTCTCGCGGTTGAAGCTCGAGCTCGCCGATGGCGCGGTGACGTAGGGCCTCTCGGTAACGCTCGCGGGGGAGGCGGTCGATCTGGCGACGCTCGGGGTGGCGTTGGCGCTCGACCCCGCGGACTATGCCGTCGCGGCGTCGCTGCCGGGCCACGAGACGTGGAGCAAGACGGTGGCCGTGAGCCAGCCCGGGGAGACGTTGACCGTCACCATCCCGGCGCTGCGCGCGTTGGCGCCCGAGCCCGCTGCGGCCGCGACGCCGGACGCGCCGTCGCCGGTCGCGCCCTCCATTCCGCAGCCGCCGCAACCAGATGTCGCAGGGGATGAGGGCTCCGTGCCCGTGTGGGCGTGGTGGTGGGAGCGGGCGGTCTCGTCATGGGTGGCCTGGCGATCGGCTTCTTGGTCGACGATCTCGCCGCCATCGGTGAGCTGAGGGGCCGCTGCGAGCCCGACCCCAAGGGTGGCGCCAACGACTACCTCTGCGATGCGGGCATGTGTGCGGCAAAGGGCGTATAGGTAGAAGCGGGGCCCCGCTTGTGCGAAATAGCAAGGGAGCCACCGCCAACCTGCCACACCTGCACCCGAATGACCGACGTCCCTCCCTCGTCGCGGCCGCCGAGCCGACCCCCTCTGAGCGGGGTCGTGCGCCGAGTCGCCTCGGGCCCCGCCGAAGCCGCGCTCGACGAGGGCGACGAGCTCTTTCGGGCCAAACGCTTCGATGAGGCGGCGCGCTGCTACACGCACGCGCTTGGGCTCCTCGAGGGTCGTGGCGGCGAGCTCTTGGTGGAGACGTTCCTCCGCTTGGGGCGCGTTCATCAGGCGCGGAGCCGCGTCACGGCGTGCCTCCACTGCTTCAAGAAGGCGCTCCAGGTGGATCCGAGCCACGTCCCGACGCTGCGGGCGCTCGCCGATTTGCACCTCGAGTGGCGCGAGCTCGAGGCCGCCGCCGCCGTCGAGCGGCGCTTGTTCGCGGCGGTGACGGGGGACGAAGCCCGCGCCCTCGAGCTCATCCGGTCGGGCGACCGCTGGTGGAAACGGGCGCGTTCTCCCGAGCACGCCAAGCAGCGCTACCGCCGGGCCCTCGCCTTCACCGGGCACCACGAGCGGGCCACCGCGCGCTTGCGAGCGGTGTCCAACACCACCACCCAGGACGAGCTCGCCGCGCTCGAGGCGCGCGCTCATCACACCGCCGACGACGCGGAGCGAGCGCGTGCGCTGTTCGAGCTGGGCGTGGCGACGTGGATCGAAGCACACGATCGCGACAAGGCCATCCGCGCCTTCGAAGCCGCCTTCGTCGCCGATCGCTCGCTCACCGCCGCCGTCGACATGCTCATCGCCGCCCTCGTGGAGCACGGCGACTACGTGAAGCTCGAGACCATGGCGGCCGCCCTCGCCGAGGCTAGCGACGCGCCCTCGGTGACCGCCCGTGGAAAACTGCGGCAGGCGCTCCGTGCCCTCCCCGAGGGCGTGCTCCGCACCCAGAGCGCGCGCCGCCGCACCCTCAGCTGGGCGCGGCGTCGCGCCGGCTGACCCTGCCCAGAGGGCAGGCCAGGCAGGTCGAGCTCGCGCGAGCATCGTCGGCGCCCTCCCGCGCTGGCGCGTCGCTCACGGCGGCGCCGGTGCGGGCGGCGGCGTGGGCGGTGGCGTGGTCTGGGGCTGCGGAGCCGGGGGCGCAGGCGCGACCGGCGGCGCGGGCGGCGCCGGTGAGGGCGAGGCGCTCGGCGCGGGGCCCTCGTAGGGACCGGCACGGCAGGCATCACGCTCCTGCGTGACGGTGGTGAGCGACGCGCTGCACGACGTGTGCTCGGCCTCGGCCTTCTCCTTGTCCGCAGTCACCTCCGCGAGCTTCGTTGTGAGGGCCTCCTGCTCCAGCTTGGCCTGCGCCTCGGTTTCGCTAAGCTTCGCTTCGAGCTGCGCTCTCTCGGTGGCCCAGCTCTCGGCCTTGTTCTTCACGTCGTCTTGCAGCGCCCACAGCGCGGCCTGCGCGTCGCCGAGCTTCTGCACCAGCCCCGACTCCTTGCCCTGGGTGGCCGACGCCAGCGCGGCGACCGCCTCGTGGTGGCGTGCCTTCTCTTCCTCCCTCGCTGCGGCGCAGCGCTTCACCTCGCGCTGCGACACTTGGTGGGCCGCGACGCAGGTGTCGAGCTTGTCGAACGACTCCGCGCCCTCATCCCGCGCCCGCTCGAGCTCGCCAGCGAGGCGCAGCGTCTCGCGCTTGGAGAAGGCATAGGCAGCCACCCCGGCGGCCGCGACGAGGAGCGTGGCGATCAGGATGCGTCCGCGCTGCATCGTGGTCTTCTGCTGGAGCTGGCGGGCCGCCTCGGCGCGCGCGACCGACCGCTCCTCCTCGAGGAGCACGTCGAGCTCGTTCGCGAGCTGTTCGATGTCGATCCGCGCGCTGGGATCCTGGCAGAGCGCGCGGCTCAGCGTCGCGGCCAACATGCGGCGCGGCTCACCGGTGAGCTCGGGGAGCGCTCCAGGGCGGAGCGGCGCCTTCTCACGCTCGTCGAAGGCCGTCACCAGATCCACGGGAGCTTGCGCGGTGATCCCAGGAAAGAACGCATCGCCGACCAACGCATGCAGCAGCGTCGCGCCGAGACAGTACGAGTCGATCCGCGCAGTGAGCGGCCCCGTGCGGCCGATGCCGGCGAGCGCGGACACCTGCTCCGGCGCGGCGTACAGCACGGTGCCGGCCACGAAGTCGCTGCTCGCCTCCACCGCCACGCCCAGATCGAGCACGATGGGATGGATCCGGTCGTCGACGAAGTGGGCGAGGAAGATGTTGTCGGGTTTGATGTCCTGGTGTCTCAGTCCACGTGCATGCAGCTCTTGGAGCCCGCGCGCGACGGGCAGGAAGATGTCGTACGCCTCACGGAGCGACAGCGGTCCGCCGGTGAGTCGCTCGCCGAGCGTCTCGCCCTCGAAGAACGGCATCGTCAGCCACACGTAGTCGGGCGTCACGCCGTGATCCTGGAGCTGCACGATGTGCGGGTGAGTGGCCGCCGCGAGCATCACCAGCTCGCGATCGACGTCGCGACCGCCGTACACGTCGCGGTTCAACACCTTGAGCGCCACCCGATGCTGCGACACGTCGGTGCGCTCCGCCTCGTACACGCTCCCGAACATCCCTTTGCCGAGCAGGTGCACGAGCCGATACTTTCCCTCGATCACGTCGTTCAGCCCCGGCAGCCGCGACTCGTCGCCGAGCTCGGATGGCTCGCCTTCGTCTTCGAACACGCGATGGCTTGCCGGCTCGGCGAGCTCTGGGGTGCCGAGCTGACGCAAGAGGGTCGTGCGCAGCTTTGGCCGGCGCGCGCGAGTCGCGCTGGTGGGTCGTGTGGCGGCAGGCAAGAAGGAACCTCCGCCGCGGATCGTAGCCGACTACGGGCCGAAGCCCGAGCGCGCCGCGCGCCTCACCGCGCCAGTCCGCCGTACCGAGCGCGCGGGTGTTCACGCGGTGTGTCGTCCCTGCTACCCACGGCGGCATGAGCAGCGAAGAAACTCCGGTCGTCCTCGAACGGCGTGGGCCGGTGGGGATCCTCACCATCGATCGACCCGCCCGCCTCAACGCCCTCTCTCGGCCGACGTTGTTGGCCCTCGGGGCCCTCGGGCGCGAGCTGGTGAGCGACGCGAGCGTGCGGGCCATCATCGTCACTGGCGCCGGCGACAAGGCGTTCTGTGCTGGCGCCGACCTCAAAGAGCGCCAGGGCATGGGCACCGACGACATCCGGGTGCAGGTGGGCCTCTATCGGTCGGAGCTCGGGGTGCTCGATCACAGCCCGAAGCCGGTGGTGGCTGCCCTCAACGGTGTAGCCTTCGGCGGCGGGCTCGAGCTCGCGATGGTTTGTGATCTGCGGGTCGCGGCCGCCCACGTGAAGCTGGGCTTGCCGGAGACCACGCTCGGCATCATCCCCGGGGCCGGCGGCACCCAGCGGCTCGGACGTCTGGTGGGGGAGGGCCGCGCCACGGAGATGATCTGCCTCGGTCGGCGCCTCACCGCCGAAGAGGCGCTCTCGTGGGGTCTGGTGAACCGGGTCACGCCGGCGGGCGCCGATCTGTTGGAAGACACCATCGCGTGGCTCGAGCCGATCGCGCATGGTGCCCCGATCGCGCAGTCGGCGGCCCTCCGCGCGATCAAGGCGAGCTACGAGGTGCCCCTCGATCGGGGCCTGGAGCTCGAGCGCGTGTTCTACGACGAGACGCTGCGAAGCCGCGACCGACTCGAGGCCCTGGCTGCCTTCGCCGAGAAGCGCAAGCCCAGCTACACCGGCGAGTGACCCGAACGGCGCTCGCCCTCAGCGCGGGTTGAGGCTCTGATCGATCGCGCTGAGCAGATCGTCGGGTTCGAAGTCGCCTTCGGACGGCACCATCACGAACGCCGGGGCCTGATCGCCGTAGGCGCGCCGCACCATGGCCGCGAGCTGGGTGGCGGTGATCCCCGGGAGCTCGCTCTCCACGACCACCAATCCCGGCCGCCGCTTCGCGATCACCGCGTTGGCCTGCATCGCGTCCTCGCACGTGGTCACCTCGAAGCCGATCCGCTCGAGCACGTCGACCACATAGCCGCGGGCGTGGGAGCACCGCTGCACCAGCAGCGTCAGCCTCGGGTTCTCCGACTCGGGGGGCGAGCTCGGGCGGCACCCGCTGCTGGCCGTCATCAGAATGGGCGCGAGGTGCTGCTGGAGGAGCTCGGCCGCATCGTCGCCGAGCACGTGCGTGGTCGCGTGGCTCAGCGGGCCGCGCACGTACTCACTGAACTCGAACACGTCGGTCGGGATGCGGTCGGTATCGGCGGCGAGCGCGGCCAGCGCAAAGATCCTCTCCCTCGCGTCACCGGTGCACAGCGGCTCGAGCGCCTCCGCCAGCGTCTGGTGGAGCGGGTGAGGTACCTTCGACTGAGCGGCCACGGCTCGCAGAGCTTATCCCATGGATGACGGCAATGAAACATTGCGCTCGCGCTGGACCCCCGATGTAGTCGCTGCCCGCGAGGCGAACCCAAGCGAAGACATTCGCTATAGTGATCGCGATGGCTTTGCCCGCGCCCGAGCTGCACGTCAACGCGAGCTTGCGCCTCCTGCACGAGCTGAGCACGGGGACGATGGGCAGCGTCTGGGTGGCGGAGCATCTCACGCTGAAGACACAGTTCGCGGTGAAGTTCATCTCCCAGGGCTTGGTGGAGGCCGACCCCACGGCGCTCGTGCGCTTCACCAACGAGGCTCGCGCCGCCGCCTCCATCAAGAGCCCTCACGTGGTGAGCACCAGCGACTACGGCGTGACCAACGACGGCGAGCCGTACATCGTGATGGAGCTCCTCGACGGCCAGACTCTCTACGACCGCATCCTTCGCGATGGGCCGCTCGACTCCCTCATGGTGGCCTCGACGATGGTGCAAGTGTGCCGCGGTCTTCAGGCCGCGCACGACCTCGGCATCCTCCATCGCGACGTCAAGCCCGAGAACATCTTCCTTTGTCGCGGCGACGAGCCTCCCCTCGTCAAGCTCATCGACTTCGGCCTCGCCAAGCTCACCCAAGGGGACACCGCGCTGATGCCCACCGCCGCCGGGGCGCGGGTGGGCACGCCCGCCTTTATGAGCCCCGAGCAGATCGTGGCCGACGCGCCGGTCGACCACCGCGCCGATCTCTGGGGCGCCGCCGTCGTCACCTACCACGCGCTCACCGGGCGTCACCCCTTCCGCGGCAAAGACATCGCGGAGTTTCGCGCCAACATGGAGAAGCAGATCTTCACCCCCGCCACCGAGCATCGCGCCGAGCTCCCGGTCGGCGTCGACGCGTGGTTCCGGCGCGCGTTGCGCGTCGATCCGAGCGAACGCTACCAGTCGGCCACCGAGCTCTCCGAAGGGCTCGTGGAGGCCCTCGAGATGGCCGACGACCTCCCCGCCTTCCCCGGCGGTCGCGCCTCCCTGCCCTCCGGCTTTCGATTCTCCCGGGCGCGCAGCGCGGCGGGAGAGCCCCCGCGCGTCAGCACGATGCCCCCCCTCGCTCCCGAGACGGCGCCGGACGCCACCGGCGCGCAGCGACACGCGGCGGCGCTCGAGGCGCAGCTGCGGCGCCGCACCATGTTCTTCGCCACCCTCTGCGTGGTGCTCGCCGCGATCGCGCTCGTGCTCGCCATGCGCTGAGTTTGCTGGAGGGGGCTCCGCACCCTCCCCCCACGCTCCGCGCGGGGCCCCCTCCCACCGTGTTGCGCTTCTCGCCCCAACACCCAAGCGCTCCGCGAGAACGCGGTCTTCTCCGGTTGGGGTTTGAGTTCTTGGAGGGTGGAGGGAGGCGTCGACGGGAGCGTCACGGTCCGTCGGTCGGCGCCTGCAGAATGCGCACGCGGCCCTTCAAGCGGCTGGAGATGTGCACTTGGTTCTGGGAGTCGACGATCACGGCGCCTGCGCCGTCGAGCGACTCCACGAGGGCCAAGCCCTTCTCCGGCCCGAGGATGAACACCGCGTTGTCGATGGCGTCCGCGGTGAGCGCGTCCTTGGCCCACACCGTGACGCTGCGGCTCGCGGTGGCGGGATAACCGGTGCGCGGATCGATGATGTGGTGGTAGCGCTTGCCGTCGTGGATGAACGAGCGCTCGTAGTCGCCGGCGGTGGAGAAGGCGTGGTCCTCCACGTCGAGCACCGCGAAGTATTTGCCCTCCAGCCCACGCGGATCGCGAATCCCCACCCGCCACGGGTTGCCATCGGGCTTTCTGCCCTCCACGTAGAGGTCTCCGCCGGCTTGGCAGTAAAACGACGTCAGCCCCCGCTCGCGCAAGACCTGAGAGGCGCGATCGATCGCGTAGCCTTTGGCGATCCCTCCGAGGTTGATGCGCGTCGTCGCTCCCGCGAGGGACACCGTCTTGGCGCTGGCGTCGAGCTTGACCAGTCGGTAGTCGATGCGCTTTCTCGCCTTCTCGATCGTCTCCTTGTCGGGCACCAGGGTGCTCACCTCTTCGTCGAAGCTCCAGAGCTTCCCCATCGACGCGAAGGTGATGTCGAAGGTGCCCTCCGAGAGCTTGCTGATCCACAAGCTCTTGGCGATGACATCGAACGTCTCCCCCGACACCGCCACCGCGTCGACACCGGCCGCCGCGTTGATCTTCGAGACGTCGCTCGTCGGCACCCACGTGCTCATCACCATCTCGATGCGGCGAATCTCGGCGAGGGCGGCCGCGAGCGCGGTGCGCGCTTTCGCCTCGCTCACCGTCTCGTTGGTGTAGGCCGCGAGCACCACGCGCGTGCCCATCGCCTTGTCTTCGAGCACCACGCGAATTCCGGCGGTGGCGGGCTCGTCGGGCTCGGCCACCGACGCCGAGGCCGTCGGCGCCGGGGCGCTCGGCACGGGGCGCGGGTTGACGGGTGTGTTCACCTCCGGACAACCCGTGAGAGAGAGCAAGGTCGAGACGAGCGCGAGCCGACTGCGCATGGCGATGAGGTATCGGAACCGTCGACCCGACGCAACGAGCGCGGCGACGGGCGGGGTGCTTGCAGCGCGACGGCAGGAGTGGTCGAAATCGGGCGAGCCGCACGCGGCGTCTGGGCGAAAGGCGCGGTGTCGGAGGGGAGACGCCGAAATGCAGCCAAGCGGAACGTTGGGAGCGCAGGGAGACGCCGTCCACGCAGCGCGCGCCGACGCCCACCTCGCGACGGTCGCGGAGCGGCCGGGTTTCAGCACCGGCCTGCGCTGTCTGACGGGTGGCTTGTGGTGGACGATCACAACCCCTCAGGTGTGGGGCTTGGTGCTCGTGCCGATGGTGCTCGGCGTGGTGCTCACGGTGGCGCTCGCCGCCGTCGCCGTCGCCGTCGTGCCCGGATTCATCGGCGATGCGTTCGGGCCCACCTCTTCCGCCTGGGGCAGCGCCTCCGGTGTTGCCCTGAAGGTTCTCGGCACGCTCCTCGCTGTCATGCTGAGCGCTCTCGTCGGTTTCGCTCTCGCGCAGCCGCTCTCCGGCCCCGCGCTCGAAGGGATCGTCCGCCGGCAGGAGGCCGAGCTCGGCGCCCCTGTGCGCCCTGGGTCTTCGCTCGCGGTGGAGATCTGGCGCTCCCTCCAGTCGCTCCTCGTCGGCTACATGTTCGGCATCCCGGCCCTGATCCTCTTGCTCGCGCTCTCGCTGGTGTTGCCCTACGCCACCGTCGTCCTCTTCCCGCTGAAGCTCCTCGTCGCCGCCTTCACCGTCGCTTGGGATCTCTGCGACTATCCCATGTCCGTGCGGGGCCTGCGCATGAGCGTGCGGGTCGGCACCATCTTCCGCCACGCTCGCGCGGTGCTCGGCTTCAGCCTGGCCCTTGCGCTCGCCGCGCTCGTTCCGTGCCTATTGTTCTTGCTGTTGCCGGGGGGCGTGGCCGGAGCCGCGCGGCTCATGTGGGCCGTCGAGCGCTTCGAACGTCAGGGTGGGCGCGACATGGATGGCATTCCCCGCACCGGCGTTGGATAATCCGGCGCGATGCACGATCGATTCTTGCGCGCCTGCCGACGTGAGCCCACCGACGTCACCCCGGTGTGGTTTATGCGTCAGGCGGGACGCTACATGCCGGAGTACCGAAAGCTCAGGGAGAAACACACGCTGCTGGACATCGTCCGGCATCCCGAGCTCGCCCTCGAGGTCACGTTGCAACCGATGCGCCTCGGCGTCGACGCTGCCATCCTCTTCGCCGACATCCTGGTGGTGCTCGAGCCGATGGGGGCCTCTTTCGAGTTCGCACAAGGGGAAGGCCCCGTGGTGCACCATCCGATCCGCACCGTCGCCGACATCGATCGGCTGCGCGTGTTCGATCCCGAGGAGGAGCTCGCTCACATCCTGAAGGCCGTGCAGCTGATTCGCGCCGAGCTCGACGGCAAGACCCCTCTCATCGGCTTCGCCGGGGCCCCGTTCACCGTCGCGAGCTACCTCATCGAAGGGGGAAAGTCGCGCGACTACCGGCTGACCAAGCTCCTCATGTGGTCGGAGCCCGAGGCCTGGAACGCCCTCATGACGAAGGTCTCGGACGTGACACGGCGCTACCTCCGGGCGCAGGTCGCCGCCGGCGCACAAGCCGTCCAGCTCTTCGACTCGTGGGTGGGCTCGCTGAGCGTCGAAGACTACCTCCGCAGTGTCCAGCCGCACGTGCGCGCGATCCTGAAGGACGTGGAGCAGCTCGGGGTGCCCGTGATCCACTTTGGCACCGGCACCGCCACCTTGCTCGAGCACCAGCGTGACGCCGGGGGCACGGTCATCGGCGTCGACTGGCGGACGCCGCTCGACGTGGCCTGGCGTCGCCTCGGCGACGGCGTCGCGGTGCAGGGAAACCTCGATCCGCTGCTGCTCTGCGCGCCCACCGAGCTCGTCACCGAGCGCGCTCGCGAGATCCTCCGCCTCGTCGGCGGGCGCCCCGGTCACATCTTCAATCTCGGTCACGGCATCATCCCGGAGACCCCCGTCGACACGGTCAAGGCGGTGGTGGACGCCGTCCACGAAGGCCTCGGCTGACGACCAAACCATTCACCCATGCTATTGTGAATTGCAAATGTGCAATGCATCCCCGTTGGATGCAAACCTAACATGCCGTAACGTCGACATGTGTGCGTGGCACGACTCGTGCTTTGTTGTACGGCGCAGCGTCTCGGCGGAGACCTTCCCCCCCCAGGTCCGCTGTGGCGCTGTCTTTTTTTTGTCGTCGAGGGGCGGTGTTCTGGTCCAGCTCAACCCAACCGCGTCGTGACCGTCAGGGCGGACCGCCCAAGCGACGGCAACACCCGACGCCCGCGGAGAGCCCCGAGTCCAAGCGGTCTCACCAGATCCTCCCCACGATCGACCAGGCTACGATCGACCAGGCTACGAGCGACCAGACCACGAGCGACGCCCTCCCCGGGTCCGGCGACGAAGCCGCCGCGACCGACGGAGCCGCCGAAGGCGAGCTCTAGGCGCGCGGTGCCGAGACGTCGGTCCCGGCGCGCGCTCGAGACTTTCGCCGGACCCTTCGCGTGGGGGCGACCGACAGCAGCTTGGGCGCAACCCGTGGTCTGAGTACAGATCCGTGCTTGGGGTTGGCGAAGCCCGACTTTTGCGGTTACCTTTTGAACATGGTCCGTTCGCGGACCCCGGCCACGGCCGGAGCCTAACTTCGATGAGATTCATGCTTGACCTCCCCAAGTGGGTAATTCCCGCGGTGGGATGGTGGCTCGCGGTAAGCGCGTGCAACGTGGCCACCAACTCACGCCACTCTTCCGGTGAAACCGGCGCCGGAGGAGGCTTCCCCAGCAGCGGCACCGATGTCGGCGGCGCCGGACCCTACAGCGGCGCGACCTTCGTGGGCCGCGGCTGTGAGAGCGATCTCGACTGCGGCGATCACCCCGGCAGCTTCTGCGTCGAGCCCGGTGAGAACGAGAGCATCTTCACCGCCTTTTGGGGTGGCCCCCAAGAAGGCGGCGGCGTCGCAGGCGGCTATTGCACGCGGCGCTGTGGGCCCGACGATCCGTGCGATGCCGGCAGCCAGTGTGGCGGCGGCATCTGCCTCCAGCAGTGCGACTTCGGCTCGCCCACCTTCGGGCAGCTCGACGGCGCGCTCGCCACGGACAAGTGCTGGGGCCGCGACGATCTCATGTGCGTGCCCGCGTCGGGCGGTGACGCGGTGTGTATGCCCAACTGCGGCGCCTCGACCGACTGCGGCGGGCGGGCGTGCGACGCCCGCTTCGGCGTGTGCACCGATCCCGATCGCAGCGGTCTGCTCGACGGAGCGCAGTGTGAGCCCGACAACAGCACCACGTCGGAGAACGAAGACCCCTGCTCCGGTCTCTGCCTCCTGATGAAGGACGACGCCAACGACCTCATGACCACCGTGTGCACCAGCCGCTGCTCGCTCGGGGGCACCGGCGACGACTGCGGTGGTCTCGAGAACGGCGCCTGCGCGATCCCTCGGGTCGAAGCGGGAGGCACCGTGGCCCAGCTCGGGGATCAGGGGTACTGCGCAAGCGCGTGCACTTCGCACGACGGCTGCAATTTCCTCGGCGGCCTCTTCTGCCTCGATCTCGGCTTCTACCGCAACCTCGGCACCGGCTACTGCATGGCCGCTCAGCCCTGCGAGGGCGACGGCCCGTGCGACGGCGAGCGCGTGTGCACCGAGACCATCTCTGGCCCGTATTGCCTCGACGTGGACCGCGTCACCGGCGAGCCCCGCCTGCCCCTCGGCGCAGCCGCCCTCTGAGCGGCCGCTCCGTCGACGCGTCGCCCACCCTCGCGCGGTGCCCCTCGTGGAGTGGGCTTGGGCTCACCGACGCTTGGTCGGCTTCTCGTCGGGCTTGGCGCGTTCCTCGAGCTTGCTGAGGCGCGCCGCGAGCTCGTCCTGAGCACGCCGCAGGTGATCCACCTCCTCGCGGAGCCGCCGGGTCTCGCGCCGACCCCGCGCCCCGAGATCACGCATCACCTCGCGCACGCGACGTCGCACGCGCGCGTCGAGATCGCTCTCGAGCACCCGATGCAGCGCCGGACGCGACTTCGCGTCGCCGAGCTCGGCGAGGGCAAGCACCACCGACACCCGCATGTGCGGGTTGTGATCCTCGAGCAAATCTTCGAGCGCCTCGCGCGTTCTGCGGCTGGTCGACATGGTCGCGAGGGCCGCCACCGCCGCGCGGCGACCACGCTCCGGAAAGCCATACCGCGTGCGCTCGCGGACTGGCTCCACCGCGCGCTCGTCGCGGAGGCGGGCGAGTCCTTCGATGGCGCCACTCCGCAGCGTGTCACCCCACGACGGTCGGTCGAGGAGCGCGACGAGGCGGTCGAAGGCCTCGGGTTGCCGAGTCTCACCGAGCGCACGGCACGCCGCTGCGCCGACGAGATAGCTCGGATCGTCGGCTGCAAACCGCGCCAAGAGCCGCGCTGCTTCGGGCGTGCGGAACCCACCGAGGGCGGCGACCACCGCACGCCTCACCTTCGGGTGTTTGGTCTTGCTGGCGATGCGCAGCTCCTCGAACGCGCGCGGCGAGCGGATGCGTCCGAGGGCCAGCGCCGCCGCGGCCCGCGCCCCCCAGAAGGCGCGTGGGCTCGCGATCGCCTCGCCGAGCGCGCGGATGGTGGCCGGTTCGTCGCGCCGACCGAGCGCATCCGCGGCGAGCACGCGCCCGCGGCCGGTGGGCGCCTCGAGCAGCTGGTTGCGCAACATGTCGGCGGGGGCCTTGGTGCTCACCCGACCCACGACGCGCATCAGGGGGTCGACCACCGCGAAGCGCGGCCGCTCCGGGGCGGGAAAGGCGAAGGTGTGCTGGCTGCGCTCGACGCGCCGCGTCTCGCGCACCGGCTTGTGTCCCTTCGCGTGACCGATGTCGAGGTCGAGGTCGAACGCGAACGGCGCCTCGCCTTCGTCGACCGCTTGCTTCACGTGGGCCACGAGCATGCCGGCCTCGTAGCTCAGCGTCACGTCGACGCGGGGGTAGCTCGCCCGCAGCAGTCCCTGTTCGAACGAGCGCTCGAGACTCTGGCCGCTCACCTCCTCCATGGCGCGTAGCAGATCGCGGGTCTCCACCACGCCGCCGGCGTGGCGCACGAGGTAGCGGTTCACGCCCCGCCAGAAGACGTCGTCGCCGAGCTCGAGTCGCAGCGCGTGGAGGAAGAGCGAGCCCTTCTCGTAGAGGTGGCGATCGAAGATGTCGATCGGCGCGTCGTAGTCTTGGCAGATCACCGGGCGGCGATATCGTTCGCCGGCCTCGCTGAGGTAGGCGCGGAGATCGACGCGCAGGCCGTGATGATATTCGTCGTCCCCCTGAACGTGCTGGCGCCACACGTGCTCCATGAAGGTGGCGAAGCCCTCGTTGAGCCAGGCGTGCGACCAGTCGCGACAGGTGACCAGATCGCCAAACCACTGGTGGGCGAGCTCGTGGGCGATGAGGTCGTCGGAGGAGATGTCGATGGCGGCGCGCTCGTCGAGCAGGATGTGCTCGTACATGGTGGTGGCGCCCGTGTTCTCCATGCCCCCGAAGATGAAGTCGTGCACCACGATCTGGGCGTACTTCGTCCACGGGTAGCTCACCCCGGTGAGCTTGGCGAACAGCTCGATCATCGCCGGAGTGTTCGCGAAGGTTCGCGCCCCGTCCGCTTCCCGTCCCTTGGGCACGTGATAGGTGACAGGGACGTCGCCCACCTTGGTCTCGATGTCGCTGAACTCACCGGCCACGATCGTGAACAGGTAGCTCGGGAGCGCTTGTCGCATCGCGTATTGGAACTCGCCGCGCTTCTGGGCGCTCTTCTTGTTGACGAGGTCGCCGTTGGACAGGGCGAACCAGCCGGCGGGTACGCGCACGAGGATGTCCATCGTCTGCTTGTTGTGCGGCTTGTCATGGCACGGGAAAATGTGCCGCGCGTCCTCGTCCTGGCACTGGGTCCACACCTGCCGCGGCCGCTCCGGCACCGCCTCGTCGGGGGCGAGGAAGTACATGCCGCGCCGCGGCTCGGTGCGGTATTTCACCCGCACGAACGCGTGCTCCACCGCGCTCGGAATCGACACTGTGAGCACCTCGTCGTCGTACACGTAGTCGGTCGCCCGCCAGCCGCGCTTGTTGTGCCGCTTCCCCTTCAGGAGCTGCACCGCTTCGATCTCGAAACCCACCGCGTCGAGGTTGAGCTCGCTGGCGCCGGCAGCTACCCGACGAACCGTGATCTCCGCGCTGCCCGCGAGCGCGCGCTTCTCGTGATCGATGTCGAGATCGAGCGCGATGTGATCGATGACGAAGGGCCGAGACCGTTCGTAGACCCGCTGCGTCCCCCGCAACACGAAGGTGGTGCTGTCGGCGCGCCCGCCTCCTTCGAACCAGCCGAGCTCGGAGCCGCAGGCGCAGCGTTGATGGATTCGGTGCTCGCTCACGTGGCGACCTGGGGCTGCGCGCCGTTGGCCTTCACCTTCGCTCGCTTCTCGGACGCGCCGATGGGACCGCCGCTCTTCGCCTCGCGGAACTTCGAGCCGTGGGTGAGACTGCCGTAGAAGTTGAACCACTTCCGCGCCTCGACGTCGGCAAAGGGGTAGTCGGCACCGAGCTGTCGGGCCACCGCGAGGCCCGACACGAAGCACGTCTCCTGGGCGTTGATGATGGTGTGTGCCCCGCAGTGCCAGGTGTGCTTGTGCCCCTGCACGAAGGGGTAGAGGTTCATCAGCACCACCGTCTGGTACACGTCGTGGACCACGTGCTGGAACCACCATTTCTTGACGATCTTCGACTCGTCGATCTTGCGGTTGGGGTTGTAGGTCACCAGGCAGGGCTTGTCGGACCGCTTCGCCCACGGCTGCTGGTTGTGCATGATGTAGGTGATCTCGTAGTTGTCCGGACGCGCCCCATACTGCTCGATGTAGTTGCTGCGCGTCTCCATCGGCTTGGTCTCGTTGTCGGGGAGCACCGAGCCGTCGGTGTGGATGATGGCGTGGTTGTGCAGCTCCGCCTCGTAGCGGATCGACGACATCAGGTAGAGCTCGAGCCGCGACGGATCGTCGAGCATCATCAGCGCCTGGTTCGCGTTGCACGCGAGGATCACCTCGTCGAAGCGCTCCTCCACGCCGTGCTCGTCGATCACGGTGACACCGTCGCGATCACGCCGGAGCTTGCGAACCCCGCGACCGAGGTGGATGCGATCTTTGAAGTCGGCGGTGATGTGGTCGTAGATGTTCCGCGTGCCCTGATCCCAGGTCATCATCGGCGTCGACTTCTCGATGTCGAAGAAATCGAGGTAGCGGGTGAAGAGCGCCGCCGGCATGTCGAACACGTTCGTCGCCATCAGGAAGTTGACGAACATCGGCTTGAGCACCTTGTAGCGGAAGTCGCCGCTCAGCCTCAGGGTGTTGAGCACCTGCCCCATCGTCACGTAGTTGAACGGGTTGAGGAACGAGATCGCCTTCGAGCGCGACTTGTTCAGCTCGTTGAACTTCTGCATGAAGCGGAGCGCCTTCTGGAAGCGCTCGATCTCCGGCGCGAGGCGGCGCCGGAGCGGGGTGTCGAAGTCGTGCGCGTAGAGGTCGCCCTCGTGGTTCACCGTGTAGCTGAAGCGCGTCGGGATGAGGTCGATCCCGTAGTACTTCATGAGCTCGATGTAGTTGTGATAGACGGTGGGGATACAGGCCGTGACGGAGACGTCGATGGGGATCGACGTGCCGTCGTCCTGAGGGATGTCGACGGTCATCGCGTTGCCGCCGAGACGGTCGTTCTTCTCGAACAGCTGAACCTCGAACCGATCCGGGTGGCGGTTGAGGGCCCACGCCGCTCCCATGCCCGCGATCCCGCCACCGACCACACAGACGCGCTTTTTCATCGGCCGCGGACCCTAGCCGATTCGCCCGATTTTATGAACTGCCGGATGCGCCCGACGCGCAGGGCCGAGGCGGTAGGCCGTGCAGGGGGCCACGGCGCCGCTGTTCGAGGGCGGGCGGCGCTCGCGGCGCGGAGGTTGGCACGCGTTGGGGGAGCCCCTCGGGAAGACACTCCGCGAAGGGAAGGGCGAGCCCCTCGGGGAGGGGTGGGGGCGCGCGACAGAGCGCTTCGGATGGGTCGCCTTTGTCGGGGGCTGGTGCTATCTCTGTTGCATGAGTGGATCTCCGCAAGCTGCCCCCGAGGGCCTCGAGCAAACCCCCAGCGCCCCGAAGAGGAGCGTCGAAGACAAGCTGACGGCGCTGCTCGGCAGGGTCCGCGAGGACGCGCGCGAGCGGCCCGAGGAGTATGCCCGCGACACCGAGGTCCCCGAAGGCGGGGAGTGACCTTGCGCCGGGAGGCGCCAGGGCGCAGGCTGGCTCGCCGCGCCTGACGGGCCTCGAGACCGAGTACGCGATCCGCTTCACGCCGGCTCGCGTCGACGATGGCGAGGGCCCGGTGGCGCCCTCGACCCGAGAGAAGGCTCCGCCAGCCTGGGCTCCGCCAGCGGCGCTGGCAGCCGAGGGGCGGCGGGCGAGCAACATCCGCGTGTTCAACGCGATCATGCGCGCGATGAGCCGCCGCGTGCGTATGATGGGCGAGCCGGCCAAGGAGGCAGAGCTGCATCACGCGCCGCTCTTCGTGGAGAACGGCGGCGCGTTCAACTACGAGGTGCTCGGTCTCGCCCCCCACGGGGGCTTGCTGGAGGGCTCCACGCCGGAGTGCACGTCGGCGGGGGAGCTCGTCACCTACCAACGGGCCCAGGAGGCGCTCCTCGCCGACGCGCTCGAGGGCGCCACGGCCGAGCTGGCGGCGGCGGGGTACCCGGGCACCGTGTCGTTGCTCAAGAACTGCCGTGACGCGGAGGGCCACCTCTATGGGGCTCAGGAGAACTACACGGTGGAGGTGGCGCGTGGGCTTCGGCTCCTCGTGTTTCGGCTCGGCCTCGCGCTCTTGCTGCCGCTGCACCTCGCGTTCGCGGCGTTCTGCTGGCTCTTGCTCGTGGTGCTGTCGGCGCTCGCCCTCGCCTGTGTTCCCGTGTTCGTCGTGCTCATGCTGTTCTCTCTGTTCGTGCCGCCGCTCGCGCGCTGGCTCGACCGCGTGTTCGGCGCTGCCGAGCGCGATCCCGACAAGACGCACCGACCCCGGTACGGGCGCGCCATCCACGCCATCGATCGCCTGTTCAGCGCGGTCGCGATCACGCCGTGGGCGCTCACCGCGCGCGC
This sequence comes from uncultured Polyangiaceae bacterium, assembly GCA_964401935.1. Taxonomy (GTDB): domain Bacteria; phylum Myxococcota_A; class Polyangia; order Polyangiales; family Polyangiaceae; genus JAPYTK01. Next base: position 31,487 of record CAYOAL010000060.1, read on the forward strand.
GTTCGCGCTCCACGACATCCAGCGGCAGCTCACGGCGTTCTTGATCTCGCGGCCGTGTCTCACCGGCGCTGGCACGTTGGTGGACGGTGACCGCTTTCATCTCTGCGAGAAGGCCGTGGGCGTGCGCCACCTCATGCGCATCGGCGCCGACGCCGACGCTCGCGCGATCTACGAGCTCCCCAACGTGCTCAAGGCGGCAGAGCGGCTCGTGCGGCTCAAGCCGAGCGCGCTCGCGGCCGCGTTTCGCCGGCACCAGCGGTTGCAGATCAGCCTGTCCGACTCGAACATGGCGCAGGTGGCCGAATATCTGAAGATCGGCACCACCCTCATCGTGCTCGACATGATCGAGGGCGGCGCGCTCACCGACGCGCCGATGCCCGAAGACCCGGTGGCCGCGCTCCACGCCATCAACGCGGATCCATCGCTCGCGGTCGCCATCCCGTTGCAGGGGGGAGGCGAGAAGACGGCCCTCGCGCTGCAGCGCTTCTACCTCGATCGAGCCACCACCTACGTGAACGCTCAGCCGGTGGTCGCGCTCGAGACGCAGAACGTGTTGCGGCTGTGGCGGCAGGCGCTCGACGCGCTCGAGACGGATCCGGGGACGCTGGTGGGGCGGCTCGACTGGGTGACCAAGCGCCTCATGCTCGAGCAGTGCGCCGACGACGCCAACGAGGTGAAAAAGAAGATCGATCTGCGCTACCACGAGCTCACCGACGGCTACTTTCGCGAGCTCGAGCGCGCGGGAGCGGCGCCGCGCCTGGTCGACGAGGCGGCGGTGCAGTTCGCGATGACCGCTCCGCCAGCGCGCTCCCCGGCCGCGCTCCGCGGTCGTCTCATCGCCGAGCTCGCCGACACCAGCACGACCCTCACCGTCGACTGGGATCGGGTGCGCATCGGCGGAATGTGGCGCGGGAAGGTGATCCGTCTCGACGACTATCGCCGCCGATAGCCGTCGCCCCACTTCGTCGCGAATGCTGGCATTGCCACGGTGCTCATCGCGCGACGACCCGAGAGAGCGCGTCGTTGTTCGTGAGGCTCTGCTGTGCAAAACTTGAGGTTTGAGGAGCAACTCGTGAAACCGACGCTCGCCCTGAGCTTGAATCCACTGGCCGTCGTTGTCGTTGCAGCGACCGGCCTCCTCGCCACGGTAGGGTGCGCCAAGGGGACCGATGTCGATGCGGACCCGGGCGTGTCTTCGGCAGGGGGGAGCGTCTCGAACGGCGGAGAAGGTGGGACCTCGAACGGCGGGAGCTCCCAGGGTGGTGCGGGCGGAGATGCGCCGTGCGTCACGATGTGCGATCAGGACGACGACGGAGTTCTCGACGACGGCGACGAGTGCCCGGATACGCCGATGGGCGAGCCGGTCAACGACGTCGGCTGCGCGGAGTCGCAGCTCGAGCCGACGCTGGCGGAGATGTGGCCCCCTTACGGGCTGACATGGACCTCGAGCGGCGACCTCGGTCGGTCGGGCGGCCTCACGTGGACGTACACGGGCATCGACCACGCCGACTTGTTCCACATCTATTGGATCCTCTGCGACGATCCGGGCACCCCGTGCGGGGTCTCCCTCGATGGGCCCATCGACGTGACGAACGAGCAGTGGCAATTCAGCGCGGCGGATTCAGACCTGTCGGGCGGCACGGTGGTCTTCCTCAACGCGACCAACATCGCGCTCGCCGACAACTCCAACCCGGCGGTGACGGGCCGTTTGACCGTGACGATCGTCGATGAGAACGACGCCGCCATCCCGTTCGCAGCCTTGGCCACGCTCGGAGTGTCGGGAGCAGCAGGCGCCTACGGCGCCGAAATCCTCGGCGCTGGCTTCACGGTCTCCGCGATCATCGAGGTGCAGGACGGGGCGACGTGGACGCCGTATCTCGACTATGTCGACGCGGCGGCTACGCCAGATCCGGGTCCAGGCACGGCGGTCTCGTTCGGCGGTTCGTTCTACGACATGTGACCGGCACGCCGGCTTGGCAGTCGCCCGCGGCGGTCGACCTCGCAGGTCTGCCGGCCGTCGTCGCCACCACCTCCGTGGGGAAAACGCGACCTTCGTGGGTTGGGTGTCGACGCGCCCGCGTTATGCTCGCCCGGTGCATCTCCCCACGATCGAGCACCCCGAGGAGCTCGCCCGGTTGCGACGCGAGATTGCGCCGTGGCGCGCCGGCCTGCACCTGATCGCGTCCCGACACGGGCTTGGGGGAGAGCCCGTGGCGGAGGCGAGCGGCACGCAGCCGGTGTTTCTCTTCCCGGACGCGGTCGTGAAGCTCTACGCCCCCGCGTCGCTTTGGAGCCCGGGGGCCCTCGGGTCCCCGGATCACGCGGTCGAGCGCGCGTCCCTCGCCCGCCTCGGTGAAGCGGGCTTCGCGGCGCCTCGGATCCGTGGCGAGGGCGAGGTGGACCCTTGGGCATACCTGGTGCTCACGCGCGTGGGTGGCAAGCCCCTCGAGCGCGTGCTCCCCGGGCTGTCGCCGGAGGCCGCCCGCGCGGCCATGCGCCACCTCGGGGAGGCGGTGGCGGCGCTGCACGCGCTCGAGCCGCGCGGGGGGGTCACCGCGGTCGACGACTTCGAGGTGTTCCTCGCCGCGCAGGTGCGCGACATCGTCGCCATCGAGCGACGTCGCGGCGCCTCCGACGCCTGGCTGGCGCCACTGCGTCGCTTCATCGACGAGACGCCGCGCGGCGACGCAGCCCCCGTGGTGCTCCACACCGAGCTCGGGCCGGGGCATGCGCTCTTCGAAGGCGTGGCGCTCAGCGGGATCATCGACTGGGCGGAGACGATGGTGGGCGACGCGGAGTACGACCTCGCCGCCGTCGCCTTCTTCATCGCCCGCGGCGACGCGGCGCTCCTCGGCGCGTTCCTCGACGGCTACGGTTGGTCGGGACCGTGGGGTGAGGCGCTCGCGCGGCGGCTGCTCCGCTACCTCTTGCTTCACCGCTACGCCCCCCTCAACTGGCTCCTCGAACAGCGTCCCGTCCCCGGGGCGCGCAGCTTCGACGACCTCGCCGGGCCGTGGATGGGCCTGGTCTCGCGCTGACGTTCTCGTGGGCCCGAAAACTGGCGGCCGCCATGGCGGACGGCGGCGGCCGCCACACGACCGGTGCGTCTTGAGACCGCTAAGTGGGAGAGGACCGTGCAAGAGTCGCTGGTAGGGACAGGCGTGGGGTGGCAAGCTCTGGGGCTAGTCGCCCGCGCCGAAGAGGGTGACGGGGTAGCGGGCGTCCTCACCATCGATCTGCACGGTGATGAGCAGCACCTCTTCGGTCTCGCCCACAGACTCTGGGGAGAAGGACACGTCGAGCACGACGGAGGACTGGGCGGGCACGGTGGCGGGGGGGGCGCCGACAACGGCGAAGGTTGTTTCAAGGGTGCGTAGCGTGACCGTGTCGACGTCGGCGTCGGCGTCGCAGTCGTTCTCGAGCGTGACGGTGGCGGTGCTGGTGTCGCCCGGCGCCACCGCGCCGAGATCGGTCTCGAGCGCGACCGAGAAGCACGCGATCCGCGCCGAGGCCTCGAACGCCCCGCCGAGATACAGCAGATCGATGGGAGTCTTGCGCTCGTCCGCGAGGCGAACCTGAAAGCGCAGCTCGTCGTCGATCTCGGCGCTGATGGTGGCGCTGAAGGAGCCATCCCCGGCCACCTCGACGACGTAGGGCGGATCGGCGGTGTCGAGGTTGGTGATGCGGAGGACGCTGTGGGGCGGCGCCGCGCCCGGATGACCGAAGAACGGCACGCCGTTGGTGGTGGGCCATGTCTCCGGGAACGCGATCTTCCCCACGTCGAGGTTCTCGGGCGGTGGCTGCGGGATCGGCGTGGCGTTGCAGCCTACGCCGACGATCGCCGTCAGCAGGAACCGTGTGGCTCGAGGTGTCATGGGAAGCTCGGTCGTCACTGGGAGCATAGCCGGGAGCGCGTCGCTTTCGAGGCGCTCCCGCGGATGGGGTCACGAGAACGCGCCGCTCACTGGTTCCAGGGGCAGTCGGGGTCGAGCGGACAGGGCAGGTTCGGCTCCTCGTTGCACTCGCCGTCCGGCTCCTCTGCGATGGCCGGACACATCACGTCGCAGTCCGGATCTTGCTGGCGGCACGGATCGGTGTCGGGCCGCTCGCACACCCCGTTGGGCTCCTCGAGGTACTCGGCACAGGCGACGCAGTCGGGATCGGTGGGGCAGGGGTCGTTGGGGTCTTCGTCGCACACTCCGTCGGGGAGCTCGGCGATCTCCGGACAGGCGACGACACAGTCTGGATCTTGATGGCGACAGGGGTCGTCCTCCGAGCGCGTGCAGACGTCGTTGGGGTCCTCGATGAACGCGGCGCACACGATGTCGTCGCCGCTGCAGTCGCTGGAGTCGCCGTCGGGGCACCAGGCGTCGCACACGCCATCCTCGTTCCAGCCGTTGTTGGCGCAGACGGCGTCGTCCACCTCTTGTCCGGCGCCGATAGCCTGGGCCACCGAGGCCTTGGTGTCCTTCTGCACATCGTTGGCGCACGCGAACAGAGCAGAGGAGAGCAGCGCGAAGAGGAGGGTCTTGTTCTTCATGGTCAGTTTCCTTCGTTGGGGTCTGATGCCACCTATCGCAACGAAGATGCCAACCGCATCCAGTCATGGTTTCAATCAATTAGGCTGGGTATGCGTGTTCCAAAGTGTTCCGTTTTGATCTAAAATGACTGGCACACGTGGTCCCTGACAGCCATCGCAGCACCGCTTCGGTCCCGGCTCATCTGCTCCACCGCTACCGAGTGCTCGGACCACTCGGAGAAGGAGGGCTCGGGCAGGCGCTGCGGGTTTGGGATGAGGTGAGTGAGGAAGAGCGCGCGCTCAAGGTCGTGAGCCGCGACGCGCTCGCGCTGCTTCGACACGAGTTCTCCTTGCTCGCCGGGCTCTTTCACCCCCGCGTGGTGCGCGTCCACGACTTCGGCACGTTCCGGCACGCGGGGCGTGTCGGTGGCTTCTACACGGCGGATTTGCAGCGAGGTGTGTCGCTCGGCGCGTTCGCCGCGTCGCACCCGTGGCCGGCGACCCGACGCGCCATCGCCGACGCGCTCGAGGGCCTCGCGTTCTTGCACCGGCTCGGCATCCGGCACGGCGACTTCAAGCCCGACAACGTGATCGTGGATCCCGAGGGTCGCGCCACGCTGTTGGATCTGAGCTGCGCCAGCCGTCTCGACGAGCCGGTGAGAGAGCTCGGGGGCACACCCGGCTTCATGGCCCCCGAGCTCGCGCCCGGCGCGGTGGTCGACGTGCGCGCCGATCTGTTCGCGGTGGGCGCGACGCTGGCGGCGCTGGGGAAACACGACGCCGCGGTGCCCAAGCTCGCCGCGGCGCTGCAGCGGACACGGCCCGGCGACCGCCCGGCAGAGGTGGCCGACGTGCTCGCGGCGCTCGGCGAGGAGCGCACACTCGGTGCGTTGCGCTCGGGCAAGTGCCCCCACCTCGTGGGGCGAGAGGCGGAGGTGTCGCTCTTCACCGAGCTCTTGCTCGCGCTGCGGCAGGACGAGACGGCAGCGCGCGCGCTGTTCGTGTGGGGAGCGCCGGGAATCGGTAAGACGCGGCTGCTCGCGGAGCTGAAGTGGCTCACCCAAGAGGGGTGCGACGTGGCGGAGACGCCACCCGAGAACCTCGGACGGCCACGACGTGACGCCGTCCACTCCCTCCTACGACGCGCAGGGACGAGCATCGATGGCGCGGGCGCGACGCCGTCTCTCGACGCGGTGCTGCATGCGGCCGACGAGCTCGCGCTCGGCCCGCGCCCCACCGTGCTGTTCGTCGACGACGCCGAGCAGCTCGCGCCGCGCGACCTCGACCACCTCGCGGCCGTGTTGCGCTCGTTGCGAGACGATGGGCGGCTGATGCTGGTAGTGGCCGCGGCGCGCCCCATCGAGCTCGACGGCGCCGCGGTGGTCACCCGCGAGCTCCGGCCCCTTTCGCTCGACGCCACCCGGCGGTGGGCGGGCGACTGGGTGTCGCCACACAACATGACGGCGCTGGCGCAGGTGACCGGTGGCCACCCGGCCTACCTCGAGGCGACGCTGCGCCAGATCGCGAACGGGACCACGTCGGAGACCGCGCTGATGGGGAGCACGGTGTCCGTTCACGGTCACCTCGCGCGCGAGGTGGCGCAGATCACGGAGGAAGAGCGGCGCGCGCTCGCGCTCGTGGTGGTTCATGGCGGACGGCTCGACAGCGCCCGCTGCCTAGGGCTCGGCGCCTGCCTCACCACGCTCGCCAGTGGAGGTTGGGTGGTCCCCGACAGCGACGGTTTCGCCCTCGCGCGCCCCACCGAGCGGGCCGCCCTCGAGGACGCGCTCGACGCGACGGGAGCGCTCGCGCCAGCGTTTCGCAGCGTGGTCACAACCTCCAACGATCCCGCGGTCGAGGTGCTCGGCTGGGTGCGCCTCGGCAGCGTGCCCGAAGCCGAGGGAGTCCTCGACCGACTCCACCGTGAGGCGCGGCGGCGGAGCGAGGGCCACGGTGCACGAAGCCGCGCCGATCCGTCGCTCGACACGCTCCGCTCGGACGAGAATCTGCACGGTGCCGCGGCCCAGCGGTGGTCGGACGCGCTGATGGAGCTCGCCGCTGCCTCGCAGCGAGCGCGGACCCTGCTTCAAGCGGCGGCGTCGCAGCTCGGCCTGGGCCGCGCGCGTCGCGCGCTCACTGCGCTCTCTCGACTTTTGCGAAGGCGCCCCGATCGACACACCAGAGCCCGCTGTCATGCCCTCGCCGGCGCCGCGCTCTTGCAGCTCGAGCAACCAGCCCGCGCGGTGCGATACCTCACGCTAGCGCTGGCCGCGGAGGAGGTGCCCTCCGGCGATGACACCGGACACCCCATCGGAGCGTCGCTCGCGCCGAGCGCGTTGGCCGCCAACGAAACGAACCCGCCTACCGACAGCCTCGACACAGAGCGCGTGTATCGTCCCGCGGTCGCCGCGAAGCTGGCTCGAGCGCTCAACCAAACCGGTGACTACGCCGCCGCGCTCGCGGTGGCGGAGCGACACCTGGCCGCGTTGGGCGCTGGCGACAGCGCGGTGGCGGCGGAGCTGAGGAGCGCGCTCGGGGTGGCCGCGACCTATCTGGGGCAGAGCGAGCGGGCCGAGGCCGAGCTCGAGCGAGCCGCAGCCGACGCCGATGCGCTCGACCCCCGCGACGCAGCTCGCGCCCACAGCTACCTGGCCATCCTCGCCTTTCGCCGCGGCGCCGTGGAGGCCGCCGCGGAGCACCACGCGGAGGCGCTGAGCGTGGCCGAGCGCCACGACCTCACGGACATGATCCCCACGCTCGTGCTCAACCACGGCACGGCGCGTCAGCAGCTCGGGCGGTGGGGCGACGCGATCGCCGCCTACGAACGAGGCCACCGCCTCGCGACGGCCGTGGGCAAGGCGCAGGCAGCCGCCATCCTCCAGCTCAACCTGGCCAACCTGTACGCCGACATCGGGCTCACCGAGCGCGCCCGGGCGACGACGCGGAGCGCGGCGAACAGCGTCAAGGCGGCCGGGATCACGCACCTGCAGGGCGCGCTCGACACCATCGCCGGCGAGATCGCGTTCGTGGACGGCGATCGCCACGCGGCGCTCGATGCGCTCGAGGCTGCCCGCGACGAACATCGTCGGCGGGCCGAGCTGCGAGAGGCGGCCGAGGTTTGCGTGACCCTCGGCCTCGTACACCTCGGCAGCGATGAGCGCGAGGGGGCGCGCAGGCACCTCGAGGATGCGCGTCGACACTTGGAAGGTGTCGACGCTGGCGACGTGGAGGTGCGGCTCCGGATCGCCGAGGGCCAGCTAGCCTTCGCGGAAGGTGATCCTGCGCGGAGCGGCGCGCTCCTCACCGAGGCGGTGAGCGCCGCCGAGGCGTTGCGGCAACCGCTGCTGGTCGCCGACGCGTGCCTCGCCCTCGCCAAGACCCTGCGTCCTCATCAGCCCGAACGCGCCGTCGAGCTCGACGAGAGAGCGCGCGCACGCTGGCGCGACGTCGAGGCGACCCTCCCCGAGGCGATGCGCGACGTGTTCTGGAGGCATCCGCGGCGACGCGCGCTCGCCTCGGCAGGCGGGGAGCAACCACCGACGCGGCGCACCGTCGACGTCGAGCGGCTCCGGCGCGTGCTGACGCTGACGGCCAAAGTGAGCTCGTCGCTGTCGGTGGATCGTGTGCTCGAGCTCGCGATGGACGGGGCGATCGAGCTCACCGGAGCGGAGCGGGGCTTCCTCCTCCTCCGCGAGGAGGGCGCCGAGGGCGAGCTCCGCGTCGCGGTGGCCCGCAACGTAGATCGTGAGCGGCTGGCTCGGGGCGAGCTCGAGTTCTCTACCTCGATCGCGGAGCAAGTGCTGCACACCGGCGAGCCGGTGGTGACGCTCGACGCTCGTGGGGACATGCGCTTCAGCGCACAACGCTCGGTGCACGCGATGCGCCTGAAGTCGGTGTTGTGTGTGCCGGTCGTGGCGCAGGGGAGCGTGCTGGGCACGCTGTACCTCGACAACCGCTTCGCGCACGGACGCTTCGCCGAAGACGACATCACGATCGTCACCGCCTTCACCGGTCACATCGCCATGGCGGTGCGCAACGCGCGGCTTCACGCCGCGCTCGAGCAAAACCACCGCCAGCTCCTCGCCGAGAAGCGCCGCGTCGAGCGGCTGTCGCGGGGGCAAGCACAACAGATCGAGGTGCTCGAGGAGCGCGTGCGGTCCCAACAACAGGTCCTCGAGCGGCGCTACGACTACTCCTCGTTGGTGCATCGGAGCCCTGCCATGCAACGCGTGTTCGACGTGCTCGACCGAGTGATCGACTCCGAGCTCACCGTGCTCGTCCAGGGAGAGAGCGGCACCGGCAAGGAGCTGGTGGCGCGCGCCATTCACTTCAACAGCCCCCGCCGCGAGGGACCCTTCGTGGGCGTCAACTGCGGGGCGCTCTCCGAGACGCTGCTCGAGTCGGAGCTGTTCGGTCATGTGCGCGGCGCGTTCACTGGCGCGGATCGCGACCGCGACGGGTTGATGGTGGCGGCCCGCGGGGGAACGCTCTTCTTGGACGAAATCGGCGAGCTCTCTCTCGCCATGCAGGTGAAGCTGCTCCGCGCCCTGCAAGAGCGTGAGGTGCGGCCGCTCGGGAGCAGCGACACGGTGAGCCTCGATGTGCGGGTGGTGTGCGCGACCAACCGCGATCTTCGATCCGAGGTGAGCGCCGGTCGCTTCCGCGAAGATCTCTACTACCGCATCGGCGTGGTGGAGGTACGTCTCCCTCCGCTGTCGGAGCGCGAAGACGACGTGATCCCGATCGCTCGCGCGGTGCTCGATCGGCTCGCCGCGCGTGCCGGCAACGAGCCGCCCGAGCTCGGCCGCGACGCCACGAGAGCGCTCTTGGGCTACCGTTGGCCGGGAAACGTTCGCCAGCTCGAGAACGTGCTCGCGCGCGCGTATGTGCTGTCGGATCGGCGGCTCCTGCGGGCCGAGGATCTGGAGCTGTCCGCGGCCCCACGCGCGGAGAGCCGTCCTCGCTCGCGCGCCGACTTCGAGCAAGGGGAAGCGGAGCGGATCCACGACGCGCTCCTCGCCCACCGGTGGAACGTGAGCCAGGCGGCGCGGGCCCTCGGCATCCCACGCAACACGCTCTATCGCAAGATGAGGCGGCTCAACCTCGCGCGCGAAGGCGACGCGCGACCGACGCCCGGCTGACGCCCACAGCGGGCACCAGCCAGGCAGCCGACGCGACACCGCCGCGGTAAGAAGTGGTAACAAGATCGGGTGCCCGTCGACCAAACAACCCTCCCCCTGCCGCGACCGCCGGCGCCCGAGGGCGTGCTCGAGGGCGAGGTGGTGCGCGTCACCTTCGAGAGCGACACGACCGGCTTTCGCGTGCTGCGGGTGAAGGTGGAGGGTGAGGCAGAGCTGCAGACGGTGGTGGGCACGGTGCCCTCCGCGCCGCCCGGCACGCGCATCCGTGCAACCGGCAAGCGCGTGACGGACCCGAAGCACGGCACACAGTTCAAGGCCGAGACGCTCATCCCGGTGGCACCGTCCACGCTCGACGGGATCCGGAAGTATCTCTCCTCGGGTCTCGTGCCCGGGATCGGAAAGGCCTACGCCAAGCGCATCGTCGATCACTTCGGCGAGGACACGCTCGACGTCCTCGATCGCGATCCCACGCGGCTCCACGACGTGCCGGGGTTGGGCAAGGGCCGCATCGCGTCGATCTCCAAGGCGTGGACCGAGCAGCGCGGCATCGGCGCCATCATGGTCTTCCTCCAGGCCCACGGCGCGTCGCCTGCGCTCGCCACGCGCATCTACAAGAAGTTCGGCGCCAAGGCGATCAGCATCGTGTCGCGCTCACCGTACCGGCTCGCGCTCGAGGTGTGGGGCGTGGGCTTCAAGACCGCCGACCTCATCGCGCGCTCGATCGGCGTGGGCGCCGACTCCCCCGAGCGGGCCCAGGCCGGTGTGCTGCAGGTGCTGCACGACGCCGCCGGGCAAGGCCACGTGTACCTCGACCGCGAGGTGTTGCTCGAAGAGGCGGGGCTGTTGCTCGACTGTGGCCGCGACCGCCTCGATCAGGCGCTCGAGGCGCTCTCGATCGCGCACCGCGTGGTCATCGAGCGCCTCGACGGCGGCGCCATCGCAATCTATACGCCGGAGCTGCGAGACGCGGAGGTTCGGGTGGCGACGCGGCTCGCGGCGCTGCTCGGCTCGAGCCGGCCCCTCGACTGTGTCGAGCACGCGGTGGCTGCCTTCGAGCGACACTCGAACCTCACCCTGGCCGAGACGCAGCACCGAGCGGTGGAGATCGCGGCGCGCCACAACGTGGTGGTGGTGACCGGGGGCCCCGGCGTGGGCAAGACGACCATCGTGCGGGCGATCCTCGCGCTGTTCGACGCGGCGAGGATGAAGGTGGTGCTCGGGGCGCCCACCGGACGTGCGGCCAAGCGCCTCACCGAGACCACCGGGCGTGACGCCGTCACCATCCATCGCATGTTGGAGTTCGATCCGCGCACGAGCACGTTCCTGCGCAATCGGGACGAGCCGCTCGAGGTGGATGCGGTGATCGTCGACGAGACGTCGATGGTGCCCCTCGAGCTCGCCGACGCGCTGCTCGACGCCATCCCCGACGGTGCGCGGCTCGTGTTGGTCGGCGACGTGGATCAGCTGCCGTCGGTGGGTCCAGGGGCGGTGCTCCGCGATGTGATCAACTCCGAGTGCGTGCCCACGGTGCGCCTCACCGAGATCTTCCGGCAGGCCGCGGGCAGCTCCATCGTCGAGAACGCTCACCGCATCCATCAGGGGCACCCGCCCACTGGAGGCAGCGGCAAGGGCGAGCAGTTCTACGTCATCCCGCGCAGCTCGGCCGAGGAGGCGGTGTCTCTCGTCGAGCACCTCGTCACCGAACGCATTCCCCAAGGCTTCGGTCTTCATCCGGTCGCCGACATTCAGGTGCTGACGCCCATGCAGAAGGGGCCGGTGGGCGCCATCGCGCTCAACCAGCTGCTGCAACAGAAGCTGAACCCCAGCGGGCCGGAGGTGCGCAAAGGCAGCCGCGTCCTGCGCTTGGGCGACAAAGTGATGCAGCTTCGCAACAACTACGACAAGGAGGTGTTCAACGGGGACATCGGCAAGATCGTCGAGGTGCTCACCGCCGAGCGCAAGGTCGTCGTCTCGTTCGAGGGGCGCGTGGCGACCTACACCGAGAACGAGCTCGACGAGCTGACGTTGGCCTACGCCACCTCGATCCACAAGAGCCAGGGGAGCGAATATCCGTGCGTGGTGATCCCCGTGCTCACCCAGCACTTCGTGATGCTGTCGCGCAACCTGATCTACACCGCCGTCACGCGTGGCAAACGGCTCGTCATCCTCGTGGCCGATCCGCGCGCCATCTCCATCGCGCTCGGCGAGACGCGCAGGGAGAGCCGCCTGACACAGCTCGCCCCGCGCATCCGCCACGCCCTCGCGTGATTCGACCCGCGTGAAGCACCGTCCGTACGTTGGGGCCCCAAGCGCAACGCGGTGAGAGGGGGCCACGCGAAGCGTGCGAAGCGCAGGCGGAGGTGCGGCAGCACCCTCGGGAACACAGACTCAGAGGCCGGCGAGAGCGACGAGCTTGTCGCGCTTGGCGACGCCCACCATGGCGGCCTTCTTTTGGCCGCCTTCGAACACCATCACCGTGGGGACGCTGGTGATCCCGTACTTGGCAGCGACCTTCGGGGCCTGATCGATGTCGACCTTGCCAACCTTGAGCTTGCCTTCGAACTCGTTGGCGAGCTGCTCGACGATGGGGGCGAGGAGCTTGCACGGGCCACACCACGTAGCGTGGAAGTCGACGAGGACCGGGGTTCCGCTGTGGCCCAGCACCTCGGACTCGAAGTTCGCGTCGTCAAAGTTGTGAATGTTCTGTCCAGCCATCTCAGTCTCCGTGTCGGCTCGTGGTCGTGCGCGTGATCCGTCCCCCGACGTTACGGGGCGTAACCTATGGCGCTCCGGTCGGGCACGCAATACCCAGGATGGGTAGGATAAGGGCTAACGCCCCCGGCGGGCTTTCTGCTAGATCGTGCGGATTCTTCTCGCGGACGGCATGGGAGCCGCCCCCACCGCATTTCGATGACGGACGAGATCACCCAGAAGCACCTCGACAAGGCCCGCGTTCGCGGGGCACCGTCCACCATCCCCGGCTCGACGGGGCTCGTGGGCACCTACGACATCGAGGAGATCACGCGCCACACGGTGCGCGCCCTCGTGTTGCCCCTCGATCGCAATTTCACGGTCGACCAGCTGCGCGAGGGGCAAGAGAAGCTCTCGCAGCTCGCGGCGCAGCAGAAGCTGAGCGTGCTCGAGCCGCCCCTGGTCGCGCTCAAGGCCGACCCCATGGAGGCTCCCCCGGGCGACTGGGAGTGGGATCTGATGCTCCCCGTGCGCGGACGCGCGCTCGCCGACGAGGGCGCGGCGGTCTCCATCGGACGCATCCATGGCGGCATGTACGTCGAGACGGTGACCGCCAAGGGCTTCAACGATCTGCGGAGCGTCTACATGTTTTGTCTGGGGCGATTCCTCCCCGGTCGCAAACAACAGCTGACGCGGCCGCTCATCTACCACCGCGTCCTCAGCGGTCTCGAGACGGGTCGTCCCGACAAGCTCACGCTCGCCGTGTACTTCCCGATCCAGCTCTCGCTCAAGCTCCCCGTTCAGCTCGTCACCCGCGAGACGATGACCTGAGCGTCGGGGGCGCGCCGAGCGGAGGCGCGATGGGGAGAAGGAGAACCGAGATGCGTCGTCTGCAGAGGTTGGGTTTGGGTTGGGGCGCGCTGGGTTGGGCCGCTGCGACGGGCCTCGTGCTGGGGCTCGCCGCCGCCAGCTGCTCGGACGACGTGTCCGAGACGACCGATCCCGATCCGACCTGTGCCGAGCCTCCCTGTGACGACCCCTGTCCCAACCCGCCGTGCGACGACCCCTGCGCCGACCCACCGTGCGACGACCCTTGTCCCGACCCGCCGTGCGACGACCCCTGTCCCAACCCGCCGTGCGACGAGCCGGTGACGCTCACCTTCGAGCATGTGGCCATCACCATCGACGATCCCATCGTCAATGGAACGAGCCTCATGGTCCCGATCGATGGAATCTCCTACGCTCACGCGGGGGGAGTGTTCATCACCGCCTTCGGTCGCGACTTCGATGACCCGAGCGAGACCTTCTTGTGGCACCTCGACGAGGCGAGCGGCAGTCACCAGAAGCGTCTGTTGACCGGGCAGGTCTTCGCCGACGGCACCTCGCTCTGCGCCGGTGAGGAGTGGTGTCAGCTCATCGGGCTCGACCCCAGCGGCGGCTGGGTGATCGTAGGACCGGCGGCCCCGCAGTTGATGCGGGTGAGCGCCGGCTTCGCGGGCAGCTTGAGCGCGGTGAGCGGCCCGCAGCCCTCGTCGAGCTACATCAATCACAGCCACCGGTTCACCGCCACCGAGCTGTTCCTCTACGGCGCCACCGGGCCGAGCGGCTTCTCGAGCACCGTGCACGCGCTCACCCTGGCGACGGCCACCTGGCGCGCTGCGGTGGCGGGCTTGCCCCAGATCGACGAGAACTGCCTGGCCTACGACGAGAGCGCGGGCGTGCTCTACAGCGTGGGGGGGCGCACGACCACCGATGGTGGCGACACCACCGAGACGGTCGGGCAGCTGCTCCGCATCGACGTGGGCGCCGGCACGTTCACGAGCGCCGACCTCCCGAGCGGCATCGGACCGCGTCAGAGTATGAGCTGCGCGTTCGACGCGCAACGCGGGCTGCTCTACGCCTTCGGCGGAGCGGTGGTGGTCGACCGGTACAACGACGCGCTCAACACCTTCCATAACGATCTGTGGGTGTACGCGCCGGAGACGGACACCTGGACCGAGGTGATCGCCGACAGCGTGGGAGGCACGCTCTCCGATCCAGACACCTATGGCGACCAGCGCTTCGTGGGCGACCCCATGGGACCCAATTTCGGCAAGAATCGAGGCCTCATGCAGATCGACGAGGCCGGAGACCGCATCCTGCTCATCGGCGCGGTGCCCGTGTTCACCCACGAGCAGCTCTACAAGCTCGCGCTCGCCGGCGTCGAGACACTGCTCTAGAGGCCCGCTCGAGCACGGGAGCCGGCGCGATCGCCGCTCTGGCGCTGCGCGGGCGCGGGAGGCGCCGCGATCGCTCGTCGTGGGCGTCGTCGCTCTCGCGCCGCTCGCCCCTACCATGGACACTCGCCCACAGAAGGAGCACAGGTGCGCGAGGCTGGGGTTTGTGACACATTCGGGGACGCGGCAGCGACGCACGTCGGTCGCAGTTGGAGACTGGGATGCGCACGGTTTGGCTTTGGATCTTGTTGGGCGCGGCGGCACTCATCGCGGCGGTGGGCCCTGGTTGTGAGCCAGGGGGTGGGTCGTTCTTCACGGAGGGGGACGACGACGGCACCAGCGCGAGCGCAGGAGCCAGCGGAACCGCGCAGGGCGGGGCCGGCGGCGTGGTGCTCCAGGGCAGCGGCGGGAACCTACCGCCGGGCTGCGAGGTCACGTGCTCGAGCGATTTTCACGCGGTGGTCGACTGCAACGGCAACCTCATCGAACAGTGCACCGGCACCGACGGCTGCGATCTTGTCACGGGCACCTGCAAGAACGCCTGCGAAGCCGCCAACGACAACAAGCAGTCGGTGGGCTGCGAGTATTACGCCACCGACATGCACTCGCAGCAGCCCACGTACTGCTTCGCCGCGTTCGTCGCCAACACGTGGAACACGGCGGTGCACATCCAAGTGGAGCGGGGCGGAGTGACGCTGCCAGTGGCGAACTTCGCGCGCATCCCCAGCGGCTCTGGCCCCACCCTCACGTACGCCCCTTACGACGCCGCGGCGGGGCTCCCCCCGGGTGAAGTGGCCATCCTGTTCCTCTCGGGCAGCTCGGGCGGCGCCCCGAACTGCCCGGTCACGTCGGCCGCGGGCGCCGACGCGAGCGTCGCGTCCACCGGGATCGGGCAGTCCTTCAAGATCACGACCGAGGTTCCGGTCGTCGCCTATCAGATCAACCCCTACGGAGGCGGCAGCGTCGCCGTCACCGGCGCGTCGCTCCTCCTCCCCACCAGCGCGTGGGACACGAACTACATCGCGGTCAACGCGTATCAGTACGACCTCCAGCCGCCGTCGATGAATATCGTCGCTGCCGAGAACAACACCGAGGTGACGATGGTGCCGGTGGCGGCCGTGACGGGGGGCGGCGGACTACCCGCGGGCGCGGCCAACGCTCCGCTCACGTTTACGCTCAACGCGGGCCAGCAGGCCCAATTCAGCCAGAACGCGGAGCTCACGGGGAGCGTGATCCAGTCGTCCAAGCCGATCGGGCTCATGGCCGGACAGCCCTGCATGCGCACTCCCTTCCAGGTGGCCTATTGCGATCACGGCGAGCAGATGGTGCCCCCCATCCGGGCCCTCGGCAGCGAGTACGTCGGGGTCATGTACCGGCCACGCGGAGGCGAGCCTGCGATCTGGCGCATCATCGGCGCGGTAGACGGAACGCAGCTCGAGTGGGATCCGCCGGTGGGAGGACCGACGACCCTGCAGCAAGGTCAGATCGTGGAGTTTCACACCGGCACCCCCTTCGTGGTGAAGAGCCAGGATGAGGACCACCCGTTTCTCCTCTTCAGCTACATGTCCGGCTCGACGTGGAATCAACTGACCGGAGCGACCGACACCGGCGACGTCGACTTCGTCATCAGCGTCCCGCCCCAACAGTACATGTCGCGCTACGTATTCTTCGCCGACCCCACGTATCCCGTGACCAACCTCGTCGTGGTGCGGGCGAGAGACCCCATGGGCAACTTCCACGACGTGAATCTCAGCTGCGCGGGGACCCTCGGCGGCTGGCAACCGGTGGGCGACTACGAGTGGACGCGCGTCGACCTCAACACTGGCAACTTCCAACCCGTGGGGGGTTGCGACACGGGCCGCCACGAGATGTCGAGCAACGGCCGGTTCGGTTTGTGGGTTTGGGGCTGGGGGCATCCAGGCACCAGCCCCTCCACCCAGAACGTGTCCTACGGGTACCCCGGTGGTATGAACGTGCAGCCCATCAACGAGGTCGTCATCCCGCCCATCCCGCGGTAACCATGGCGGGTGCGCAGAGCCCACGGTGTTCTCGCGGCTCCGTCGGCGGGAGCGTTCGTGGGCGACCGACCGCGCGACCTTCGCATGTACATGGGCCGTCGCCGCCATCATTGGGTAGCCTCGGGGTGGGCCGCAGCGCTCGCCGTCTGCTTCCCGCGACTCGGCCTCGCCGATCCCACGCGGCCCCCGGAGCTCGAGGCCGAGCAGAGCATCACTGGGAAGGAAGAGGTGGAGCGAGAGTCGGGCGACACCGGCCGCGACGTGGGCAACGCGCTCTTGTGGCTGCCCCGCAACGTGATCGATCTCCTGTTTCGTGGCACCACCGCGGCCGCCAACCTCATCGCCGATCAGCAGCTGGTCCCGCGCTACCGCGAGCTCCTGGGCGCGCCGCCGGGCGGAGACGTCTTGATCTTCCCCACGCTGTTCGCCGAGACGGGCGGCGCTTTCAGCGTTGGCGCACGGATGATCGTCGACACGGAGCACATCACCACCACGCAACGCATCGGGCTCGGCGGGCTGAGCGACGTGGCGGGGGAGTCACGGGTGGTGTTCAAGGGGGGCGCAGCGTTCCCCGCCGCCCTCAGCCTCGAGCTCTTCTACAAGCTCGAGGACGACATCGAGTACGCCGGCGTCGGTATCGTGCCACGGCGCGACGAGCGCAACCGCTTCCAGCTGTTCACCACCGCCGAGGAGGGCCTCTACACCGAGCGCATCATTCGCGGGATCAGCAGCCTGGGCGTGCGCCTCGGACCCGATCTCGAGCACTTCATGTCGGCCAGCGTCAGCCGGCGCCAGATCGAGCCCACCGAAGACGCCGGGCCCGAGCGCCTCGACGAGGTCTTCGAGCCCGGCTCGATCGAGGGCGTCCGCAAAGACGTGTGGCTGACCTACGTGGAGGCGGCGATGCGCTTCGACAGTCGCGCTTCGCGCGCGCGACCCACGGAAGGGACGCTCATCGAGGCGTACCTCGGCACCGGCCACGACCTCGGATTCGCCGACGACGTCGACGTTCAGTTCTTGCGCTGGGGCGGGCGCGTGGCCGGCTTCTTCCCGATCTACCGTCGCAGCAACATCCTCTCCCCTCGCATCATCCTCGACCGCGTCGCGGCGTTGAACGGCCTCCCGCTGCCCTTCTACGAGCTCGAGCGCCAGCCCGACTTCCGCGGCTTCGACACGCGCCGCGACAACATCTCTATCGTCGCGTCGCTCGACTACACCTGGCAGCTCGTGCCGTTCATGGGCATGCGCCTGTTTCTGGACGGCGCCACCGTGGCGCCCTCGTTCGCCGAGTTCTCGCTCGAACAGCTGAAGAACCTGCGGTACGCCGGCGGGCTCGGGATCGATCTCTACACCGACACGGCGCAGATCGCGCGCTTCGAGGTGGCCACCAGCCCCGAAGGTGTGCGCCTGCACTTCTCGGTGGGCGCCTCCACCGGCTTCGGAGATAGGCAGCACCGCGAATGACGCGCCGCCATCGCTACCTGCTCGCGTTCCTCCTTGCCGCGATCTCGGCCTGTGCCTACCGCCCGGCGCGCTTCTCACGGCGCCCGCCGGTCACCGAGGTGCACGACGACCGCCCGATCGATGTGCCTCAGAAGCGCGCGCTCCTCGACGACCTGCACCAGGCCGACATGTACGTTCGGCGCGAGCTCACCAGCGGTCTCGACCCGCGACGCACTCCCCAAGCGCTCGACGTGAGCTCCATCGACGAGGTGCCGCGCTCGAGCTGGTACCGCGGACACCCCGAGGCGGGCCTCTTGCTCGAGGGCTACGAACGTGACGGTCCCCCCCAAGCGCCGTTCACTCTCTCGAACGACGCTCCGGAGTCGGAGACCCCGCACGCCACGGTGATCACCGACGCGCGCGGGCTGCGTTACGAGTTGCTCCACGATCCCGACGGGAGGGAGGGCACGCGCACCGGCGCCGCCGCCATCGCGTCACGTCTCGTGTACGCTCTCGGCTACCGGACACCAGAGGTGCACATCATCACCTCACACGAGGGACGACGCGCGGCAGCGACCCGCTGGCCGGGTGGGATCGATCTCGGTCCGACGCCGATCGCCACCACCCGCCCGGACGACCCCAACGACTTCCTCCCGCACCTAGACCGCCGGACCCTCCGCGTGCTGTTCTTCGTCACCGCGTGGCTCGATCTGCGCCGGCTCCGCTCACGCAATCTGCGCGACGTCTACATTGGAGAGCCTGGGAAGGGCCATGTGCAACACATGCTCGTGGGGCTCGATGGAGCGCTCGGCGCCGACAACTTCGACGAGGCGGTGGCGTGGGCGAACAACCCAGACCGACAGGACTCGAACTTCTTCCTGCGGATGTTCAGCCTGGGACTGTCGCCCAAGCCCCCTGGGCTTCCCCCGAAGACCGAGTTCGACAGCGTGGGCCTGATCGGCGAGGTGTTGCTCGTCGACGAGTGGGGGCTGTCCCCCCCGTTCGAGCCCAGCGATCGTGTGCTCCCCGGCGACGCCTACTGGATCGCCAAGCGCATCGCCGCCGTCGACGCGCGCACGCTCAAGCTCGCGGTCGACGCTGCCAAGCTCGACAAGGCTCCAAGCCGGTGGCTTCTCGAGCGCGTCAACGAGCGGCGCACCGCGCTCATCGCCCACGGCTACGCGGCGACCACGCCCTGCGAAGTGACCAGCGTCGCCGAGGAGACCGACAAGACGCCGGCACACCTGAAGCTCGTCGATCGCGCGGTGTTTCAAGGCTTCGCCCCCACGTCCCAGCGCTCGTATCGGGTGCGGTTCCTCGACGATCAGGGGGAGCCGCTCCGGCCCGATCAGGGGAAGGCCTCCTCCGGCGCCCTCTTCGATGTGGTGCTCCCCGCCTCGCTCCTCGAACACGACTACTTCGTGGTGCAGATCCACGCCCGACTCGGGAAGGTCACCGCGCCGCGGCCGCTCGAGATCCACTTCCGCCCTCGCGAGAAGCTGTTCGACATCGTCGGCGTGCGGCACTGACCGCTCCCGGCGAGCTCGCTTTCGCCCGGGTGGGGTGCGCCCGGCGTCGCTGCTCACCGGCGTGGCGGCTCGGGGCGCGCTGCGGTGGGCGCAGAGCGGCCCCGCAGCGTCAACACGACGGCCCCGAGCGCCGCGGCGAGGAGCAGAGGCGCCCAGAGGATGATGGCGAGGCTGACGTAGGGGGTGGGGACGACGCGTGGGTCGATGCCCTCCCAAGCCACCATCGCGAGCCAGGGCGTGAGCACGCCCGCGAGGAGCACCGCGGCCTGATGCTCGGTCGGTCGACGCCAGGCGTAGCCGAGGGCGATCATCAGGCCGACGAGGGCGGCCAAGGTGGCATCGCGGATGAAGTCGTCTTGCGGCGGCATCTTGCTGAAGGTGAGTCGATAGCCTCTCGAGGCGAGGACGCTCACGTACCCGAGCGCGAGCAGCGCTAGCGCGAGCCACGAGCGCGGGCGCCGCGGTCGTCGCCCGACGCCGAGGGCCGCTCCGAGCACCGAGAGGCCCAAGGCCGAGAGACGCCACGACCGGGACGGTTCGGGGGAAGGCTGCGCTTGCGCGAGCCCCGGCGCGATCGCGGCGAGCAGCGCGCGTTGCTCGTGTGCAGGAGCCAACATGGAGGCTGCCGTGGCCTCGTCGAGGGCGAGCATGTCGAGCATCGGGCGCCCGAGGTTGCAGCCGGGCACCGGGAGCCCGCCGAGCACTGCGATGGTGGACGCGACGTCTACGATGGGGCGCGCCGCGAGCTCCTCGCCGCTCTTAGCGTCGCGTCCGACCAGAGCGGCCGTGGCCCGAAGTACCTCCGCCTCGACGCCGCCGTGGCCGCCGCTCGCGAGGTGGCCGTGGTCGGACACCATGAGGAGGCGGTCGTCTGGCCCGAGCGTCGCGTGGAAGCGCCGGAGGAGCGTTGCGGCGCGCGCCACCCCCGCGCGGTAGGCGTCGCTCGCCTCACCGTGCTCGTGCCCGGCTTCGTCGACGTCGCCGAAGTAGACAAAGCGGATGGATCGCTCGCTCCGCGGCAAGAACGGCGCGGTCTCCATCGTGCGACGACCCGAGCGGAGCTGCGAGTCGTCGGCGAAGACGATCTCTCCGAAGGGTTGCCAGCCGCCGTCGAAGAACTCGATGGGGCGCCCGACGTCTTCGGCCGCTCTGCCGAGGTGGTCGAGGCCGACGGTGGCGTCGTGGGTGGACGCGTTGAGGCGCACACCGCTCGCGCGTGGATCGAGCCCGGTTACGAACGACAACACGGCGGGCGTCGTGTAGCTCGGAAACGATACCTCCAGCGCGCGGATCGCGCCGACGTGGCGCAGCCACTCGAGGTCGACACTGGTGCGGGCGTGGTCGTGTCCGAGGCCGTCCACCATCACCACCGTGAGGTGGCCGGGGGGCGGTGGTGCCGGGAGCGCCGATCGAGCGCAGTGCGCGCGCTCGATGCCGCCTTCGAGCGTGACGAATCGCGGCATGTGCACGCCGAAGACGAAGGTTGGAGTCCCCACCACCACGAGCAGCGCCGTACCGAGCACTGCGCGATCGACACGGCGCATCCGCAGAGTCTGGGCCAACGCCGCCACCTGAGCAACCCACCGGCGTGGCCGTGGGGCGGCCGCCAGGTGTGCGCGCTGCGCACGCCGCCGCTCGGCGCGACCACACGGCGTCCCGCTCGTGCCACCGACGGCGAGAGCGGCCGCGCGGCGTCGTGGCCGCCGAGGCCAGCGCCGCGCGTCAACCTTCGGTCAGCGGAGCAGCTGTTCGAAGAGCTGGAGGTTCTCGCGCTCCTCGGGATCCACGCGCTTGTCGGCGGCGATGAGGCCGCGGATCGTCTCTAGAAACAGCTCTCGATGAGCCGGCGGCACCTGCGCAGGGTCGACCTCTTCGGGCGGCGGCGGCACCTCGAGCCAAGAATCGACCTGTTTCATGTCTTCTTCGTCGAGCTCGAGGCGACGCACCATCTTGTGCACGAAGGAGCGCTCTTCGTCTTGCACCTCGAGGTCGGCCCAAGCGAACGAGCAGACGAACTTCATGAGCCGCAGGCGCTCTTGCTTGCTGAGCTTGTTCAGCATGATGGTCGAGTCTAACGCGGCGTCGTCAAAAGCGGCTAGACCAAACGAAGCTGGCGGACGACCAAGGGCGCGCGAGCGGCGCCGGCGCGGCGCCCGCCGCACCCTCTGGAGGCGCCTCCAGCGGCGGTGTCATCGTGGGATGGGCGAGCGACAGCAACGACCCGGTGGCGTGTCCGATCGCCCAGCCCCCCAGCACGTCCTCCCAGGAGTGAGCGCCGGCGAGCATGCGAAACGCCGCGGTGAGCAGCGACATGCTCTCCGCGAGGGCGAAGGCACCATAGCGCTCGGGGGCGTCACCGCTCCTCAGCGCGAGCACGAGCCGTGTGCCGGCGAGCGCGGAGGGCATCACCGTGTGGCCGGACGGAAAGCCGTCGTGCTCGCGACAACCGGACCGCCGAACGCCGCGCGGGCGGCAGCGCCCGATGAGCTTCTTCAAGGAGACGCTGATGCCCGTGGCGAGCACCACCGCTTGGAGATCGACGAGGGTCGTGCGCCCCGCCGCCTCGGTGGGATCGGCCACCCCGAGGCGGTCGAAGTACTCGACGTCGAGCGCGTAGCTGGCCGCGACCTGCCAGCTGACCCCGAGCACGGCCCCGGTGAGATCGCTCGCGGTGGCGAAGACCGGATCGTGGGCGAGGCGCCACGAAGGGCCCCAACCCGAGGTGCGCTGGTCGAGGAAACCAACGGTGTGCGAGGCGAGCGCCGCGACCGATACCGCGACCTCGATCCCCGGCTCGCGCGCGATCCAGTCCAAGGCCACCGGCTCGTCGGCAGCGACCTCGGACACGCCGCTCGTGAGCGCGAGGCCCACGAGTGCACCTATCCACGCTGTGCGCGCATCCACCCGACGCATTGTTGCATCTGTCGCTGCATCTCGGCGAACGGGAAGCTGCAGGGAGCCCCGTGACCGGGAAGAATGTGCTCGAATCGGTGACCGGCGAGTCGTTCCATCGACGCGATCTGCGTGTTCCAGTCGTACCAGCAGGCACCCGAGAACGCGTACACGCGCCCGAGCGACCGGCTGAAGGCGACGTGGTCGCCAGAGAAGAGTACTTCGCGGCGAAACAAGAGGCAGGCCGACCCGCGGGTGTGTCCGGGGGTCGGGATGACCCTCAGATCCTCGGCCAGCACGTGATCGTCGTCACCGTCGAGCACGCGCTCGACGTTGCGGGTGGAGGCGCGCAGGTCGCGCCGGTGCATCACGCGCTCGCAGCCGAAGTGAGCAGCGTAGCGTTCGTGCTCGGCCACGTCGTCGGCGTGCGTGAGGAACAGCCACCGCACGCCGCCGAGGGCCTCGATGCGTCGCAGCAGGCCTCGATGCATGCGCGGGCAGTCGACCAACACGTTGCCACCGTCGCGCACCACGAGGTAGCTCGCGGCCCCGAAGCTCTGCTCGCTGTGGAAACCGCAGTGAAACACGTCGGGGAGGAGAGGGCGCGGGAAAGACTTGATGATGGGACCGAGCGCGTGGCGCGTAGCGGTGCCGATGGAGCCCGTGGGACAGCTCACGAGCGCCATCAACGCCTGCTCGAGGTCAGGTGCTCGTGTGGGCTGGCGGAACACCCGGGCGTAGTCGCCAAGACGATCGAAGGTGTCGGGGGCGATCCAGCGACAAGCACCGCAGTCGATGCAGCTGTCGTCGACGAACACGTCTCCCTCGACGTTGCTGGGCAATCGTCGCGCCTCGGATGCCATTCGAGTCACGGTAGCCTATCTTGTGCGCATGGCCAGGAGGAGGCACGGCTCGGCGCGAGGGCCAGCCATCGGATGGGTGGTGGTGCTCGCCGCAGCGTCCGTGGGATGCCCGTCCGCGCCGCAGACCGCGGCCCCCGAGCCGTCGACCGCGTCGCCGGTCACGAGCGCGGCGAGTGTTGCGCTCCCCGTGGCGTCGGCGACCGCGCCGGCCCCGTCGAGCGCGTCGCCCGCGGCGGAACCGAGAGATCAGGCGCACATCAGCGCGGAAGAAGCGCTGCGGGTTCTGTTTCTCCAGGATCCTCCCGACGCAGCCACCGCGTGTCTCGACGAGGGGACCGACGCCGTGCAGATCGGCTGTCTCCTCGGCGTGCGTTACGACACCGACAAGGTCGCGCGCGCGGCGGCGCAGACGCTCTTCGACGAGGCGGGGGTGGTGGTCGGCGTCGAGGCGCGCCACACGATGGACGGCGGCTGGCGCGGCAACATCGAGCTCGTCCCCGAGCCGCCGGTCGGGAGACATCGCCGTCACCTCGAGTGGATGGTGCCCGCCTACCGCGACTACGCCGCGTTCTTTCGTGAGCTCGAGGAGCGAGGTGGCAAGCGCGTGCAGTTTCGCTTCGCCCCAGTGCGACTGCGGTTCTTTCGGTCGGTAGGCCGGACGACCCCGTCTGCGTACGCGAGCGGCTGGACCATCGCGTACAACGTGAGTGGGTCGCTCCACACCACGCCGGACGCGGTGCGCGAGACGATGTTTCACGAGACGTTTCACCTCAACGACGCGGCGCACGGGCGCTGGTCGCAGAAGGCGCTCACGAAGCTCTTCGAGAGCATCCTCGACCGCTGCACTCAGGGAGGACGGCTGAGCACGCCGTGCCTGAGACCGCATGCCCCCAACGAGACGATGGTGCGCGGGGGTACCTTCTACGCGTTCCAACCCGGAAACGGAGTGTGGGAGTATGCGGCCGAGCTCGCGATTCGGTACTACCGCGAGCATCGCGCGGCGATCGCCGCGAAGAAGCACGGGCAGCCCGCGTTCAAGTGTGGGCCTGCGCCCAACGCCGAGGCTTGGAAGCTGCTCGTCGACGAGTTCTTCGGTGGCGTCGACCTGGTCCCTCCTTGCTGATGGGGCGTGGGTGGGCGAAGGTGACGCCATGGCGCACGAGCCCGAACCGTTGACCACCTGGCGAGGATGCGCGCTCTACGCGAAGACGCTCCTCGAGCGGGCGCACCTCGATCCGCAGCTCCACCCGCACCTCGCTGCCTTCCACAACGCCGTCGCTTTTCTTCTCGCTCGAGACGCGGCCGCGCCACCCGCGTTCCCGGCGCATCCCGGGTCCGACGGAGCCCCCACGCACGGCGCCCAGCCCGGTCCCGCGGATCCACCGGCTTATGTCCCGCCCGGTCCAACACCCCCTGCGTATGGCGCCCAGGCCGGTCCCGCGGACCCACCGACCCACACCCCGCCTGGTCTCGGCGCCCAGGCTGCCCACGGCGCCCACGGCGCCCACGGTGCCCAGGCTGCCCACGGCGCCCAGGCTGCCCACGGTGCCCAGGCTGCCCACGGTGCCCAGGCTGCCCACGGTG
>CAYOAL010000061.1:0-55909 GCA_964401935.1 uncultured Polyangiaceae bacterium
GAAAGCTGCTGAGAAACTCAGCCGCGAGGGGTCCCTAGCTCGTGAGAATCAACAATCGGCGGCGAAGCGTATCTCTTTAGCGGAATTGAGGTCGTGATCGAGTACCTCGCCAGGCATGACGTCCGCGTCATCATGCAGACCGGTGGTCGTGCCTTCGACGAAGTCAAGGCACACCGCTACGCTAGGGCGGGCCTTCGCAGCCTGGGTGTATCTGTTGATGGTAAGCAAGCTACCCACGACATGATTCGAAACAACCGCGGGAGTCACGCCGCGGCTATGAAGGCACTTGATGCGGGTGGTGATGCAGGGCTGCTGCTCACGGTGAACACCGCGATCAGTCGCCCGTCCTCGTACGAGCTCGCAGACATTTGCGAAGATCTCGTGGCGAAGGGAGTACGTGCTTGGAATTTGGCACTACTCGTCCCCATGGGTCGAACAGTTGACCATCCCGAGTGGTTGCTCGAGCCATGGAGAGTCGTGGAAGTAGTCGACGAGCTCGCGCGTTTGCAGTACCGCTACTCGGGTCTTGGTTCGGACGGTCGTCCGCTGTTGGACGTCGCCGCCTCAAACAACCTCGGATACTACGGGCCGCACGAGGCAGCGCTACGGTCGCGCCCGTACGGATACGAAACCCTCTGGGAAGGCTGTTCCGCAGGCGTCCTCACTATTGCCATCGAAGCCGACGGCACGGTCAAGGGGTGCCCGTCACTTCCCACAAGCGTCTACGCCGGCGGGAACGTGCGAGACGCTGCGCTTTCGGAGATCTGGGCCACCGGAGAGCCCATGCGCTTTGCTCGCGATCGGAGCGCGGACGAACTCTGGGGACGGTGTCGAGCTTGCTACTACGCGGAGGTATGTCGAGCAGGCTGCAGCTGGATGACCACGACCCTCCTCGGACGCCGTGGCAATAACCCCTATTGCTATCATCGAGTTTCCAAGCTCCGTGAGGAGGGCCTCCGCGAGCGGTTGCAGAAGGTAGCGGAGGCCAAAGGGGACCCCTTCGACTTTGGCCGATTCGAGATCATAGAGGAGCCATGGAACAGTCCGCTCCCAACGACGAGACGACGACTCAAGATGATCTGAAGCGGATTGAAGCCGCCCAACTCGCGCTTGCAGGCCGACGTGGCCTCCATCCCTCGTCGGTCGGGCCACGCGGCTGAAGCGCAGACCCGTTGGGCGGATGTGTGTCGCTGTGCGTGATGTGAATAGGCTCGTTCGGTGCGCTCTGTGGTCAATCCCCAGCGCCCAGAAGGGGCCCGTCATGCCCAAAGTCGCAGCTTCATCGAGTCGGCAAGGCATCTCGAGCACGGGCCACACGGGTCGCTCGCTGCCAAGCAGCTGCGTTCTGCCGTGGGGGGGCGCTGAAGCTCAAGCGTTGACGACGCTCTTCCACGCTAGACGGGGCAACGTCTTCTTCATCCAGTCGGGAGAGATGGGGGCGCCACCCAGCATGCGGCGACACGCCTCGTGTGTGGGGCCCAACAGCACCACGTCGAGAAGTATTGGCGGCCACGCGGGAAGGCTTCCGTTAGCGACAAAGGTGGCCGCGTGATCGGCAATGGGCGTGAGCTGTTCGGCCTTGGCGGCCTGCAGCGTGGAGGTCACGTTGGAGCCCAGCTCGAGCGACATCGCTTGGTACATGAAGCGGGCTTCGTCCTGGTGTGCCAAGACCCAGTCAATGTGTCCGTCTACCAGGGCGTGGACGAACCCCTTGGCAGTGCGCGTGCGTGTGACTCGAGCAGTCAGATGCGCGAACAGCCGCTCGAACGTGCGAATCAGTAGCGCGAGCGTCACCTCGTCGATGCCGCGGAACTGGTGGTAGACGCTGGACGGGCTGGCACCGGCTTCGCGACGGATGTGCTCGATACCGGTACCCGTCACACCACGTTCGCTGAAGCACGTCAGCGCTGCGTCCAGCAGGGCATCGCGCCGCGCACGGCCGTCTCGTCGCACGTCAGCAGTCTACGTCAGGATGCAGACGCTGCACCAACTTGTAAGAATATTCCAATTCGGTCCAGATGGAGCGATGCTGTGGTCATGGGCGACGTGATCATTACCGGCGCATCTCGCGGAATCGGACGAGCGTTGGCCTTGGCGCTCGCCCCGGGGGGGCAGCGCCTGGTGGTGAGCGCGCGCGACGAAGCTCGCCTCGACACACTGGTGACCGAGGTGCGTACGGCTGGAGGAGAGGCCATCGCGGTGGCCGGCGACCTCGGGAGTCTGGCTGGCGCGTCGGGCCTGGCGGAGCGCATCTCGGAGATCGGTACCGTGAACGCGACTTTGGTGCACAACGCGGGCTTGTGGCCGAGCAAACGCGTACTCGACGAAGACGGGTTCGAACACGCCTTTGTGGTCAATCATCTGGCGCCGCTTGCGCTTCAGCGCGAGTTGCTTGCTCGGGGGTGCGTGTCACGCATCATGGTCGTGAGCGCGGGTCTCATCGTAAAGGGGCGGTTCGATGCGACCCGCACACCCCAAGGTGAGGACTTTTCCTCCTTTCGCACCTACTGCACCACCAAGTTGTGCTTCGCTGCCGCCATGCGCGGGGTGGCGGCCGAGCACCCCGAGCTCGACGTGTTGGTGTTGCACCCGGGCGTAGTCCGTACGGATTTGGGGGCTCGCGGCGGGCCGCTCGGCTGGTTGTTGTCGCTGGTCAAACGTCGCTGGGAGGCGCCGGAGAAATGCGGCGCCCGACTCGCCCGGCTGTTGGGTCAGCCGCGATGGTCTTCGCCGGGAGAGGCGGCCTGGTACTTCGAGGAGCAACCGGCGCCATGGCCCGCGACCGTCACCTCGGACCTGGTCGCGCGCGTGACCGAGCGCAGTGCACGCTTGCTTGCCGAGCGGCCGGCGAGGTGACGATGCCGACACGGGGGAGCACGGAGCCGGAGGTACAGGCGCTCGGCGGACTTGACGCGACCGTCGGCCCACCGGCGCTACACCGACGATGAGCTCCGACTACAGAGAACTGTTGGCCGAGTTCAACGCCCATCGCGTTGAGTGTGTCGTCGTCGGCGCTTACGCACGTGCGGCGCACGGACGGATCCGCGCGACGAAGGATCTGGACGTCTGGGTGAGGGGTCCGACGATTCCGCGACGTCTCCCAACACGCCGAGTCCCGTCTGGTTGAGCCTCACCTTGAGCTGTGCCGCACGGAGCCGAGAAGCGGGACCGATGCGTTCCGCTCCTATTCGTGAGGTTATCTGGTGGTTAGCGTTTCATGACGGTGGCGGCGCCGGAGAGGTTTTTTTCGATGGTTGGGTCGCCTTCGTAGCGAACGGTGCCGGCGCCCGAGATTTCGACGGCGAGCTTCTTGGGTGCGCCGACGTCGACGGTTCCCGCGCCGCTCACGTCGACGACGATGTCGGCGGCGGCGAGCTGCTGGGCGTTCGCGCTCCCCGCGCCCGATACGCGGAGGCGGAGTTTTTCGGTTTTTCCTTCTACGTGGAGCTTGCCGACGCCGCTCAGCTCGACCGCGAGCTCGCGGTTGTCGACGTGGGAGATGC
This sequence comes from uncultured Polyangiaceae bacterium, assembly GCA_964401935.1. Classification (GTDB taxonomy): domain Bacteria; phylum Myxococcota_A; class Polyangia; order Polyangiales; family Polyangiaceae; genus JAPYTK01. The sequence continues at coordinate 3,504 of CAYOAL010000061.1, forward strand.
GGAGGTCTGCGGCTCCGCTTCCTTCGACGAGGGTGACGTCGGGCGCCTCGACCTTGGCGACGAGGGGTGCGCTGGGGCTGATGTTGCGGGTGCTCTTGATGATGAGCTTGTCGCCCACGACCTCGGTCTCGATGAGCGGCAAGAGGTTGTCGTCACCGGTGAGCGAGAGGGTTTGGGCCCCGCCGAGCGTGAGCTCGAGGTGGATGACCCCTCGGACCTCCACCTCGCTGAAGCCCGACACGGAACGACTCTCGGTCGTGATCGCGCCACTCCCGTTTTCCCCGCACCCGACGATCGACGTCAAGAGCACACCCGCGAGCATCCAACGACGCAGCTTGTTCATGGCGTTCATGGCGCACATCTTGGTCACTCGTCCCGCCCTCGCGAGTGAGCTGCCCCACACCCGGCGGAATCTTCGACGAGGAGGACGCCTCCTTGGCGATCGCGTGGGCTGTTCGCGTGGGCTGTTCGCGTGGGCTGTTCGCGTGGGCTGTTTCCCGTGGGCTCGTCGCGTGGGCTGGTCGCGTGGGCTGTTTCCCGTGGGCTCGTCGCGTGGGCTGGTCGCGTGGGCTGTTCGCGTGGGCTGGTGGCGTCGATGGTGCGGTCGATGGTTGCCGCGCTGCCGGAGAGGCGGACTTGGTGTGGCGTGCTCGGGGTCGCGGTGCGTGCTACCTGTTGGTGATGCGGATGAAGCGTGTCGCGCCTTGGCTGCTGCCCACGTTGGTCGCCCCCATGGTGGGGGCGTGCCTCTACGTGTTGTTGATCGCCAACAGCGTGGAGCTGCCGTTTCCGGTGCCTCGTTTCGTTTGGTTCATCGCGGCGGCGGTGGCGTGTGGATTGTCGCTGCTCGTGGGCACGACGATGGCCGTCACCGACTTTGCGCTGCTCAAGCTGAAGCTGCGCGAGCCGCCGACCGGCTGGCGGGTGTGGGCGATGGGAGTCGCGGCGCCGCTGCCGGTGCTCTTTCTCTGGCAGAAGCTCTTGCGATTCGCGATCACGGGCGTTCCGCAGTTCTTGCTCGTGCTGCTCGGGCCGATGCTCGTGGTGGCCCTCGTCGCGCGGTTCGTGCTCGGCACGCGCCCCGAGCGCTGGACGAAGTAGCCGTTAGGAGTGAGAGCGGCGGCGTGACGGGGCTCGGGCGAGGGCCCGCTCGACCTCGGCGAGCTCTTCCTCGAGGGCCGCTTCGAGGGCGGCACGGGTGTTGGGCTCGGCGCAGCTCTCGGTGGCGATCCGGCAGCGACGGCGCTCGTCGTCGGAGGCGCCCTCGTGGAGGGCGAAGATGGCGGCGACGCGTCGCTCCGGCGGAGCCTGCGGATCCTCGACCACGGTCACCAGCTCGCTGCGCTCGAGGGTGCGCCGCCGATAGGTGGTAGGATCGAAGACGCGGGCGAGGCCTTGGCGCCACTCATCGAAGCTGCGGTCCATGCGATCGAGCACCGACAGATCGGCGGCGCCTTCACCGCGGTGAAAGCGCGCCATGGCCCGTTCGATCTTGCGGATGATGGCGGTGGCCTGCACCGCGAGGCAGCGCACCTTGCGCGGTCCGCGGGCGGTGTCGAAGATTACGCCGCCGGTCGCGTAGCGCATCTCCCGGAGCTCGGCGTAGGGGATGAAGCGCCGACCGATGCGCACGCCGTCGGCCCCGATGTGCAAGGTGGTGGAGGAGAGCGCGCGGTACGAGAGGAGCGCGCTCACCAGCGCGACCACGGTGGGTACTCCGGTGGCAAACAGTGCCAAGGCGCTGGCATGCCCGCCGACGGCCTCGACCAACGCGGCCACGAACGCCATGAGCGGGAAGAGCCCGACCAGCAGGGCGAAGGCGAAGCACCCGCCAGCGCAGCCGCGGCTCGCGCGCTCGGAGGCGGCGATGCGCATGACCACCACCCGCGCGTCTACTCCGAGCGCTTCCAAAAGCGCGTCGGCTCGATCACGGTGCTCGTCGAGGAACCGCGCCGCCACCGTGAGGCCACCTCGGGTCTCGATCACGAGCGTGCCGCCCACGAAGTCTTCCTCGATCCAGCCCCCCTCCACTTCGGTCTTCGCGATGCGGTGGCGCCCGCCGTCGATGACCAGCGCGTCGCCCTCGATGCGCAGCGCCGCCTCACGCCCGCTGCGCGTGTTGGGGTCGCGCCCCGCCGACGCGAAGACCATCGGCCCGATGGCGAGGCCGAACAGGCCCGCGGTCCAGCCTAGCAAGCTGCCCTGCGACAACGCGAACACACCGCACGCGATCGCGCCGAGCGTGATCAGCGCGCCCAACCAGCGCTGGATGGCCGCGCGCTTCACGACGACGTCGTGGCTGTCGAGCTCGATCGCCATCCCTTGTGCGAGGCTTAGCTCAGCCCAGCGCGCGCGGCCCATGGAGACTTCGTGGCTTTGGCCAGGGCACGGCCACGCGCTCCACCCTGGAGGAGCACGCGCTCCACCCTGGAGGAGCTCGTCGCGGCGGGCAGCTCGAGGGCTGTGCCGCTCGCCGAGAGCTGTATACTGCGCCAGGATGAAAGTAGCGTCGCTCTGTCGCTTGCCGGTGGGGATACTCCGGTGGGCTGGTCCGCAGCCGACGCTCACCGTGGTGGTGAAGGCGACCTATCAGCTCGGCGTGACGCCTACGCTCCTCGCCGAGCAGCTCCCCCTCGTCGGCGACGAGGCGGGGTACCTATCCTCCGCGCTCGAGATCGAGACGCCGTCCGACTTCGCGCCGAAGAAGCCGCGCGTCGACGTGCTCGTGGTCGGCCACGCCCACGGCGACACCTCCACCTCGCTGCCGTTCGGGTTTCACGTGGGGGGGCTGCGCAAACACGGCCACGCGGTGGCCGGCCGCGCTACCCGACGCATCCCGCTCCTGGCAGACTACCTGGAGCTCGAGGCGGGGGAGCAGCGCGTCGCCCCGCGGCCGCTCTCGGTGCCTGGCTGGGGGGCCCGGGAGGTGGAGAGCGACTTCGACTTCGGTGCCTTCAACGTGGCGCCCGCCGATCAGCAGCTCGGCGCGCTGGCGATGGGCAGCCGCGTCGTCCTCGACGGTTTGCTCGCTTCGGTGAGTCACTACGAGGCGCAGCTCCCGCTGCTCACGCCGTTCGTGTTCTTGGTGGCGATGAAGAGCGCGCCGGCCACCGCGCAGCCGATCCCGATGCGGTGCGACACGCTCTGGATCCACACCGATCTCGAGCTCTGCACGCTCACCTGGCGGGGGGTGGCGCCGCTGGTCGATGAGTCGGCGTACTGCCTCGCGGTGGGCACCGCGGCCGGCCCCGCACCACGCTGGGCGCAGTTTCATGAGCGGCTCGACGTGGCCACTTGGTACGAAGCGGCCGAGGAGCCCGAGCCCTCCGAGGAGGCGTGGGAAGACGCCGACGACTCGGACGTGCGGGTGACCCGGCCGCCCGATAGCGTGACCCGCGTGGGGCCGGCGCCGGACGCGCTCCAGGCGGCGGACGATCGGGCTCCGACCAGTGACACCAGGGTGGGGTTCCCCAGCGTGGACGACGAGGCGCCGGCGAGCCTCGCGAACACGACCAGCGCTCCGGAAGACGAGGGGCTCGACGAGGACATGGAGCCCGACTCGACGCCCCCCGAGACGCCGCGCCGCGGCGTGGTGCTCGGCGCACCGAGCGCAGGGCTCGGGGGTGTGGTGCTCGCGCGCGACGCGTCGCCAGAGTCGTTGCCGTTCACCGGTGGCGAGAGCGAGATGCGCTCGACACCGACCGATCCGGAGGGCAACCCGGCGCTGCCGTTCCAAGAGCGCCCACGGGCAGGGCGTCGCCCGCGAAGCCACACCATCAACCAGGCCCCCGCGATCGCGGTGCCGCCGCCCCCGCCCCCGCCTCCGCCCCCGCCACCACCGGGGGCGCTCCCTCCTCCGCCTCTGCCTCCCCCGCGACCCCGGCTCGAGACCCTCGAGGCCACGCCGCGGGCCACCATGGAGCTCGGCAACGAGCTCGCCGACGAGCTGCGCACGTTGATGGGGTCGAAGGCCCCACCGGTGGGCGCCGAGCTGCCATTCAAGCCCGCGTCCAGCCCCGGCTTGCCTCCCCGCGTCGCCGAGGCGCTCGCCGGGCTCGGTCGCGTCGACGCGGGCGGAACGCTCGACGTCGACCGCGCGATGCGCAAGGTGCTGCCCTTCTCCGCCGAGGACGAGGAGCGAAACGCACGCATGCGCGGGGAGACCAAGCCCCCGCCGCCGATGCCCGAGCGTGCGGCCTCGCAGGTGCCAGGAGCGCCCTTCGAGCCGGCGCCACCGTCGTACCGCGGCACCGGGACGGGCGCGCCCTCGCGGCCCGGCCCGGGCGCGGCCCCGCTCGGGCCGCTGGTTCCGGTGGCGCCGCTCGTGCCGTACGTGCGCCCGCCGAACCCCCTCGCGCCGCCCCCTCTCCCGATGATGGAGCCGAGGCGACAGCGCGCCACCGCGCCCGCCGCGCCGCTCGGGGGCGCCACCCCCACGCCCGTCGTTCCGGCGCCCGCGCCCCCCCCATCGCTCGGCGCTCCGGCCCCCACCGCCGGCGCCTCGTCGGGGACCGTGCGCCCTCCTCCCGAGGAAGAGCTGGAGAGCGAGGAGCGCGACGAGCGCGAGCCACTCTCGCTCGAGCGCTACGCGGCCATCAAGGTGGCGCTGATGAGGAAGGAGCGCCCCGAGACCGAGGTGCTCGCGCGCCATGGCCTCGACGAGCGTCGCTGGCGCATGGAAGAACGCCGTCGCACCTCGGAGCTCAGCCGCGCCGCGGCCGAGGGCAACCTCTCGCTGGCCCTCGCGTTGCGAAGCGCGATGCTCGAGGCGCAGCGACGGTCGGCCGTGGAGCGCGAAGAGGAAGGCCTCGACGAGTACGTGGCCTTGCGCGCGCGCTTGCAAGAGGCGCTCGATCCCGATCGTGTGCTGGCGGAGGTGGGCGTCACCCGTGAGGAGTGGGAGGCCCAGAACCGCTCCTGGAGTCGGCGCGCGATGGAAGATCGCGAGCTCGCGACCTTGATCCACGAGCGGCTCGTGGCCGAGAAGCGCCGTCTCCGACGTCGCCGCGACGTCGAGCTGGCGGAACGATCGAGGAGCTGAGCCTACGTGGACTACAACCGTTTCCGCCGCAACCGGACGCCCTTCACCGTTCAGTGTCTCCCAATCGACGGCAGGAGCGGCCACCGCCTCTTGCTCGTGGTCGCCAAGATCACCTACCGCGTCACCCAGAGCGGGACGGTCCGCGTGGCCGAGGAGCAGGCGCCGATTCGTACCCGCGACGTGCGCTTCGGGGATGCCTGGTCGAGCATTCTCTATCCCAGCGACTACTGCGAGGACAAGCCGGGCACCGACGTCATCATGGTGGCTCAGGCCTATCCGCCGCCGGGGGAGCGGGTGAAGCAGCACGACGTGACGTTGCGCGTGGGCTCGGTGATGAAGGCGGTGCGCGTGTTCGGACCGCGACGATACGTGCGCTCGGTGACGGGTGCGGCCGTGCCCGGTCCGCCCGAGCCGCTCGGCCCGACGCCCCTCCTCTACGAGCTCGCGTTCGGAGGGACCGAGCGCGTGGACGGGGAGACCCACATGCACCCGGAGAATGGTGTGGGTCGCGGCTTTGCGCGGCAGCGAAGCGTGATCGATCAGCCAGCGCATCAGCTCGAGGTGCTCCCCCTCGGCGGCGCGAAGGGCACCGAGCCGGCGGGTTTTGGTGCCATCGATCGCACATGGGTGCCGCGCGTGGGGCATGCGGGAACCTGCGACGCACAGTGGGCGCGCGAGCGTGCCCCCATCCTACCCGAGGACTTCGATCCGCTTCACAACTGCGCGGCCCATCCCGATCTGCGGAGCCCGGCGCCGCTCGCGGGCGACGAGCCGGTGGAGGTGGTGGGCGCCACGCCCGAGGGCGTGTGGCGATTTCGACTGCCGAGGTTCACGCCCCGCTTCACCTCCGTGCTGCGGAAGACCTCCGCCGCCCCCGACGGGTTGGCGACCCGCCACCCGACCCACCTCGACACCTTCCTCATCGATCTCCAAGACCCTGCCGCGCGCCGCGTCGAGCTCACGTGGCGCGCCGCCGTGCGGCTGCCCCACAAGTACGAAATGCTCGAGGCCGTGGATATTCGTTCCGACGAGACGCTCCCTGGGGATATGTTGGAGGATCTGCGGGAGCGAACGGCCCGCGGCATGGACGACGAAGCAGTATGACCACGCCTGCGATCGACATCGGCCTGATTCTGGACGTGCCTCAGCGCTACGAGGTCGTCGCGTGTGAGCTCGTGGAGGGCATCTCCGAGCTCACCCACGCCACGCTGGAGATCGCGAGCAACGAAGATCTCGACCTCTCCGACGCCTTGTCGTCGAACGGCGTGGTCGTGTTGCGCGCGCATGGCGACGAGATCCGGCGCTGGACGCTGAAGGTGGGGCGCGTCGGCTTCATCGACGCGATGAGCGACACCCTCCGCTACAAGGTGGAGCTCTTCGCGCCGCTGTGGCTCCTCGGCTTCACGAAGAACACGCGCAAGTTTCGCAAGATGTCGGCCGAGGACATCATCACCAAGATCCTCGACGAGCACGGCATCGCGCACGAGTTTGCGATCGGCCGCAGCACCGATCGCCGCAACTACTGTGTGCAGTATCGCGAGACGAATCTCGAGTTCGTGGAGCGGCTGCTCGAGTTCGAGGGCATCTACCACACCCTCACCGACGGAGGCCTCACCCGCTTCGAGGCCAACTCGCCGAGCTCACCGACGGTGCCCGGTCGCGCCTACTTCGCCGATCTCGAGTCGGCCGACGCGCTCACCCGACAGGACTACGGCCTCCACACCATCTCGCGCGGCGCGCGCGTGCAGTCGGGCAAGGCCACCGTCAACGACTGGAGTTGGAAGACGCCCAACGTCAACCTCCTCGCCTCCGCCGAGGCCGACAAGGACGGGCACCTCGAGATCTACGACTACCCCACCGGCTACCGGAAGCCGGAGCAGGGCAGCTGGCTCGCGTCGCTCCGGCTCGAGGCGTTGCGGGTGGGCGCCCGCTACCTGCATGGCACCGGCGATGTCCCGGGCTTCGGTCCCGCGCGCATCTTCGCGTTCGGTCCCGGAGCGGGCGGCAGCTTCGGGGGCGACTACCTGCTCACCCGGGTGACGCACGAGGTGCGGAACCCCGCCTTCGACAAGGGCGGAGACGGTCAGGCCCTCGAGCTCATCCACGACGACGCCGTGTACCTCAACACGTGGCACGCCATCCCCAAGGACGTGCCGTTCAGGCCGCCGCTCCAACATCACCGGCCGCGGATCGCCGGCAACCACACGGTGATGGTGCGCGGACCCATCGGTCAAGAGATCCACACCGACACGCGCGGCCGCTTTCGCGCCCAGTTTCACTGGGATCGCGAGGCGGTGGGCACCGACGAAGACTCGCGCTGGATCCGCATGCTGCAGGAGGCGGGCTCCTCGACGTGGCTCGCCCGCATCGGCTGGGAGATGAACGTGGCCTACATCGAGGGCGATCCGGATCGGCCGGTGGGTCTCGCGCGCGACATCAACGGCGAGATGATGCCCACCTACAGCCAGCCGGCGAGCAAGAACGTGATGACGATCAAGACCCCGTCGTCACCGGCCACTGGCGGCTACAACGAGTTCAAGCTCGACGACAGCGCGGGGCGCATGCGCTTCGACGTGCGCGCCGAGAAAGACCTCAACGTGCTCGTGAAGAACGATCGCACCGAGACGGTGGGCAACAACGAGACGCACACGGTCGACGTGAGCTTCATGCACTCGGTGGAGCGCGATCAGACGCTCGACGTGGGGGCCAACAAGACCGACACCATCGGCGGCGCCCACAAGACGGAGATCGGCGGGAACCGCACGGTGACCATCGGCGGCAACGAGACGGTGAAAGTGGGCGCCAACGCCAACGTGACGGTGACGCTGAACGACACCGAGGCCGTGGGCTCGCTGCGCCTCACCATCGCGGGCGGGATCGGCGTGCCCGACATGCTCGGCCGCGCGCAGTCGCTGCTGCCCGGTGGGGGCTCGCCGAGCGACGCCGCCTCCGCGGTGGGGAGCGCGGCCGCCACCGGCGCCAAGGACGCGCTGATGGGTGGCGGCGGGATGGGCGGCGCGGTCGCTGGCGCGAAGGCGGGCGCGGAGGGCAGCCTGAAGGCGATGATCCCCACCAAGGAGGGCGCGCTCTCCACCATGACCGGCGGCCTCTCCGATGGGATCACGCCGAGCTCGGTGATCAACAACCTCTTCGTGGGCGGCATCGATCGCTACGCGCAGAACATGATGCTCCGCATGGTGGGAGGCGCGTACATCACCACCGCCGTCGGCAACGTGATCACCTCGATGAACCACGGCTACCTCGAGGCGGTGGGCGGGGCGAAGCTCACCGTGGCGGCCAAAGGCAGCATCCTCGAGACGGTGGGCGGCCCCCTCGCCACCACCGTCGGCGGGCTGATCATGCGCAAGGCGACCGGCGACATGGGCTTCTCCGCGAAGTCGACGCTGGTGAACGTGGGCGCCATCGGGATCTTCAAGTCGAGCGAGAAGCTGGTGATCGAGTCGGGTAAAGACTTGCATCTGTCGGCCGACGCCGGGCTCACCATCAAGAACGGTGACATGGAGATCGCGCTCAAGCCGGGCGGCGTGAGCATCAAGGGCTCGGTGAAGATCGAGACCGAGGAGAAGGTGGAGGTCACCGGCGCGACCGACAAGATCACCGACTCGTCCTCCGACACCACCGGCAACGAGGACGTGGTGATCGCCACCGACGGCACCGGCCACGTGGCGATGACCGAGGGCGCCCCCGACATGTGCTTCTTGCCCGACAAGAAGACGGTGGTCGGCTTCCCGAACTCGATCGAGACCAAGGGCAACGTTCAGAACGGCACCACCAACACCACCATCGGCGACGACAGCATCCTCACCGAGAACGCGAGGATCGGCCCCACCTCGACCGGCGACGAAGCCGGCGAGGGCAAAGGGGTGGTGAGCGGCACCAACGTCGACATCGCGGAGCCTGCATCCTGGTCGAAGGACGTGAAGACCGAGAGCGAATACGTCGTTCGCAGCAACGATCGAACGACGCAGAACAACGCCAACACGTCGGGCTCGGTGGTCGGCGCGTCGCGAGCGCCGGACCCTGCCGCCGACGCGCAGTGGGTGAAGGATCGCTGCAAGGTAACCCAGCTCACCGGCAAGTGCGGCCACGGCCGCGAGCTCGGCCGTCCCCCTGGCGCGACCGGCACCGGCGAGCCGAACTACCTCGAGATCCTCGGCGGCGACAAGGTGGAGCTCGAGGTGGTGCGCAAGGACGACGTCACCGGCGGCGATCCCGCCTGCGCGAAGTCGGGCGAGCACACGTGGTGGATCGCGACCCGCACCGACGCGACGGCGGGCGGCCCGCAGGCGAAGACCGAGGAGAAGAAGGGCGTCGACAAATACGTGGTGGCCGGCGACCTCACCAAACATCCGCTCGGCAGCCAGAGCGCGTGGTCCACCGACGGCGAGCTCAAGGAGCACCAGAATCGACCCGTCGACTACCGCCAGCAGGGCGGCGCGCCGGACACGCAGGGCACCGACGCCAACGGGCGGCCGCTCGCCGATCTCGGGATGATCGTGAAGAACGGCTACAACCTCGCCAAGGCGATCGAGATGTGGAAGGCGGGGCAGACGCCGCCGACCATCCGCGTCACCGCCAAGGCCTGCAGCGGGGCCAAGAACGTCGACCTGAAGGTGTATCCGCACGGTCCGGCGGAGTTCAACATGTTCGACGAGGCGATCCGCGCCCGCGTGGCCAAGATCCAGAAGGCGGCCACCCTGGTGCAGAAGCTCGCCGATCTGGCGGGGCAGCGGGTCTCGGTGAAGTTCCTCGAGAGCCCGAAGCTCACCATGTCGATGGAGTACAAGGAGCTCACCGAAGACCGGCCGAAGCGGGTGTACCTCGGCGGGCTCGTCGAGGTGGATCCGGTTTACAAGGTCCAGGTCAACCGGCGCTGGCAGCTCCAGTTTGCGTTCGATCCCCTGATCGGCGCCGAGGTGAAGTTCTGCATCCCGGTGGCCACCGTCATCCCCTGGATCGGCGCCGCCGTCGCGCGCGCGCTGAAGTGGGCAGGCCTCGCCGCCGATCTCTGCGCGAACTTCGTGCTCAACTACAAGCCGAACGCGAGCGTGGCGTGGGACGAGTACAACGTCATCGACGTGAGCGTCACCGCCAACGAGGTGGAGTTCAAGTTCAGCGGCTCGCTCGAGGTGAAGGCGCGGGTCGCGATGGTGACGCTCGAGGCTGGGCTCGAGGGCGCCGTCACGTTCACCAACTTCCGGCCGGATCTGCGGCGCCGCGCGCTCCTCGGCTGCGACATGAACGGCGAGGTGCAGCTCGTGGTGCGGGGCGTGGCCAAGGTGTCGTTCCTCGGCCTCGAGGAAGAGCAGAAGGTGGAGTGGAAGCCGGAGTGGGGCAAGTGGGGTGACAAGGCCACCGGTCCTGGGGTCTTTTTGCCGCTGATGAGGATCTGATGCCACATACGCAAGAGCACGTTCTGTTGGACATCGGGGTGCCCCGCCTCGAGGTGCGCGAGCTCCGCGGGGACGAGGGCACCTCGCGCCTGTTCCGGTTCGAGATGCTGTGCTGGCTCCCGTCGGAGACGGCGCCCGATCCCGCCGCGCTCATCGGCCGCGACGCGACCATCGTGCTCCACGACGGCTTCACCACCGAGCGGCCGGTGGTGGGCATCGTGACCGAGGCGGAGGTGGACAGCATCGACACCCGTGAGCATCACGTGCGGGTGGTGGTGCGTCCGCGCGCCTATGCCCTCACCCTCGGGCGCGAGAACCGCGCGTTTCACGACATGACGGTGGTCGACATCGCGCGTGAGGTGATCGGCGGCCGATCTCCGCTCGCCGTCGACACCAAGCGCGCCTACCCGGTGCGCGACTACACGGTGCAGTACCGCGAGGACGACTGGACCTTCCTGTCGCGCATGTTCGAGGAAGAGGGCATCTACTACTGGTTCGACCACGAGAACGGGTCGACGCTCACCCTGAGCGACACCTCCACCGCGGCCCCCGACGCGCTCGGCCCGATGCCCATCGAGCTGGCCTACCGGAGCGGCCTCATCACGGAGAGAGAGGTGGTGAAAGCGCTCGGCAGCGGTGTGCAGGTGGGGAGCACCAAGTTCACGCTCAAATCGTTCGACTCGGCGCGGCCTGCGCTCGATGTGTCGGCGAGCGAAGGGGATGGCCCCTTCGAGTATTACGACGCACCGGGAGGGAGCGCCCGCGAGCCGGCGGTGATCGCCATGCACACGAACGTGCGGCGACAAGCGGCGGAGGCGGCGCGGGCGTGGGTGGCCGGCCGCACCTCGAGCGTGCGCACCATCCCCGGCGCGACCATCGAGGTGATCAACCACCCCCTACCCCAGCTCGACAAGCGCTACTTCGTCACCTACGCCCGCTACGAGGTGCAGCAGCGGCAGCGGTTCGTGGAGAACGGCGCCGACACCTTCGACGCCTACTTCGAGGCCATCGACAAGCGCGTGCCCTATCGCGCGCCCCACGACACGCCCCTCGCCAAACAGGCGGGGCTCCAGAGCGGCATCGTGGTGGGCGCTCCCGGCCAGGAGGTGTATCCGGCGGAGGGGGGGCAGGTGCGGGTGCAGCAGCACTGGGATCGCATCGGCCAACGCAACGAGCGCGCGGGGCACTGGATGCGAGTCGCCCAGCGTGGCGCGGCCAACTCGATGTTGCTCCCCCGCATCGGCTGGACGGTGCTCACCTTCAACGAAGAGGGCGACGTCGACTCACCGAGCGTCATCTCGCGCATTCACGATGGCGAGCACCTGCCCACGTACCCGCTCCCCGCCAACAAGACGCGCCTCGTATTCAAGACGGCGACCACCCCCGGCGGCGGCTCGTTCAACGAGATCCGCTTCGAGGACAAGCTCGGGCAAGAGGAGATGTTCTTCGAGGCCTCGCGCGACATGAGCGTGCTCGTGCAGAACATCAAGGTCGACCGGGTGGAGCACGATCAGACGCGCCAGGTGGGCAACAACCACACGTTCACCATCGGCGACCGCTACTCCGAGACGATCTCGCGCGACCAGACGTGGACGATCGGCGCCAACCACACGATGAAGGCGGGCGTCGACCACGCGATCCTGGTGAAGGGCGACGAGACGATCTCGGTGGGCGGCTCGCGCAAGCTGAAGGTAGGCGAGAACCAAACCTACACCGTGAAACAGCGGCGTGAGCTGACGGTGGGGGCGGCCATGATCGACACGAGCCTCGGGCACATCGATCACACCGGTGGCTTCGTGACCACGCTCGTCGGCGGGGCCAAAATCACCATGAGCGCGAGCTCGATCTCCGAAGACGTGGGCAAGGTGGGTGTGCAGATGGTGGGCGGGGTGAAGCTCGAGCTCGCCAAGCAAGACCGCAACGTCGACATCCGCGGGCATTTCTTCGAGACGGTGGGCGGCGCGCTGGTGCTCACCACGAGCGGCACCTACCGCGACTCGGCCGACACGGTCTCGAGCTGGAAGATCGGGGCGATGCTCACCGCGAAGGCGCCGTCGGTGCACATCGAGGCGAAAGAGAAGATCGAGATCAGCTGCGGGGGGAGCACGCTGCGCATCCTCCCCGAGTCGATCGAAATCGAGGGGGCGGCGCTCAAGCTGACCGACTCCGCGGCGATGAAGCTGATCACCAAAGAGGTGGAGCACAACTGACCATGAGCACCGACCTCACACTCGGCTATTTCCTCCAGATTGGCGGCCAGGAGTACATCGCGGCCCGCGTGACCGGACGGGAGGCGGTGTGCAAGCCGTTCCGCTTCGAGGTGCGCCTCTCCGAGGTGGTGGGCCTCGATCCAGACGCGGTGGTGCACTCGCAGGCGACGCTGCGCTTGGTGCGCGAGACGGAGAATCGCCACATCACGGGGCTGGTCACCGACATTCGGATCGGGGCCGAGGGCCACCGCAGCCAACACGCGCTGGTGGTGCTCGAGCCGACGATGGCCCTCGCGCGGCTGCGCCAAGACATCCGCGTCTTTCGTAACAAGACCACGCCGCAGATCGTGACCGAGGTGCTCGCCCACTACGGGCTCAGCCCCGACTGGCGCCTCCGCGGCTCGTACCCGAGCTACCCCTACACGGTGCAGTGGCGCGAGTCGGACTTCGACTTCGTGAGCCGCCTGCTCGAGCTCGAGGGCATCTTCTACTTCTTCGGCGACGACGACTCGGTGGTGATGGGCGACTCGCCCGCCGCGTGGGACTCGCTCTCCGGGGGAGCGCTCGTGCCGTTTCGCGCCGCCTCGGGCCTCGATCGCAACGACGACGCGGTGATCAGCTTCTCGCGGGCATCGCGCCTGCGCGCGGGCAAGGTGACGCTGCGCGACTTCAACCCCGAGACCCCGAGCCTCGACATGGAGGTGGCGGCGCCGGGTCCGTGGGACGGTGGCCCCGAGTTCTACGACTTCCCCGGGGAGTATGCCGAGCCCGACGAGGGGAAGCGGCGGGCTCGGGTGATCGCGGAGTCGATGGCGGTGGAGGCGCACACGCGCTTTGGCAGGAGCCTGTGCACGCGCTTCGTCCCCGGCGCTCGCTTCGAGCTCCTCGACGCGCCGAACGGCAACAGCGGCGGCTACGCGATCCTCTCGGTGTCGCACGCGTGGGAGCAGGAGCAAGAGGGCTTCGTGGTGGCCTTCGAGGCGCTCCCCGACGATGTGCCGTACCGGCCATCCATCGCCACTTCTGTGCCCACCATGCCCAACCCCGTCACCGGCTTCGTGACCGGACCGCCAGGGAGCGACATCCACTGCGACGAGTATGGGCGGGTGAAGGTTCACTTCCACTGGGACCGGCTTCAGCCCTACGACGACGACTGCTCGCACTGGATCCCGATGATGCAGAACAACACCGGGAGCTCGTCATCGATCCCCCGCGTGGGTTGGGAGGTGTTGTGCCACTTCCTCGAGGGCGACCCGGATCGACCGGTGTGTCTCGGACGCGTGTACAACGAGCGCGATCCACACCACCTCATCTTGCCCGAGCAGAAGACGCGGTCACAGATCAAGTCGCTGTCGTCGCCGCGCATGGAGAACCGCAACGCGACCGGCACCAACGAGATCATCTTCGAAGACTTCGCGGGCAAGGAGTTCATCAACGTTCACGCCGAGAAAGACCAGAACATCCTCGTTGGTAACGACAAGACCGAGCACGTCATGCACAACGAGTCGACCATCGTCGACAACGACGAGGCGATCACCATTGGCAACGACGAGAAGGTCGACGTGGGCACGGACATGCTCCCCATCGTGCGCCGTCACCAGAGCTGGAACATCGGCGCCAACGCGAGCTACACGGTGGGTAAGGGTCAGTCGTTCACGGTGGACGGAAACCGTGTGGTCACCATCGGCGGCCAGCACTTCCGTCGCATCGGCACCTTCGACGCCCACTCTTCGAACGTGCTGCACGAGACGGTGGGAGGGGTGATCCTCGACACCTGTCTGAAGGGCCACACCACCACCGCGATGAACGCCGGTGTGCTCGCGGTGGGCGGCGCCATCGTCGAGCTCGCCAAAGAGGAGAAGAGCGAGACCTACGGCCTCGCGCGCACCGAGCTGGTGGGTGGGTTGGTGTTCTCCAAGGCGGGAAGCGAGACGCAGTTCCGCAGCGAGAAGGCGCGCGCGACCACCGTCGGCGGCGCTTTGTCCATCACGTCGCAGAAGGAGATGTCGCTCGCCGCCGAAGACCTGATGCACCACCACGCGATGATGGCGCTCTATCAGGGGAGCACGGACATCACGCTCAAGGTGGGGGAGACGACCGTGGCCATCTCGGGCGGCACCATCGCCATGAAGACCGGCAAGAAGGTGTCGTTCAAGGTGTCGGGCGCCAACGAGCAGCTCACGGGCGAGGCCAACCTCATCGAAGGCTGAGATGGCGGCGAGCTACACGCACTACTACTTCAACGTGCAGCACGGCCACCACTCGACGGTGCGGCTGTACATGAACGACGTGCCTTTTTACGACGTGACGGTGGAGACGCAGCGTGGGAGCGCGGCCCCCGCCATCCACATCCTCGAGCCAGGCGTGAACGAGCTCACCATCGAGGTGGAGGAGCACGGCTCGCCGGTGCCGATGTATCCCATGTTCGGGAGCGTCTTCATCGCCGAGAACTACGATCAGACGGCGGCGGTGGTGAAGAAGGAGTGGCCGCAGCTGTTCGAGGAGCTACCGGTGGAGGAGCGCAAGTATCCGTTCAGCTACTCCACCAAGTTCGAGCCGCCGGGCACCCTGTTCGAGCCGGCCTATCTGCGGGCGCCCACGGGCAAGGTCACCGACGAGGACATCGATACGATTCGCAAGCTGGTGTTCGACATCCATCGCTCCGTCCTCGACAATGACGCCGACGCCTACCTCAAACACATGGAGCTGAAGATCGACGAGCATCGACGGGCCTATCAAGGCTTCGGTGGCCTCGATGAGGCCTCGGATGGCATCCGCGGCCACATGGCCGACCCCACCACCGTGCGACCCTTCGAGCCCGAGAAGCTCGTCTTCGAGCCACGCGCTCGCGGTCGCGTGGTGCACGTGAGGCATGCGGAGGGCGGAAAAGTGATCGAGAGCGTCGCGGTGAACGAGCCGTCGCGGCGCCTGCGCAACGATCTCACGTTCACGCGCTACGACGGCAAGTGGCGAGTGTTCCGCTAGCAGGCCACGAACCCCCGCAGATGGCAGGGGTCTGGGCCCTCGCCGTCGCGGTAGGGGCGGCGAGAGAAATCGAGCGGCGAGAGAGCCCGTTCAGCGGATTGGGCTGAGACGAGACCGGCGAGGTCGCGCATCATGACACTTCGGTCTACGCTACCTTCGAAGGGATGATCGCCGCCGCCATCAAGAACCACCGCGAGCGCCTGGGCCTGAGCCCCGAGCGCGTGGCAGAGCTGTCGAAGCTCAGCCGCGAACGCGTGCTCGAGCTCGAGCGTGACGAAAGTGGCGTCACGTTGAGTGAGATTTGCGCGCTCGCCGCCGCGCTGGCGTTCGACCCGGCGGCGGTGATTCGAGGTGACACGCTGTCCGATCCGGCACGCTCGGCGGCGCGGTTTCGGGCTCCCCACGGCGTTCAAGATCTCGGTGGTGATGGTGCGCGGACGCTCGCGCGAGCGGCGGAGCTTGGGCGAATTGGGGGCCAGCTGTCCGAGCTGCTCGGCTCGTCGTCCAAGTCATTGGTGTCGTGGCGATCGGTCAAGACCGTGAGGAGTCATCGGCGACTCTGGCGGGAGGGCTACGGGCTGGGTGAGGCCGCCCGCGAGCACCTGTCGCCGCGCCAGGAGCCGCTTCGCTCCGTGCAGGGCGTGTTGGAGGATCATCAAGTCCACGTGGCACGCGTTCCGCTGGGCGATGAACGCAACATCGCGGTGAGCATCTACGAGCCCGACGCGATCCCGGTGATCCTCCTCAACGTCGCCGCGTCGCGCGTCAACCAGCGGTTGTCGCGGCGGGCGGTGCTCGCGCACGAGGTCTGCCACCTTCTTCACGACGGTGGAGAGGCGAACCTCGTCACGTTGGTCACTCGTGAGGAAGATCGCGAGCCTATCGAGGTACGTGCCAACGCCTTTGCGCCGGGCTTCATCGCGCCGCGCAAATGGACGCGCACAGCGACCAGCGCCGCCACCCCCATCGAGCAGGTGCGCGAGATCGCCCGCACCTGGGGGCTGACCTTCGAGGGGGCCGTATGGCACGCCAAGAACAGCGAGGTCGTTACGCCAGAGATGGCCGACGAGCTCGTCAAACGGCACGAGATCGTGGCATCGGATTGCGAGCCGACGCTGCCGCGACGGGATCCAGTCAGCGTGGGGCTGGACACCGAGGCGAGCCCTCTCGTGGCCGGTCTCGTACAAGACATGGTGGTCGAGGCATATGCCGAGGGCCTCATCTCGCGCGGCCGCGCACACGAGCTCCTGACCTTCGCATGAAGTGGGTGCTCGACTGCGGCCCGCTCGGGCATCTCGCGAGATTCCACGACGACGCGTGGGAGTGGCCGGCGGCGGCGCTCCACGTCACCAGGGAGGTGGAGCGAGAGGGGCTCGCGTCGAACAGCTCCTACAACCAGAAGCTGCTGACCATGGCGACAGATGGTGGCGAGTCTTGCATCGCTGTCCATGACATCCCGGTGCCTTCCGACGCGGCAACGATGTTCGCAACCCATCTGCGTCCGAACGCGGCGAGCGCCACGCGAAACGTCGGCGAGGACGAGACCATCGCCTTCTGTGCGGCTGTGGACACGGAGACCATCTTCGTCACGGCTGACCGGACCGCTGCCTTCGTCGCGCTGTCCGAGTTGGGCCGGGGCCGTGTGGCGACGCCGTTCGACCTCTGGGTTCACCTCCGCGACACGGAGTTGATATCGCCGGCAGTGTTCGACTCGCTTTGCGAGCGCACCGCCAAGCAGCTGAACGTGCTGCCGGGAACGCCGTGGCGATTGAGTTGATCACGCGCTCGTCAGCTCGAACCCTGTCGAGCCGTCGGGCGCCGGCGTCGTCGCGGTTTCCTGCCAGCGAGAACACGAGCGTTCGGACGTGGACGTTGCCGATGATCGCGCTCCAGCCCGGCTCGTAGACCAGCACGGCGTCGCTCGTACCCCACACAGTTGCGTGGGCGTTGGCCATGTCCTCGTCGTCGGCCCGATCGACCATGGCGAGCGTCATCGACCAGCCTTGCGCTTTGAGGGTCTTCATGGTGCGCGTGTCGGTCTTTGTGGGTTATTGTGGTTGGTACGCGTAGTCCTTGGGTGCGTGGGAACGCTGCAAACGTGGCAGCTTTCGAGGCGGGTTTGGGGGCGGTGCCGAACTGCGCGGACGGGTGGAGGCCCTCGCCTGCATGACCTTGGGTGGCTCCGTGTTAAACATGGTGGGCTGATGTTTGCCTCCACGCTGGGCGACGAGGATCGACACCCACCGAGGCTGTGGACGGTGTGTCACCGCGAGCCGACATGAACGACGACGATCTCTCGCGCATCCTCGTGGCGCAGCCCCCGCTCGACCACCTCGGCGAGGAGCACCGCGCTCAGCCGGAGGTTGGCGTGTTGCGGTGGTGGTCGGGCCGCAGAAACCTGAGCGTGGTGGTGAAGGGCACGTTCGCCATCGGCGACGATGGACGCCTGTCGTTGGCCGAGGAGCAAGAGCCGCTCTGTCTCGACCGACCGAGCGAGCTCGGCGAGCGGGGCGAGGTGAGCTACCCGAGTGACTTCGTGCCCATGAAGGAGCGGGTGGACGTGATGCTCCGCGGACACGCCTACGCGCTGAAGAAGACCGAGCGCGTCGAGGCCAACCTCGCCGTGGGGCGGCTCTCGCGCTCGTTTCTGGTGGTGAGCGAGGAGCCGGCGCGGGAGCTCCCGCTCACGGCGGCGCACATCCGCGAGCTCGACGGCGGGGCGGCGCCGGGGGTGGGCGCGGTGCGACGTCTCGAGCTGCCGGAGCTGGTGGCCCACGACGCGCCGGACGCGTCGATCTACAACGCGTCGCCGAGAGCGCAGCAGCTCGACGAGCTCGCTCCCGACGCCAAGATCACGTTGCGCGGGCTCACGCTCGACGGAAAACGCGAGGTCACGCTGCCTGGTCTCGTGCCGCTCTGCGTGGTGAGCTGGGGGCAGGGGCTCGTGAGCGAGGTGGTGCTTCGCTGCGACACGGTGTGGATCGACACGGACCGCGACGTGGTGGTGTTGGTGTGGCGGGCTCCCCTCGAGCAGGACGACGAGGTGGAGCAGCTGCTCGTCTCGATGGAGGCCGCATCCCGCGCGCGGACGGTGTCCGAGGTGCGGCGACCGCTCGCGCGTGGACGCTTCGCCTTCGCCGCCGAGCGCGGCCACACTGCGATGGCCCCTCGGGTGGGCACCGACGAGCCCGATCGAGCGCGAATTGGGTGCTTCGAGGCGCTCGGTGAGCTCGAGGGTCCGGAGCCCACCATCGCGCTCGAGCGCTACGCTGCCGTCTCCGCCGAGCTCGCGGAGCAGCGTGAGCCGCGAGGCGACATCCTGAAGCGACACGGCTTCGGTGAGGACGCTTGGCTGATCGAGGAGCGCGCGTGGCTCGAGCGCATGGCGGACGACGCGAGCCGCGGCGACGGCGAGCTGGCTGCCCGGTATGGCGAGCTGTTCATGGCCGCGCAGGCGGTTCTCACCAAACCCGAGGAGCTCGAGCGCACGATGAGCGACTGGCTGAGCGTGCAGGTCGCGCTGGAGCGGGCCGCCGATCCGAACGAGGTGTTCGAGAAGCACGATCTCACCCTGGCGGAGTGGATGCGACTCGATCGGCGCTGGCGGGCGGCGTGCATCGCCGATCCGATGCTCGAAGCGCAGCGAAACGCCCTGACCGCCGAGCTGGCCCAAGAGCAGGCGCTGGCAACGGAGGACGCCGGACTGGCGAGCTGACATGATGGGTGTGCGAAAAGTGGGTGCGCGCTGCCCCCTCGGGCTCGACGCCCTTCAGACCGCCATGGCGGTGCGGGCGGGCCTGCTCGAGCCGCGCTCGTGCGACTTCCTCGACAAGCGCAACAACCGCATCGGCTGCGTGCGGGCGCGCTGGCTCCCCGACGATCTCCACGGCGTGGAGCGCTGGCTCGCGCTCGCGGTGCCGGCGCTCGCGGAGGCGAGCCGGGGGTGGGGGGAGGAGCCGCTCCCGCTGTGGGTGGCGGTGCCCGAAGCGGATCGACCCGACGACGATCCGGCGGTGGGCGGTATGCTCGACGAGCTCGCGCGCGGCGCCGAGCTCGTGATCGCCCCCAAGAAGTCGGGCCTCGTGCGCGGGGGGCAGGCGGCCTTCGTCGAGGCGCTCTTGCAAGCGGAGCGGCAGCTCGAGGCGGGGGCGCCGGCTGCGATCGTGGGCGGCGTGGACAGCTACTTCCATCCCGACACGTTGCGTTGGCTCGACGAGGGCTACCGGCTGCACGCGCCGCGTGCGCTCGATGGGTTCATTCCCGGCGAGGGCGCGGCCTTCGCGCTGCTCGAGAGAGAAGGCGACGCCCGAGTGGAGATCACGCAGGTGGACCAAGCTATCGAGCGGAGCGTCGCTGCCGACGAGCCGAACCTCGCTCAGGCGCTCACCGCGCTCATGCGGGAGGCCCTCGGCGACGACGCGGCGGCCTGGGTGCTGTCCGACATCAACGGTGAGGCGCATCGCGTGAGCGAATGGGAGAAGGTGGCGATCCGTTGTGGGTTGCGTGGGGAGCGGGTGGTGCACCAGCGCTTGCCGGGTGATCTCGGCGACGTGGGCGCGGCGACCGGAGCGCTGATGCTGGCGGTGGCCTCGAGCTTTTGGCACGCAGGCTGCGCGCCGCGCGACCGCGCGCTGATGATGCTCGCCTCGGAGCGAGGAGAGCGTGGGGTGTTCGTCGCAGAGCGGAGAAGGGCGGCGTGAGCGAGCCTTGGGAGACCGCCGCGAAGGACGCGGACGCGGTGTTGTCGAGCGTGCTGCTCGGCCTCCGCGAGCTGCCGCGCATCGTCGACAAGAACCTGGTCGCCGACGCGCTCAAGGAGGCGATCGCGCTCACCACGAGCCTGCGTGACCTTCGCGCCACGCACCCCGAGCTGCTCGCGCGGCTCGATCAAGCGGTGGCGCAGATTCGAACCATCGACGACCGACTCGCGACGGCCGACGTGAGCCCCGAGGCGACGCGGGCGCGCTCGCGACTCCGGAGCGCGATCGACGTGCTGCGCGGAAGTCGCGCAGCCACCCTCGACGCCATCGTGGGCGCGCAAGGGGCGCTCACCCGACGGGCCGAGCAAGAACGGCGCGACATCGGCAGCGCCCCCTTCGTCGCGAGCATGGGCACGCCCGCGTTGCACCACCTCCATCGAGCGAGCCTCACCCCCCACGTCGACGTCGTCCGGCCGGATCCGGATCGAGCGCTCTCCGACGACCCGGTGGAGCCACGGTCGGTGCGGCCCCCCGAGGACGCGGTGCATCGCCACCTGCGCCTCGCCGCCCGCGACTGCCTCGGCGATCTCGCCACCTACGCGGCGTTGCGCCTGCCGCTCGAGCACCAGGGCTGGACGACGCCGGAGAAGTTCGAGCGGCGGTTCCTCTTCGCCTTCGACGCGCTCGCGTCGCTGAGCGCCTCGCCCGCCCTCGCCGAGGCGCACCCCTTCGATCTCCTCGGCACCGTGCAGCGCTGGGCACGCGAGTCGTACGTGCCCGATCCGGGCCGAGCGTTCGTCCAGGCCTTCGTGCTCGGCAGCGTGGTGGGGCGCGACGCCGTGGCGGCCGAGATGTTGGCGCTTCAGCAAGCCCACGAGCGTGTGCTCGACAAGCACGTGGAGGCGCTCGGGCTCGCCTCCAACGCGGTCGTGAGCGAGGCCGCGCTCGAGTTGCTCGACGGTGAGCCTGCCCACGTGGCCGCCGCGCTCGAGGTGTTGCGGTTTCGGCGCGACGTGCCGCTCGCCGAGCTCGTGCCCCTCACCGCGCACCCCGATGCTCGGGTGGCGGTAGCGGCGATAGAGGCGCTCGGCGTGTGCCGCGATCGCGACGGCGCGCGCACCGTCTTGCATCACGTGATCGGGAGCAGCGAAGACCCGGAGGGCGAGCGCCACGCGATGGCCATCGAGTCGCTCGCGCGGCTCGGCGACCCAGCGGCCTTGGCGTTCACCCGGGAGGCGCTGACGACCGATCTCGAGACGTGCATGCTCGCCGAGGGAGCGCGGCAGCGCCTCTTGCGAGTGCTCGCGACCGCCGGCTCGGGCGACGACGTGGAGCTGTTCGCGCGCGCGCTCGACATCAGCACCCACGACGCGCTCGCGGTGGGACGCTACGGACACGTGGCTCTCGTCGATTGGCTCATCGAGGCGCTCCGGGGCAGCAACGAGGTGCGCGAGATGACCGGACCCTGGGCGCGCCCGTTCGAGCTCGCGGTGGTCGCTGCCCTGCACCGCATCACCGGCGCGAGCCCCGTCGACGACGCGGTGGAGGTGGAGCGGCCGGCCGGCGACCCCGGCCACGCGATCGATGCGCGCGTGTGGCGCGGGTGGTGGGAGGAGAACCGCCAGCGCTTCGATCCGGCCAAGAAGTACCGCTTTGGGGAGCCCTTCGCGGTGGAACAGATCCTCGACGAGCTCGAGGACGAGCGCACGCGGCCCGCCGAGCGGACGTGGTGCGCGCTCGAGATCGCTTGCCTCACCCCCGGGGCCTCCCCGCTCGAGACGCGCGCCTTCATTCCGCGCCAGCGGCAAGCGCTCGCCGAGCTCCGCAAGGTGCACGCGCGACTTCGCTACACCAAAGGCCGCTGGCCGCGTATCTTGAGAGACTGAGAGGTTTCCCATGAGCTCGAAGCACGACCAAGACGACGCCCCGATCCTCCTCGAGACGCCGCACGTCGGGGGCGTCGCGGCCCCCGACCCCGTCGAGCAGGTGCTCGAGTCGGTGCGGATCCCGGTGACGGGGAGCGTGCCGAGCTTGCCGCAGCTCGCCACCGCGACGGTGGTCGCTTTCGACGTGGCCACCGACGCCCTCACCCTGCGGGTTGGGGGCGTCGAGGTGCCGGCTTCTCGCGATGCGTCGGTGCACCCCATCGTCCTCGAGGGCGCCGCCGCGCGAGGGGAGCGCGTCTTGATCGAGCGCATCGGCGACGCATTCACGGTCGTCGGCGCGGTTCGAACCCAACCCACGCCAGGCATCGATCGCGCGCCGTCCTATGCGATCAACGCGGATCGTATCCACCTCGCCGCCGAGGAAGAGCTCTCGCTCACCGCGCGCACGGCCAGCGTCGTCCTCCGGGCGCTCGGGGAGGTGGAGACGTTCTCCGACCGCATCATCTCCCGCGCCGAGGGGGTTCACAAAATCATCGGTCGCATGCTCCGCCTCAACTGAAGCACTCAGGCGAAGAGGGACATATCGAGGCGCTGCCAGTCGCCGCCGTCGATGGGTCGCACGAAGAACTCGACGGCCCCGTTGAGGGTGGCCCGCACCTCGAGGAAGCCAGGGGTGCGGAAGGTGGATACGTTGCCGCCAAGGGCGTCGAGATCGTAGCCGTCGATGGGGCCGACGCAGTAGATGCTGCCGTCGCCGCCGAGCGCGTTCAAGAGCGCCTGGCCCACCTGGCCCAGGCGGTTGCGGTCGGCCAGGGTGAGGTGGGCCCCGGCCATCGAGCCGCCGTGCACCGCGATCGCGGCGACGCAGGTCTGCACGTTGGGAAACACCAGATCGGTGTCTTCCTTGATGGATCGCTCGATGTTGCCTTGCATCTCGTAGACAGGGGTCATGGCTACCTCCAGGGTGGTCTTTCCTTGTTCCACGCGGTCGGAGCAGGATTCCCTCACCCCTCGCGCCGGAGGCCGTCGAATCTTCGACATCGACGCGGTGGGGTCCGGTGCGCTAAAGGGCTGGCTGTGAGGCGGTGGGTGGCGGCGGTGGCTTTGTGTGGTTGCGTTGGCGATCTCGGCGCCGATCCCCTCGAGGCGCTCCCGGCGGCCCCAACGCCCGCCGAGCCGGGGGAGGGCGAAGGCGAGACGGAGCGGCCAAGCGCGGTGCGGGTGGCGCTTCCGGAGCGCGAGAACCCCGAGGTGTGGGAGCCGGTAGACACCGACTGGTGCGCCGCCGACGGCTGGCTCGGGCTCGACGCACAGACGTGTTTTTATCTGCCGAGCGCGCCCACCGGGCGGGTGGTGGTGTACCTGCACGGCATGATGCCGCCGGACGCCTCGGCGAGGATCCAGCAGCTCATCGTGGCGGAGGCCGCGGAGGCGACCGGCGCAGTGGCGATTTTTCCGCAGGGCACACCCGGGCTGTGCGCGTGGGATGCGTCGGTGATCGACTGGCTCTGTTGGCCGACGAGCCGCGCCAACGTCGACGCGTTCGGGGCGACGCTCGTGGGCGGCTTCGACGAGGCGGTGACGCTCCTGGAAGAGGTGTTCTCCCTTTCGCTCGACCAGCGCCACGTGTTCGGCTTCTCCAATGGGGGCTACTTCGCGAGCTACATCGGGCTCGAAGACCTCTGGCGCACCGAGGGCGCGGGGCTCGTCGGCGCTGGGCGTTCGGCGGTGGATCCGGCCACGCTCGCCGCGCATCGGCCGCCGATCTACATCGCGGTGGGTGAGCTCGAGACCGCGACGGTGAAGAACAGCGCCCAGAACCTCGCCTACGTGTTGTCGCTCGAGGGGTGGGTGCACGACCTGGTGGTGCATCCAGCGCGCGGACACGAGGTGCGCGCGGACGACTTGGTCGCCGCGTTCTCGTTGTGGTCCGAGCGCTGAAGTCTTAAGGACCCTCCCACCTCGTGGCGCCTGGGCCCAACACCCGAGCGCGCTTCGAGGGAGCCCGGCCCTTGCGGTGGGGTCTCGAGGCTCGTGGGGTGCGGTCGCGTGCGACGGCCGGGTGCCGCGCGAGCTACTCGACGCAACGGTGCTCATGGGCGCGACACTGGCGGAAGTCTTTGCAGTCCCGCGACGCCTTGCAGTCGGCGTCGGAGGCGGCGATGCAGTCTCCGTTGTCGGCGGTGCACTGACCGCCGCTCTTGCAGCGGTTGCTCATTCGGCAGTCGGCGTCGTGTCGGACGATGCAGCGTTCGCGCGCGGGATCGAAACTGCAGTGGCCGAAGCTCTTGCACCAGCTTCGGCGCCGGCAGTCGGCGTCGGAGCCGACGGCGCACTCGCCGTCGACGAAGGTGCACTCTCCCTCCTCGGCGCAACGCGCGGTCTTCGCACAGTCTGCGCTCGAGCCCGGTTGACAGCGGCCGTCTCGCGCCGCGCACTCCCCGTGCTGCGCGCAGTCGCGCGCCGCCGCGCAGTCGGCGTTGCTCTCGGCCACGCAGCGCCCGCTCTCCGCGCTCGCACACAGGCCCCGCAGGCTGCACACCCAGAGCTTGCGGCAGGGGTCGCCGTCGTTGGCCGTGGGCGCCGGCAGCGGCGCCGCGGCGTCGCTCGCGGTCGAGGTGGCCTCGGACGACGCGCTCGCGCTGGGGACGTCGGTGGTGGGTGCGGGAGCCGCCACAACGGCCGCCTCGGGGGCAGGCGTGCACGCGGCGACGACGATCAGCGTCAGCGTACGCATGTCCCCTCCGTCGAGACGCGACAGCGCTGCTCGCGCTTGCACACCCGCGCTCGTTGGCAGCTTGTAGGGGTCGCGACGCAGCGCATTCCCTGCTGCACGCACAAGCCGTAGATCTGGCACACAAGGGGATGGTTGCAGCTCTTCGCGCAGCCTCGTTCGGCGGCGATACACGCGCCCTCCTCTTTGCACGCGGCGGTGCTCGCGCAGTCGTCCGCGGTGAGCGCCGCGCACTCTCCTCCGCCCGTGCCCGGCGTGTGCAGCGAGCAGAGGCCGCGCTCTTTACACCTCTTTGAGCTCTTGCAGTCGTCGGCGCTCATGGCCACACATTCGTCATTGTCGAAGGAGCACTCGCCGCGCTCGCGGCACTTGGGCGACCGTCGACAGCCGAAGTCGTCGCCGAGCACGCAGCGCCCCTCCTTGAAGGTGCAGCGCCCGCCTTGGCTCCACGATGGGCCGCCGAGGCACTCTCGTGACCGACGACAGTCGTCGTCGCTCGCGATGACGCAGCGGTCGCCGTCGCGCGTGCACAGCGCCTTCTCGAGGCAGTCGAGCGACTGGTAGCAGTCGTGCTCGGAGCCGACCTCGCACGTGCCCCCGTTGGAGGTGCACTGGCCTCTCTCGCGACACGCTGCGGCCCGTCGGCACGCGGCGTCGTCCAGCACACACTGGCCCTGGTAGACGTCGCACAGGCCCCCGAGGTTGCAGCCCGGCGCGGCGCGACACGAAGCCTCGCTCGCGACGCACATCCCCCGCTCGGCGGTACACTGTCCAAGCATGCGGCACGCTGCGCTCTTCCGACACGACGCGCTGTCGGCCGTGCAGCCACCGTGCGCCGACGCATGGCACAGGCCCGCGCCGACACACGCAGCCGACGCAGCACAGAGCGCGTTCGCCAGCGCGTCCGCGCTGCGCGTCTTGCCGAGCCCTCGGGCGGTGGCAGGATACCCGCTCGGCTCGGGAGGACGGGTGCCGAAACAAGCTATTTCGCGCCACCGACCGATCGCGCACACGAGCGATGCGTCGGGGCTGGCAGCCACGCGCCAGCCCACGTTCAAGTCTTTGTTCGTGAGCGTCTGTGCCTTGGTCGTCTTCGGCACCAAGTGCAGCGAGTCGTCGGTGCTGAGGAGCAAGAGGTCTGGTGTGAGAAACATCGCGCCGTCGAGCCAACCCGACCCGGTGGGGGCGAGCGTACGCCGTGGCGCACCGGTGGCGGCGTCGAGCACGGCCGCCCCCTCGTCGTTCCCAACCACGAGCGCGCTGCCGTCGGCCGAGAACGCCATCGTGCGCACTTCCCGCGGCGACTGGACCAGCCGCGTTTGCGTGGGCACGTCGTAGATCACCAGCCCATGGTCGTGGACGTGGGCGGCCACGCGGCTCCCGTCGGCGCTCAGCGCGACGAGGCGCACGCTGTCGGGTTGCTCGGCGTCGAGCAACACCCGCTGGGAGCCGCGCTCCATCACGCGGACACGCACGCCGGTAGCCACGGCCAAGGCCGTCGAGCGGATCGCGGCGTGGTCGAGTCGGCCATGGGCGGTGGCCTGCGAGCGCACGGTGGGGCCGGGGAACCGAACCTCGACCACCTGCCGGTCGCACAACATGATGGCCGCGTCGTGGTCGACGAACTCGAGCGCGTCGGCGCGAGAGCAGGGTGCTTTCACGGTGGCCAGCGAGCCGCCGTCGTGGCCGGCGAGCAGCTCGAGCGTGCCGTCGTTGTCGACGGTGACGACGTCTCCCCACGGGGCGACGGCGAGCAAGCGCAGGCTCTCCTTGCTCTTGTTGGACCACAGCAGCCGGTACGGTGCGCGAGGAACGAGCCCGGCCGCGTCGGGCGGGGGAGCCCCTGGGCCGTCGGTGGCGGCGGTGCGCGCCGACGGAGCGCTGCTCGGCCGAGGAGCGGGCGCGGGCGCGGTGGGCGCGCAGCTCATCGCCAAGAGCCAAGCCAGGCCGACACCTCTCACTTCCATGGCTCCCCCACGAGGCTCGGCGCCGGCTGATAGCGGCTCTGCTCGAGGCGCTTTGTGCTGAAGCATGCCACGCGCCCATCCGAGTCGCTGCCGCAGATCATCCCGTGGTCGTGGGACGTAGCGACGCGACTCTCGCCCCTCACCTTCCGTGCGCCTTGGTCGGCCTCGAGCACCTCCGGCTCTCCTCGTCCCGGATGAAAGAGCTGAAGCCCGCCCCAGTGCCCCACGGCGACCATCGTGGCGCCGTCGACGAACTGGGTGTCGTTGATCCACCCGAGGGACGGATATTCACGCACCACCTCCCCCGTGTACACGTCGATGACGGTGGCCTCGGAAGAGCGCTTGCCGAAGAGGAGCTCGCCGCTGGCCGACAACGACAACGCTTGGAGCTCGTCTTTGATGTAGCCCACCGGCACGCCCTTCTCGAGGTGGTAGGTGTGGGTACCGCCGTCGCGCACCGTCGCGGCCGCGGTGGAGCCGTTCGCCGACAAGGCCACGCTCGTCACCCCTGCCGTGCCGTTGTCGGGAGCGACGTCGAGCTGCTTGGCATAGCTCGGCGCGGCGAGCACCAGCAGCCTCCCATCGGTGGTGCCGAGGGCCACCTTGCCTCGTTGCACAGCGGCCGCGTCGACGCGCTGCTCGGCGTGGAACACCTCACGCATCGCCATGCCAGGAAAGCGCACTTCGGTCACCGTCCCGTCCATGGCCACCATCACCGCCGTGCGCTCGTCGATGAAGCCGAGGGCCCGCAGCCACCTCCCCGGCTTGGCCGAGTCGAGCACCGAGCCGTCCTGCCGCGCCAACAAGCGGAGCGTGCCGCTGTCGTAGGCGAGCACGTCGCCCCAGGGCGCGATCGCGAGCAGGTCGTCACCCAGCCCTTCCGCGCTCACCCAGGCGAAGCGAAACACGGCGGCGGCCCTCGGTGCGCGCGGCGCAGCGGTGGTGGCCTCGGGCGTCACGGTCGCAGCCGGTCGCGACGCGCACGCGGCGGGGCTCAGCGACACCGACAGCGCCAAGAGCAGCGTAGAGCCCACCCGATCCACGCGTCGAGCGTGCGTCGTTCGGCGGATGGGCGGAAAGGAAATCGCCACGATCGAGGCTCAGCCGAACGAGCGTTGCCCTCGTGTGCGGGGTCCGTTACCCCTCTCGCATGCGTGACTCGTTCGCCATCCTCGCCTTCTCCGTGTTGTTCGTTGCCGCCGGCTGCAGCGAACCCAAACCGCCGCCCGCCCACGACGCACGGACGCCGACCACCGCGACCGCGGCGGTCAACGCTCCGCCGGTGGCCACCACCGGCGTCGAGGTCCCCGCGGCGATTCAGGCGGTGATCGACGCGCCGGATCGTAGTGACGCGGATCGCGCCCTCGACGCGGGGCGCCATCCCGGCGAGACCCTCGCGTTCTTCGGGATCAAACCTGGGATGCGGGTGGCGGAGCTCATGGCCGGAGGCGGCTACACAGCCGAGCTGCTCGCGCGTGCGGTGGGCCCAACGGGCACGGTGTTCGGTCAGAACAACGCGTTCGTGCTCGAGCGCTTCGCCGAGACGCCGTGGAGCGAGCGTCTGAAGCAGCCGGTGAACGCCAACGTGGTGCGCGTGGATCGCGAGCTGGACGACCCGCTCCCTCCCGAGGCCACCGAGCTCGACGCGGTGTTTCTGCTCCTCTTCTACCACGACAGCGTGTGGATGGAGACCGACCGGGCCAAGATGAACGCAGCGATCTTCGCGGCGCTGGCCCCGGGCGGCGTGTATGCGGTGATCGATCACAGCGCGCGCGAGGGCGCTGGGCTCACCGAGGTCAAGACGCTCCACCGCATCGAGGAGTCGGTGCTTCGCGGAGAGATCGAAGCGGCCGGCTTCGTCCTCGACGGCGAGGCATCGTTCCTTCGAAGCCCGACTGACACGCGCGACTGGAACGCTTCTCCCTCGGCGGCAGGCGAGCGACGGGGGTCGAGCGATCGCTTCGTGCTCCGCTTCAAGAAGCCAGCGCCCTGAGCGCTCGGCGCGTCTCGCCACGAGCGCAGCCGTGCTCAGGGTTCGACGTCGGTCTGGCGCAGCGCCAACAGCTCGTGGACCGCGTCGGTGAGCTGGCCGGCGAGGAACGGCTTCGGCAGGAAGCGCACATGGCTCTCTGCGAGGAGGGCCACATCCAAGCGGTCGCCGGTGTAGCCGGACACGAACACCACCGGGAGCCCTGGGAGGGTGCTCCAGAGCTGCCGGGCGAGCTCGACGCCGCCGATCCCTGGCATCACCACATCCGTCACGAGCAGATCGACGCGGCCTCGCGACGCGATCTCCAAGGCGCTTGTGCCGTCCTCCGCCGCGTCTACGGCGTAGCCGGCTTGCGTGAGCGTGCGGGCCATCAGCTTGCGCACCGCGACGCTGTCGTCGACGACGAGCAGGCGTTCGCCGCGACCTGGGTGCTCCGACCGCGGGCGCCGGCGGACCGGTCGGCTGGGCCTCCGCTTGGACAGCGGCAGCGCGATCCGCGCCGTGGTGCCGCGCCCGAGCGTGGAGGTGAGCTCGAGCGAGCCACCGGCGCGACCCACGATCGCGTAGCAGACGGCGAGACCGAGGCCGGAGCCGTGAGACGCCTCCTTGGTGGTGAAAAACGGCTCGAAGGCGTGCTCCAGCACCTCGGGTGTCATCCCGCTCCCGGTGTCGTCGACCGACAGCACCGCCCACCCGTCGCCGCTCTCGTCGTGCTCGAGGCGCGTGGTGAGCGTGATGCGTCCGCCCCCGCTCATGGCGTCGCGGGCGTTGATGGCGAGGTTGAGCAGCACCTGCGTGAGCTGTGTCGCGTCGAGGCGCACCGACAGCGCGGTGTCCGCAAGCTCTAGCTCGAGGTGAACTTGCTCGCCGAGCGCTCGCACGAGCATGCGGTGCGCGTCGCGCACGAGCGTGTTGAGGTCGTGCACGCTCAAGTGGGACACGTCGGCGCGACCGAACGTAAGGAGCTGCCGCGTGAGGAGGGCAGCGCGCTCGGCCGCCTCGAGGATCATCTCGACGTCGCGCTTGCCGCGGTGGCCTTCGTCGAGGGTGCTCCCGAGGTGCTCCGCCGCCCCGAGCACTACCGTGAGCAGGTTGTTGAAGTCGTGGGCCACGCCGCTCGCGAGGCGTCCCACCGCCTCCATCTTTTGGGCTTGCCGGAGCTGCGCCTCGAGCGAGCGCTCTTGGGTGACATCGCGCAAGATGATGCGAATACGAGATCTGCGCTCGTCGTCGGCGACCATCGACGCGGTGAAGAGCACGGGGTGGGGCTTGCCATCGGCGGCGATGACCGAGAAGTCTCCCCGCCTCGGCTCCCCGCGTCGGTCCACGCCGCGCAGCGCGTCGAGGAGCTTCGGGCGATCTTCTTCGGCGACCACGTCGAGCAGTCTGCGGTCGAACAGCTGCTCTTTGGTCAAGCCGATCGCGGCCGCGAAGGTGGCGTTGCACTTCACGATCTGGAGCGTCTCACTGTCTACCGAGCAGAACATGCCCGGAGCGTGGTCGTAGGCGTGGACCGCATCGCGCAGGAGCGCCTCCGCTTGCTCGCGCGCCCTGCGTTCGATCTGAAGCGTCTCCGCCAGGAGGTTGAGGCCCACCGTGACCGCGTCGACGTCGTCGCGGGCAGGCGATGGCTCGCCGCGCGCCGAGTAGTCGCCGCTCGCGAGCTGAAGCACGAGGTCGGCGAGCGCGCCGAGTCGCGGATCGGGGGGCGCGGTCACGGCGCTCCAGGGAGGTGGGTAAGCAGCCAGCTCCTGGCCTTGTCGGCGTCGCCGAACAGCCGGGTAGGATACACCGGTCGCGCGAGCGTGAGGAAGAAGTTGCCCAAGAGGCGCGAGACGGGGCTGTCGATGAGGACGGCGACCGCTCGCGTGTCACGCTCGGCCGCGGTGCTCGCGGTGCGCTCCTGGGCGGCGCGGGTCATCGAGCGCACCCCGCGGGCGTCCACCATGACCACCGCCGGTCCGCTCGTCAACGACACCTGCGCCGTCAAGATCTCGTCGATCTCCGGTACGCCCACGGTCGCGCCCTCGCGGATGCGCACCTCGATGACGCCGTCCGCGCACCGACACACCTGCGCCGCGCTCGTGTCGAGGGCCGCCACCTCCGCACGTCCATCCATGGAGTTAGGCTCGCGCCGGCGCTCCGAGGAGAGCGTCCGCCCATCCGGCGACCGGGTCAAGGGTTCCGTACGGGCCCCCGACGCACCCAGAGGCCCTGGGGTCGAGCGGGGGGTCGTCTTGCTCGGGAGCAGGTTTCGCCGCGCGGCAGGAGCTCATGTGTGGGACTGGGTGGGGGGCGCTGGGCGCGGAGGGCTGTGGCATGATGCGGCCGTCTCATGGCGGCTCACGGCGACAAGGCAGCGCGACGTCGCAACAAAGAGCGGGAGCGCAAGGCAGCCGCGGCGCTTGGCTACCCTTCGGCGCGCTCGTACGCCCACCGCGAGGGCACGCGGCTCGGGGTCGTGATCGGCCCGACCCGGCTGGTCGGCAAAGAGGGGGCAGAGGAGCACTTCACGCTCGATCTGGTGGATCTCGACCGCGGTGGCCCCACAGAGCGAATTCGGCTCGACTTCTTTGCGCACGGCTTCTCATTCGAGCCGCAGGCGCCACACCGCGCGGTGCTCTTCGAGAAGCGTGGCAGCGGTGGGGCTCACGTCGATCTCTCGAGACTCGAGGTGCTGCGGAGCATCACGCCGATGGACGGACACCACTTCTATGGACACGGCACCTTCTCCACCACCGGCGAGGTGCTGTTCGTGGTGGAGAGCCACCTCGAGGCGGGCGTGGGCGCCATCTCCGTGCGCGATGCCGCGACGTTCGCCGTGCTCGACACCTTCCCGACGTATGGGTCGAGGCCCCACGACTGCGTGCTGGTCGATCATGGGAACACCCTCGTGATCACGAACGGCGGGGGGCCCATCGGCGGCAAGGACCTGCCCTGCGTGACGTTCGTGCACGTGCCCAGTCGCAAGCTCCTCGAGCGTCATGAGGTGAGCAACCCGCGCCTCAACACAGGACATGTCGCGCTCGCCTCCGGCCGAGACTTCGCGGTGGTGTCTGCGCCGCGTGAAGGGCTCGTGGAGGAGCGCTCGCTCGGGGGCGTGAGCCTGCGCACACGCCGAGGAGGCTGGCGCTATCTCCAGCAGCCCAACGAGGTGACCGATCGTCTCCTCGGCGAGACGTTGAGCGTCGCGATCCATGGAGACACGGTGGCCGCCACCACCCCGCTCGCGGGTCTGCTCACGTTCTGGAGCCTCAGCGCCGGACGGCTCATGCGCGCGGTCCCGCTCTCCAACGTGCGCGGGGTGACGGTGACGCTCGACGGCACCGAGTTCGTGGTCTCGCACGGGGCCGAGGCCACGCTCGGGCGGTTCTCGTGCCAAACCCTCGAGCGCGTGGAGCACGACGGCGGTCGCGCTCGCTGCAGCGGCTCGCACCTCTACACGTGGGCCTATCCAGCGGGAGCCTGACGTCACCCTTTGCCTCCGCGCGCTCCCGTCACGGACGCTCGGTGGGTGGCGACGCAGCCGTTGCCGATACAACCGGATCGGTTAGGATCTCGCCGTCGTCATGCCCATCCCAGAGCGGTTCAAGAGGCGTCCCTCGGCAGAGGAGCTGAAGGAGTTTCTCGCGCTGTGCGACGAGATCGAGGATGGCGTCTCGAGCGGGGCCAACGTGGGCGACAAGCTCGAGCGCTGGAATCAACGAAGCGGGCGCAAGTATGCCGCGGTCGAGTTCAAAACCTACTACGGCGCGGTCTCCAAGGAGACGTTCGTCACGCGGGCGCTGCTCGGGCGCGCCGAGTGGGTGGACGACCTCACCTACGGCGAGCTCGAGGCGGTGATGGAAGCGCTCTGTCAGACCGGTCTGCCGGAGGCCGACAACGACTTCTTCATGGAGTGGGTGGAAGCCAACCTCCCCGGCGCGCGTATCGTCGAGCTGATCTTCTATCCGGAGGAATGGTTCGGCTACGTGTCGCCGCGCTTCAACGAGCTCACGCCGAGGCAGCTGCTCGCCTACGCGCGGCATCGCGCCGGAAGGGTGTTCGAAGACGCACCCGAGGTGGAGCTGCCCATCCCGCTCCCTGGCACGGAGGCCGGTGAGGCGGCTCGCCACGCGGCGCAACGGGAAGCGGCGTGGAGCGTGGCGCGCGCTTGGGCGGAGGCTCGCGCCGCCTCGCGCTGGGTGGAGGCGACGAGCAAGAAGGAACACCTGGGCGCGTTGCTCATCACCTTGCCAGCGGACGACGTGCCCGAGCTGCGCGAGCTCCATCGGCTGCGTGGCGCGGCGTGCTTGGAGCGGATGCGCGAGCTTGGTCTCGTGGTCGAAGCGGCGCCTCCCGAGCCTGCGCCTCCACCGGCGCCGATCTCGGAGCCTCCTCCCATCGAGCGGGTACATCACAAGAAGTTCGGGGTTGGCGTGGTGAAGGCGAGGGAGGGCGTAGGGGATGACGCCAAGCTCGAGATCGAGTTCGATATCGGGGTCAAGCGCCTGATCGCGCGCTTCGTGACCGCCGTCGAAGAAGGCTGACGCCGTGGGCGCGCGCTACGATGGTGACGGGTGCTCGGTCGTCGGCCCTTTCGGCTGCGAACCGCCGGCGCGCGGCGCCGGTCACTCTCCGTAGCTGCACTCGCGCACGCCGGGCATCCCGTCGTCGCTCTGCTTGCAACCCGTGGGCTCCATGCCCATCCGTGGCGGGCAGTCAGACACGGTGGTGCACACGACCCGCCCGTACGAGCCCTGGAGCTGGGCCAAGCTCGCGCAGTGAATGGCGACGCCCGGCGAAGGGTCTCCAAACACCTTCCACGCACCGCACGGGTGACCGGCGCACTGCGCGGGGGAGGTGCACGCAAAGCTCACGCCGTCTTCGGGACAGCTCGCAGCGCACTCGCCCTGCTTGGTCTCCGCGTCAAAGCAACACAGCTCGCCCGACGCACAGCGCTTCGCTCCGCACTGCGGGGCGGGGCGCGGCGCGAGCTGGCAGGTCGCTGGCACCTCGCCGCTCGCTTCGCAGCGAAAGCCGTCGCTGCACGCGGCGCCATGGGGGCACACCTCGTTCATCCCCCACTGGCACGCCGTCTCCTCACAGGCCCACTCCTCGGGGCATCCCCCGGTGCATCCCCAGGTGCGGCAGCAGCGGGCGCCGCTCGCGCAGTCGGCGCTCTCGTCGCAGCGCTGGATCACCTCGCTCTCGCTGCAAGGATAGGTGCCGTCGGAGGGCTGGGCGACGCAGCGTGGGGCCTCGCCGGTGCCGGCGCAACACACCTCGCTGCCCACCTGGCAGTGGGTGTCGCCGCAGCGGATGGTGCCGGGGGTGACGGCGGCGGCGCGGTGATCGGTGGGCACGTGGCCAGAGGGGCTGGCCGTCGCGGTGCTCGGCGGGGTCACGACGGTGGGCGCGGTGGTCGGCGTGCTCCCGGCCGTGGCGCCACACGCGAAAGAGACGGCCGAGATCCAGAGCGCGGCCACCGGCTGCAACGAGCGAAGCACGGGCCTACGGTAACACCAGATTACGTGGGGACTTCATCGTACCCGTCCGTCGCTGCACAGCAGCCGGTAGCGCTCGGGCGGTCAGCCCGCGCCCTGGCGCCGAGGGCGTGGAACTGCAACGGTCAGCCGGTGTCGAAGCTCCTCGTGTTGGCAACGGTGACGGGGGCGAGGCGTTCCCTGGGGGGAGTGACGCTCCTGTGGCTCGGCCTCGGGTGCGGCACCGGCCCACGGGGTGCTTCCCAACCGACGCCTGCCCCCCTGGCCACGGTGGCGATCGCGGCCGAGGGGGCCTCGCCAGAGAGCGTCGAGGCCGCACCGGACGATCTTCCTCGGGCGGCCTGTGGCCTCTACGCGTCTACATGGAATGGGCCCCCCGTGGCCTTGCGCCGCGACGGCAGG
Organism: uncultured Polyangiaceae bacterium; assembly: GCA_964401935.1. Lineage (GTDB taxonomy): Bacteria > Myxococcota_A > Polyangia > Polyangiales > Polyangiaceae > JAPYTK01. Next base: position 38,319 of record CAYOAL010000061.1, read on the forward strand.
GCGGTCGCGATCCTTCGCAGCGGCGGCCTGAGGGTGCGCTTCGGCGGCATTGAGGAGCACGCGCGCGCCACCCTCGAGCTCGACGGCTTTCGCGTGTGGGGAGCGGTCGCGCTGGACGAGCTGCCGTTGTACCTCTCCGCCCCGCGGTGGCTCCGCGGCGTCGTGCGTCCGCACGCAGACACGGCGCTGCGTGTCCGGGTGATGGGGAACAAGCTCGGCGTGGTGGTGGGGACGTACGTTGGCCCTCACGAGGTGGGGAGCACCAACACCGAGCGGCTCGAGGTGATCGATTCTTCGTTGTCCTGCGACGCGTTGAGTCTTCAGCCTGCCCGCTATGAGCCGCTGCCGGCGAGCGTCGAACACACCGAGGTCGCGCCGCGACCCCGCTGGTACGCGCGCGAGGGGGCAACGCTCTCGCTCGCGCCCGTGCGCGAGCGCGAGGTCGTGTCGCTCACGCTCGGTATGCACGAGGTGGTCGTCGAGCTCAGCCGCGACGGCGACCGGTGCCGCGTGCTACTCCCGCTCAAGGAAGTGAGCGTGGTGGGGTGGGTTCCCTGCACCGACCTCGGGAGCATCCAAGGGGGCCGCAGCGAGCCGAAGCTCCTCCCGCTCGGGGGCAAGCGTCTGCACCCCGCCAACGCGCTGCGTTGCGCGCGTCGCCTCCCGCTGTTCGTCGCGATCGGGGATGCACAACTCGAGATCGGCGAGATCCGCGCGGGCACGACGATTCCCATCGTGAAGACGAAGGCCGAAGCGATCCCAGTCTCTCCACCCACGGGCATCGATCCAGCCCCCGGATCGCACTTCTTCGTGCCGCGCGCGGCGACGAGCGGGTGTCAGTGGCTCTCGCCGCCCTGAGAGCGGCACCGCGCGCCGTCGTGCACTACACTCTGCCGAATGCCGCCAACACGGAGCGCCAGAGGGTGGGTGGGAAACGGTGCCTTGGCGCTCGTCATCGCCTGCGCACCTGCGACGTCCGCGCCCGAGCCACCGGCGGTGTCGTCGTCTCTCCCCAGCGCTCTGCCAGCGCCGCTGCCGGTGGCCGCGAAGCCCTCCATGTTCCAAGGACTGTCGATCACGCTCGAGCTCCCCAAGCGCCGCTGGTTTCTCGGAGAGAACATCCTCCTCCACTACGTGGTGACGAACGTGTCCGACGCACCGGTGACGGTGGAGTTCGGCGGCGACTACCGTGGCTCGTCCCGTCACCGTCGCTTCAGGGTGGTGGTCACCGACGCCAAGGGCAACCCCGTGGAAGACCCGGATCGAGGCGGCCATCACTTCGGAGGGCTGGGCGCCGCGCCCGAGCTCGCTCCGGGCCAGGAGCACGCGGCCACCATCGCACTACAACGGTACTGCCGCTTCGAGGTGGGGGGCCTGTATCGCGTGCGCGTGGCTCACGACCTCGGCGTGGGCAATGACGACGGGCCTCTCCCCCCCGAAGATGGCCGGTGGGTCGAGGCGGAGCTCGAGCTCGTCATGCCGAGCGCGGGCGAGGCGCGGGGCGTGCTCGAAGCGGCGCTGGCGCTCCCCTCCGACGCGAACGCGGTGTTCGGCAAGCGAACGCAGCCGTTCCCCGATCTCACGGCGATGAGCCACGCGGTGTACCTCCCGCTCCTCGAAGACCACGTGGCTCGCCTCGGGGAGGCGCGTGCGGTGTGGGGCATCGCCGCGATCCCCACGCCGGCGGCGACGCAGTCCCTCGTCCGGCTCGCCGAGGATGGGCGCGCCGAGGTCGCAGCCGCCGCACGCAGCGGCCTCTTGCCGCGCCTACCGAAGAGTCACCTTCCCGGGGAGCCGAGCTTCGAAGACCTGCTGCGCGACTACTTCGTGAAGAAGGCGTGGCAGCCGACGCTCGCCGATGAGGTGCGGGCGCTGGGGCGACGTCTGTTGCTGCGGTCGGACGACAAGGACGTGCTCGACGGCGCGCTCCTCATGCAAGAGCTCGGCGTCGCGGCCGACTTCGACATCGCGTTGAAGGCCGCCGATCGCGCGTTCCTCGCCAGCAAGTCGTCGACCTTGAGCTACCCCCGGCCGCGCACCACACCGGAGGCGCTCCTCCGCACCTTGCTGCTGCTCGTCGAGCGCGGCGCGCCCCCTCCCGTCGCGCCCAAGACGCCCGGCGAGATCGCGCTCTACGTGGCAGTGCATGGAAAGCGCCTTCAGCGGCCGAGCGACTACGTGCAGCTCGCCGCCGACTGGCTCGATCACGACCTGCCCATGCTGCGCTTCCTCGTGCTCGAGCGTTCCGTGCCGCCGCATGCGGACGCGATCCTGAAGAAGCTGCCAGCCGCGCTCGAGAGCCCCCACATGGCCATCGCCGTGCACGCGTGTGAGGCCATGGAGGCGAGCGGCGACAAGCGCTTTCGCGCGCCCATCAGCGCGCAGCTGAAGAAGGCGCGCGATCCGTGGCTCTTGCGCAGTCTCGCGCGGGCTGCCCCTGCCGTCGGGCTGCCGCGCGACGAGCTCGTGACAACGTGGGTGGAGCGCCTCCACGACACCGAGCTCACCCTCGAGCTGTTTCGCCTCCTCGGGGAGCTCATCGAGCCCACCGGTGGCTCGGGAATGAGCGGCCAGCCCGACGCCGCCGAGGCCCAGCGCCTCCAGAAGCGCTGGCGTCGCTTCGTGAGCGCGCATCGAGCGGCGATTCGAGCGGGCAAGCGCTTCACGATTGGGGGCCCCGAGCTCACCGCCGATCTCATCCCGAAGGGCTTCAAGTTCCACCGGAAGAACCAACCCGACTGGCCCGAGTAGCGCGCCAGCGGGTGCACGCCACCGCGGCTCAGCGGCCCACGAGCGAGATCCAGTAATAGCGCTTGAGGGAGCCCGTCGTCGCGAGCGCTCTGGTCTCCCGCAACACACCGCCGTTCCTCTCGATGACACGGATCGACGCCTCGTTGGTGTCGTCGCACGTGAGGAGCACCGCGGTGAGGCCAAGCAGCCGCGCGTGGGGCAAAGCCTGCCGTAGCATTGCCGTGGCGACCCCGCGGCCGCGAAATGAGGGGACCGTGTCGTAGCCGATATGCCCACCCTCCGTGCGGAGCGCGTCGGTGAGCTCGTGGTGAATCGAGATCCGCCCCACGACCTCGTCCTTCGCTGCTGCCCAGAGATGCGTCTTGGGGACGATCGAAGCCGCTCTCCGAACCGAGTCGGCAAGCTTCGTCGCCACAAACCCGCCGAAGTGTTGCTCGGCGGTATCGAGCTCGGGCCCGAGCCACCACGACAGACCCTCTTCGCGAAACTCGCGAAGCCCGCGCAGAAAGCTCTCCCTGTAGCGCTCCGAAGGCTGAACCAGTTCTAGCTTCATCGAGACCTTCTCTCGGAATGTCGCACGAAGCCGTTCGGGTCGCCCGCTCGCTGTGAAAGGCACACCCCCGTGGCGCCACTTCCCGTGCTCGGGGCGCTGGATGCGGTGGGATGGGGGCGCAGCGCGAAGGGGGCGCAGCGCGAGGGGGCGCAGCGCGAGGGGCGCAGCGCGAGGGGCGCAGCGCGATGGTTGCCGTGGTCCGAGGTGTCATGGCTCGTCGCGGCGGCGCTTCCGGTTGGCGTGATGGCGCCGCGTTGAGGTAACGTTGAAGATCGGCTCGCGTCGGCCGTCCAACACCCCTCGCGCATTGTTGTCCCAGTCAGGAGCGCTCGATGTCCCGTCACCGCAACCTCGCCTGTGTTCTCTTCGTGGCGCTCGCCTTCGGCGCCTGTGAGTCGTCCGTGCCCGAGGGCGACGAGCCGGGGCCCGACCCCATCTGCGCGGTCGGCGCTACGCAGGCCTGTCTCTGTCAGGCCGGGCTCGTCGGCGTCCAGCTCTGCGAGGGGGATCGGTGGGGGAGCTGCATCGACTGCATGGTGGTCGAAGGCGTCCCGCCGGATTGGTCGTGCAAGCCCGAGTACTACGCGGATGGGGAGGCTTGCGACTGCGAGTGCGGCGCGTACGACCCCGACTGCTCCGTCGGGCTCCCGGTTTACTGTTTTGGCGACGGGCTCGACCCTACCCCGCCCGCGCCGGAGGGGACCACCTGCGGCAGCGACGCGATGTGTGTCGACCCCATCGGCGGTGACGCGTCGCTCACGGTGACCGTCGGCGCCGATCTCGGCAGCCACGTGTACCTCCCGGAGTCGCGGATCTACCTCTACAGCGAAGAGCCGGTGTGGTTTCGAGGCGTGCGCCCGGCCGACCTCCCCGCGCCCATCGCTGGCGCGTGGCTCTCCGGGGGCACGGCCACGTTCACCGGGTTGGCGCCGGGCAGCTACTGGTTCGATGTGAAGTTCATCCGCGACACCGGGGCGTTTGCGTATCTCAAGGGGCAGGTGGACGTGGACGGAGACACCGAGCGCGAGGTGACCGAGGACGCCGATTGGGCGTCGAGCGAGGCCTCGTGGCAGGCGGAGATCGTCGCCCATGGGTCGCGGCTCGGCTACGTGACGGTGTGGACCAGCTCCGTCGACATCACCACCGCCACCGGCGGCGTCTCCAACGACAAGATGTCGCTCGAGCTCGCCGAGCCTGGTGTCGGCTCGCTCGGCTCCGTCATCTCGCGCCGCGCTTCCGCACCTCGATGTGGTGAAGACAACGGCGACACGGTGCGCACCTACATCGTCCCCGAGGACACGTGGGAGGTCAACGGCACCAAGATCTCGCTCGAGGGCCTCGAGTGGGGCCCCTACGTGTTCGATGTCGACGCCGAGACCTGTGTGCTCGTCGAGCTGCGCACCTACGATCGCGTCGACACGATCACGGATCCGCCGGTGACCAACCCCAACGGCGGCGACAGCGTGGTGGCACCCTACGACGTCATCACCGGCCAACCCGCCAACTGAAGTTTCTTGGAGGATGCTGCCGCACCCTCCCCCCACGCTGCGCGCGGGGCCACCCACCCACCGTATTGCGCTTGGGGCCCCAACACCCAAGCGCGCTCTGCGAGCGCGTCGGTCTCTTGCGGCCAGGTCTTCGGAGTCGGCCCGACGAGGCTCTCCCGAGGCCCTACGACGGTTCCCAGCGCTCGCCGGTCTCGCAGCTGACGTGGTGGAGCGAGAGACCGCGCTCGCCGAGGCGGAGCACGCCAAAGGTGATAGGGAGCTGAAAGCGGCGCGGTCCGATCGAGCCAGGGTTGAACACGATGAGGCCTCGGTCGCGGCCGATGAAGGGGACGTGGGAGTGTCCACACACCACGAGCGACGCCTGGTGCTCGCGCGCGCGTCGGGCCGCGTCGGCGCGCAGCTTGGGGCCGGCCACGGCGATGTGCATGAGGAGCAGCCAGCCCTGCCTCGCGGTGCCTCGCCCCAGCTCCACCGCCACCGAGTCGGGGAGCCCGAGCGGATCGATGTTGCCCCGCACCGCCGTCACCGGCGCGATCGTTGCGAACGTGTCGAGCACCGCGTGATCGCCGATGTCTCCGGCGTGCAGGATGCGGTGAGGTCGCGCTGCGGCGACCAGCTCCAGCGCCCGCGGGTGCGGCCGGCTGTGGGTGTCGGCGATGATCGCGAGCGTGAGCTCTCGTGAGGTGGGGACCTCGAGCTCGAGCGTGTCATGTTTCCAGCGGGCGGGCACGGTGCGTTGCTCGGCGGGCGCGGTTCGACCTGGCGTGACCATCGCCGCTCGAGCCCGCGGCCCCGGTGGTCAGGAGCCGGCGCTCCACTCGCCGGCAGGCACGCCCTCTTTGCAGGCCTTCTCGGCGTCGGGCGCGGTGCGGGGGAAGCCGCCGTCGCTGTAGAACACCTCGGTCCCCTCCTGGGTCTTGCACGTCCCGACGCGACCGTCCTTGGGGCACGCTTCCATCTTGAACTCGTCTTCCTTGCACAGCCCGCGGATGAACTCCTCGCCGGCCGCGTCGATGTTGTCCTCGCCATACTCCCGACAGACGCTGCTTTCCTTGCGAAAGTTGCACGACGCGACGCGATCGCGCTTGGGCTGGGCGGACTTGGCCCCGGCCGGCTTGGTTGATGCGGCGGACGACGAGGACGAGTCGGTCGCGGGGGCGTCGCTCGGCTTGTCGTCGCAGCCGCCGAGAGGGAGGGCGCTGGCCAAAATGATTGCGGTAAGAGTGGGTCGCTTCATGGGAGTGTCCTCGCTTGGGTCTTGGATGGGGCGGGGCGCCCTCGCCTGGTCGGAGCCCGAAGCGGGCCGGATGCTGCGCCAAATCCGCCGGCGACGCGAGATGCGCGTGGGCGGACGCGCCCCTCGACAGAGACTGCGCGACAGACGCCGGCTACGTCACCCGGTCGGCGATGGACCACGGCGAGGGCACCTGCCAAGGCTCACGCGGCGTGCGAGCCTTTCGTGCGGCGCGGACGCGCGCCCGCAGGGCGGCGACGCGCCGTCGCTGCCCCCGGAAGGCAAGGTCGGGATCGGCGGGGCTCTCCCTGGCGGCAGACTCGACGCTCGCGAGGACGACGTCGCGCGGCTCGCGGGTGCAGAGGTCGAGCACGGCGGCAGCGAGGGGGGCGCCGGCGAGACCGGAAAGGACGGAGGCCATGGGATGGAGAATAGGGGAATGTGTGCCCAAGCGTGGTCGCGTCGCGTCGTGCACCCGCAAGGGAGACGGCATCTGTCGGGAGGCTCGGCGGACCAGGCGGTCGGCGTCGCGTCAGTCGACGGGGACTGCGCGGCAGAAGCCACCCACGCACTCGGCCACCAGCTCCTCGGGATACGTGGGAACACAAGGCGGGCACTCGCCGCCGTTCGTCGGGCACACGAGGTCGCGCAGCGCCTTCTCCGCGCCGACGTTGATGGCGGTGATTGGCCCGCAGAACGGATCGATCGCGGAGCATTGCTCACAGCAGTCGGTGCCGGCCCGCAGGCGACAGTCGTCGTTGGAGTTGCAGGTGTTCAGCATGTCGCTCGACAGATCGGAGGCGCGGCAGATGCCTTCGTCGCAGTAGGCGAAGAGGTCGCCGTTGGGGCAAGCGATGCAGTCGGGGCATGGCTCGGGAATGGGACACTGGCCCTCCCGAAAGTCGTCCAGCTGGTCAACGCCGACCGGGGCGAGCTCGTCGAGCTGCGGCACCCCGCAGGGTTCGCAACACCCGAAGTGCGTGAGCGTGCACGTGCCAGGTCCGTCGCAAGCGAACGACACGCCGCCCGCTGACGACGAGCTCGATGAGCTCGATGAGCTCGATGAGCTCGAGCTGTTGCTCGCGGCATTTTGGGTCTGCCCGGCGCCGCTCGTTCCTCCGCTCGCGGGATCGATCACCGCCGTGCCACCGCACGCCGACACCGGCACCAACCACGGAGCGAGGGCCACCGACGCGAGCGCGATCCAACGACCGAGGGTCATGGGGGGACTATCGCAGGGTGTGCGAGCTTCCGCCAGTGCGCCGCGCACCTCCCCGCGCGACGCGACACGTGGCCCTTGGTTCAGACGCCGGTTTGATACATCATCGCCCTCCTCTTTCGACCTTTGGCAGGCGAGTCGCGTCCGTTGGCACACGGCGACCGGCTCCTTGCTCGTGAGCTGACGTGAGCCGTCGCCCATCCAACGATCTTGTCGTCGGCATCGACTTCGGAACCTCCGAGTGTCGAGCGGCGGTGATGGGCGGGGGGCGAACCCGAGAGATTGTGGTTCCGTCGGTGGTGACCGCCGATCCCCAAGGAGGGCTCGTCGCCGGTGCCGCCGCCGCCCGCTTGGCCGAGCAGCAACCCGAGCTCGGCGTCGAGTCGGTGAAGCGCCTGATTGGTCGCCGGGTGGGTACCCCGGAGATCGAGTGGCTCGCCGCGTCCACCCCACAGCTCTTGGCGCAAGCGCCGAGCGGCATCGGCGTGCAGGTGGCAGGCACGCTCTACAGCGCCCAGGCCCTGGCTCATGCCCTCTTGCGACACGTCGTCGACGAGGCCGAGCACGCGACGCGCACGGTGGGGGGCACACGCCGGCGCCTCGCGGCGGTGCTCACCATCCCCGCGATGTTCGACATGCCGCAGCGGCTCGCGTTCGCCAAGCTCACCCAGCACGCGGGCCTCACGGTGCGGCGCGTCGTGGAGACACCGGTGGCCGCGCTGGTGGCCGCCGGCCTCCCCGAGCACGTGCGCCGCGTGGTGGCGATCGATTTTGGCGCTGGGTACTTCGACATCTGCATCGCCGAGCGCACACGCGAGGGCTGGAACGTTCTCGGCGCGGAGGGCGACACCCTCCTCGGGACGGATGATCTCGATCAACGGGTGATGACGCTGTTGAGCGACGGCTTCATGCGCCAACACGATCTCGATCTGAGCGCGAGCGGGCCGGCCATCGCCAAGCTGCGACGACAGGCGCGGCGCATTCGGCTCGACGTGCGCAAGCGCCAACCGCCGGCCACCGTGCTCACCGACGTGGCGAACGACGGGGGACGGAGTCTGCCGCTGGTTCATCCGCCCCTCGGCGCGCGCGAGCTCGAGAGCCTGTGGCGAGAGGAGCTCGAGGCGTTGGTTCCGCCGTGCCTGCGCCTGTTCGAGGATCTCGGGCTGGGAACGGACGACATCGACGCCCTGGTGATCCTCGGCGGCGGCGGCCGACTGCCGTTCGTGCAAGCGCAGTTCGAGGAGCTCCTGCGGCTTCGTGCTGCCGTCTTCGAGAGCGCGCCCATGCTCGCCGCGCGCGGTGCGGCACGACTCGCCGCAGCAGACGAGGACGGCGTGACGGTGCGCAGCGTCCTTCCCCACACGCTCAGCGTTCGCGAGGACGACCGTCCGCCAGTGCCGATCTCGCGCAAGAACCAGCCGCTGCCGATCTCGTCGACTCACTTCTACAAGCCGAGCGCCGCCGACTCCGGGCCGACCGACCTGTGGCTCTGCCAAGGGGAGCGCGAGCACGGCTACGACGCCTTTCGTGTGGCGCGCGCGCACCTCGAGCGCGAGCCGTACGCGAGCTACGTGGTGGAGATCAACGTCGATCTCCTGGGGGGCGTGGCGTTCCACGTGCAACCGTCGGCGGCCCTCGGGCTCGATCAGAAGGGCGGCCCCGAGACGCCCTCGTCGATCCCACCGATGTCGGAGGGATCACCTCGCATCGTGGTGAACGTAGACTCGATGGACGAGCGCTCGCTCGCCGCCTACCTCGCCACCCTCGAGGAGGACGAGGACGAGGACGCGTTTGGAGGCCAGCCCACGATCGCGGCGCGGCGCGTCGACAGCGACAGCGTGCCGGCGCCCTCGTCGCGGCCCGACCGTGCGCTCCGTCGCTCAATGTTCGGCCGCGCTCAGGTGAACGAGGTGGTCACCAGCAGCAAGCTCCCGCGCTCGACGCAGCTCGACACGAGCGGTCCGGTGTCGCTCCGCACCGCGGACGATCCGCTGGTGGGCAAGGTGCTCGGCGGGCGTTACGAGGTGTCGGCGATTCTTGGCGAGGGCGCTATGGCCCGCGTGTACATCGCCCGCCACTCCATCTTGGGGGCGAAGTACGCCGTGAAGGTGATGCACCCGAACCTCGCCACCGACGCGAGCTTGCGCGAGCGCTTCCTCCGCGAAGCCCGGGCCGCGGCCGCGATCGAGAGCGACCACGTGGTGCGGATCCTCGACTTCGGCCAGGCCGACGACGGGCGGGACTACTTCGTGATGGAGTACCTCGAGGGCAGCTCCCTCGAGCAGGAGATCCAAGAGCGCCTCGTGCCGATGCCCCTCGTGCTAACGGCGATGACGCACGTCGCGCGGGGGCTCGAGGCTGCGCATCAGCACAACATCGTGCACCGCGATCTCAAGCCCGAGAACGTGTGGATCACCCAGGTGGGGAGCGCTACGCGCGTAAAGATCCTCGACTTCGGGGTGGCCAAGATCCCCACCGCCGAGGCCGGCCTCACGATGGGCAACAGCATCATCGGGACGCCTTACTACATGGCCCCCGAGCAGGTGACGGGCGAGGTGGACACGCGCACCGACATCTACGCGGCCGGCATCATGATGTACGAGCTCGTGACCGGGCGACTGCCGTTCAACCACGAGAGCCTGGCCTTCGTGCTCGCGATGCAGTGCGAGGCGCCGCTTCCGAGCCCACGCGAGCAGGCCGGTCCGCACCGCTGCTCGGTGGAGCTCGAGCGGCTCATCCTGAAGTGCGCAGAGAAGCGCAAGGAAGACCGCTTCCAGTCGGCGAGCGAGCTGCGCGCGGCGCTCGAGGCCATCGCCGTCGCTCGGTAGCGCGATGAACGTGGGCATCTCTGCTAGATTCGCGGGATGAGCAAGTGGGCGCCGCTGGCCATCCTCCTCTGCGCGTGCGGCGGTGACGAGGAGGTGGCGGCGTGCCCCACGGAGCAGCGCTACGATCCGCTGCAGTCGGAGGTCGTCGAGCTCTGGCCGGATCCGCTCCTCACCGCGCCGGCCGAGACGGCGAGCGGGTTGCGCCTCGACCCGTCGCCCGACAAGGCGGCGTGGCTCGGAGCCGTGAACGACCTCATCGCGCCCTCGGTGCAGCAGGCGTCGAGCGCGGGGGGCTTCGCGCGCGGGGGAGGCGTGCTGTTTCGCTTCAGCGCCGCGCTCGACGGACTGCCGGCGACGGCCGAGGAGAGCCTCACGAGCGACACGGTGATGTTGCTGAACCTCGACGCCGAGCCGCCCGAGCGCGTGCCGTTCGAGATCGAGCGCTCGGACGACGGGACCATGGTGATGTTGCAGCCGGTGGTGGTGCTCGAGCCGACGGCTCGGCACCTGGCCGTGGTGACGACCGAGGCGAGCAGCGCGGGTGCGTGTGTCTCGCCCTCGCCTACCGCTCGCGCGCTCATTGACGGCGACGCCCCCGCGCCGCGCTTTGCGGCGATCGCTCCCCTCTACGCGGAGGCGCTCGCCGACGCGGTGCTGGAGCCGGCTCGGGTGGCCGCGATGACGACCTTCGTCACACACGGGGATCAGGCCGACGCGGCGGCGGCGGCCGCGCACGCCAGCGGAGAGAGCTACGCGTGGACCGAGCCGCCGGTGTGCGACGACGGCGCGTATCGCCGCTGCGAGGGGACGTTCGCCGCCAACGACTATCGCCATGATCGTGTCGTTCGGCCCACGCCGAAGGAGTCGTATGGGCTGCCCGTCACGATCGGCCTACCGAGCGCGCCGGGGCCGCATCCGGTGCTCGTGTTCGGTCATGGGCTTGGGGGCGACCGTACCTCGGTGAGCGGCGTGCAGGACATCGCGGAGGCGCTCGGCATGGTGACGGTCGCGGTCGACGCGCTCCGCCACGGCGACCATCCCACGGCGGCAGAAATTTCGGCGACTGCGTTTCTCGGCCTCGACGTCAGCGACGAGGCGCCGTTGGACACCCTGGTGTTGAAGAGCAACTTCAACCAAACCAACCTCGATCGGGTGCAGCTCTTGGCGCTCCTCAGCCAGAACCGAGACCTCGACGGTGATGGCAACGACGACGTCGACCCGAGCCGCATCGCCTATTTGGGCATCAGCCTCGGCGGACTGCTCGGGCCGGGCCTGCTCGCGATGTCGAGCCAGGTGGATCTTGCGATCTTGAGCGTGGGGGGCGGCAAGCTCACCCGGTTCGTCTCCGACTCGTCGGAGGTGGAGGCGTTGCTCGGCCTCCTCGCGACGCTGCTCGGCGGACCCGACGAGCTCGCTGCGCTCATGGTGGTGACCCAGAGCCTTGTCGACGCGGGTGACCCGATGATGTGGGCCGCTCATGTCTTGCGCGACCGCGTCCGGGACGGTGACGGGCCGCACCTGCTCCTGCCCCTGGCGATGTCGGACCGCGTGGTGCCGCCGAGCACGGGCAAGGCGCTCGCCCGCGCGTTCGCCGCGCCTCAGGTGCTGCCCGTGGTGGAGCCCGTCGCGCCGCTCGCCGCGATCGACGCGCCGGTGGTGGCCAACGTCGGTGGGCGCACCGTGGGCTACTTTCAGTTCGACCGGATCGGCGATCCCCCCGAGCTAGCGGGTCACGACCTCCCCTCCTCCGCGGAGGCCCTGTTGCAGGCGCGCCACTTCCTCGCGTCGTGGCTCGCTGGCGCGCCGGAGATCGTCGATCCCTACCCGTTGCTGGGCACTCCCCCGCTCTGATGCGTGGCGGCGAGCGCGCGGTCGTCAGGGGGGCGCTGCGGCGGCGATGGTGCCCTCGGCCGGCGCCGGGCGCACCTCGACGAGGCGACGCGCTTCGGCGCCGAAGTGTGCCTTGGCGGCGCGCTTGACCGCGGCCGCGTTCACCTTCTCGACGCGCGCGAGCAGGCGCTTGTGGTGTCCGGGGTGCAGGGCCTCGAGCATCCGCTCGGGGCTGGTGTTGGGCTTGCCGGGACCGGGGGGGACCGCGCCGGCCCCGAGCCGCTCGAGCTGCTTCTGGAGGCCAAAGACGATCATGCCCTTGGCGTAGGCGAGCTCGACGCGGGTCGGCCCCTCGTCGACGAGGTGCGCCACTGCCTTGTCGAGGTGCTGCTCGATGGCCGTGCCTTGAGACGCATCCCGGGGCTCGATGACGAGCGTGCCCACCGCGCTCTCCCAGTCGAGATCGAGGTGGGTGCCCACCGAGGTGGCCAGCCTCGCCTCGGCGAGCTCTCGCACGAGCCACGACCGCTTCTTGCCTCCGAGCAGCTCGAGCACCACGAGGGCGGCGGCGTGATCTGCGGTGTCGGGGGCGGGGAGCTCATGGCCCACGAGCATGAGCGGGCCGGCCACGGGAGCCTCGAAGTCTACCCGCTTCTTCGGGCTGCCCGAGGCGCCCGCTGGCTCTCTGCCATCCATGCCGAGGCCGAGCGATGCGAGCGCGAGCGCCACCCGCTGTTTGGCCTCGTCCGGCTCGAAGTTGCCAGCGAGGGTGACCGTGGCCTGACCAGGCATGCGCACGCTCGGCATCTCCGCGAGGAGCGCGCGGTCGCGGAGCTGATCCGCGTCGGAGCCGCGTGGATCGAGCACACGCCCGAAGGCCGGGTGTTCGGGGTGGAAGAGCAAGTCGGAGAGGGCGAGCCACGCCACGCCCTGCGGGAGCTTCTCCACGGCGAGGCGACGGTGGCGCTCGAGGCGCGCGCGCAACGCGGCGGCCGGGCGTCGCCGCGCTTGCTCGATCAACAGGCCGAGTCGTCCGAGCGCGAGGGAGAGCCCGACGTCGAGCTCGGTGGGTCGCACCACGTCGGTGAAGCGAACCTCGCTCTCGAGCTGGCGCACCATCACCGTCGAGAGCGGCGCGTTGGCCTGCGTGGGCCCACCGCTTCGGAAGCTCACCGTGATGGCGGTGCGGCTCGCGGTGGCGTCGCGCTCGAGGCGCAGCGTGATGCCGTGGCCCACCGCCTCCTCGGTGGCGTCGCTCGCGAGGAGCGCGCTCACGTCCGCGGCGAGCCGCGCGTCGGCGGGTCCACCCTTCGGGCTGCCGTCACCGGTCACCCACAGCACCTGCTTGTGGCTCTTCGCGAGCAGCTGGCTCTTCCCGGCAAAGGCCAGCTTCCCGAAGTCGCCGAGGCCGTCGCCGGGGAGCGGCGCGTCGAGCACGAGGCGGGCGAGCTCGAGCTTGCTCATGGCGAGCTCGAAGTCGGCCGGCGGTGTCGACTCGGGGGGAGCTGGCGCCTTGGGGATCGGCTCCGCCGCGGCCACCGCGTCGCCCTCGGGGAGGTCGTCGAGCGCCTTTGCGTCTTCGTCGGCGATCACCGGGAGCATCGCCAAAGCGCGGCTGTAGCGCTCCGAGGGGACGAGCACCTGGCTGTCTCTGCCGGGCGGCACCGCCTCCGCGAGCAGCGCTGGGTTGAGGGTGCGCAGCTCCGGGAGGGTGATCCCCGCGGCCCGCGCGACCGAGGCGAGCCTCGTCTCGGGGCTCACCACGATCGGCGTCGTGCGCAGCTCGTCGTGGGGCACCACGTGCGCGAAGTTGAAGCGCTGCAGGTTGGCGGCCACAATCGCCATCGCCGCGATGCGAGGCACGTACTCCGCGGTCTCCTGTGGCAGGAGCTCGTCGGCGGCGAGATGGCCGAAGCCGATGGGCCCTGGCGTCTCCCCGCGCGCCTGGCGCCGTTCCCTCAGCTCTTCGATGGCCCGCGTGATCCGTCCCGAGCCGGCGTTGTAAGCGGCCATCGCGAGCTCCAAGGAGCCGAGCTCGTCGAGCATCTTGCGGAGGTGGCGCGTGCCCACGCGGGTGCTGTGCTCCAGGCTCCGACGCTCGTCGACGAACGCGTCGATGCGGAGGCCGTAGCTCGTGCCGACCGCGGGGATGAGCTGCCACAGACCAGCCGCTTTGGCCGGGGAGGTCGCGTTCGGATCGAAGCTGCTCTCTGCGCCCACCAGCCACAAGAGGTCGCGGGGCAAGGAGGCGGCGCGGAGGGCGTCTTCAATGGCCGTTCGATAGCGGCCCGAGCGCTGGTAGAGCTGTTCGAACCAGCGTCGACCCTGCTCGTCTTCGCTGTAGAAGCGCACGTAGTGGAGCGTGCGGCGGCTGAGCGGCACGTCGAGATCGCCGCTCTCGAGATCGCCGAGGCCGAGCTCGGCTTCGAGCTCTGAGCGTTCCCGCTGCCCCACCACCAGGTAGTCGCCCTTGGCCGGGAGCTCTCGCGGCTTTGCCGCCGTCGTGGGCCCCGGCCTCGCTGGCGCCGGCTGGCCCGCCAGAAGGCCCGGATCGCGGAACGCGCGCCACGCCGCCGAGCACGATCGGCGCTGGGATACTCCAGCGACGAGCGCCACCGTCAACAAGGCGGCGGCGGCGGCGGTTCTACGACGCGATCTCACGGACTCCGAAAGCTGCCAAACTCCTGGGCCCAATGGAAGCAGTGTTGGCTCCCGAGATCGATCTGTTCGGCCGCCACGGCTGCGGCGCAGGGCACCGACGGATCGCCTGTTGACAACCGTAAGGTGCCGAATTGTCGCACCTTACGCCTCAACGTGGTGTCAGCAGGCGTCTCGCTGGCGGCCGGGCCGCGCGATCGCGAGCACAAAGCGCACCGCGACGGTGTCCGCCACGAGCGACTCGAGGGTGCCCTCGGTCTGGATACCGAAGTCGTGGCGATCGAACGAGAACGCCACCACCACGTCGATCGCGCAGTCTGACACGGTCAGCTCCACCGGCATCCGAAGGCCCCGTGTCACCCCGTGGAGCGTGAGCTCGCCCACCATCTCGTACGCGCCGTCGCCCACGGTCTCGATCCGACGCGACACGAACGACGCGGCGGGGTAGGCGCCAGCGTCGAGAAAGTCGGCGCTCATGGCGATCTCGGCCACCACGCCGGGGGTGGAGGAGGCGCTGTTCATGTCGACGTCGATCGACACGCGGCTCTTGGTCGGCTCGTCCACCGTGAGCTCGAGGCTTCCTGTCACCTTGCCGAAGGTGATGGTGAACGTGGCTCCTGCCGACACCTCGGCCTCGACCGCGGTGTTGGCCGCGCTGAGCTCGAAGCGCTCCGCCTTCGGACCGACGACGACCGGCTCCGGCAGGTCCGCCACGGTGGTGGCACGCGGAGGGCTGCAGGCAAACATCGAGGTCGCCACGGCGAGCGCCAGCGCGACGGAGCGGAGACCCATCGCTCTACGGTTTGCTGCTTCCGGTCGTCGGTCAAGCCGCGCCCGAACGATCGCCGCAGAGCGGCCCCGCCTCACGTCGCGCGCATGCGGTTGTTGCGCGGGCCGTGCTCCACCTCCGCCAGGCCCAACGCCTCCAGCACGGGGGGCACGTACATGGCGAAGCGGCCGCGAAGCCCCTTCTTGAGGCCGTACCAGCCCCCCACCGGGTTGTCCGCGCTGCGCCCCCAGGCCTCCACGGTCCCCTCCTTCACCGGCTTGCCCTCGTCGGAGGAGCCGAGCAGCATCCAGTCGCCGTGCCGTCGCAGCATCGCGTGCAGATCCTCGACGCAGCGCAGGTGGTAGCGGAGCTGCGTCGTCTTCACCTGCACCACCAGCGCCGGTGGCTCCGCAGCCTGATCGCTCCACACCTGATACTCCGACGTTCCGGGGGGCGTCTTCAGCGTCAAGGGACTCTCCGCCGACCCTAGCTCGGCCTTCCCCGGGGCAGCCGCTTTTGCCTTCGCAGGGGCCTTCGCCGCGGCTGGCTTCGCCTTCGCCGCGGCTGGCTTCGCCTTCGCCGCGGGTGGCTTTGCCTTCGCCGCGGGTGGCTTTGCCTTCGCCGCGGGTGGCTTCGCCTTCGGAGGAGCCTTCGCCGCGGGTGGCTTCGCCTTCGGAGGAGCCTTCGCCGCGGGTGGCTTCGCCTTCGCCTTCGCCTTCGCCTTCGTAGCCGTCTTCTTGTTCGCCATCGCGTTGCCCCTTGTTCTACCCCTTCGTCACCGTCACCGTCACCGTCACCGTCACCGTCGTGCCCGTCAGCCGCCTGGGAGCTGCCGCGCCGCGATCTGAACGGGATCCCACACCGGAGAGTAAGGGGGCGCGTACGACAGATCCAAGTCTACGAGCTGCGCCGCCGTCAGCCCCGTGGTGATGGCCGTCGCGACCACGTCGATGCGCTTGGCCGCCCCCTCCTTGCCCACGATCTGCCCGCCCACGAGCTTGCCGGTGGCTCGCTCGGCCAACAGCTTCACGTGGATGGGGCCCGCGTCGGGGTAGTAGTGCGCCCGCGTCATCGACTTGATGGTGGCGACGTCCACCTCGACGCCGAGGGTCTGGGCTTCACGCTCGGTGATCCCGGTTCGCGCCACCTCGTAGTGGCAGATCTTCGACACCGCGGTGCCGACCACGCCGGGAAACGAAGCCGCGCCGCCGGCGGCGTTGACGCCCGCCACGCGCCCCGTCTTGTTGGCCACCGTGCCGAGGTGGATGTTGGCCCACTGCTTCTTCACCAGGTGCCACACCTCGGCGCAGTCGCCAGCGGCGAAGATGCCATCCACCGAGGTGCGCATCTCATGATCGACGCGCACCGCGCCGCTGTCGCCGATGGCGAGGCCGGCCTCTCTCGCGAGGCCGCTCCGTGGTTTGCTCCCCATCGCGAGCACCACGACGTCGGTGTCGATGGTGTCGTGGGCGGTGTTCACGCGAAATTGCTCGCCGTGGCGCTCGATGTTGCTCAGCGGATGCTCGAGCAGCACGTGCACGCCGATGTCGGTCAGGGCTGCTTGCACCAGCGTCGCCATGTCGGGGTCGAGCGTGAGCATCACCTGCGGAGCCGCGTCGATGAGCACGCAGGCGAGATCTCGCCGCCGCGCGCTCTCCGCCATCTCGAGCCCGATGTAGCCGCCGCCCACGATCACCACGTGCCGGGCGCCATCGAGCGCCTCTCCGAGGCGTCGGGCTTGTCCCGGGGTCTGCACGAAGTGACCGTGCTCGAGGCCCTCGATGGGGGGCCGCGCCTCCCCTGCGCCGGTCGCGTACACGAGCAGATCGAAGGGCTCCTCGCCGTCCTTGCCGCCAGCGTGGTCGCGGTAGCTCACGCGCCGCGCGGCGGTGTCGATCGCGGTCACCTCGGTTTGGATGCGCACGTCGAGGCCGTTCTTGCGGTGCTCCTCGGGGCTGCGCGCCACGAGCTTCTCCCAGGGGGAGATCAGGCCGCCGAGGACATAGGGAAAGCCGCACGCCGCGTACGATGTCCACGGCCCCTTCTCGAAGACCACAACGTCCCAGTTCTTGTGTTGCCGCTTCACCGTCGAGGCCGCCGTCGCCCCTGCGGCGTCGCCGCCGATCACCACGAGTCGCATACAGCGACTCGTAGCGCCGCCTGCGACTGCCTACGAGCGCAGAATGTCCTCGCCGTGCGCGACGACGCCTTCGGCGCCGTCTTTCGCGCGGCTCCGGGTGG
>CAYOAL010000062.1:0-55110 GCA_964401935.1 uncultured Polyangiaceae bacterium
ACGACCGCGACCACGCCCCCGCCCCCCGCACCCGCACGACCACGCACGACCACGACCACGCCTCGACCGCAACTTCGTGGCATGAGGCGGGTTCGGTCAACACCCGCCCCTTGTCCGGAGAGGGCGTTCATAGCGCCTATCCCCACCCGACCTTGTCCGCTCGCCGGACGTACTCGACGTCGCACGGCTTGCCGTGAGCAGGATCGCTGATGCCCACGCTCTGGGCGCGTAAGGCACCCCGCGCAGACAGAAGGCCGCCAGCTCGCTCCCTGCTCCCACCCTCAGCGCCTCCGCGGTGAGGCGCTCCGCGTCACGAGCGTCGCTCGTGCTCGCCGTCACCATCGGCCTGCTCACCGTCGCCGCCGTCGCTCGCTACGTGTGGCTCTGACGGTGGCTCGGAGCGCGCCGCGGTGCTCGGCGCCCCCGGCGCCGCGATCACCTTCCGCAGGGCGGTGAGGTGGCGTCGGCTCACACCGGGCACGGCGAGGATGTGCTCGTCGGACGCGGCGCGGACGCCAGCCACCGAGCCGAGCACCGCGAGCAGCGCCTTCCGCGTCGCGGGGCCGAGGCCGCGGATGTCGTCGAGCTCGCTCTTCAGGCTGCGCCGCTTGCCCGCCCGCTTGCGTCCCACGTTGGCGAAGCGATGGGCCTCGTCGCGCGCGTGGGCCAGAAAGTAGAGCGCGGCGCTCTGCGGGCGGAGGAGGATGCCGTTCTTCTGCCCGGGCAGGTAGACGCGATCCACCAGGCGCTCTCCGGTGGCGCTCTCGCGCTCCTTGGCGAGCCCGACGATGGGCAGGTCGTGGAGGCCGAGGTCTCGCGCCGCGGTGAGGGCCACGTTGAGCTGACCACGCCCGCCGTCCACGACGAACAGATCGGGGAGCTCCCAGTCGCCGCTGGCTTCGCCGTCCGCCGACTGACGCCCGCGTCGGAAGCGGCGGGCCAGCACCTCGTAGATCGCCGCGTAGTCGTCGCCCTCGGCCGCGGTCTGGATGCGGAAGCTCCGGTAGCGCTTCTTGTCGGGGGCCCCGTCGCGGAGGCACACCACCGCCCCCACCGCGTCGTGCCCCTGATGGTGCGAGATGTCGCAACACTCGATCAGCCGCGGCAGGGTGGGGAGGCGCAGCTTCTTCTGCAGGTCCTCGAGCCGCGCTTCCACCTCCTCGGAGCTCCGTTGCTTCTCCTTGAACGCGTGCTCGGCGTTGTGAACCGCCATCTCCAACAGCCGGCGCTTCCCGCCTTTGCTCGGCACGATCACGCTCACCCGCTTGTGCCGCGTCTCGCTGAGCCAGTCGGCCAGACCTTGCACCGCGTCGGGCCGCACGGGCAGCACGATCTCGTCGGGTAGCGCGGCGACGTGCGTCTCCGACGCGTAGTACTGGGTGAGAAAGTGCGCGAGCACCTCCTCGTCGGGGAGCTCGCTCCGCCCGAGCGAGAACGACTGGGTGTCGGTGACGTGGCCCTTGCGCACCATCATCAGCACCAGCTCGATCATCTCTCCTTCGCGATAGATGCCCAGCACGTCCTGATCGATGCGCTGCACGCTCACCACGCGCTGCTCTTGCCGAATCGACTCCACCGCCCGCACCTGATCGCGATAGATCGCGGCGAGCTCGAACTCGAGGTTCTCGGACGCCACCTCCATGCGCGCGTGGAGCTCGCGGGTCAGCTCGTCATGCCGCGCGTCGAGGAAGAGCTCCACCGAGCGCACCTGCTCGGCGTACCACGCGCGCGACACCTCGTACACGCAGGGCCCGGGGCAGCGCTTGATCTGATACTGGAGGCACGGGCGGCGCCGCGACGCGAGCTCGCCGTCGGTGCACGTACGCAGCTGGAAGTGCTTGTTCACCAGGTGCAGCGTGCGCCGCGCGCTCGTCGCCGAGTGGTAGGGGCCGAAGTAGCGCGCGCCGTCGGCCTTCGGGCGCCGCACCAGCTCGATGCGCGGCCACTCCTTCTTCGAGTCGAGCTTGAGACAGAGGAAGTCTTTGTCGTCGCGGAGCTTGACGTTGAAGCGCGGCTGGTGGCGCTTGATGAGCTCGTTCTCGAGGACCGCCGCCTCCTTCTCGCTGGTCGTGACCACCGTCTCGAGATCGGCCACGACGCTGCGCAGGATGGGGAGGAAGTAGCGCTCGTCGGAGCTCGACGCCTGGAAGTAGCTCCTCACCCGAGACCGCAGGCTCTTGGCCTTGCCTACGTAAATGATCGCGTCCTTCGCGTCCTTGAAGAGGTAACAGCCGCTCTCGGCGGTGAGGGCCGCGAGTTTTTGCTCGAGCCGCTCCTCGTAGATGTTCTCCTTTGGCTTCCCCATGGGCGCAGCGAGTCAAATGTCGTAATCGTCCGGTCGTGGCAAGAGAGTTGGTTCGTCAGTACATCGCGGGGCGCAAGGTGATGGTCACCGGGGGCGCCGGATTCCTCGGCACCCACGTGGTGCGCGGCCTCGGGGAGCGGGGCGCCGCCGCGGTGATCGTACCCCGCTCGCGCGCGTGCGATCTCACCGACGCCGAAGCGACGCGAGCGTTGTTCGCCGAGCACCGCCCCGAGGTGGTGATCCATCTCGCTGCCGAGGTGGGCGGCATCGGCGCCAACCGCAACAACCCTGGGCGCTTCTTCTACGGCAACATGGCGATGGGGCTCAACGTGCTCGAGCAGGCGCGGCGGCATGGCACCGAGAAGGTGGTGGTGGCGGGCACCGTCTGCGCGTACCCGAAGCTCTGCCCGGTGCCGTTCCGAGAGGACGACCTGTGGAACGGCTATCCGGAGGAGACGAACGCCCCTTATGGCGTCGCCAAGAAGGCGCTGCTGGTGATGGCCCAGAGCTACCGCGCCCAGTACGGGTGCAACTTCGTGATGCTGTTCCCCGTGAACCTCTACGGTCCTGGCGACAATTTCGATCTCGAGACGAGCCACGTCATCCCCGCCATGATCCGGAAGTTCCTCGAGGCCGAGGAGCGCGGCGCGCCGAGCGTCACGCTGTGGGGCGACGGCACTCCGACCCGCGAGTTCCTCTACGTCGACGACTGCGCGCGCGGGCTGCTCGAGGCGACCGAGAGCTACGACGACCCCGATCCGGTGAACCTCGGCGCCGGCTTCGAGATTTCGATGCGCGACCTCGCCGACACGATCCGCGAGGCCATCGGCTACCGCGGAGACATCGCGTGGGACACCGACCAGCCCAACGGGCAGCCGCGCCGTAGGCTCGACGTGAGCCGCGCCCGCGAGCGCTTTGGCTTCGAGGCGCGGGTGTCGCTCGAGGACGGCCTGCGCCAGACGATCGCGTGGTACCGCGAGCACCGCGCGGACGCCGCGTCGGGATGACGCGTCAGCGCCGCCGGCGCCGGCCAACGAGGGCGCCACCGACGAGGGCGAGCGCCCATCCCCACCGAGGGTTGGCCTCGCCGTGGAGTCGACAGGCGAGCCCTCCCGACGGCGCGTAGGTGCTGTGCACCTCGACGCGGGCGAGGGCGTAGCCGGCGCGGCCGGTGGGATCGGTGACCCGGAGCTTGAGGACGTGGCTCCCCACCCTGTCGAACCTCACCGCGAACGAGGGCTCGTCGAGCACCTCGTCGTAGACGCCGTCGTAGTCGCGATCGAGCTCGATGGTGAGCGCGCCGAGCTCGTCGTCGACGTCTTCGATCGTGGCGCGGACGGTGACCCGCTCCCCGGCGTCGACGTGCGTGACGGGGATGGCCACCTTCGGCGCGGAGCCGGGCGGGGGATCGACGCCGAACAGGCTCCGGTGGATGCGCAGCTTGCCGTAGCCCCACCCATCGTTGGGGACCGGGCCCGTCGCCTCGTCGGCGAGCGCCCCCGCGCGCAGGGCGTCTCGCACGTTCTCCCCGGTTCGCTCCGGCGCGGCCTGGAGGAGCAGCGCGGCGGCCCCCGCCACGTGCGGGCTCGCCGCCGACGTGCCCCCGAACGGACCGAAGGGGGCGAGCATGCCATCGACGTGCGTCGCCGCGATAGGATCGTCGGGAGCGGCCACGCTCAAGAGCTCGAGCCCGTCGAGGCGCCGGCCGCGGCCCGAGTAGGCGGCGAGCCAGCCGGGGCTCCCGCCAGCGAAGCCATGGCCGGTGTAGGCGGCCACCACGATGGCGACGTCGGCCGTCCCCGGGTGGCCGATGAGGTGCTCTTCGTTGGCGAGCTCGGGGAAATGAATGCCCTTGGCCCAGCGCGACTGGTCGTCCTGCACGCTGCCCACGAGCTCGTGGGGGCCGCTGCCGGCGACGTCGCGCACCGTCACCCGCCACGCGCCGGGGGTGAGCGTCACCGACGCGCTCTCATCACTGAACACGTAGATGTCGGCCCGCGCGGTGCCGCGGCTCGAAGCATCCAACGCGCTCACGAACGAGAGCCCGCTGTGAAACGGCTGGGGCTCGGCGCCGGTCACCGTCGCCGCCGCGCCGGTCGCGTCCTCGAGCGTCACCTCGAGATCGTCCAGCTCGCCGCGCCACAAGAGCGAGAAGGCGAACAGGCCGAAGGCGTTGCCCTCGAAGTCGGGGGGCACGGTGAGGGGGATGTCGACGGTGCCGTTCCGCGGCAGCTCGCTCTTCCAGAGCTTCTGCGCCCCGGCGAGGTTGCCGGCGGGGTGGACGTGGGCCACGCCGCCGCGCATCGACCCTGCGATCACCTGCTCGAGCGGGCTCGAGCCATCGAGGAAGAACCCCTGCCACGGCGCATACTCGTGGAGCACCACCCGGGCGCCCCGATTCAGGCAGAAATCGGTGTGGAGGAAGAGCTGCGAGATGGTGCCCGTCTTCACCATCAAGAGCTCCGCGTCGGGGGCGATGCCGGACAAGCGCGTGAGGCCGCGCTGCCCCCCGAGCACGATCGAAGAAGACGCGGTGCCGTGGTAGGTGCCCTCGCGCGGCGCCTCGATCATGTTCACGCCGCGCGTGTGAATGAAGGAGCCGGTCGTGTACTGCACCACCTTCGAGGTCTTGAGGGCGACGAGGCGCTCTCCGGCGTCGAGCACGCCGTCACCATCGACGTCGTCCGCGGCATAGAGCGGCTCGCCGAAGCTCGGCGTGGCGTCGTCGAAGCCAGCCGCCGCGCCGAAGTCGCGCTTCCCGTTGCCGTTGTCGTCCGCGTACACCCAATGGATGTCGGCCACGTGGCGCGCGGAGCCGGTGTCGAAGAGCACCCCTCCCTCGGCGTCGAACACGACGCTCTTGAAGGTGCGCAGGGTCACGCCGTCGGTCGTGCTGTCGACGCCCGAGCTGAAGGCGCCGTCGCCGTCCACGTCGTGCCAAGCGTGGTAGCCGCCGTCGGCGTGGAAGAACATCGGGTGGTGCACGTCGATGCCGGTGTCGATCACGCAGATCAGCTGCCCGGCCCCGGTGAGCGGCCAACCGGAGCGGTCCGTGCTGCGCCACGCGTCGGGGGCCTGCACCTCGGGACCGAGGGTGTCGAGCGGGGGGAGGAGCCCGAACGGGGCGCCGTCCGCGGTCACGCGCCTCACGCGCGGGAGGGAGGCGAGCGCGGCCAGCACATCCGCCGACACCCAACCAGCCACGAAGCGGCCCCGCACCACCGGGCTGCCGTCGGCGCGCCGCGCCACCACGAGCCCGGCGTCCTCGAGCGCTCCGACGTCGACGGGCAACATCTCCACCACCACCGGCGCGCGCGTCGCGGCGGCGATGCGGCCTCCGGTGAGCGACGGGCGGCTCACGAAGTGGAGCGGCACCCGCCCCCCCACCTTCGGGCTGCGCGCGGCGCTCACCGCGGTGCGGAACGGCGAGCCCGGCTGCGCCCGCGCCGACGACACGCCCACGCCCCACGCCGCGAGGACGATCACCACCCTCGCGCTGTGCCCGAGCCTCATCGCTTCACTCTACCGGGCCCCTCCTCCCCGGCCAATGCCGCCCGACGCGCGGCGCCTCGGCGGCGCATCAACGCCCACCGCGACCGGGATTTGCTGACTCGAAGAACGGCTTCGGGTAGACCCAAACAGGAGCTGAAGCGGCCGCTATGCGCCCTCCCCGCGGATCCGTCGAGATCGTCTCACTGTGCCCATTCAGGGTCGCGCATGTGCTCTGGCAGCCGCGCGAGGGCGCCCATTCGGTCACCGCGGTGGTGAAAGCGACCTACGACTTGACGATGGGGGTCGCGCGGCTGTCGCGGGTGCAGGAGTTCCCCAACGACGAAGACAACCACTGGAACGACGACCCCCGCTGCAGCTTGTACTCGGCGAGCGACCTCGCACCCTTCAAGCCGCGCGCCGACGTCGTGTTGGTGGGGGACGCGCAGCTCCCAGAGGGACGCACCGCGCGCGCGCTGGTGGCCCGCATGACGGTGGGGAGCATCGACAAGGCGATCGAGGTGTGCTGCGACCGCCACATCGATCCGCAGGGGCATGTGGTGGAGGGGGAGCCCTTCAACCGAATGCCACTGCGCTACGAGCGCGCCGCCGCGGGATACGACAACCCGGTGGGGGTCCCGCGCGACGTGAGGCCCGACGCCCTCGGCCGGCGCCGCCTCCCGAACCTGCAACCGGTCGCCGCGAACGGCGGGGGCGCGAGCGTGATCGCGCCCGTGGGTTTCGGTCCCATCGCCGAGTGCTGGCGCCTGCGCCGCGACCGGCTCGGCGCGAACGCGAACGTCGCCAACGATCCGACGTGGCTCTACCGACCGCTCCCCAGAGATCTCGACGCCCACTACTTCAGCTGCGCGCCCGTCGACCAGACCTTGGAGGTGCTGCACGCCGACGAGGTCATCGTGCTCGAGAACCTCCACCCCGATCACCAACGCCTCGAGTGCCGTCTCCCCGGCGTGAAGCCGCGGGTCTTCGCGCTCCGCAACGGCGTGGTGCGCGAGCTGCGCATGTTGGCCGACACGCTGTGGATCGACACCACGCGGAGTGTCTGCACCTTGACCTGGCGCGGGCGCTTCAAGCTGCGTACGCCCAACGACGTGGGGAGAGTCTTCGTCGCCCTCGAGGAGCCGGGGACGACGATCGGCTGGACGGACGTCGCGCGGCGGCTCCCCGACGTCGGTGACCTCCGCGGCGCAGAGCGCGCCGAGGCCGAACCTCACTCGGCCGCGCCGGCGACCGTTGGCACCACGTTCCGGCCACGCGCCTCGACCTTGCCGTTCATTCGTCGGCGCGGTCGCGGCCCGCAGCCGGTGGGGGCCGAGGCGCGCGACAAGGCGCGCGGCCCGGAGCCGCGGATACCAGCGGCGCCGCCCGTATCCCCCGGCGGTGCGCAACCCAGCCCGTGGGCGCGCCACGACGGGGCAGGCGACGTGCCCGCGCAACCGCTCGTGACGCCCGCTTCCACCGCGAATGGGCCGGCAGCCTCGGCGCTCGCGCCGTCGCCACAAAAGACGCCACCGGCACCGTCTACCTCGTCGCCCGCGCACGCACCGCCGCTGATGCCGGAGCCGCCTGCGCTCTTGAGCCATCCTGCCCTCGTTGACGCGAGCGGCGGCGGAGGGAGGGCGGCGCCAGCGCCACCGCGCTCGACGGCGGCGCTCGAGCTGCTCTTCATCGACGACGAGCGCGTGAGCAGCGACAAAGACGCCGCGCTCTTGCGCGCGCTCGTCGAGCGCCCTGCCGACGTCGAGCCCGTCGACGAGCTTCAGCCCACCGACTGGGCCCGTCCCGCCAACGCCGCCGACGTGGACGTCGCGGAGCTGGTCGAGCGAGCGTTGGCTGACGGAGTTACCACCGCGCTCCCAGCGGTGGGGTTTCGCCTCGCCGGCGACGCCCACGGGAGACTCCTGAAGGCCGACTGGGTGCGCGTCGAGGCCACGTTCTCGCCGGTGCTGTGCCCCGTGCAGCTGCTCCGGGCCAAGCTACGCATCGCGGCGCTCGCCCTCTCCCCCCTCGACGGCGACCGCGCGAGCTCCCTCCGGTCCATGCTCGAGCTCATCACCGACGACCTCACCGGCGCCCCCGAGGAGGTGTGGACCCCCGCGCTCCGCGAGCTCGAGCGGAGCTGTGACGCCGCCGAAGGACGGCCATCCCTCGGGGAGGTGTGCCGCCAAGCGGAGGCCGTGGTGCTGGCGAAGCGTGGCTTGTCCCGCGTCGAGCTCCGTGACGGCGCCTTCGTCGCCGGTGAGCTCTCGGATGGAGAGCACCGCACGACCGCCTACGTGAGCGAGGCTCACGTCCCCTCCTTGCCCACGACCTCCAGCTGGCCCGCAGTCGCGCTTGGCCAGCCGCAGCTCGGTCCCGATGGCACGACCACGGCCATCGTCCTCTTGGCGCTGGGCCGCATGGTCGATCGCGCGAAGATCCCACTTCTCAACCCAACAGACACCACGGAGCCATCGCATGAGTCAGTTCGAGCTCGTCCTCGGGAACGGTGAGGCGGTCGACGTCCGCGCCTTCAACATCACGGAGCGCATCTCGCGACCTTTTCGCATCGAGGTGGTGGCGGTCTCCCCCAACGAGGACATCGACTTCGAAGCCGTGATCGGCGCCCCCGCCGCCTTCACGCTCGCGAGCGGCTTGCTCTTCGCGCTCGTGCCCACGCGCACGTGGCTGGGGATCTGCACGCGCTGCGAGCAGACGCGCGTCGAAGACACCGGACTCTCCACGTACCACGTGGTCATCGAGTCCCAGCTGTGGCTCCTGTCACAGCGCCGAAATCATCGGATCTTCCAGCACCAGACGGCCCTCGAGATCGTCGCCACGATCCTCGGCGAGTGGAACGTGGTGTTCGAGCTCCAGATCGATCCGGAGGCACACGCTCCGCTCGAGCTCCGCATTCAATATGGCGAGACGGATCTCGATTTCATCAGCCGGATGCTCGAGGAGGCGGGCGCCAGCTATGTGCTGGTCAAGGCGGGCGACAACATGAAGATGATCATCACCGACTCGCCGCACGCTCGCGACAAGCGCGGCCAGCCCCTCACGTTCATCGACTCGATCGTGCAGGCGCAAGCGGCGCAGGTGGAGTATGCGTCGCTCTTGCGGTTTCGCCGTGACGCGCGGCCAGGGAAGGTGGTCCTCCGCGACTTCGATTTCAGAAACCCACGCTTCAACCTCGAGGCGTCGGCCTCGTTGTCGTCGGGGACGTCGGAGGACGCGCTCGAGGTGTACCGGTACACCCCTGGAGGGTTCCTTGTCGAGGGCCACAGCGGCGGAGAGACGCCGGCCGCCGATGACCGCGGGGTCGCGCGTCATCATCAGCCAGCCGGAGCCGCGACCGCCACCCGCCTCCTCGAGGCGGAGCGTGTCCACCGACGCAGCGTCACCTTTCGCACCAACGCGTTCGATGTCGCCCCCGGGGTCGTGTTCAACATCCTCAATCACCCCAAGTCGGAGCTGGCTCCGAGCGCGTGGATCCTCGCCACCGAGCTCACCATCTCGGGGGAGGTGAACCAGGAGTGGGTGGGCACCGTCACCGGCGTGCTCGCCGACACGCCCTTTCGCCCGGCGCTGGTCACGCCCAAACCCACGATCCACGGGGTTCAGAGCGCCATCGTCGTGGGGCCCTCCGGCGACGTCGTGCACACCGACGAGTTCGGACGCGTGCGGGTGCAGTTCATCTGGGACCGTGACGCCCACTTCAGCGAGCTGAGCTCGTGTTGGATGCGCGTGAGCCAGGCGTGGGCGGGCTCGGGTTACGGCCACGTCGTCCTCCCGCGCGTGGGTCACGAGGTGCTCGTGGGCTTCGTGCACGGCAACCCGGATCAGCCGATCGTGGTAGGCCGGGTCTTCAACGGCGCACAGCAGACCCCGTACAAGCTCCCCGGGAGTCGGCTCATCAGCACGTGGAAGACCGACTCCAACTCGAACATCATCGTCTTCGACGACACCCCTGGCGAGGAGGGCTTCTACACGCAGGCGGAGAAGGACCGCGTGGGCATCGTCAAGAAGGATGAGACCTACATGACGGGCGGCAAGCGTACCCTCGCCGTGAAGAAAGACTACAAGAGCTACGTTGGAGCGACGCAGAGCCACTTCGCGGGCAAGGAGTACAAGATCCTCGCCGGCAAGGAGTTCAAGGCGGCCGGGCTCATCGAGTGGGGCGGCAAGGCCGGCCTCGAGGCCTCCCTCAAGTCGGGCAAGGAGATCAGCATCGGCATCCAACCGGTCGTTCCCTTCGTCCAGACCCTGATCGACGTGTTGCAAGCGAAGGCGAAGCTCGACAAGGCGCTGCCCAAGGGTCCGCCGGATCTGTCGGCGGTGCTCCCCGACTTCACCAAGGGGGGGATCACCATCGTGAAGGGCGCGGCCGTTCCGCCGGTGAAGCTGAGCATGAGCAAAGCCGAGGCGGGGATGGAGGACGTAATCAACGTGCTCGGCCTGGCCCTCAAGGGCAAGAGCTCTGCCGAGATCTCCGCGCTCTTCGACCAACACGGCGTCGAGGGTGCCCTGGCCAAGCTGCTCGATGACGCGAAGGCCATCGGCCTCCCCAAGAAGCTCGCGTACCTCGGGAGCCTGGACGCCATGCTCGCCCATCTCCACGCGCTCCTCGCCGCCATCATCGTGGGTGGGAAGACCAGCAAGCTGGCCAAGAAGAGCAGCGCCAAGAAGAAGAAGGAGGAGGACGCGTCGCAGGCGATCGACATCCTCCAAGAGGTCGCTCAAGTGATCTTGGACGCCATCGTGCCCAAGACCAAGATCGAGCTCGAGCACCAGAAGATCACCATCGCCACCGAGAAGGCCAAGATCGAGCTGTCGGAAGACTCGATCAAGATGAAGGCCGACAAGGACATCGAGCTCAAGGCCGGTGGCACCGTGAAGATCGAGGGCTGCGCCGTCAAGATCAAGCCCAGCCCCTGCAAGTGCAAGTAGGGGCCCTGCGCACGCCGGAGCACCGGCTCGAAGCCGCGAAAGACGCTTCGCGGCGTGCTGGCCGCGGCGCGCAGGGGGCATGCACGGTGCACGATGGGTGGCGGTGAGCCCACCATGGATCGGGCGGTTGTGCGGGCACGTTCGCTGCAATGCAGCTCCTCGCCGGTGCCACACCGGGCGACCCCACGCCATGCACTCCACCATCACCACCGTGTTCCGTGCCTCCTGGCCCGTCGTCGTCTGCCTCGCGCTGGGCCTCCTCGCGCCCGGCTGCCTGTTCGACGAGGAGGTGGCCGACGGTGGGGCCTGTGTGGAGGCGGAGGACTGCAAGAGCAAGGGTTGCGTCGACGGCGTCTGTGTCGGGAGTCGCTGCGAGAGCACCGAGGATCACGACGCCTGTGAACCTGGGTGGCGCTGCACCTACATCCCGCCGTCGGTGCTCGACGACATCGGCGCCGCCATCGGTGGCGTGTTCGGGGGCGACGGCGAAGCCGACGGCCACCACGCCTGTCGCCCCACCTGCGGCCACTGTCCGGCGACCTACCACTGCGGGCGCCGCACCGACGGCCTCTGCGACTACGGAGCGCCGAGCCCCGAAGTCACCCTGGCCGAGCCCCAGGAGGTGGTGCGCGAGCAGCCGGTGCGGCTGTCGGGGTCGGTCTGGCTGGAGCGAGGCGAGGTGATCCGCTACGTGTGGCGCCTCTCGTCGTACGAGAGCGGCGCCACCGAGGAGCACGAGACCCTGAGCGCCTCGCTCGACCATGTCTTTGCCGAGGGGGGCACCCACCACGTCGAGCTCGTGGCCCACACCGACGCCGGCGGGCAAGGGAGCGCTGCCATCACCGTCTACGCCATGGGCACCGTGGGTGACGACTGCCACACCGACCACCACTGCGCGAGCACGCTGACCTGCAGCGACGCGCGCTGCGCTTCACATTGAGGACCGCCACGTGATGAACCACCCTTCCGAGCGCTCGTCCACCCCACGAACCGCGCGCGCCGCCGCGGCCGCGGCCGTGCTCGGCGCCGTCCTCTTGGTCGTCGCGTCACCGAGCTGCAGCACCGAGCCCACCTGCGAAGACCTGTGCGAGCGCCAGGCGGCGTGCCCCGACACACCCGCCGACTGCGTCGAGGGTTGTCGCGAGGGGGGAGAGCGCAGCGAAGCGGCAGGCTGCCCCGAGACCTACGAGGAGATGAACCGCTGCCTCGATGAGGCGGACGACATCTGCTCCCCTCCCTGCGACGCGGAGATCGGCGCCTTCTTCACGTGCACGTGCCCGGGCGGCGCGTGCCTCGAGACCGAATGACCCTAAACCCATGACCGGACCCTAAACCCACGACCGGGGAGGAGCCCTCCGGCGCGCGAGCCGTGCCCGCCAAACGATGCGTTCGGCGTCGATTCCGGCTATGTTGAGAGCAATGCGCTCGGCCCTCCGGTTTTTGCTCGTGCTCGCGCTCCTGTGCCCCGCGGCGGGGATCGCAGGGTGCGGGGACGCGTTCGTCGACGCCAACGCCGACGGGAAGGTGGCGGGGGCGAAGTGCGACGGCGACGACGCCTGCGCCGACGGCTCCTTCTGCGAACGCGGTCCCGAGTTCCCCGCCGGCCTCTGCACCGTTCGCTGCCAGACCCACGAGCAGTGCCCGGCCGACACCCGCTGCGTGGGCGCGAAGGGCGGGCTGTGTCTGACCAGCTGCACCTCCGAGAGCGACTGTCGTGACGGCTACCTCTGCGAAGAGACAGACGCCGCCGCTGGCGGCGCCGACGTGCTCGTCTGTATCGGCGGCGACTGACCGACGCAACGGGCGGCGCCGTCGCCGCGGCGGCCCTTCGTCAGCGTGCGCCGTAGTTGTTCTCGGTGCGCTCCTCGTTGCGGTCCGTGGCCGGCGGCGGCTCGGGCGCGAGGGCGGCGATGCGACCGTAGAGCTCAGCGTCCATCGGCACCTCGAGCGCGCGCAGACTGCTCTCGAGCTGCTCGAGGTTGCGGGCGCCCACGAGGGGCGCGGTCACCGCGGGATGAGCCGCCACCCAAGCCACCGCGAGCGCGGCCGGAGCGTGTCCCACCTCACGGGCCAAGGCGGTGAACTCTCTGGCGACCGCGAAGTTGTGCGGGTCACCGTAGCGCGTGGCGTACATCGCGTTCCTCACGATGCGGCCTTCTGCTGGTCGCTCCGTGACCCCGTACTTCCCGCTCAGGAGGCCTCCCGCCATGGGACTGTAGGTCATCACCCCGAGGCCCTCGGCGGCGGCCATGGGGAGGATCTCCACCTCGGCCTGCCGCTTGAGCAGGTTGTACATCGGCTGGGTGCACACGATGGGTTGCCAGCCCCAGCGCTCGGCGATGCCCTTGGCCTTGGCCGTCTGCCAGGCGGCGAAGTTGCTCACCCCGGGGTAGAGGATCTTGCCTTGCTGCACCAGCGTCTCCACCGCCCGCAGCGTCTCCTCGAGCGGCGTGACGTCGTCATGGCGGTGGAGGAAGAACAGATCGATGCGATCCGTCCCCAGTCGCGAGAGGCTCGCCTCGACGGCGCGCACCAGGTGAAAGCGCGACGCCCCGCGCCCGTTCACGTCGGCCGAGGTGGGGAAGTAGGCCTTGGTCGCGATCACGCATTCGTCGCGACACGACTTCACGAGGCGCCCCAGGATCTCCTCGGAGCGCCCGCCAGCGTAGACGTCGGCGCAGTCGAAGGTGTTGATGCCGACGTCGCGGCAGCGGGCAAACATCGCGGCCGCGGTGCCCTCGTCGGCGTCACCGCCGAACGACATCGTGCCGAAGCACAGCCGCGAGATCCGTACGCCGGTCGGCCCGAGGAAGCGATACTCCATCACGTCGCATCATGGGCTCGCTCCCCGAGCGGCCACAAACGGATTTCGTCGCTCGAATCTCCCCTGCACGCGGCAGGTTCTTGAGGTATCTGTCGCGCATGACGGCCGGCCGGCATCCAGCGCTTCCGGAGGTGCTCGCACCCGCCGGCGATCGCGCGTGCCTCGAGGCCGCCGTGCGCGCCGGCGCCGACGCGGTGTATTTCGGCCTCACGAGCTTCAACGCGCGCGCTCGCGCCGAGAACTTCGACACCGAGGCGCTCGCCGACGTGATGGACTACCTCCACCGCCACGGCGTCCGCGGCTACGTGACGCTCAACACGCTGGTGTTCGACGCAGAGCTCGCCCGCGTCGAGGCGGCCGCGCGGGCCTGTGCGGCGGCCCGCGTCGACGCGGTGATCGTGCAGGATCTCGGCGTCGCTCGCCTCGTGCGCGCGCTGACGCCCGAGCTCGCGTTGCATGCGTCGACCCAGATGACCTGCACGGACGCCGACTCGGTGACGCTCGCCGGCGAGCTCGGGGCCGAGCGCGTGATCCTCGCCCGTGAGCTGTCCCTCGACGACATCGCCGCGATCCGGTCCGCGACCGACACCGAGCTCGAGGTGTTCGTCCACGGCGCGTTGTGCGTGTCGTACTCGGGTCAGTGTCTCACGAGCGAGGCGATCGGGGGACGCAGCGCGAATCGCGGAGCGTGCGCGCAGTCGTGTCGCCTCCCTTACGAGCTCTACGTCGACGGGGAGCGCCACGACGTGGGCGAGCGCGCCTACCTGCTCTCGCCTCAGGATCTCGAGGCGAGCGCGCTCGTGCCCGCGCTCGCGCAGCTGGGGGTGAGCTCGCTCAAGATCGAGGGTCGCTACAAGGGCCCCGAGTACGTGGCCGCGACCACCGCGCTCTACCGCAAGGCGGTGGACGCGCTCGAGAGCGGCGGCGCGCCCCCCGACGACGAAGATCGCGCCCTCGCGCTCGCCGTGTTCTCTCGAGGCTCGGGGCCAGGCTTCCTCGCGGGGATCGATCACCAGCGGCTGGTGGAGGGTCGCGGCTGCGAGCACCGCGGCCTCCTGGTGGCACAGACGCTCGGGGTCGTGCGGCGCGGCAAGCGACACGAGCTCCGGCTGCGCCTCGACGCGCCGCTCCAACGCGGTGACGGCGTCTTGATCGAAGGGGGCTACGGAGGCGCCGGCGAGCTCGGGGGCCGCGTGTGGGCGATCACCACCCACGGCGAGGCGCGCGAGCGCGCGGAGGCAGGCCAGGTGGCTACGGTGTGGCTTGGCCCGGAGGTGCCCCTCGGGGAAGACACGACCGCCGGACGCCGGGTGTTCAGGACGAACGACCCCGCCCGTGAGCGCCGCGCGCGAGCGCTCGCCGCCCGAGGACGAAGGCGCCTCGATCTCGAGCTGACGGGACGCTTCGGCGAGGCGCCGCTCCTCCGCGGGCGGTGCGGCCCCCGAACGGTGGCGGTGCAGGTCGAGGCCCCCGTGGCGGCGGCTCGTGGCCAGGGCCTCGACGAGCCGACGCTGCGCGACAAGCTCGGACGCCTCGGCGACACCGCCTTCGCGCTGGGGACGCTCACGATCGCGCTCCCCCCCGGGGCCCACCTCCCGGTGTCGGCGCTGAACCGCGCCCGGCGCGCGCTGGTGGCGGCGCTCGCGGACACCGCCGCGACCGGGGCGACGCCAGCGCGGGCGGCGCCTCGTCCGATCGCCAAGAACGCGGCCGAGCTCTGCGCCAACGCCGAGGTGCCCACCCGCGCACCCCCGCCGCCAGGGCTCTTCGTGCTGTGCCGAACGCTCGGCCAGGCCGAAGCCGCGCTCGACGCCGGCGCCGAGGGCGTCTACCTCGATTTTCTGGAGCTGGTGGGCACCGGGCGCGCGGTCACGACGCTGCGCGCTCGCGGCGCGCGGTGGATCGGCCTCGCGCCGCCGCGCATTCGCAAGCCGGGAGAAGAGCGGATCGATCAGTTCCTCGCGTCGCTCGCCCCCGACGCCATGCTCGTCCGAGGGCTGGGGGCGCTGCGGCGCCCGACCGCAGCCGAGGACGCGCCCGAAGGCGCGTGGATGCGCGTCGCCGACGCGTCCCTCAACGTCACCAATCGCCTCAGCGCGGTGGAGGTGCTGTCGCACGCGATCGACGCCTTCACCCCGTCGTTCGATCTCGACGGGCCCCAGCTCACCGCGCTCCTCCGGGGCGAGCTCGGCCCCTTCGCGGAGGTTGTGGTGCACCACCCCATGGCGCTCTTTCACATGGAACACTGCGTGGTCGCCGCCCTCCTCTCGAACGGCGCCGACTACAAGACCTGCGGACGCCCTTGCGAGCAGCACAGTGTGTCGCTGCGCGATCGCGCCGGGATGGACCACCCGGTGGAGGTCGACGTCGGCTGCCGCAACACCGTGTTCCACGGCCACGCCCAGAGCGCCGCCGAGCTCTGCCCGCGCCTCCACGATCAGGGAGTGCGACGGTTCCGCATCGAGCTCGTCCGCGAAGACGCCGCCCAGACCCAGCGCCTCGTCACCGCCTATCGTCGCCTCCTCGCCGGCGCCATCGAACCGCGAGGCTTGCTCGGCGAGCTCCGTGGACAGCCGGGCTACGGCGTGGTGCGTGGCTCGCTGCGCGTGCTCGCCTGACCGGTGGGCAGTCGAGCCGCGTGGGAACGAGCGTTCACGCTTTGGGTGTGACGGCGCGTCCTTGGTTGTCGCCTGGAGGCGACGGGGTCGCGTGGATGCGACGGGATCGGGCGCCCCACACGGGCGGGGTCGCGTGGCGCGCAGCCGCTGGGTGTCGCATGAGCGCGATCGTGCACCCACAACCGCCCCCTCGGGCCACGTGGCACGATCGCTGCTTGGGGGAGCGACATGACACGCTGCCGACGGCGAACCTGGTGGAGCCTCGCGGTGGTGCTGAGCGCCACCGTCGCCCCCACCGCCCACGCCAAACCCATCGCGCCCGGTCTGTTGTGCGACACCTATCCGGGATCACCGAGCTGTTGGGGCGGCTCGCCCGACTGCAAGATGTGCCACGAGAAGACCTCGTCTCCGGTGGTGCTGAACGCCTTCGGCAAGGACGTGGCGGTCGCCCTCGAGGCCTACATCGACCGCCCGTTCGAGAACGAGCCGTTCGCCGACTACCTCCCCTTCGCCCTCACCGACATCGAGACGCTCGACTCCGACGGCGACGGGCACGACAACGCGAGCGAGCTGCTCGCAGGGACCTTCCCCGGCGACGGCGCGAGCGTCCCGACCGCCGCCGAGTGTCCGGAAGACGTCTCCGGGCTCGCCTATCCGATCTGCCGCTACGACCGCGCCTTCGCCTATCGCAAGGTGGCGATCGACTTCTGTGGTCTGCCCCCCACCTTCGAGGAGCTCGAGTCGTTCCGCGCGTTCGACGCAGGCGCCCAAGACACCGAGCTCCACGCCAAGCTCGACGCCTGCCTCGACACCCAGTTCTGGCTCGGCTTCGACGGCGTGCTCTGGAGCCTCGCCCACGAGAAGATCAAGCCCCTCGCCGCCTTCTTCGACCAGTCGCAGAATTTCTTCGCCGACTACGCGCTCTTCGTGTGGACGATGATCGACGGCCACGACGTGCGCGACATGCTGACCGCACCGTACCACGTGACGATCGATCTCCCGCTCGGCGAGGGGAACCTCTCCCTCCTCGAGTATCGCAGGGTCGACACGCTCCCCGGGCAGCCGCTGCAAGAAGAGCGACGCGCCGGCATGCTGACACTGGCCTGGCCCCTGTTCTACAACACCATGTTCACCGCGCTCCCGCGCGCCACCGCGGCGCAGGCCTATCGCGCGTTCCTCGGCCTCGACATCGCCCGCTCCGAGGGCCTCGACTGGCCCGTGAACGGCGAGCCCGCAGACTACGACAACTCCGGCGTGACGGAGGCCGAGTGTGCGCAGTGCCACTCCACCCTCGACCCCCTCGCCTACCCCTTCGCCACCTACAACGGGCTGCAAGCCGACGCCGAGCTCGGCACCTTCATGTACGACCCCGACCGGATCGAGAAGCACTTCGGCGCGCAGTTCCCCGACATGTTGAACATGCCCGAGGCGGGCGTGATCTTCGGTGAGCCGGTGGAGGACCTCAACGCGTGGGCGAACGTCGCCGCCAACAGCGACCCGTTCTACAGCGCCCGCGTCCGCGACTTCTGGACGCTGCTCATGGGAGCGCCCCCCAACCCCAGCGAAGCCGAGCGCTACGAGGAGTTCACGCGCTTGTGGGAGGGCCTCAGCCAGTCTCACGACATCGAAGCCATGCTCCACGAGCTCATCGAAACGGAGGCCTACGGTGCTCCCTGACACGGCCATGAAGCGACTCACGATCACGCTGATCACCGCGACACTCCTCGCGCTCGCCGGCTGCGACGACGACGCAGTCCCCCCCGGGCCGACCGAGCCGGTCCCCTCCCCCGAGCCCACCGCCGAGGCTGGCCCTCCCGCGTCGCCGAGCCCGCACATCCGGTTCAAAGGGCCCAAGCGGCTGGGGCTCGAGCTCGCCCGCATCCTCGACCTCGAGGCCACCGAGGTGTGCAACGAGCTCGGCCAGTACGACTGTCTCGCGGTGCACAACGTCACCCTCGGCGGCGCCGATCCCTTCGGGGTGGCGCTCTACTCCCCGAGCGACGCGTCTTCTGCGACCACCCCCATCGCGGTGGAGCGGGTGGTGCTCGCAGCCTGCATCGAGCGCGCGGTGCGCGATCTCTCGAGCCCCTCGCAGGCCGCCATCTTCAAGGGCATCGGCGTCAGCGGTGGCAAGCTCGCGATCGACGGCGAGCCGGTGGCCGAGGCCATCGACGCGCTCTACACCCGCGCCCTCCAGAGGCACGCCAGCGAGAGCGAGGTGAAACACCTCCGCTCGCTCTACGCCGACGTGGAGGCGGAGAGCGCCGAGCCCGCCCAAGACTGGGCCGCCCTCAGCTGCTTCGCCGTGCTCACCACCCTCGAATCGCTCTTCTACTGACCGGACTTCACCATGCCCCGCACGCTCAACCGACGACAGCTCTTCCACGGTCTCGCCGCCGCCTCGGCCTTCGGCGCCATCACCGGTGGCGACCTCGTGCGCCCCAAGAGCGCCCGCGCCGCCGCCAACCCGGAGGCCCGCTTCCTCATCGTCATCCCCGCCTTCGGAGGCGCGCAGCTCATCGACAGCGTGCTCCCCATTCGCGCATCCGAAGCAGGCGCCGCCGCCGCCACCCTCGACTGTTTCCCCGACGAGCAGGTGGTCGAGCTCGCTGGCTCGCCGATCCGCGCCGCCGACGCGACGATGGACCACCTCGTGGGCCAGACCGTCAGCACTCCGTTCACGGTGCCCCTCTCCCCCTTCATCGACAAGCACAAGGCGCAGCTGATGGTGACCACCCTCACCGGCACCAGCGTCAACCACGCGGTGGCCCAACACCGCGCCCTCACCGGCAACGGCGCCTGGGGTGGCCGCACCCTCCAGGAGGCGGTGGCCATCGCGTACGGCAGAGACTACCCGCTCCCCAACGTGAACATGTCGAGCATGGGCTACCTCCAGCCCGGCAACGACGCGAGCGTCCCCTCCCGCGTACGCGCCGAGCCCATCGCCCAGCCCTTGGTCAAGCCGCTGAGCTTCTCCGCCTCGAAGGGGCTGCGACGAGGCGGCGCCGACATCCCGAGCCAGAGCCTGCTCGACAAGGCGCGGGCGCTGCGGAACGATCGGCTCGATCCGGAATCGGCCTTCTACCAGACCTTTCGCCTGAGCGAGCGCATCCAGCAGTGGACCCGCCAGCGCAGCGTCGACGCGCCAGAAGTTGAGGCCCAGAACCTCATCGACAAACTCTTCTTCATCCCCGAGGTGCCGGAGCTCCCGCTCTCGGAGTATGGTCTCCAGGCCTCCGAGGACGCGCTCCTGCTCGCGTCGGTGTTCCCGGATCTGTTCAGCGCCGAGCCCGACCCCCTCGAACAACAGGCCGCGCTCGCCTACCTCCTCATCAAGAACCACGCGTCGGTGACGGTGACGTTGTCGCCCACCTTCGCGCCGGTGCTCGGCGGCCCGTTCGGGGTGAAGACACCACCGCTCGCGTTCGACGGCTCGCACCAAGATCATCGCGCCGCGCAAGCGCTGATGTGGTTCCGCGTGCTGAGCATCGCAGACCGGCTCATCGATCTGTTGGCCGACACCGTCTTCGACGAGACCACTGGGGAGACCTTCTGGGATCGCACCATGATCCACTTCGCCACCGACTTCGGCCGCGACAAGCGGCGGCCCGGGGGCAGCGACATCTGGGGCACCAGCCACCACCTCAACAACGGCCACGTCACCATCTCCCCGCTGGTCAACGGCAACAGCGTGCTCGGCGGCGTGAACCCCACCACCGGCCTCACCTACGGCTTCGATCTCGAGGACGGCACGCCGGCCCCCTCGCGCAACACGAGCGAAGAGGAGAGCTTCGCCGGCCTGCTCCAGGCGCTGGGGGTCGACACCGATGAGGCGGGGCTCCCCGACGTGCCCGCGATGCGCGCCTGACCTTCGGCTACATCGTGGCCATGCAGGTCGCGAGCTCGTCGCACGACGATTTGTGGAGACAGATCTGAACCCGCTCGAGCTGAAAGCGCAGCCCGTCGGTGTCGGCGCGATCGAGCTCACAGGCGTCACGACAGGCGCGCTCCGCTGCGGGGCGCTCGGCGGTGAGCTTGGCGACGAGCTCGGCCTCCGCGGCGGTCGCCTCGCGCTCGGCGAGCTCGACTCCGCAGCGTGTGGTCCGCTCGCACAGCTTCGCGCAGACCGCGGGGAGCTCCTCCGCCCCCGCCTCCGCGCTCGCCGCCGCACCCGCGTCGCGAGGGCCGTCCCCATCGGGCTCGGGCGCGTCGCAGGCGCTCGAGCTAGCGAGGCCAACGGCGACCACGAGCGCGAGGAAGGAGCGCGCGGCGACCTCGGCGCGCGATAGGGACGGAGCGAGCATGGGCTTTTGACCGACAACGGCGCGAGGAAGAAGTTCGGAACTTTCTCCAA
The DNA here is from genome assembly GCA_964401935.1 of uncultured Polyangiaceae bacterium. GTDB lineage: Bacteria > Myxococcota_A > Polyangia > Polyangiales > Polyangiaceae > JAPYTK01. Next base: position 20,541 of record CAYOAL010000062.1, read on the forward strand.
ACCGAGGCGTCGTAGCCCTTCATGCGAGGCGGAGGGCTGGCCCTGGGCGTGGCGCTCGTCGCGGTGGCGACGACGACGGCGAGCGAGCAGGCGGGGGCCTGCTTGAACGGCTACTATCGAACCCTGGAGCAGCAGGTGGCCGCGGTGGCTCAGACCGAGGTGCACGTCGCCACCGGCAAGCCGCGCCTCGCCGCGCAGTCGTTGCTCAACCTCTACCCGAAGCTTCGCAGTACGCTCATCGGTCGCGCCCCCGTCACCGATCGCGCCCTCCGGGTGATGGCCCGGGCCGTCGTGCGCACCAAGGGCGCCATCGACGCGGGCTCGCGTTTTCCGGGCGAGACAGCGGCCCAGCAAGAGGCGAACGTGACCTGGGCGGTCGCGGTGCTCCACGACTTCTCGAGCCAAGAGCCCAAGAGCGCCGCCGCCAAGACCGACTACGCCGAGGCGCTGGCCCAGAACCCCAAGAGCCGGGGAGCGGCGTTGCGCATCCTCGAGGCCCTCGCCGAGAAAGACCTCGTGGCCTCGCCGTATGGCTACGCCGCGCTCGCGTCGCTCCGCGCGTTCGACGGCGACGGCAAGCCGAGCTTCATCGCGGCGCCGGGCCAGGCCCTCGCCCATGCGCGGATCGAGCTCGCGAAGGCGCGCTGCCGCCGCATGGCTGCCGACGACGCGATCTGCGGCGATGCAGACGACACCCCGAAGATGTAACCTCCGCGCTGCCTGTCGGGGGTTGTTGCTCCTCGCCCTCGCGGCCTGCACGGAGCCGCCGAGTTCCCAGGAGAGCGAGTCGGCAGCGCCGCGGCCGGCCACGTCGAGCCCGACCACGACCCCGGTCGCGCACGAGCCCGACGCCGCCCGCGGCCGCGCGCTCGTCCGTCGCTTCGAGTGCACGCGCTGTCACGCTGTGCCCGGTGAGGCCGAGCCACCGCTCGGGAAGCAGTGCGTGGGCTGTCACGCGGCCATCGAAGACGGCTCGTTCGAAGCACCGGCGCCGCTGCGCAAGGCGTGGCGCGAGCGGCTCCACAGCCTCCCCGCCGCGCCGTCCCTCGCCGTGGCGCGCCATCTCCTCAAGCCGTCATGGATCGCCGCCTACCTCCGCGACCCACACGATCTGCGACCGCACCTCGAGGCCACGATGCCGCGGCTGTCGCTCACCGAGAGCGAGGCGAGCGACATGGCCGCGTTCCTCGCCGGCCCCGACGAGGACGACAGCGACGTCGGTGACGAGCAGGTGGCGGAGGGCGGCGCACTCTTCGTGGCGAGAGGCTGCGGGACGTGCCACGCGTTCACAGGCGCTGGGCTCCCGCTCGCCCCGCCTCCGGCTCGAAGCACGGCGACGGCGCTCGCGCCCGATCTGCGCTTCGCGCGCGACCGGCTGCGCCCGAGCCGGCTCGTGCGGTGGCTCGAAGATCCCACCGCCGTGTCCGGCAGTCACATGCCTCGGGTGCCCCTCACCCGCGACGAGGCGGTGGCGCTCGCAAGCTTCGTCACCCACGCTCCGCTCGCGGCGGTGTCCGTCGTTGCGCCGCCGCCGCGCTTGCCCCTGCTCGAGCGGCCGGTGGGCTACGAAGAGGTGCGCGAGCGCGTGTTCGAGAAGGTGTGTTGGCACTGCCACGCCCAGCCCGACTTGGCGCGCGGTGACGGTGGACCGGGCATGAGCGGCGGCTTCGGCTTCCCCCCGCGGCAGCTCGATCTTTCCACCTACGAGGCGATCGCGAGCGGCTACCTCGACGCGGATGGCGAGCCTCGAAGTCTCTTCTCCGGCGACCCACCCGTGCTCGTAGCCGTGCTCCTCGCCCGCCAGCGCGAGGTGGCCGGCGCCCCTTCCGAGCCGCGAGGCATGCCGCTCGGCCTCCCCCCGATCGCTCCCGAGGATATCCAGCTGATCGAGAGCTGGATCGCACAGGGGCGCCCCCGCTGATGGCTGCGCGCGACGTGCCCGAACGTTCGACCAGAAGAGAGCTGATCCCGCCCACCAGTCGGGGCTAAGCTCGGGGGTTCATGGAGCTCACGGCGGGGCAGCAGCTCACACCCCACCTTCGCCTGGTGCGTCCCCTGGGCAAGGGGGGGATGGGCACGGTGTGGGTGGCCCATCACCTCGCTCGCCAGTGCGAAGTCGCGGTGAAGCTCATCGACATGGACGACGCGATGGCCGCCGCGCTCAAGCCGGAGCTGCGCTTCGCCCGCGAGGCCGACATGGCCATGCGCATCAAGAGCCCCCATGTCGTGCAGACGCTCGAGCACGGCGTCACGGCGACCGGTCGCCCGTTCCTCGTGATGGAGCTGCTCGAGGGCGAGTGCCTCTCCGACCGTGTCGAACAGCTCGGCGCGCTCTCCCTCGAGGATGTCGCACGCCTGGTGACTCAGGTAGCGCGGGCGCTCACCGCCGCCCATGACGTGGGTGTGGTGCATCGCGACATCAAGCCCGACAACCTGTTCATCGAGGCGGGGCGCCCGTCCCTCTACGTGAAGGTCCTCGATTTCGGCATCGCAAAGAAGACCTCGGGCACCGGGGGCGGCGCGCTCACCGCCACCGGCCTGATGGTCGGCTCGCCGTTCTTCATGAGCCCCGAACAGATGGAGGACGCCAAGGGGGTTGGGATCCCCACCGACATCTTCTCGCTCGGCGCGGTCGCCTATTATGCCCTCACCGGCGCCTTGCCCTTCGATGGCGACACGCCGGTAGACATCTGGGACGCGAAGAAGCGGAGCGACTTCGTGCGCCCGTCCCGACGGCGCCCTCCGCACCCCTCGAGTCTCGACGCCTGGTTCGAGCGCGCGCTCGACCCCGACCCCCACGCCCGCTTCTCGTCGGCAGAACAGATGGCCACGGCCTTCGCACGGACCGCCGGGGTGACCGTCGCGCCCGCGGCGCCGGAGGTCCGCCGCACGGGCACGCAGCCGCTCATGGATCCCGACGCGACCCGCTTTCCCGCGGCGACGAGTGTCCCCGCCCTCGCCGACGCGGCGAAGGCCAGAACGTTCGGCGGCGGCACGGTGCCCCTCGATCTCGATCCCGACGGAGCCCTCGCGAGGGGAGCGCTCGCGAAGCCCCCGGCCGAGGAGGAACCCCTGCCGGCGCCCCCGCTGACCGCCACCGCCGACGACCCGCCCATCGAGGAAGAACCGATTCCCCGCACCGAGCGACGCGGCCCCTCGGCGCTGCCGCCGATCCCAAGCACCGAGCCGCCCTCGGCGCCCTCACCCGCCGAGCGCGCCCGCGCGCTCGCCGGCGGCACCGAGCTCGCCGAGCCAGCCTTCGGTCCCAGCTCCACCGCACCCGAGAGCCCGCTCCTCGCGAGCCCACGCGCCGCTGGCTACACCGAGCTGGCCTCGCCCGCCTCGACCAACCCCGAGACCCCGAGGCTCTCCCACGTGGGGCCCACCGAGCTCGAGCCGAGCGGGCGCTTCACGCCGCCGCCGCTGTCACCGGCAGCGCTCCCGTCTGGCGCCGCGACCCCGGCGCCCTCCTCGGCGTCCCCTTCGATCGGACAGCCGCCGTCGCGCGCGAGAGAGAGACGCGGACGTGGACGGCTGATCGCCCTGCTCGGCGGCGGCGCGCTGCTCCTCGGTGGGGCGGCGGCGGGCCTGTACGTGGCGCTCTCGCCGCCGGAGCCGCTGCTCGCGCGCTGCAAGGAGACGCAGCCCGCCCAGTGCCTCGAGGTGGGCACCAAGCTGCTCGAGAAGAACGACAAGAAGGGTGCCTTCCGTTACCTCGCGGTGGCCGCGCTGCGCGACAGTCGGCTCACCGAGGCACGGAGCGCGCTCGAGGCGCTCCGCGGCCTCAAGTTCGGAGCGTCCGAGCTCGAGCCCGTTCGCGACGCCTGCGACGAGGGGAGCGCGCTCGGCTGTTATCTCCAGGCGCAGATGTCGGGGAAGCCCGCGAACAGCTCCGCGCTCGACTACCTGAACACGCGCTGTGAGAAGAAGGACGCGGCCGCCTGCGCCGAGCTCGGCGCGGTGTACGACCGCGGACAGTGGGGGGTGAGCACCGATCTCAAGGAGGCGGTGGCCTACCACCGCGCCGCCTGCAGCGGCGGCAATCCACGGGGCTGTGCGCGGCTCGGCAGGCTGCTCCTCCTGGGCCAGGGTGGCCTCAAGAGAGACGCAAAGAGCGCCGTCGAGCACTTCGACAAGGCCTGCGACAAGCACGAGATGCTCGGCTGCGTGGAGCTCGGCAGAGCGCTCGCGGGGGGCCTCGGCGGTCTCACTGCCGATCCCAAGCGAGGCGCCGATCTCTTCGAGAAGGCCTGCGACAAGAACGAGCTCGAGGGCTGTTGGGAGCTCGGCAGAGCGCTGGCCAACGCGCGCGGCCGCGAGCGCGACCACGCGCAGGCGGTGAAGCTCCTCGACCGCGCGTGCAGCGGCGGGGTGCTCGACGCCTGCACCGCGTGGGGCATCATGCACGAGAGCGGTCATGGTGGCCTCACCCGCGACGTCGATCGCGCCATCGAGCTCTACCAAAAGGCGTGCGACGGCGGAGCCCTGGGCGGCTGCGTCGAGCTCGGCGACGCGTACGAGAACGCCAAGGGAACCGTGGGCCGCGACGCTCCGAAGGCGGTGAAGCTCTACCAACGAGCGTGCGACGCCGACGTGCTCGAGGGCTGTCGCGCCCTCGCGAGCGCGCACTCACGCGGCATCGGTGGGCTCGAGCTCGATCAGTTCCGTGCCTTCGAGCTGTATCGCCGCGCCTGCGAGGGCGACGATCTCCGCGCCTGCGTGAGCGTGGGGTACCATCACCACCGCGGCCTCGGTGGCGCCGAACGAAGCGAGGAGCGCGCTCGCGAGCTCTACCAGCGAGCGTGCGACGGCGGACAGCCGCTCGGTTGTTCCAACCTCGGCGCGATGTACGACCACGGAGAAGGCGGCCTGCCGAAAGACGAGAAGAAGGCGCTCGATCTGTTCATCAAGGCGTGCGACGACCACTTCGGCAACCTCGCCGCCTGCGCCAACGTGGGAGCGATGCACGCCAACGGCAAAGGGGGCCTGAACAAAGACGTCGCCCACGCCGCCGCGATTTACCAGAAGACCTGCGACAGCGGCGGACAGCTCGCCTGCGTCAACCTCGGCAACCTCTACTTCTCGGGCGTGCCCCCCATCCCCCGCGATCAGGCACGCGCGTTTCAAATCTTCGAGAAGGCCTGCAACGAGAAGGACGCCCGCGGCTGCATGTGGAGCGGCTACGCCTACCAGACGGGTCAGGGCGTGAAGAAAGACGAGGTCAAGGCGGTGGAGTGCTATCGCCTCGCCTGCGACGGCGGCGACAGCTGGGGCTGCAACCAGCTCGGGTTCATGTACGAGAGCGGACTCGGCGGGCTCCCGCGCGCTCGCGACCGTGCCCGTGAGCTCTACCGCCAGGCCTGTGAAGGAGGCCTCGAACCGGGCTGCAAGAACCAACGCCGGATCCCGTGAGCGAATCGTCCTCGTCACCCGAGCCGCCGCCGTCGGTCGCAGACGACGAGGTGCCCACCATCGTCTCCGACGGGCCGCCGGTGCCCAGCCTGCTCGACGCGCCCTCGCTCCCTGGAGGTCGCTCGCTGCCATCGGTCGGTGCGCTCGGCGCCTCCGTCGAGGTGAGCGACGGCAGCACCCTTCACGTCACCGCCACCGAGGCGGTGCGCGACGAGCAGGCGGCACGCGGCGGGGCGATCATCCGCGTCGGGATAGCGGTCTCGGCGGTGGCCATCGTCGCGCTCCAGCTCCCTCGGGGCCAGCACCCCGTCGGCCGCTGGCTCGCCACCCTCGCCCTCGCCGCCGTGTTCTGCGCCTCCCTCCTCGCCTACGCGGTGGAGCGACGCGACACGAAGATCGATCCGCGGCAGATCTTCTACCTCTCCCTCGTGAACACCCCGGCCCTCGTGGTCATCACCGGCCACGCGGGCGTGATGTCGCCGGCCTGTTTCGCCTTCATCTTCGGCATCTACTACTTCGGCATGAGCGACGAGAAGCACGAGGGCTGGGTGTGCCTCGGCATCAGCTCCGTGGGCTACGCGGCCCTCGCGGTCCTCACCATCGTCGGCGTGCTGCGGCCCGAGCACGCGCTCTTCCCACTCGCGACCATGGATCCGCTCGCGGTCGGCGCCATGGCGGTGGTGGTGATCTTGATGTTCTGCGCCACCTTCTGGCTGGCGCGCCTCAGCCGCACCGCCACCATCGGCGCCATGCAACGCCTCGAGCAAGCCCAGCGACAGATTCGGCAGCGCGACGCGCTGCTCCGCGAGGCCAATCAAGATCTCGAGCTCGCGCTCGGCGGACGCGGACGCTTCACCGGCCGCCAGCTCGGCGACTACGCCGTGGGCCACGTGCTCGGCCGCGGCGCGATGGGGGAGGTGTACGCCGCGCGTCACCGTGGCACCAACGCCCCCGCCGCCATCAAGGTGCTCCACGCCTACATGACGGAGAACCGCACCCACGTGGAGCGCTTCTTCCGCGAGGCGGAGGTGACCAGCTCGCTCGCCTCTCCCAACATCGTGGCCGTCCTCGGACACGGCATCGCCGAAGACGGGAGCCCGTTCCTCGTGATGGAGCTCATCGACGGCCACGATCTCGGCTGGCACCTCCGCGAGCGCCGGCGGTTCTCCATCGCCGACACGGTGCGCGCCGTCGCCGACATCGCGCGGGGCCTGAGCGCCGCAGAGGACGCGGGGATCGTTCACCGCGACATCAAGCCGAAGAACGTGGTCTACGACGAGAAGGCCGCCTGCTGGAAGGTGCTCGACTTCGGCGTGTCGAAGATCCACGCATCGTCGGGCACCCTCACCCACGGCGACGTCATCGGCACCCCCGCCTACATGGCCCCGGAGCAGGCCAAGAGCGGCCGGGTCGATCACAGGGCCGACGTCTTCAGCCTCGGCGTCATCGCCTATCGGCTGCTCACCGGGCGGCCCGCGTTCAGCGCCCGCGACGCGCTCGCCACCATGTACCAGGTGGCCACCCGCCAGCCGGCCCAGCCGAGCAGTCAAGCCCGGATCCCACCCGATCTCGATCTCGTGCTCGCCCTCGCCCTCGCCAAAGACCCCGAACGACGCCTGCGCTCCGCGAACACCTTCGCGGCCGCGCTCCGCGACGCAGCCCGCGGGCAGCTCGACGAGCGCTTCCGCCGCGACGCCACCCTGCTCCTCGCCGAGCAGCCCTGGGGCCGAACGATCGACCCTCCCGAGCCCCGATCCACCCCCCGTTGACCGCTTCGGGCGCCGAGGTGGGCGCGGCCTTACGCGCGTTGAAGCCGCGTGAAAGTGCGCTCGGGTGAGCGGCTCAGTCGCAGCTCGCGGTTGGCGCTAGCACGCGCGGCGCTCCGCCGAGCCAGCTCGCGAGGAAGCAGCGGTACTGCGCTTTGGGCTCCTCGCGCTGGAAGGCGATTTCGTGGCCGTCTTCGACGCCGTCCTCCTCGTGCTGCACCACCACCGCCGTCGCCGCGCCGTGGTTCTCTTCGATTGGGAGCGAACGCACCGCACGCCCGACGAAGGGGAGCACGTCGGAGAGGGGGAGGAAGTGCTCGAGCTCGGCGTGCCCCCGATCGAGCTCGTCACCGCCGAGATCGAGGCCGAGGGACAGGGACATCGCGTTGGCGATCGGCGGGAGGATGTAGGTGTCGACGATGCCCTGCAGCATCAGCACGTGGCGCGGCGCGGCCGCCTCGGGCACGAGCGCGCGGCCGTACACGGGAGGATCCGCCGGCTCTCCCGCCCACTGAAGCAGGGTGAGCACCGGATCGTGCTCGGTGAGGGTGTGCTCGGTGCCGGTGTAGCCGACGAGCACGTCGGCGAACGGACGCACCGCGATCGGGCTCTGTTTGTAGACCACGTTCTCGATCCAGCTGCCCCCCGCGCCGCTCAGGATGACGGCCCCGTACCTCGGGTTGGCCGCGAGCGCGAGCGGGGCGATCGTGGCCCCCATCGAGTGTCCGAACAGCGCGAGCTTGTCGCCGTCGAAGCTGGCGGTCGGGGTGGTGCCCGGGCAGCTCGCGGCGTCGATCTGGAGGGCGTCGAGGAGCTCGGGGACGAGACCGATCTCCAGCGCCGACTGCCGCACGTTGTCGCGCATGGCGATCGGGTTGGTGAAGTTGAACATCAGGAACTGCTCATCGCCGCCGCTGACATTGCGGATCCCCCCGTGGGGGCCATCGACGCTGACGCCCGCGAAGCCAACCCGCGCAAAGTCGCGCGCGGGCCCGCTCCCTGCTTCGACGGGCTCGCCGCTCTCGTCACGCACCCCCCGATCGACGAGCGGGCGGTCGCCGCCGCCGCCGGTGCGAATCATCACCACCGTCGGCCAGCCACCGCTCGGCATCGGCGCCCGCGGCAGCGTCACCACGATGCGAGCCCGCTCGAGGTGGTCGAGCACCGGGCCGTCCTTGGTGAACACGATCCCACCCCCCGCTTCGCTGAAGGGGGGCTCGCCGGCTTGATAGACCGGCATGTCGAGCTCTCCTTCGAAGACGCAGAAGTCGTCGAAGATCTCCGCCGGCGCGAGCGGAGAGAGGGGCGCTGGCGTGTCGAGCCCGTGCGCGTGCTCGCTCAACCCCAAGAGCTCCACGGTGGGGTCGTCGGTCGTGAACGCAGCGAGAGCGACCGCTTGCTCGAGGGCGCCGCTCTCTCCAAGCGCGCTCACGGCGGCCCGGTAGGTCTCCTGGCCCGCCTCGCCGAGACCTCGCGGCGTGCCCCCCGCGATCAGCGTGTCGAGCGCCGCGGAGCGCCCGAGGGGAGCCCCCGACGCGGTGCGCACCGCTCGCGTCACCACCAACGCGTAGCGTGTGCTCGGGCGGAGGGGCACCCCTTGCAAGGGGAGCGCGGCGAGGGTGTTCGAGGCGCCGTAGGGCCCGCCGTCGGCCACGAAGCGGACCTCGATCGGGTGCTTCACCAGGTAGGCCGGGGAGTCGGGGTCGAGCGCGATCAGGAACACCGAGGCCGCGTCCCCCACCGAGTCGGCGAAGCCAGGCAGGGTCGCCGGATCGAGGGCCACCGCTGCGGTGAGGTAGATCACCGAGGTGGTGCCGAACCCTCGGACCCGTCCGTCGAGCACCTCCAAGAGCTTGGAGACGATGGGTTGCCCAAAGGGATTCGGAAAGGCTGTAAGGTCGATGGCCCCAGCGGCGTTGAGCCGATGGTCGCTGGGCCACGGCGCAGCGTACAGATCTGCCTCAGCACCGAGGGAGTCGGCGAAGTCCATGCGCAACGACGGCGTGGGCGGCTCGTCCGAGCACCCCGCGAGCCACCCCGCGAGCACCAACGTCAACGCGATCCCCGCGCGGCGCCACATTCCTCCGAGATAGCACGTTCGGCCCATCCCGGGGATCCGGCAGGCCGGAGGCGACCTCTTCCGTTCGAGTCAGCCGTGGTCTCACGAGACATCATCCTCCGCCGACGCGCCGCCTTCGTGGCCGCCGCGCTCAGCAGCGTGGCCACCGCCACCAGCACCCGCGCCGAGCCCGACCCCGAGCCGGAGCCGGTGCTCGACGGCCCCGACCCGGAGGCGGCCGTCGCCCACGCCGAGGCGCTGTCCGCGCGCGGTCGGCTCGAGGAGGCGCTCGCCGCGCTCGCGAAGATTGAGGCGCCTCACCGCGCCACGCTCGTGCTCCGGGGGCGCCTCCTCCAGCGACTGCGACGCTACGCCGCGGCACGAACCGTCTTCACCCGCGCCCTCCCGCTCCTCACGTCTCCCGACGAGCGACTGCTCGTCGAGCGCGACCTGGCCGATCTCGCTCAGCGCACCGCAGAGCTCGACCTCATCCTCCACCCCGCCCACGGCACCGAGATCTTCGTCGACGACGCACTCATCGGCGTGAGCCCGCTCCCCACACCGCTCTTCGTCGAGCCAGGGGCCCACGTGATCACCGCCCGTCACCCCGGTCACCCTCCGGCCACGCACACGATCGACGTGGCCGGCGGCACCAAGCTCGCGCTCGATCTCACGATCATCGTCGCCGTCGCGCCGTACCCCGCGGTGTGTCTCAGCCCGCCGCCCCCGCCATGGGAGCGCGAGCGCTCGGGGGTGCACCTCGGCCTGGGCCTCGCGCCGCAGTTCTTGCTCAACGTGGCCCGCGACCACGGCGCTCCGCTCTTCGGCGCGGCGGTCACGGCTTTCGTCGCGGCCGACGTGGGACCATTCACCAGCACCGTCGGTCCGGTCGGCGCGATCTACGCCAGCGCGCGCGACGTGGGTGGCCTGTGGGGTGTACGCATGGGCTTGGAGGCGCGTCCCCTCCCCGTCCTCGGGATCGGCGTTGGCGCCGCCGCGGGCTACCTCCACCTCTCCGATGTTTCGGAGCCGGCCGAGCTCGACGGGCTGCCGGGCCCGCGCACCGTCACCTCGTTCTTCGTGATGCCCGAGGCCACCGTCGCGCTCGCGTTCGGCCCGCTCGAGCTCGGCCCGGCGGTGGGCGTGATGCTCTCGCGGAGCGAGCTCGGCAGCGAGGGCACCTTCGGCGCCACCTACGTGTCGACGACGATGTGGCTGCGCTACACCCACCGGCCCTCGGACTGACACCTCCGCGCCCACCGCCTTCGGCGTGACACCTCCCGTCCGTTTCGAGATGACAAGTGGCACGTCGGTTGCTGTGATCGACGCGATGGTGCGCGATCCCAGCGAGGACTTTCAGCGTTTCTGCGTGGTGGCGGCCGGACTGCGCGACCGGACCGTGGCGCAGCGGGCGAGCATTCTTCAGTCGTTGGGCCTCGCCGAGCGGTGGGAGGGCATTCAGTCGCACTGGGCCCACGTGCTCCTCGACGACGTGGGACGCGGCGACCTCACCCGGGTGACGCAGTACCAGAGCGTGTGCAGCCACGACCGCACACGCCGGGTCGAAGGCGACGACGCCTTCGTAGACTCGCTCTCGGTGGAGCTCGTGACCCCTGTGCTCGAGGCGCGCCCCCCGGGGCCCACCACGCTCATCGGAGTGCCAGGGCGCATCCACGTCGCCACCCACTACGAGCCGGTCGGCGTCGACGCCCCACCGCGCTCGACCACGCTCGCCTCCGGCGATCCCCCGCCCGCGTCCGACCACGACTTCCGCGCGCGGATCGATGCGGTGCCCACCGCGGCGGCGCGCCCGTCCGTGGAGGTGCAGGACTTCGTGGCCCACATCACGCCCACCGCCTCGGTGCAGCCACCCCGCGACGGCCAACGAACCACCGCGCCGCACGTGGTCGACGACGTGGTCAAGGTGACCGGCAACGCCATGAAGTGGCCTGTCGAGCGATACGCCGAGCTCGCCGCGCTGCTCTCCGTGAAGGCCGGCGACCTCGAGGCGGTGGCCGCCGCCTTCGACATCGTGCCGACGGCGGTGGAGCCCATCGTCACCGGATGGACCCGCAAGCTCGAGCAGGACGCGCTCCTCCACGCGAAGTTTCTGGCGTTCTACCACCGCGAACGCGCCCGGCTGGCCTTCGAACCCCGCTGACCGGAGCACGCCGACGCCGCCCCCGCGCAGCGTGCGAGCACCGCCGCTCGGTCGCTCGAGGGCGATCGCCGGTCAGCGGATCATGGCGAGCGAGCTCTCCACGAAGTCGTACACCGGGGCCCAATAGATCCCGAGCACGATGGTGGGCACGGCGAGCGCGACGCTGGTCGCCCCGAACACCCGCCGTACGTCGACTGCGGTCGCCGTCTCCGGCTCCTCGAGGTACATCGCCCGGATGACGCGAGCGTAGTAAAAGAGCGAGACCACGCTGTTCACGACACCGACGACCGCGAGGAGCCAGTTCCAGCTCCCGCCCGCCGCCACCAGCGCCTTGAAGATGTAGAACTTGCCGACGAAGCCGGCCATGGGCGGGATCCCGGCGAGGGAGATGAGGAACATCGTCATCACCACCGCGATCACCGGCGCGCGGCGTCCCAGCCCCTTGAACACGCCGATCGTCTCGTCGCCGCCGCTCGCCTCCGCGACCGCCATCACGATCAAGAAAGCCCCCAGGTTCATGAAGCAGTACGCGACGACGTAGAACACGATCGCCGTCACCCCCGCTTCGCTGAACACGCCGAAGCCGAGCAGCATGTAGCCCGCGTGAGCGATGCTGGAGTACGCCAACATGCGCTTCACGTTGTCTTGGCTGAGCGCGGTGAGGTTGCCCACCGTCATCGTCGCCATCGCCAAGCAGCCGGCGATGATCGGCCAGGGGGGCTGGCTCCCCTCCGCCAGGGTCAGCGCGCCGTTCGCGCCGAGCGCATCGGAGAAGAACCGGATCATCACCGCGAGCCCAGCCGCCTTGGGACCCACGCTCAGAAACGCGGTCACCGGGGTGGGCGCGCCCTCGTAAACGTCGGGCGTCCACATGTGGAACGGCGCTGCGCTGATCTTGTAGCCGAACCCGGCGAGCATGCACACGACGCCCACGAACACCGCCTCCGGCACCTTCCCCGTCTCCGCCGTGAGCTGGCTGATAGACGCGAAAATGTCGCCGAGGTTGAGCGATCCGGTCACCCCGTAGATCCAGCTCATCCCGTAGAGCATGACGCCCGACGCCACGCCGCCGTAGATCACGTACTTGAGCGCGCCCTCGCTCGACTTGCGATCGCCGATTTTGAAGCCGGCGAGCACGAAGCTGATCACGCTCACCATCTCGAGCGACACGTAGATCATGAGCAGGTGGCGGCTCGCCGCCATCATGTTCATGCCGAGCGTGATCACCATCAGCAGGCTGAGCATCTCGGCGGGGTTGCGGCGCTCCCCCGTCATCTGGTCCTCGTTGAGCATCGCGGGCACCGCGAACACGAGGATGAGCGCCGACACGAACGCGAAGAGCATCCGGAACGTGTGCGCGAAGTCGTCGAAGGCGAGCAGCCCGTGAAACAGGTTCTGCGGCTCCATGCCGCGCACCAGATACGAGGCCGACGAGAGGCCCGAGAAGGCGAGTCCGGCGAGACAGATCGCCACCGCCCCCAACACCTTGAGACGCTGCTCCTTGGCGAACAGGTCCCACACGATGACGGCGAGGATGGCGCCGATGAGCGCGAGCTCGGGCCCGTAGAAGGCCAGGCTCTCGATGTTGGCGAGCGCGGTCATGGTTGTCGTTGGGGCTCTGCCTTGGCGTCGACCGCGGCGACCTTGTTGGTGCTCGCAGGCAGCGGCGCCTGGGCCACCTGGCCAATGCCGACCGGGTCGACGATGCGGTGCATCTCGAGGCTGCCCTTGTCGATCAGGTTGAGGAGCGGCCGCGGCCAGAACCCGAGCACCAGCACGAGCACGGCGAGCGGCGCGAGCGTCGCGAGCTCACGCTTGTTGATCTCTGGAAACTTCCCGCCGTAGGCAGCGAGGTACTTGTTCTGGCGCCATTCCTCTTTGAACTTGCCGAGGAACATGCGCTGAAGCGCCCACAGGTGATAGGCGGCGGTGATGATGACGCCGGTCGCGGCCAACACGGTGAGCAGCCGGTACCGCGGGAAGGCACCGATGAACGTCATCGCCTCGCCCCAGAACCCGCTGAGGCCGGGCAGGCCGAGCGACGCCATGAACGCGAAGCCCACGAACGCGCTGTAGAGCGGCATCTCCGTGGCGAGGCCGCCGAACTTGTCGATGTCGCGGGTGTGCACACGATCGTACACCACGCCCACCAAGGTAAAGAGCATCGCGGTGATGAGACCGTGGTTGAACATCTGCACGAGGCACGCCTCGATGCCCTGCGGCGTGAGCGCCCCGAGGGCGAGCAACGTGAAGCCCATGTGGCTGACCGAGGAGTAGGCCACCAGCTTCTTGAGGTCTGTCTGCGCCATCGCGCAGAACGCGCCGTACAGAATGCCGATCACTCCGAACACGGCCATGGCCGGAGCCGCCCAGCGGGTCGCCTCCGGGAGGATGGTCATGTTGAAGCGGATGATGCCGTACGTGCCCATCTTCAGCAGCACGCCGGCGAGGATGACGCTGATCGCGGTGGGCGCCTCCACGTGCGCGTCGGGGAGCCAGGTGTGGAACGGGAACATCGGGATCTTGATCGCGAAGGCGATGAACATCCACACCCACACCAGCTTCACCGCGCTTATGCCGAGGATGGTGAGGTCCTTGGCCACGAAGGCCACCCGCGCCAGCTCCGGCACGCTCAGCGAGCCGGTGACCGCCTGGCCGTCGACCAGGTAGGTGGGATCGCTGTTCAGGTAGAAGAAGATGAAACCGAGCAGCATGAACACGCTGCCCGCGAGCGTGTACACGAAGAACTTGATGGCAGCGTACTGCCGCCGCGGACCGCCCCAGATGCCGATGAGGAAGTACATCGGCAGCAGCATGACCTCCCAGAACACGAAGAAGAGGATGAGGTCGAGGGCGATGAACGTGCCGAACATGCCCACAACGAGCAGGTTGTACATCGCGAAGTAGCCCTTGAGCTGCTTCTCGATCGACCAGCTGGCGAGCACGCCCACGAACGAGATCAGGGCGGTGAGCAGCACCATCGTCACCGAGATGCCGTCGATGCCCACGAAGTACTCGACGTTCAGCGAGCGGATCCACACCCCCTTCTCGATGAACTGGTAGCCGTCGTTGCCGTCCGGCTTGAGGAACGAGCTGTCGAAGTTGAGGTAGAGCCACACCGCGAGGGCGAGCTCCACGCCCATCACGGCGAGGGTCATGAGCCGGAGGTCTTCGTCCTTCCGGTATCCCATGAGGTGCGCGATGAAGATCACGACCACCGCCAGGAGGGGCAGGAACGTCATGATGGAGAGGATGTGCCGCCCGAGGAACCCGCGGCCCTCCGCGTGCAAGCCGAGCGCCGCCGCGCGCGCGGGCGCGCCATCCACGCCCGGCGCGTCGGTCTCCACGAGCACGTGGCCGTAGAGCTCATGGGCGCGCGAGCGCTTCGCGTCCCAGGTGACCTCGACGGCGATCGAGTCGCCCGGAGCCAGCGTCTTCTCCTTGTTGTCCCACGCGACGCCGACCCCGGCCGGGAGCCGCGGATCCTGCGGCGAGGTGTGAGCAAACACCCGGCTGACGGTGAGCGGCCCCTGGCCGTCGTTCTTGATCGTGAACGTGCCCTTGAAGTTGTCGTCGCCGACCGGCTCCATCAGGAGGCGACCGGTGCCGTCGGGGGCCAACAGCGACACGACCCCTTGGGTGGATGCGGCCTCCTTCGCGGTCACCGGATCGGCGGCGCTCGCCGGCTGGGAGGGCTTGGCCGGTTCCTGAGCCACGGCTCTGCCGGAGGCCATCAACACGAAGGTCGCCGAGAGGACCGCGATGACCGCGAGCCTCCAGGGGAAGGTCGCTTTCGACAAACCAGACACCTTGGCTCGCAGCTTTTCGATGAAGAGAGGGATGAACATGATGCTTGGGAGCTCAGCCGAAGAAGTATTGGAGGACGGCCAGGGCGGCGACACCTCCGAGGATCCCGTAGACGTAGCTCTGCACGCGGCCGGTCTGCATCGCGCGCAGCTTGTCGCCCGCGGAGAGCATGCCGTTGGCCACGAAGTTCACGGCGCCGTCGACGATGTACGTGTCGATCGCCCCAGTGATCCACGCCATGAGCTTGGCCACCACCCCCACGCCGTTGACCACCCCGTCGACGATCCAGCGATCCATCTCGCCGAACACGAGGCGCACCTTCAACACCGCCTTGATGACGGTCGCGTCGTAGATCTCGTCGACGTAGTACTTGTTGAACAAAAGGTCGAAGCCGGGCACGCGCCGCTCCGCCTCTGCCCAGTTCGGGTTGCGATCGGCGCCGTACTTCAGCCGCGCGAAGCCCCACGCCCCGATCGCGCCAAAGACGCTCAAGGCCATCAGACCGTACATGGCCGCGTAACCAGCGTCGCCGATGACCGCCTCGTTGTGGGCCGTCACCGAGTGGAGCCACTGCTCCATGAGCGGCTCGTGGGGCAGCACGCCCGCCCCGATCCCGGCCGTGAAGTGCGATGAGATTCCGAACACGACGCCGGACACCACCGAGAGGGCGGCCAGGCCGAGGAGCACGTTGGTGATCGCCCCCGGCGACTCGTGCACCTTGGTCTTGATCTCCTTGATGGCGTGCTTGCCCTCGAAGGTGAGGTAGTAGCTGCGCCACATGTAGAAGGACGTGCCGATCGCCGCGCACAGGCCGATCGAGTAGATGAGCCACCCCGGCACGAAGGCGGTGCTCTCGGTGTTGAACGCCTTCCACAGGATCTCGTCCTTCGACCAGAAGCCAGCAAAGCCGGGAGGCACCGCGGTGATGGCGATGCACGCCATCTTGTAGGCGAAGCCGGTGCGAGGCATCACCGCCCGCAGGCCGCCCATGTTGCGCATGTCCTGCGAGCCCGCCTCGTCGTGGATGATGTGGTGCATCCCGTGGATGACGGAGCCCGACGCGAGGAAGAGGCAGGCCTTGAAGAAGGCGTGGGTCATCAGGTGGAAGACGCCGGCCCAGTAGGCACCCACGCCGACGCCGATGAACATGAAGCCGAGCTGGCTCACCGTGGAGTAGGCCAGCACCTTCTTGATGTCGTATTGGAAAAAGCCCATCGTCGCCGCGAACAGCGCGGTGAGGGCCCCTACGAGCGCGACCACACCGCTCGCCACCGGCGTGAGGCTGAACAAGAAGTTCATGCGCGCGATCATGTAGACGCCGGCGGTGACCATGGTGGCGGCGTGGATGAGCGCAGACACCGGCGTCGGGCCGGCCATCGCGTCGGGGAGCCACACGTAGAGCGGGATCTGCGCGCTCTTACCGGTCGCACCCACGAAGAAGCAGAGGCACGCGAGGGTGATGAGGGCGATCCCCCACACCGACTTCGACTTCAGGTTGTCTTTGAAGACGGCGGGGCGGCTCACGACGACGGTGTGGGTGTGATCCGCGCCGGCCGCGTCGGTGGTGATGCTCACCACCTTGCCCATCTTGATGTCGGCGAAGTGGGCCGCCGTGAGCGTGATGGCGTGGCGGTGCTGACCGTCCTTCGCGAGCATCACGAAGGTCTTGTCCTTGCCCGCCTCGATGTCCTCGTCGGACAGGAAGAAGTCGTGGCCGTGGTTGTTGGAGATCTCCACCTCGGGCGCGATCTGGCGGGTCACGATCTGATCGTGGATCTCGCGAAACGACAGCGACGGCCCCACCGGCATGATCACCGTCTCGCGTCCTGCCTCGATCTTGAGGAGCATGCCCGCGAACTCGTTGCCGTCCCCGGACACCACCGCCCCGCCATCGGGCACGATCGCCACGAGGTGGCGGCCCGAGGGCAAGCGCGCGCGGAGGAACGGCGCGGTGGCGTAACAGTCGGTGCTCAGCTGGATAGCGTTGTTCGACGCCCAGCTCTCGAGCGACTCGCAGGCCGCGAGCGGCGCGGTCGGATCGTGAATGCGCGCCAGCGCACGCCGGAGCTGGTCGACGCTCTCCACGCCGAAGAACACTTTGGCTCCCGGGTGGGTCACCATCGTGAGGGTCCCCGGCGCGCCGGCCGCGCGGATCTCGCCTTCGGTTTGGGTTCGCTGCCGGCGGTCGCCCTGGCCGAGGCCCGCGCCCTGTCCTTCGCCACGGCCCCGCCCGGTCCCGCGGCCCGCGCCGTGATCGTGACCGTCGCCCTCCCCGTGCTCGTGCTGGGCGAGCACCACGCCGCCTCGCTCGCCACGCTCGGGCTGCGCGAGCACCACACCGGCCGGCGCCCCCTCCCCCAGGCCGAGCGAGTCCCCCGAGCCGAGGGAGTCCTCGTCGCCCCCGCCCTGGCGCTCGCCGTGCGCGCCGCCGTGGTCATCGCCATGACCGCCGCCGTGGTGGGCCTGGTCGACCTTCAGCACGGGCACGAAGCGCGCCTGGAAGTCGGGCATGAACTCGCCGCTGTCGAGCAGCCACGCGCCGCCGAGGCCCCAGAACAACAGGGCCATTCCGCAGATGAAGCCCCAGTCGCCGACGCGGTTGACGACGAACGCCTTCATGCCCGCGCTGGCCTTGTTGTAGTCCTTGTACCAGAAGCCGATGAGCAGGTAGCTGCAGAGGCCCACGCCCTCCCAGCCGAAGAACATCACGATGAAGTTGTCGCCGAGGACGAGCAACAACATCGAAAACACGAACAGGTTCAGGTAGCAGAAGAAGCGCCAGTAGCTGGGCTCCTTCTCCATGTACGCCGCCGCGTAGATGTGGATGAGCGACCCGACGCCGGTGATGATGAGCACCATCAAGCCGGACAGCGGGTCCATCGCGAACGAGAAGTTCGCGTCGAGCGACCCGATCCGCAACATCTGCCACGCGTGGGTGAAGATGTGCCGGTGGCCCGCCTCGAGGCCGAGCACCTGCACGAAGCTGACCACACCGAGCAGGAACGCCACGAGCATCGCGCCGACGGCGACGCCGGTCACGCCGAGGCTGCCCAGGTGCCACTGCTTCTGCAGGCGTGGGTAGATCGCCATGGCCTGCAGGCGGCGGCCAAAGAGCGCGTTGATCGCGGCGCCCAAGAAAGGCGCGAGAGCGATGAGCCACAGCGGCACGCGAGCGAACTCGACGTGGGTGATTTCTCCAGTGAACTCGGGCATCGCGTGGGGGGTTGGCTCCCTCGCCTGCAGTCCGGGCAGGTGGGAAATAAAACCTAACGGTTTTGAGTAGATAGACTCCCGTTTAGGGGTCTAACGGCGTAAGCGGCGAGACGCTAGGGTAGCCCTCTCGCGAGGTCAAGCAGTTGCGCCGCTCGGCGCGACATGAGACACGGTGAGGATGCGTCCGAGCCTCGTCCCTCTGCTCGGCTGGGGTGCGCTGCTCACCGCCACGGTGGCCGGCGCCGTCCTCGTCGGCTCCTGCAGCTCGGGCGTGGGACCCGACGGTCCGGTGGTGGGCTCGGCCTGCGCCGAGCAGCTCGACTGCGCGGTGGGCTCGGCCTGCCTGACCGATCCCGACGACTTCCCCGACGGCATGTGCGCCACCGTCTGCAAGACCCAGGCAGACTGCCCCGAGCTCACCCGCTGCGTCGACGTGAGCGGCGGCTACTGCCTGCTCGACTGCGCAGGCGGCGCCGCGTGCCGCGCCGGCATCGGCTGCCGCGCCAAGCGCAACAAGGGCGACAGCCTCGAGTCGCAGGTCTGCATCAACGACGACGGCTGAGCCCGCGCGCGACGACATGCGCGCAGCGGGAGCTCTCGAGACCCGACCGGAAAAGGGCGGGCCTCTCGCGAAGCGCGCTTGGGCGTTGGGGCCCCAAGCGCAACGCGGTGGGTGGGGCCCCGCGAGGCAATGTCGGTCGGACCTTCAGCGCGGGCGTCGGGTCGGGGCCCGGTTACGCGCTCGGCTCGGCCGGGCGCGCCGCGTCGGGCGAGGCGTCGGCGTCCGCTCGCGCGGTGTCCACCCACGCCGCCTTCCGAAGCGCGCGCCACAGCTCGGGGACGCCATCGCCCTCCACCGCGGAGGTGCCGATGGCGATCCCCCCCGCGCCCGTGAGCTTGGCCAAGACCGCGCGTCGCTTGCTCTTCGGCACCTTGTCGATCTTGGTGGCGACGGTGATGAGGGCCACCGGCTGCCCCCGCCGCCGCCCCAGGAGCGTGATCAGATCGCGCTCGTCGTCGTCGAGGCCCCGCCTCGCGTCGACCAAGAGCACCACCACCCGCAGCCAGTCGCGCCGCAAGAGGTATCCCTCGATGAGCTCTGCCCACTGCCGCCGCTCGCCCTTCGAGCGCTTCGCGTAGCCGTAGCCCGGCAGATCCACCAGGTGGAGCAGCGCCCCATCACGCGCTCGCGCCAGGAAGAAGTTGATCTGGCGGGTGCAGCCCGGCGTCGAGCTCGTCCGCACCAGGTTCTTGCGACGCATCAGCGTGTTGAGCAGGCTCGATTTGCCCACGTTCGAGCGCCCCGCGAAGGCGATCTCCACCCCGAGCTGAGCCGGGAGCGACGCCGCCTCGCTCGCCGCCGCGACGAACGACGCCTCCACGATCTCCCACGGTGCTTCCTTCGCCATCGGTCAGCCAGGCTCGTAACACGCCACCTCGGGCCTGTCCGCGAGATCTCGGAGATACTGAAACGAGTAGATCCCGGTGTCGTGCCGGTCGCCCCACACGAGCTTGAGCCCATAGGTGCCCACCGGCTCGAGGTCCATGAGCTCGCTGTTGCCACCGGGGATGAACGTGATGGTGCCGCCGTGACCCTGACAGTGGGCGCAGGGACAGAGCCCGCGCAACAGCTCGTTGGGGTAGACGCAGCGCACCCCGTCGGCCCAGGTGATCTCGGTAGACTTCGCGCCGTGGGGCGCCTTGATGTGCTTGGGGGAGATGCGCGTGGTCACTGCGCAAACTCTTCGAGCACTTTGCCCTCCGGCGTCAAGCCCATGCGCCCCCAGCGCTCCTTCTCGGTGAGGCCCGGCTCCGGCTTGGCCCGCTCGCGCGTCTTCTTGGTGATGATCACCTCGACGTAGCCGATGCGACGCATCACATCCACGTCGACCGTGTGCTCGGGCTCGTCGAGCACCTCCGCGCCGACGAAGATGGTGCGGTGAGGGCCCGTCTCCACCCGCTTGGCCTCGAGCCGATCGCGGAAGTAGTTCACCACCGCCGCGAGCTCGAGCCGCCCCTGTGCGTACACCTCGTCGCGGAAGTGACGGGTGACCCGCATCTCCCGCGGCACGGCGAGGCCGAACGCGACGAAGCTCCCCTCCGCGAGCTCGCCGGGCAGCGTGGTGTCCACGGGGATGGGACGGAGCCCCATCGGGCGCAGGAGCAGCGGCTCCTCCTCGGCGCAGCCCGCGAGCGCGAAGAAGACCGCGCCGAGCGTGACCACGAGCGCGCCCCGACGCACGAGCATCGAAGATGGCTGGCTCACTCGACGATGCTGGCCCACGAGTCGATCGTGACCAAGGCGTCCGGCTCTGGCAAGTCGATGCTCGCGATGTTGACCGAAGAGCCAGCGTCGGCGGCGCCCTCTTTGCCCGTGAAGAAGCGGAGCACGTAGTTCGCGCGCTGGGTCGTGCTGGCGATGCGGTGCCGTCCCACGTAGTCGTCGGTGATGGTGCTCTCGTCACGACAGGGTGGCTCGGCGGTGACCGCGACGCCGAACGGGTTCACGTTGTCGGGCAGCGTGAACTTGTAGTCGGTGCCCCCCGGGACCCCCGGCTCGGGTCGCTTGTTGGGGAGGTCGGTGAGGAACTTCACCGCCCAGATGGTGCCCTCGCCGACGGTGCAGGCGTCGGTGGCAGGAGGCGGGGTGAGGGTGGAGAAGTACGCCACCTCGTTGAACACCGCGATGGGGCCGGTGACCTTCTCCCCGGGCTTGAAGTCTTCCCCGGTGACGCTGACGTTCGCGCCCTCGACGATGCGCCAGTTCGACTCCACCTGGAACAGGGCGCCGTTCATGGCCGCGAGCGGGAACTCGGTCACCGAGAACACGCGGTTCTTGGTGGTCGTGGAGCGAAACTCCTCCTGATCGCCGGTGGAGAACAAGACGATGGTGTTGCCCTGCTCGTCGAGCGACATCACCGGGAGGTTGGTGATGGGCTGCCCGTCGTCGGGCCCCTCTCCCGAATAGGCGTCGAAGAAGAGCTCGAGCTTCCAGTTGGCGGGGTCCGGATCCGAGAGATCGAGCCGCCACACCGAGCCGTCCTGGTCGTTGAGGTAGGCGCGGTTGGCGACCTGGCCGGTGCCGTTGGGGAAGGCCACCGCGCCGAGCAGCGGCGCGTCGAGATCCGCGTTGGTCACCAGGCTCTGCGCGACGAGGCCCGGCGGCGCATCCGCGGGATCGGCGTAGAAGGCGCGGAGCACCTCGCCATCCTCGAGCGACACGATGGTGACCGACCGCGACGCGCCGGCCTGCCAACAGCGCACGTTGGCGCGCGGCTTGTAAGGCGGCACGGTGGTGTCGTCGATGTGCTGGAAGTTTCCGTTCTGTCGAGCACAGCCACCGACGGCACCCTGTTGACCTTCCCCGCCGGGGAGGATGGCCACCGCCACCTCGCGTCGGGTCCCGCCTTCGTCGATGCCCACGAGCGCGATCGAGGGCTCGCCGGCGGCGATGCTGCTGAACATGCGGTTGCCGTCCTCGTCGCGTGACAGCTGCCACAAGAACTCCGGGTCGTATGGATCGGTCACGTCGAGGGCGTAGTAGTAGCCGCCGCCGATCCCGCCGCTCGCCACGAGCACCGTGCGGTACTGCGCGTTCGAGTCGAGCGCCTCCGCCGACGTGCGCTCGAACGGGATGTCGCGCACCGCGATCGGACCGTCGGAGAGGATCTGCGGCGTGTTCGGGTACATCGAGTGGATGCCCTTGAGCGCGTGGGGCGGGAGGAACGACCAGATCTCGTTGTTGTCGGCGTTGTCCACCTTGTTCGCGTCGGCGGGCTCGTTGGTCGCCACCTTGAACGCGTGGAGCTGACCGTCGACGGTCTGCGCGTAGAGCACGATGGGCCGCGGCCCGCTCGGCTTGACGGCGTCGTTGCGCTGAAACAGCGCGTAGGCGGCGTCGGAGGTGAGGGCCTGGGGGCGACCGATGACGCGTGGGATCGAGTGGTAGACCGCGCCGAGCTGGTTGGTGGCGCGATTGGGGAGTCCGCCGTTCACCGCCCCGAGGTTCCAGAGCATGAGGGCCTCGGCGCAGTCCGGGCCGTTGGCTGCGATCAGGTCGGGCCCCTGGCACTCGACGGGCAGCGTCGGATCCGCGTTGAAGGCGCTCGGTTGACCGCGGGCGGTGAGGGCGAGGGCGGCCGCGTCTTGGAGCGCGGTGCCGGTGAGGGTGCCTCCCGAGCCGTACGTCCCCACCCCGTCGTTGAACGTGTTGGAGTTGGGCCGGAGACTGTAGGTGGGCTCCGAGAGGCCGGTGCCCCCGTTGGCGACGGGGATGGCGGTGAAGAAGCGCCGCTGCGGACCGGCCCCCGAGTGCATGTTGGTCGCGAAGTCGTCGCCGACGACGTCGTCGACGGCCTCGAGCTCGGGGTCGGGCGCGACGTTGTCGCAGACCCAGCGCTTGCGCTCGATGTTGCCCCGCCACAGCTGGCCGGGTTGGGGCGTGAACGCGCTCGCGAACTCGTAGGCGGTCGCCTCCGCGTTGCTCGCCACCTGCGACTGCGCGGTGACGAAGGTGGGCACGGTGCGGGTGGTGGAGGTGGTCGCGATCGAGTCGAGGACGGCCGCGATCGCGGCCTTGAGGTTCGGGACGTTGTCGGCGAAGAACGCCGTCGACGTGCCCCCCGCGTCGGCGATACGGGCGAGGTTGCAGCACGCGATCTCCTCCGGATCGACCGGCGCCTCGCACGGCTGACCGGGCGCGAACGAGGTCCCGTCGAGCGTGGTGCAGTCGAGGCCGCTCCCCGTCATCGACAGGCCGAAGCCGATCGCGAAGGTCCGGATGCGCGGGTAGCCATTGTACAGATCGGCGACGATCTCGTGCGGGAGGTCATCGTAGGGGCAGTCGCCGTCGGGCCCCCCCATCGCGGCGAGCTGCTCGCAGTACGGCCGCATGTCGAGGTTCGGCTCACCGTCGGAGAGCACGATGATGAAGCCCTCGCGGCAGTTGCCGGTGGGCAGCGGGTTGTTGAGGAGCGGATCCTGGGCGGGAGCGAACTTCTCGTCGGCCGCGAAGCCGTTGACGATGGTGTAGTAGCCATCGTTCATGTCGT
Source organism: uncultured Polyangiaceae bacterium (assembly GCA_964401935.1). Classification (GTDB taxonomy): domain Bacteria; phylum Myxococcota_A; class Polyangia; order Polyangiales; family Polyangiaceae; genus JAPYTK01. The sequence goes on from CAYOAL010000062.1 coordinate 44,010, forward strand.
CGCTGCGGAAGAAGTAGCGCGCGTCCTCGAGCATGCCGTTGAGCGGGGTCGCCCCGTAGGGACGCAGCGCGAGCAGCGTGTTCTGCACCCGGTCGTTGTGGTCGCGCGTCTCCTGGAGCGTCGCGTACACCGGCCCGAAGTTGACCATGCGGCCTTCCCACGGCGGCGCGGCCGCGTTGCGCGCGCCCACCTCGTGGATCTGGTTCGGGATCAGACAGTCGGGAGGGTGTCCGGTGGCGGGCGTGCCGCCGCCGGTCCACCAGTCGGGGAAGTAGCTCCAGTGGCCCTCGAAGCCGGTCGCGGCGTCGAGGTTGGTGCCGCCGCTGAGGCCAACCCCCGCGTCGGGCCGCGCGTCGAACGTGAACAGGCCAAAGCGGACCCGATCGCGATAGGTGTCGAGGATGCCATCGCGCGCCTGATCGAAGGGGCTGCCGCAGGCGGTCCCGAGCGGAGCGCCATACTGGCGGGTGGAGAACGGGTTGGCCTCCCAGCCGAGCATGTTGTTCGTGTCGATGGCCCCGGGGGTGAACATGCAGCCATTCGACAGGGCGCGGTGGTAGGGCAGGAAGTAGCCCTGGTCGTACGGCGACACGCCAGCGAGATCGAACTCGTTGATGAAGTCGCCGTCCTCCCGGTCGTGAGCGAAGCAGCCGTAGTTCGAGATGTTGCCGGTCAGCACCTCGATGAGGCTGATCCAGCGGCTCTTGTAGCTGTCGCCCACCACGCCGGTGCAGGTGCCAGGACCAGGGAGGTTGCCGCCGACGTCGTACTCCATCGAGCCCGAGGTATCGACGAGCAGGAGCACGTTGGGCAGCGGCGGGAACGCGTCCACCGCCGTCTGCGCCCGCGCGTCGCGCGCGCCGGTGAGCGCCGAGAGGGCGCAGAGCCCGATGCCAACTCCAAGTGCTCTCGTCCTCATGCTGCCTGCCTCTCGTGCCTCGGTTCGCGTCTGCCCATGCTCATCCCGTCTCACCCCTCATCGCTGCGCGAGGAGCGGCCCCATACGCACGTGAGCCCGCTGTCGCTCGATCCCCGCGGCGCTCGCCGACTGCAGATCGAACCGATCGGTCGGCGGCGCGCCCGCGTCGGGGGGGGGCATCACGAGCCCCGTCACCGTCACCGTCACCAGGGCGAACACCTGCCCCTGCGGATCTTCGACGCCGCCCGCCACTTGAAAGCCGCTCGGCGGCGCCATGTCGTGCGGATCGGTGATCTCCACCCGAATGTCCGTCTCCAGATTCGCTGGGCCGAGGCTGCCATGGGCGCCCGCCGCGTTCGGTCGGAGCAGCGCCTGGCCGGTGGAGTTGGTGGCGAGGGTGTTCAGATCGTCGTAGCTGAGGAGCACGCACTCGGGGAACTCTTGATCGTAGTGCGCCTCGCACACCGCGTCGCCCGCCCCCGGATCGGGCACGCGGTTCTTCAGCAGCCAGTAGGTGTCGTGGAGCGAGCCCTTGAGATCGGCCACCGCGGCCACCATCCCCAGCTCGGTCACGTAGTGCGTCTGCACCAGCTGCCGGTTGTAGCCGCTGGCGCGGTTGGAGAGCGTCGCCGTCTTCACCGCGTACACCCCGAGCGCGGTGAGCAGCGAGATCACGAGCACGACGACGAACACCGCGGCCCCCCGCTCGCGGCGGCGTCGGCGGAGAGCGCTGAGGAGAGCGAACGAGCGCGCGGTCATGGGGTGATCCTCCTCGCCTGGTTGGGGAGCTGCATCTCGGAGATCAACGTCCGCATGCGCACGAAGCCCTGGTTGGCTCCGAGGTTGAAGCGGTAGGGATGGAGGTCGCCGGCGGCGGGGATCCCAACGTCGCGGTCGCGGCGATGGCCTCGGGTGCTGAGGCGCACCTGGATCGCGCGGATGAGGTCCGGGTTGGCGCCGGCGGCGCCGGGAGGTCCGCCGATCACGTAGCGCGCGACGTTGCCGGTGTCCCCGACCGCCTCGCGCAGCACGATGGGCACGTTCCCCGCCGGCGGCGCCGGGTCCTCGTAGGAGGCCCCGAGCTCGAGATCGACGGCGAACTCGGCGAGCACCTGCAGGGTGGCGGGGAGCTCGTTGCCCTGCTGATCGAGCTCGATGCGGGTCAGCTCGGTGCGATCGACGGCGACGGGGTGGCCGCGGTGGTAGCCGGCCGCGCCGAGGGTGGCCGCGGTCTGAGCGAGGTTGGCGTAGGCCGGGAACGCGGCCACGTTGCGCAGGCTGTAGAACATGCGCGCGATCACGCTCACGGGCGCCCCCACACACCACAGGGTGCAGCCGCAGTTGCCGTGCGTCTCGCGCTTGCCCATCGACGGGTTGCCGGCCACGGGGATGGTGACGCGGCCGTTGGGGATGTCGACCGTGGGTGCGCCGGAGATCACGCCGAGACCAAAGCGTCCCTCCTTGTCCCGCACCCGCAGGAGGCGGCCGGCGCGGAAGATGTCTTGGAACGTAGCGCCGCCCTCTTGGGCCCGGCGCAAGGTGCGGATGGCGGCCCCGTCGTTCACGAAGTTGAGGACGACGTTGTAGGCGCCGCCGCCGGTGGGGAGCACCTGCGCGGCCGAGAACTGCTCGGTGGTGTCGAAGGAGCCGGCGATCGTGAACGCATCGGGGGCGAGCCCGTTGAGCGCCCAGAGCGCCTGGTTCGCCGCCGTCTCGCGGTTGAACGAGCCGTCCGCCTCGAGGTGAACCCCGGCGAGCGCGTTCGCCCCAGGGTGGGCCCCGGCGCTGGCGGGGAGGACGGCAGGGTCACCGCAGAGGAGCGGATCGACGTCGATGTTGGGCGAGCCGAGGAAGGACGCGTTCTTGATGTCGGCTTGCAGCCGCGCCATCCCCACCATCACCGCGTACTGCGCCGAGGTGATGCCCGCCTCGTGTTGGAAGAACGACGTGGCGCTCCGCGCCATCAAGAAGGCGGCGGTGGAGATGATGAGGCCTGCCGTGAGCGACACCATCAGCTCGATGAGCGTGAAGCCGCGCTCGCGGCCAGGGCGCGCGCGCGTGAGGCGGGTCGTGGTCGCCTCTCCACCACCAACGCGAGGCCCCCCACCACCAGAGCGAGGACCCCCACCAGACAAAGGACGGAGTGTGCGGTGCATCAGAGGTCGTTCCGCAAGATCGCGGTGGAGGCGTAGGCGAAATGATAACGCGTGGTGCCGTCGGCGGCCGTGTCGAGCGAGTCGATGTCGGCCTGGTTGGTGCTGCAGAACGGGTTGCCGGCGAGCGTCCCCGACAGCGCGGGGTTCACCGTGGTGTGGTGCATCTTCAACCAGTACACGCGCACCTCGGCGCGCATCGCGGCCGGGATGGGCGCCGGCTGGATGGGGTTGTTCATGATGTTGGTGAGCCGAACGTTCACGCAGAACGCGCCCTCCGCGGCGACGACGGTGTCCATCCCCTTCACGTCGGAGAGGCCCTCCATCCCGCCCACCGCGGTGCCGCTCGGCCCCCCCGGCGGTGGCACGAACCAGACGTTCTGTGGCTGCGAGAGATAGGTGGTGCTTCCCAGCGTCGCGACGCCGGTCGCCGGATCGTAGGTCCAGCGCAGGCCGTCGTAGCGGAGTCGCTCCACCCAGGCCGCGGCGATCGCGGTCGCGGTCGCGAGGTCGCGCGCGCGGGTGTTGCCGATCAGCGTCACCTTCTGCATCGCGATGACGCCGGTGGTGCCGATGGACAGCACCGAGAGCGCCATCATCACCTCGATCACCGTGTAGCCGGCGCGACGCACGAGGGGGCGCCGACGGGCGTCGCCGAGGCGACCGCGTCCGCGCCGGGGCTTGGCCCCAGACGGAGTCGCCCCTGGCTGAGCAGCGCCGCGCGCCCAACCCGTGACGCGCTCCCAGAGCGTCGCCAGGCCCGAACGAGATTCGTCGCGAGGTCGCATCAGAGCTCCGTGATGAGGCGAGCCGCGCCACTCGGGGGAATGATGATGCGGCGCAGCATGCCCGTGTCGGGGTTCTGAACCTGGATGTAGGGCACGCCCGTGAGGGCAAGGAAGCCGCCGCCGTTGTAGTTGCGCCACACCCGCCCCCGCGGCGTGAAGCAGATGTCGGCGTTGGCGAGCGTGTTGTTGTTTTCGTCGACGAAGGTTGCCACCGACGGCGAGTAACGGTTGCGACGCTCGTCGAACATCGTGATGTAGCGCGCGTTCAAGCTCCCCACGCCCCAGTTCGTGCCGAGACAGTTCGGGTTGCCGAGCGTGGCCTGATCGGCGTCGACGGCCGCCGCTCCCATCACCGCCTCCTTGATCACCAGACGGGCGTTGGGATCGGCCTCGTTGAGGGCGTTGAGGGCGCCCGGCGCCCCCGTGAAGCGCACGTTGACCGCCGTGCCGCGTCCCATCGCGCGAGCACGCGCGAAGCGAATGAGGTTGGCCACCTCGGTGCCGGCGTCGGCGACGCGGCGATCCCGGAGAAAGTGGATGAGGCTAGGCGCTGAGGCGGCCGCGAGCACACCGATCATCGCGATCACCGCCATCAGCTCCATCATCGTGAAGCCGCGTGCGTGTCGTGCACGAGCCCACACGTGTGCGGGGGACGCTGACGCGACGCGCCGAGAGCTGCTTGCCACAAGAATCACCGCGGCCCATCAAAGCAAGGCTCATGCCTCGGGCGTGCCCCGGGGGTGGCCCGTCATTTCAGCCCGTTGAGCGCCGCGCTGACCGCCGCGCCCGACCTCGCTCACAAACTGTTGCGCCGACTATGAAAAAAGTGAAGAGCGGCTATGCTCTCGCTTCCCGAAGCACTTCAGAAACCTACCTAGAGTTCATGACATATCGCCACACCTACGCCATGGCCCGGGCTGCGCGTCGCGCCGCCTTGGGGCTCGTCGTGTTGCCGCTCTGGCCCTTCATCTCGGCGTGTGACGAGCCCCCCGCCCCCACGCGCGAGCCTCCGCCGCCAGCGGCCAAGCCCGCCGCGTGCTCGGGCGAGCGCAAGACGAACGATCCGAAGAACGTGGCCTTCTTTCCGGCTGACGCGGGCGCTTTCTGCCTCGATCCGGCCGGCAGCGACAAGGCCTACGGCGACGGCGCCAAGAGCCCACTCGACGCCATCTGCAACCTCTTCGACGGGGAGTGTGAGCTCTACCTCTCGGGCGGCGTGAAGCGCGTCGTCGAGGCAAGGTACGTGGACGGCGGCGGCAGCGGCGCCACGATCGATGTCTACCTGTCCCAGTTCGAGTCGGCCGAGGCGGCCTTCGCGATGTTCACCAAACGCGTCGTGGGCGACCTCGATCCTGCGCACGAAGACATGGCCAAGCCCACCCCCGGCGGCGGAGCGGCGGCGCTGGGCATCGGCAACGCCTACCTGTGGCGCGGCGAGCACCTCGCCGAGATCACCTACAACGACGTGTCCGCCAACACCGAAGCGCAAATCCGCGAGCGCGCCGACAAGCTGCTGCCAGACCTCGTCAAGGCCTTCGGGGAGAAGCTCCCTGGCAAGCCCGAGCTCCCCGCGAGCGCGCTGCGGTTGCCCGAACCCCAGCGTCTCACCCTCGGGATTCGCTACCTGCGCGACAAGCTCTTCGACGTGGCCGGCACCGGCGGGGGAGCGCTCGGATACTACCGTGAGGGCGACGTGCGCTGGCGCGTGCTGAGCGCGGAGCGGGGCGACGAGGATCAAGCGCGCGACTTGATGAAGTCCCTGAGCAAGATCGGCGGCGCAGTGGAGGAGAAGCGCCTCGGCGACGAGGCGACCCGGTTCATGCACACGCCGCCGGGGCTCCCCAAGACGGAGTGGCTGCTAGCCCGCAAGGGACGCTGGGTGGTGGGGCTCGGCGACGAGGATCGGGTGCTCGTCGAAGGCATGAGCCCGGAAGAGCACCGCAAGGTCACCCTCACGCTCGAGAAGAAACGAGAGCTCCTCGCGAAGCTCCTCTCGAGCGACTGACGAGGCCCCGGCGCCCCCGCGCCAGCGCTCTGCTTACATCGTGCGCCAGATGATGTGGAACCCGAGGGGCGTCTCGACGGGACCGACCACGTCGCCGACGTTCATGCCCTCGAGCACCTTGATGATGCGCGGGTGCGGCACCGACTTGGAGCTGACCACGCCCAGATCGCCGGCGCGTTGATCGGCGTCGGGCACGTCGGTGTACGACTTGACCAGCTCCGACCACTCCTTCGCGCGCTCCTTCGCGGTCACCGTCTTGCGCGCCTTCTCGGCCGCCTCTTTCGAGCGCTCTCGCGCCTCGTCCTTGGTGCGTGTCACCGCGTCCGTCGCCTTCTCGGCCCCCTTGTACTGCACGAGGATCTGCTTCGCGCGAAAACGCTGGGCCTCGGTTCCATCCGGAAGCTTCCGCACGCTCGCGTCCGGTCCGAGCACGATCGTCTGCGCAGTCTTCGGCGTGGCCACCGCGCCTTGGGGCGCGGCGCTCGCGGCTGCGCTCGAGGTGGGGCTCGCGGGCTCTTGAGCCGGTGACGGTGCGAGGAAACCGAGCCAATCGTTGAAGAGGCCGAAGAAGCCGAGCAAGCCGATCAACAGGATGAGCCCCAAGACGGTGTGGGGGGCCCACCAGTACGGGTCGTCCGAACCGACGCTGCCGAGGGCCTCGTCGTCCTCGTCGTCCTCGTCGTCGTCGTCCTCGTCGTCCTCGTCGTCGTCCTCGTAATCCTCGTCGTCCTCGTCGTCGGCGTCGTCCTCGTAATCCTCGTCGTCCTCGTCGTCCTCGTCCTCGTCCTCGTCGTCGGCGTCCTCGTCGTCGGCGTCCTCGTCGCCGGCGTCTTCGTCGTCGGCGTCCTCGTCGTCGGCGTCCTCGTCGTCGGCGTCCTCGTCGCCGCCGTCCTCGTCGTCGCCGTCTTCGTCGTCGTCCGCCTCGTCGTCAACGTCGTCCGCGTCGTCCTCGTCGTCCTCGTCGTCCGCGTCGTCCGCGTCGTCGTCGTCGTCGTCGTCCTCGTCCTCGTCGTCCGCGTCGTCGTCGTCGTCGTCGTCGTTGCGGCCGGCGGCGTCTTCGTCGTCATCGCGGTCGGCACCCGCCATCAGCGGCTCCTCGTCGACATCCCAATCATCTCTGTTCGCCATCGCCCTAGCCTCGCGGTTGTCGCGGTTCTCGTTGTCTCTAGCGGATCTCGGCCCAGGCCTGGCTCACCACCGGATCGGGGCGCCCGCCGGCGTAGGCCTGCAACACGACGCGCCCCTCGCCAAGCTCGTACCCGTGGGTGGCGATGGTGTCGCCCGGCCACACCGGCTTGCGAAACTGTGCCGACAACGACCTCAGCCGCGTCGCGTCGCCCCCCGCGCAGCGCTGGATGACCGCGCGGGCCACGAACCCGAAGGTGCACAGGCCGTGAAGGATGGGTCCCTCCGGGAACCCCACGCTCGCCGCGAACACGGGATCGGCGTGCAGCGGGTTCACGTCGCCGCTGACGCGGTACAAGAGCGCTTGCTCGGGGCTCGTCGTCTGCTCGTGGGTCCAGTCGGCGGGGCGCCCCTTGGGGAGCACAGGGGCATCCGACTTGGGCGGCCGCGGCCCCTTCCAGCCGCCCTCGTCGCGCACGATGATGCTCCACTCGGTGGACGCGACGAGCTCCTCGCCGAGGCGGGAGTCGGTGCGAAGCGTCACCGTGGCGAAACGCTTGAGATCGAAGATGCCGGTGATCTCGCCGCTCGTGAGGAGCGTCCCCTCCGCCGGCAGCGGCGCGTGGGCGACCACGGTCTGACCGCCATGCACCACCTTCGCCATCTCGACGCCGGCTTGGGCGAGGAGCTCCACCACCGGCTCGAAGGCGGGCACGACCGCGTAGGTCGGGAACACCTTCATCCCCCCTTCGAAACCCTCGTACAGGTACGCGAGCTCGCGCTTCGTGGCCCCGATCCCCAGCGCATACGTGGCCTGGCTGCGCCAGTCGTACCGGTGCTCGTACGCCTTGCTCTTGGCACCAACGCGTTGTGGATCGATCGCCATGAGGCTGGGGAGGCGTACCCACCTGCTCCGGCCGCGTCAACCGACACCACCGAGCGCGTCAGATGGGCAGGTGAAACCCCGTGACCACCCCGAGGTCGAACAGGTCGAGTCGCCCCGCGTGAGACGCGAGATCTCCCACTGGGGTCTGCTCTCGTTCTCCCGGCAGCAGCCAGTTGGCGTAGCGAAAGTGGGTGCCGAACAGCCAATAGTCGAGGAAGCGAATGTGACCCCCAACCGCCGCCCCGAACGCGAACCCCTCCGTCGCCAAGGTCACCGCCCGCGGGCCCACGAACGCGGTGTCGGCGTAGGGCTCCCGATCGGCGAGCGTCGACCAGGAGTCGTTGATGATCACCGCCCCCACCGTCGGTCCGACCCACCAGTTCCAACGCCCGAGCGCAGGAAGGTAGCGGCGAAAGTGGCCCTCGACGAGGAAGTAGCGCCGCGTGTGTTGACGCTCGAGGCCTGGCTCTTCGAACCCAGCCGCTTCGGTGGGCCGGAGCCCGAACGCGTAGGTGATGCTGGCACCAAACGCCCAGTCACCGATCCGGCCCAGCGTGTACAGGCTGAACCCCAAGCTCGTCTCTCCTGGCTCACAGGGTGCCTCGGTGAACGGGCACACCTCCGCGAACGGCAGCGCCAACAAACCCACGCCACCGAGAAACATGGTGTGGGGATCCGTGTCGGTGATCGCGGAGCCCTCGTCGTCTGGCCCGTCGTCGGGCCCGTCCTCCGAGGCATCCCCGTCCCGTTGCGTCCGCCCTGCAGGTGCCGCCGGCTCGAGCTGGGCCGGCGCCGGCTCGTCGTCGGGACTGGGGAGGGGCTGCGCTGCCGCGGGCCCGGAAATCGCGATGATGAGCGGCACGAAGGAGAGCACGAGGGGGGCCGTCGCTCCCGAGACCACCGGGGACGATCCGCTCGGGGCGTCGATCGCATCCACCACACGCATTCTGCCCCTCCACCGTAGACCTTTCGTCGATACACGGCTAGACAGCCTGAGCCGTGGCAGCCACCAGCGAGGACGATCAGGCGGTCGCGCCTGCGCCTGCAGGGGCGGCGCCGGCCAAAGCGCCAACGCCCGAGGACCCCTCGGAGGCGGAGCGCGACGCGATCGACGACCCGACGGCCTACCGCGTCTCGTTGGACGTGTTCGAGGGGCCCCTCGACCTGCTCTTGCACCTCATCCGCAAGCACGAGCTCGACATCCTCGACATCCCCGTCAGCTTCATCACGGAGAAGTACCTCGAATACCTCAAGCTGATGACGTCGGTGCAGATCGACGTGGCGAGCGAGTACCTGGTGATGGCGGCCACGCTCACCCACATCAAGTCGAAGATGCTCCTGCCGGTCGAGCCATCGGACCAAGGGGATGACGAGGACGGCGAGCTCGACACGACCGATCCTCGCGCCGAGCTCGTGCGGCGCCTGCTCGACTACCAGAAGTATCGCCTCGCCGCCGAGCAGCTCGGCGGGCGCTCGGCGCTGGGCCGCGACGTATTTCCGCGCGGCGCGGCCGAGCCGGCTCCCGAGGGCCCCGCCCCCCTCGCGGCGGGAAGCGTGTTCAAGCTCTTCGACGCGTTCGAGAAGGTGCTCAAGCGCGCCCACCAGGAGGCGGATCACCAGGTGCTCTTCGAGCGTGTCGGCATCGCCGAGCGCATCGTGGAGCTCACCGAGCTCCTCCACGATCGGCAGCGCATGCGCTTCGAGGATTTCTTCGCCCTCACCGACGAAGACGGCAACCCCAAGGAGCCCGCCCGCATCGATCTGGTGGTGACGTTCCTCGCCCTGCTCGAGATGTGCAAGATGCGCGTGGCCCGCGTCGTCCAAGACGATCCACTCGGTGAGATCATGATCGAGTTTGCCGCCGAGCACCGCACGGCCGGTCGCGTTCTCGGGGGCGACGACGACGTTTTGTCGCCCGAGGTGGATCCCTGGCGGGACTTCGACGAGGACGACGACGACGACGATCAAGGCGACCACGAAGAGGAAGGTCTCGACGACGACGACGACGCGGACGACGACGACGACGACGACGCGGACGACGACGACGACGACGACGACGACGACGACGTGGACGTGGACGACACCGAGGGCGTGGGCGTGGGCGTGGGCGTGGGCGAGCACGAGCGCGTGGGCGAGCACGAGCGCGAGCGCGGGAGCGAAGGCGTGGACGAGACAGCGCGGGTGGCGGCAGGGGGTGGCGTCTCGAGGGGCAACGAGCTCGCCGATCAGGGCGACGACGACGACGACGACGACGACGACGACGACGACGACGACGACAGCGACCGCGACCCTTCCGGCGAGGCGCGCGGCGAGGGCGCCGCGGTCCAGCACGACGACGTGGATGTTTACGATGAGGCCGACGACGACACCGGCGTCGAGGGCGAGCCATGAGCGCGATGAACGCAGTCCCTAGGAACCCAGCCAGTTTTCAGGCCGCCGCGTTCGAGCAGATCTCGCGCGCGTCGACCGAGCTCGATCGAGCCTACCTCCGAGGAGCGATCGAGGCGCTCGTGTTCGCGGCCCAGGAGCCCATCAGCTTGCGTGAGCTCACGCGCGCCACGAAGGCGCGCAAGGCCTCCGTGCTCGAGGTGCTCGAGGTGCTCATGACCGAATACGCCGACCGGGGGGTCAACCTGCTCGAGGTTCACGGCGGCTACTGCTTTCTCACCAACCCCGCGTTCAGCATCGCCGTGCGTGGGGTCACGGCCAAGAAGCCCGTGAGGCTCTCACGAGCCCAGCTCGAGACCTTGGCGATCATCGCCTATCGTCAGCCCATCACGCGCCCCGAGATCGACGATGTGCGTGGCGTGGACTCGGGGCCGGTGCTCAGGCTGCTGCTGGAACGTGAGCTGATCCGGGTGCTCGGGAAAAAGGAGGAGCCTGGTCGCCCGCTCCTCTACGGCACCGCCGATGGTTTCCTGCGGCTGTTCAACCTTAAGTCGTTGTCGGATCTCCCCACCTTGCGCGAGTTCACCGAGCTCACGACAGACTCCAAGGAGACGTACGAGCGGCACCTCGGAGAGCAGGCCCCCACCGGCGCCATCGTGTTCGATGACGAGCCCGACGCCCCGATCGATCCCACCCAACCCATCGTGGGCGAGGGCGAGGGCGAGGGCGAGGGCGAGGGAGAGGGAGAGGGCGAGGGCGAGGGCGAGGGAGAGGGCGAGGGAGAGGGAGAGGGAGAGGGAGAGGGAGAGGGCGAGGGCGAGGGCGAGGGCGAGGGCG
>CAYOAL010000063.1:0-52498 GCA_964401935.1 uncultured Polyangiaceae bacterium
GGTCGTTGGTGTCGCTGCAGTAGGCAAAGCCCGGGGGGCAGAGGCTCACGTTGGGCCCGGCCGCGGCGTGGCGCTGGGCGAACAGCTGCGGGGGGTGGATGACGAAGTGGTGCGCGTGCTCGAGCGTGTGCCACGACTCGTCGCTCGGGACGAGCACCTCGTGGAGCTTCTCCCCGGGGCGGATGCCCGTGACGTCGATGCGCGCGCCGGGGGCGATGGCCTGGGCGACGTCGAGGATGCGGTAGCTCGGGCTCTTGGGCACGAAGAGCTCGCCGCCCCTCATCCGGTCGAAGCAGTCGATGACGAAGTCGACGCCCTCTTGCAACGTGATCGAGAAGCGCGTCATGCGCTCATCGGTGACGGGCAGCACGCCGTCGTCGCGCTTCTGCAGAAAGAACGGCACCACGGAGCCGCGGCTCCCGAGCACGTTGCCGTAGCGCACTACGGAGAAGCGGGTGCCCTCCTCACCGGACATGACGTTGCCGGCGACGAAGAGCTTGTCGGCGCACAGCTTGGTGGCGCCGTAGAGGTTGACGGGGTTGGCCGCCTTGTCGGTGCTGAGGGCGATCACTCGCTTCACCCCCTGGTTGATCGCGGCGCGGATGACGTTCTGCGCTCCGAGCACGTTGGTCTTCACCGCCTCGAAGGGGTTGTACTCCGCGGCCGGCACCTGCTTGAGGGCGGCCGCATGGACGACGTGGTCGATCCCCCGGAGCGCCTCGTGGAGACGCTCCGGGTCGCGCACGTCGCCGATGAAGTAGCGGAGACACGGGTGGTCGGCCGTCGAGAAGCGCTGCTGCATCTCGAACTGCTTGAGCTCGTCACGCGAGAACACCACCAGGCGCCGCGGCACGAAGCGGGTGAGCACCGTCTCGACCATCTTCCGGCCGAACGAGCCGGTGCCACCGGTGATGAGGAGCGAGGAGCCGTCGAGCATGGGACGAGGCGCCCGTGACGCCGCAGCCGAGACCATCGCCCGAACCGTCAGGTGAAGTCCAGCGCGCCGAGGACGCCGTCGCAGATCGCGTCGAGCCCGGGGTCGCGGCCCGGGGCGAGCTCGTCGAGGTGCTCGAGGTGGAGGCGCCGCGCCTCGCGCGGGCTGTGGGTGACGTAGGGGAACGGCCGCATGTGCTCCACCAAGAGCAGGTGCGCGTAGCGGCGGGCGAGCGCGTGCTCCTCGCTCGGCAGGAAGCGTTCGGCGAGGGCGCGCTCCACGAGGGCGGGGTATGCGTCTCTGTGCTCCACGTCGCGGGTGAAGCCGCGCCGCGCGTAGTGCACGTCGCCGGCGACGACCACCGCCCGGCCCCCCGCTGCGCTCTCGTAGCCGAGGCTCGAGGCATAGACGAGCACCGCGTCGGCGGCGTCGACCAACGCGTAGGAGTTGGTGGTGGCCTCGGGCGGGACGACCCGGACGTTCTCGGGGAGTGACGGGAAGCGCGCGGCGAGCCGCTCGACCACCCGCTCGCGTGACTCCTGCATGATCGCGCGCACCTCTGCCGGGTGCACGCGCACCACCAGCGTCCAGTCGGGGTGGGCCCGAAAGAGCTCGATCGAGGTCTCGAGCCAGTCGAACATGCTCTCGAACGCCACGTGTTTGCGAAACACGGCGGTGTCCCACAGCACGTTGGTGAACGCGACGGCCAGCTTCTGGCCGGGGGGGATGCCGAGCTCGCCGCGCATGGTGTCCTCGGTGCCGTCCATCCGCGGCCACAGCACCTTCACCGCGGCCCCCCCCGCGCGGCGGGTGGACAGCTCGTGATCGAGCGCGGCCTCCTCGGTGGCGTCGAGGGGACGCTGCCGGCGACGCTCCCACAGGCGACCGAGGGGGAACTGGCCGACGATCGCGTTGTTCGCGAGCTGAACGCTGCGCTCGCGATACCCCACCTCGTGGGTGACGGTGCGGATCCCCGCCCGCTCTGCGAGCTCGAACATGATGCGCTCCTCGAAGAAGAGGCCGTTGCACATCACCACCGCGTCGGGGCGCGTGTTCGCGAGCAGCTTGGCCGCGGCGTCGGTGATGACGATGGCGCTCGCGAGGAGGCCGCGCAAGAGCTCGGTGGCGCGCGGATCGGCCTGGAAGTCGCCACGCAGCAGCATCCGCGAGAGCGAAGGGAGACACAGCTCACCGAGGGGCAGGCCGGCGTACTCAAAGGCGCACAGCCCCTCGAGGTCGCGCCCGCCGACGAGCGCTGCAGCGCGTCGGGGCAGCGCGGGATCGACGAGCGTGTCGAAGCTCTGGTGGGGCAGCGCGAACGCGTCGAGGAGGCGCCGGGGAAACGACGAGCAGCGCCAGCACAGAGGGCGCGTGGTGTGTGCGTCGGTGGCCGGCTTGAAGTCGCACTGCGGGCGCACGCCGGTGCAGAGGAAGAACGAGACCTCGGCGCCGCGTCGCTCGAGGGCTTTGGCGAGCACCGCCTGGAACGTGGCGTGGACGAACCAGCCGCGCACGAGGTAGAGCAACACCCGGGGGGCCGGACTGCGCCGTGTGGCCGCCGCGCGTCGCGGGGCGGTCTCCTCGAGGCGACCTGCCGCGGCGATGACCCGCTCGTGGGGGTGCCGCTCGCCGAGCGCGAGCTCGAGGCCTCGGTACACGCCGTAGCTCGCGAGGCGCACCGGCGCGGTGAGACGGGGGTGCGCCGCGAGGTGGCGGTGGTAGGCGTCGAGCTGCTTGAGCAGGGGATAGAGGCGGGAGCTCATCGCGCGGTCCGGGTCAGCCCGTCATCGTGCTCAACCGGAGGCGGTTCCGCAAGAAGCGGAGCCACCGTGGCGCGCTCGCGACCACCCGAGGAGGAGCGAGCGGCAGCGCGAGCGCTCGCGACAGGGCGCCCGGGAGCTCTGCGCTCGTCGCCGCGAGCAGCACGCGGGGGGAGGCGAGCACCACCCCCGAGGGGAGGAGCAGAGGGGGCTGGTAGCTCACCACCGGGACCCCAGCGAGGGCCGCCTCGACGAGCAACGTCGAGGACAGGCCCACCGCCGCGCGGGCGCGGGCGAGGGTACCGACGCGGTCGTCTTCGTCGAGCTCCACCCCTTTGCGCGCGAGGGCCGCGGCGTAGCGCTCGGGCGCCTCGCGCGGGTGGGGCCGCACGCGCAGCGTGAGCCCCCGCGGCTCGCAGAACGCCAGCACGTGCGACAAGAGCGCGCGAGGCAGCTCGCTCGCCTCGGGGGTGGGCTGACCCACGAACAGGAGCGAGGACGGGGCGATCGGGCGCGTCAACGTGGCGAGGACGTCGAACGCTGGGTTCCCCACGATCTCGATGGCGGTGGTGTCGGTGGGACAGCCGGCGGCGAGGAGGCCGTCGCGGGCGCGCTCGTCGCTCACCAGCACGGTCTCGGGGACGGCATCGAAGGGGCGCTCGACCGTGAAACGGACGGCTGGGTTCGAGTGGCTGTCCACGAACGCGGCCGACGGGATCCGGTGGGAGCGCGCCCAGCGCCACAGGGCGGCGTCGTCGGCGACCTCGAACGAGGTGCCGGTGAGCAACAGGCGCGGGGCCGCCGCGGCGAGGGCACCCTCCGCGGCGGCAGCGGAGGCCGCGAGCACACACGCGCGCCGATCGCCGAGGAGCGCGCGCGCCTCGCCCAGCGCCACGAGCACGTAGCCGATCCCCGCGTGCTCGAGCGCGTCCGCGACGCTGGCGAAGGCGTTGGCCGTCCCCGCCTGACGCGCCACGAGGGCGACCACGCCGTCAGGTGTCGCGAGCGGCATCGAGACCTCGGAGGGTGTCGGCTTGGGTGAGCACTTTCTCCATCGCGTCTGCGAGATCGTCGATGTCGTCCTCGGTGAGGGGCTCGCGGACGAGCGGCGTGAGCAGCAGCTCGCGCTCGTGGAGCCGCTCCGCCACGGGGCAGAGCCCTCGAGGGTAGTGATAGGTGACGCCGGGGTTCGCGTTGAAGGGGTGGCCGTGGGCGAGGCCGGCGCGTTCCTGATAGATGCGCGACAGGTAGAGCGGGCGGACGTAGCCGGCGACGAGGGGGGTCTGTTCGAAGTCGTCGGTGGCGGGCAGCTCTTGGGCCACCGCACGCACGAACAGGTCGCGGGAGAGGCCGGTCACCTCCGCGTCGTAGAGGAGGGGGAACACGTAGTAGGCGTGGGTGCAGTCGGCGGGTGGGGGGTGGCTCGAGAGGCCGGGGAGCGCGGCGATCCGCGCGTGGAGGTGGCGGGCGAGCCGCTGGCGGTGGGCGAGGTAGCCATCGAGCCGCGCGAGCTGCGCCGTGGCGATCGCCGCCTGTAGCTCGGTGAGCCGGAAGTTGTGTCCGATCACGTTGGTGAGATCTGCGACGCCGAGCGCGTCGACGGCGTTCTCGCCGTGGTTGCGGATCAGCTGGCAGCGGAGGGCGAGCTGGTCGTCGTGGGTGACGATGACGCCACCTTCTCCCGCGTGAACGTGCTTGTGATAGTTGAGGCTGAAGCCGCCGAGGTCGCCGAGGGCGCCCACCGGTTGGCCGCGGTAGTGGGTGCCTGGCGCCTGCGCCGCGTCCTCGATCACGAAGAGGTCGTGGCGCTTGGCGATGGCGAGGAGCGCGTCCATCTCCGCGGGATGACCGAACAGGTGCACCACCACGATCGCCCGCGTCCGCGAGGTGATGCGGCTCTCCACGCTCGCCGGATCGAGGCAAAAGGTGTGGGGGTCGACGTCTGCGAAGATGGGGATCCCCCCGTAGAACAAGGCGCAGGTGGCCGACGCCGACATCGTGAAGGGCGAGCAGATCACCTCGTCGCCGGGGCCGATGCCGCAGGCGCCGATGCAGGTGACCAGGCCCGAGGTCCACGAGTTGACGCTCACCGCGTGGCGGAAGCCGTAGCGCTCGGCCCAGCGGGCCTCGAGCTCGCGGACCCGCGGCCCCCCGAGAAACAGCGGGCCCGGCCCCCCGAGGAACGCCGAGAGCACGTCGCTGTCGAGCACCTCGAGCGCCGCCCGCCGCTCCGCCGCGCCCATGGTGCGTCGCGGCGCGAAGCGGGCGCTCCGGAGCGGCGCGCCGCCGAGGATCGCGGGCCTCTTGGCGCTCATGCCGTCGCCCCTCGTTGGGCTGCGTCTACGACGCGCAGGGTGCGGACCGCGTCCTCGAGGCTGGAGGCTGGCCGCAGGCTCCCGGAGCGCACGCACGCGCACAGGTCGGAGACCGCGGCGAGGAGGGCGACCTCGAGCTCCCCGCGACAGCGCTCGGCTTGGCCGAGGATGCAAACCCCGGGATAGTCCGGATCGGGCACCGTCTGCTCGAGCACCACCTCCCGGCCGGCGTCGACGAAGCGAATGCGGCCCGCGGCGCCGAGGAGATCGACTTCGAAGACGCTCTTGTGGCGGTAGTCGGTGCTCACGAAGTAGCCAGGCACCGCCTGGCCGTCGACGCGCCACAACACCTGCACGTCGAGGGAGGGATCTGCGGCGCGGCCATCGTCGCGCCGATGCAGGGTGCGCACCTCGAGCGGCCAGCCGAGGAAGTGCCGCAGCAGATCCACGGCGTGGGACGCGTTGTTGGCGAAGCCCTTCCCGTAGTGAACCACGACGCGCTCGGGGGCTCCGAGCCGACCTTCACGCGCGAAGGCGCGCGCCCGCTCGAGCCCCGGCGACCAGCTCCGCAGGTAGTTCACGGCGAACGGCACCGAGCGCTGCACGAGGCTCCGGAGGGCGAGGGCTTCTTCGAGGTTCTTGGCCACGGGCTTCTCGCAGAAGAAGCCACGGACCCCATGCTCCAGCGCGAGCTCCACCAGCTCGAGACGCCCCCCTTCGCTGGGGGTGGCGATGCACAGCACGTCGGGGCGCTCCCGCTCGAGCAACGTCCTCGCGTCCACGTAGTGGGGCACCCCGCGCCGCGCACCGCAGCGCGCCGCGCGCTCCGGATCGGTGTCGCAGACGGCGACGAGCTCTCCGTGCGGGGAAGCCTGCACCGCGCTCGCGTGGGTGAGCACGCGCCCCGGCTCGGCCTCGTCGTAGGTCGAGCCGATGCGCCCGCAGCCGATCAGCGCGACGGCGGGAACTGATCGTCGAGCAGCGCCGCGATCGGCCATGAGCTCCTCTGTCGCCGGTATTCGTGCTCGAGCATGCTCATCCGCGTGACGTGGTGATAGGTGCCGTTGCGAAACACCTCGTCGCGGAGGACGCCTTCGGCGGTGAAGCCCGCCTTGTCGTAGCTCCGTCGCGCGCCCAGGTTGTCGTCGTTCACGCCGAGCCACACTTTGTGGAGGTTGAGGAGCTCGAACCCGTAGGCGCTGACGAGCTGAGCGACCTCGGTGCCGATGCCTCGTCCCCAGAACGCGCGCTCCCCGAGGAGAATCCGAAACTCGGCCGACCGGGCGATCCAGTGGATGGAGTGCAGTCCGGCGACCCCGACGAACGTCTCCGGCTCCAGCGCCATCACCGCGAGCTCGACGTCGTGCTCGCTCTCGGCCATGGCGCGAAAGTCGCGGAGGGCGAGCGGCTCGTAGAGTGGAAAGGTGCCACGCAAGAGGTGCTCGGTCACGGCCCGGTCGTGACACCACGCCGCGATCGAACGCATGTCCGACTCCTCGAGCGGTCGGAGCCAACACAGCTTGCCGCGGAGGAAGCGGCTCATGCGCGCTGCGCCTTCTTCTCGCGATACTCCACGTTGCGAGGCTTCTGGGGGCGGGTGTCGAGCTCGCGAAGGAGCGCGACGAGCGAGCGGTACGACGTGGGAGCGCCGCTGTCGGCGAGGCGCGCCTCGAGCTTGCGCGCGAGCGCGAGGTCTTCGGGGTAGTCGATGGTCAGCCCGAAGTCGGCGAGGGGCTCGGTCCCCACGAGGGCGCGGGCGCGGAGCCGGTCGCGATGGGCGGCCACGTAGTCGGCGGGGAACTCTCGGTAGAACGGATCGGTCGTGTCCCGAGCGAGCTCCTCGAGGAGGGTGACCCTGAAGACCTCGAAGTCGAGGCCCACCGGATAGGTGCGCTCCGTGTCGAGGCCGGCCACGTTCAGATAGTCGAGGCGCTCGCGCTCGACGGCCTCCAGACCCTCGTCGAGGAGCGCCGGATCGATGAAGGGACAGTCGCACCAGAGGCGGACCACGAGCTCGGCCGCCACGAGCCGCGCGGCCCCCAGCACCCGACCGACGATGTCGTCGACCGGTCCGCGAAAGACGGGCAGCGCTCGGCTCTCGCAGAACGCCTCGAGCCTGTCGTCCGAAGGGTGGTCGGAGGTGGCGACCACCACCCGGTCGATGCGCCGCGCGAGGGCGGCACGCTCGGCCACGTGGGCGAGGAGGGGGCGGCCGCCGAGCTCGAGGAGCACCTTGCCTGGGAGGCGCTTCGAGCCGAGGCGGGCCTGCAGGACGGCCACCGTCTGGGGTCGAACGGGCTCGACAGCCATCTCTCCGGCGGTGGTCGGAGCCGTGCTAGCGGTCGTCTCGGCGTCGGTTGCCATGGCTCGAGCGTGGTGTCCGCGTGGCCTCGAGGACGCAGACCCCGGGCCTTCTGGTGGCGAGCGCGAGGCTCACCACGCACCCGAACTGGTATCACAACCAGAGAGACGGGGACCAGTCGCGCGACCGGCCGTCGTGGCGCGACGTTGCAAGTTTCGAAACGACTCCTTCCAGAAGTGTGAGTTGCCGCGGGGCGACCGGACACGCAGGTTGGCGGTGGTCGTCAGCGCCAAGGAAGCCTCCCATGATCTCTCCCGAAGACTTCGTCGCGCTCGCGCTCGCGAGCCCCATCGAGAGCGGCCCCGCCAAGTTCGGCTATGCCATGCGCGTCGCCTCGGGGAACCGCAATCCGCCGGGGGTCATCGCCCTGACGTGGATCGCCGGGAAGGATGAGGCCGAGCGTGACCGCATCCGCGCGCACGCGAAGGAGAACGTGCAGGACTTCATGAAGGAGCCAGGCTTCATCTCGATCGTGACCGGCTTCATCGGCTTGCGAGGCTTCACCGTCACCGCGTGGGAGACCGAGGAGGCGATGAAGCGCGCGCTCGGGCAACACCACGCGATCGCGATGCAGGAGCTGTTCGGGGAGCGGTTCGTGGCCAGCGTGTGGACGAGTGTGTGGACGCCGTCGCGCATCAACCGCATCTGGGTGCGCTGCGTGAGCTGCGGCGCGCTCGAGGACGTGTCCGACGACCACCGCGCCTGCAGCGCCTGCGAGGTCGGGCTCCCCGAGCGTCCCGCGTTCTGGTGAGCGCCCTCGCTGTCGCCCCCCGGCGCTCGGGTGCTAGGGTGACCGCGTGATCCAGCTCCTCACCGCTCGCACCCCCAACGGTTTCAAGGTCTCCGTCGCGCTCGAGGAGATGGGCCTCCCCTACGAGGTCCGGCCCATCGATCTGATGGCTGGCGAGCAGAAGGAGCCGTGGTTTCTCGCGTTGAACCCGAACGGTCGCATCCCCGTCATCGTCGATCGCGACGCGGACGACTTCGTCGTCTTCGAGTCGGGCGCCATCCTCCTCTACCTCGCCGACAAAACCGGCATGCTCCTGCCCACCGAGCCGAAGGCGCGCTCGGTGGTGGTGCAGTGGCTCATGTTCCAGATGGGGGGGCTCGGACCGATGATGGGTCAGGCCAACGTGTTCGTGCGCTACGCCCCGGAGCGGATCCCCTACGCCACCGAGCGCTACCAGCGCGAGGGGCGCCGCCTCCTCGAGGTGCTCGACGGTCGCCTCGCCGAGCGCGAGTACCTCGCCGGCGACTACTCCATCGCCGACATCGCCAACTTCTGTTGGGCACGGAGCCACGCGTGGTCGAAGATCGACATCACCGGGCTCGACCACCTCGGCCGCTGGCTCGAGCGCATCGAGGCGCGACCCGCGGTGCAGCGGGGCGTCGCGGTGCCGGCCAAGGTAGAAGACGCCGCCGAGCGCATCGAAGACACCGGCCGCCAGATCTTGGTCTGACCTCGGGCGAGCGTCGTGCGCTCGGTCTCCCTCGGCGGTCGAATCGGTCAACGCTCGGGCCCTCGCGCGCTATCGTCGCGAGGATGGAACCCGCGGATCTCGGGATGCTCGTCACCCTCGACGCCCTGCTCCAGGAAGGGAGCGTGAGCGGGGCGGCGCGGCGGCTCGGCTTGTCGACCCCGGCCGTGAGCCACGCGCTCGCGAGGCTTCGCGAGCGCATGGGCGATCCCCTGCTCGTGAGAGCGGGGCGGCACATGGTGCTCACGCCACGGGCCGAGACGCTGCGGCCACAGGTGCGGGATGCGGTGGCGCTGGGCACGCGGGTGTTTGACGCTCCCGCCGCGTTCGACCCCTCTCGGCTCGACCGCACGTTCGTGATGAGCATGACCGACTACGTGCTCATGGTCATCGGTGGAGACCTCGAAGAGCGGCTCTCGCGCGACGCGCCGCGGGTGGCGCTGAGGGTGCTCCCGAGCGCCGTCGACGACGCCGAGCGCTTGCGTCGGGGCGACGCGGATCTCGCGCTCGGGATCTATGGGCCCCTGCCGCCCGAGCTCCGCACCCGGGTGGTGATCACCGACCGCTTCGTGTGTGTCGTCCGCGAGGGCCACCCACGGGTGAAGCAGCGTATCTCGCTCGAGCAGTTCTTGGAGCTCGAGCACGTTCAGGTGGCTCCGCGAGGTCAGCCCGGTGGCTATCTCGACGAGCTCCTCGCGGGGCGCGGGCTCACGCGCCGGGTCGCCCGCGCCGTCCCGTTCTTCCAGCTCGCGCTCGAGCTGACGGCGCGCTCCGACTACGTCCTCACCGTCTCGGAGCGGCTCGCGAAGCTCTTGGGCCCGCGCCTCGGGCTCCGGCTGCTCGACCCCCCCATCCCGCTCGAGCCCTACGCGCTGAGCATGGTGTGGCACCCGCGCTTCGACGGCGATCCAGCGCATGGGTGGCTGCGCGAGCAGCTCGTCTCCGTCTCCGAGGGGCTACGCGGCCCGCCCCTCGACCGCGCGCGCAAGCGGCTGAGCCCCACCGACCCCACCACCGGGCACGGTCGGCGACCGCGACGCAAGCGCGCCTGAGGCCGCGTTCGGTGCGCGCTCGCGTGCTCACGGCGAGGTGGGGAGCGGCTCGTGTTCCCCGACCGCGGCCGCGAGGGCGCGGATATCGGCGTTCTCCAACACCGGCGCGAGGTGCGACCCGGTGCCGTGGAGGCCGGCGTGCACCATCGCGCGCGCGAGGTCGTGGGAGGTGACGCTCAGGTTCGGCGCCACGCGCCGCAGCACCGGGTAGATCGCGCGCATGACGCGGTACGAGCGGTTCGGCTCTTGGCGTGGCGTCACCGGGTAGATGTACCCCGGCCGGAAGATGTGAACGCGGGCGAAGCCCATCTCGAGGAGGGCACGCTCCGCCTCGCCCTTGTAGCGCGCGAAGGCCATGCGGCTCTTCCCCGTTGGATCCGCCCCCTGCCCGCTGAGAAAGCAGAACGCAGCGCCCGGGCTGTGGGTGCGGAGGGTGCGGGCGAAGGCCAGGGTGGCGTCGACGGTGATCGAGCGGAACTGCTCGTCGGGCACCGTCCCCGTGTACGCGCCGACGCAGTAGAGCGCGACGTCTTGCCCAGCGAACGCGGACGCGACCGGGTCGAAGTTGGTGAAATCGTCGTGGAGCACCTCGCGCAGCTTGGGGTGCGGCGTTGCCGTCGTGCGCCGACCGACGCTGGTGATCGCGCCGATCTCGGGGCACTGGCAACACAGCGCGAGCGCGTGCCCTCCCACCATTCCGGTCGCGCCGCCCAGGATCACGCTCTTGCCCGGCATCGCAGCTCATCCTCCTCGCCGCGGCAGCCTAACGCCTCGGCTCCGGGGAATCGATGCTCGACCTCGACGCCCAACGACCCTCGCGGCGCGCGCGGATGGGTTCGTGTGCCCTGCGCCGCTCGTCCCCGCACGGCGCGAGGAAATCGACCGAGATGAGGTGACTCGGCGCTCGCGCCACTATACTGGGGCCGATTGAACCGTCTTCGAACGCTGCTCGGTGTGTTGGTGCTCGGGGCGTGGCTGCCTACCGCTGCCGCAGAGGAGGTCGCGATCTCGCCCAACGCACGCAAGCTCTTCGAGGCGGGGGTGACGCTCCTCGAGGACAAGGGGGGGCCGCGCTACGAGGAGGCGTATCGGGTGTTCAAGAGCGCCTACGAAGACTCTCCGGCGCCGGCGATCCTGGGCAACATCGCGCTCTGTGCGATGGAGCTCGAGCGGGACGGGGAGGCCATCGCGCTCTACCGCCGGTACCTCGCCGAGGTGACGGACATCGCGGACGACGAGCGCGAGCAGATCGAGAAGGACATCCAGGTGCTCGAGGCGTCCTCGGCGACGCTCGAGCTCGAGGTCACGCCCGAGGGGACGGTCGTGGTCGACGAGCGGACGCCGGCGACGGGACCGGTCGTGCGGAATCGATACGGGCCGTTCGACACCACCCTGGTGAAGCTCCGGGTGCGAGCGGGCGCACACCGGCTGCGCTTCGAGGCGCCGGACGGCACCCGCCGCGAGGCGTCGTTGGTGGTGAAGCCCGGCGAGTCGCGGGAGGTGCGGCTCGAGCGACCCTCGGCCGAGCCCCCGCCCCCCCCCGCGCCGCCGGGGCTCCCGATCCCGTACGTGAGCCGACCGCTCACCCTCCCCGCCGGGACCCTCGCGCCCGCGCTCGGCTTGCGCGTGGGCCAAGAGCTGCCCACCGCGACGACCACCGCGACCTACGTCGGCCTCGCGCTCGCCGACATGCAGATCGGCATCCTCGACGATCTAGAGCTCGATGTGCTCGCCGCCCCCATCGAGCTCCGCCCGCGCATCGACTACGGCACCGCGACGGCGCGGCTGACCTATCGTTACCTCGACACGGCGGTCGAGCTCGGGAGCGCGCTGCACCTCGGGCATGTGCTCCTCCCGGGGGGGAAGCGGCGCTTCTTGCTCGAGCCCCAGTTCTTGCGGCTCCTCGCCCACGCCGGCGACGTGGTGCGAGTAGACAGCGGGATCTCGCTCCCGGTCTACTTCGGTGGTGACGCCGCCGCGGTGGGCCTCACGATCCCGCTCGCGGTGGCGGCTCAGCCGCACGAGCTGTTCCACGTCGGCCTCGGCACCGGCTTCGGCATCAGCGACTTCTCGGCGGCCGGCGCGTCGAGCGTTTACATCCCGATGGGGGTCTTCACCGGCGTCACCGTCCCGCTCGAGGAGCGGCCCCTGCTCGACGTGTTCGGGCGCTTCGGGTTCCCGTCTCTGTTCGTTCCCGGGCGCGCCGACGACAAGGTGGAGGAGCGAGCCTTTGGCGGGATCGTGAGCTTCCGCCTCTACTTCTCTCTGTAGCGAGCGGCCTCGCGTCGCCGCGTCGGTCCGGGCGCCGCGTCGGTCAAATCTCTGGTCCTCGTCGCGTGGCTGTGATGCCATTGGAAATGGTGGGCACGACGTGCCCGGCCTCCCCCATGAGCCTCGAAGAAGGACAGCTGCTCGACGGAAAGTACGCCATCCGGCGCCTGATCGGGCGGGGCGGTATGGGCAACGTGTACGAGGGCGAGAACGTCCTCATCCACCGACGGGTGGCCATCAAGGTGCTCAACGCCGAGGTCGCCAAAGACCCGATGTTCGTCACGCGCTTCGAGCGGGAGGCGCAGGCGGCGGGGCGCATCGGCTCGGACCACATCGTGGAGGTGCTCGATCTCGGCACGCTGCCGAGCGGTGAGCGCTTCATGGTGATGGAGTATCTCCAGGGCGAGAGCTTGAGCGAGCGCATGCAGGCGGCCGAGCGGATGTCGCCCAGCGAGGTGTTCCCGATCTGCATCGGTCTGCTCGAGGGGCTCTCCGACGCGCACGCGGCCGGCATCCTCCACCGCGATCTCAAGCCGGCGAACGTGTTCTTGACGAACGACCGGCAGCAGGCCGACTTCGTGAAGATCCTCGATTTTGGCGTGTCGAAGTTCATGGACCTCACAGGGGACGACGCGACGGCCACCGGCGTGACCCTGGGGACACCCCGCTACATGGCGCCGGAGCAGGCCCGTGGCGACAAGGACATCGATTTTCGCGCCGATCTCTACGCGGTGGGGGTGATCCTCTTCCGCGCGCTCACCGGGCGGCCGCCGTTCATCGCCGACACCTACAACGAGCTCATGTTCAAGGTGGTGCTCGAGGATCCGCCGAGCCTCAGCGAGCTCGTCACGGACGCGGACCCCACCATCGTGCGCCTGGTCGCCAAGGCCATGGACCGCGATCGCGATCAGCGCTTCCAGAGCGCGGACGAACTGGCCGCGGAGCTCGCGCGCTGGCTCGAAGCTCACGGACAGCCGGTGCCGGTGCGCGCCTCCACCCGACGGCACCGGCTCACCTCCTCGGAGAGCCTGACGCGGATCTCGGTGCCCGACTTCCCCATCGAGTCGACGAGCACCCAACACGCGACCACCGTGGTCAGCGAGGAACCGCCCCCGCGCCGGCGCCCGTGGCTCGTGGTGATGGCGATGGGGGCCCTTGTCCTCTCTGCCTTCGTCACCGTGCGGGTGCTCTCGGTGATGGCCGAGCCCGACGCGCCGAGCGCGTCGGAGCCGGCGGAGGAGGGGGCGCTCGCGCCGAGCTCGGTGGGCGAAGCGGACGCCGCCGCGTCGGCTTCGGTGAGGGCCGCGCTCCCGGCGCCGGTCGCGGCGACGAGCGGGGCCGACGCCGCCGCCGCCCCTTCGGCCGAGCCCGACGCGTCCTCGAGCGCAGCCCGCGTCGGTCCGCCCGCGCCGTGGACGCCGGGCGTCCGCGCGCCGACCCCCGGGCCGCAGCCCACCCCCGGGCAGGGGCCGACGCGGAAGTACCGCCGCAAGCTGTGAGCGGGCGCGAGGGCCCGCGCGACGGAGCGCCGTCAGCGGGCCTTGGTGTTGCGCAAGTCGACGTAGTCGAGCGCCTCTTCGCTGATCGCGTGGCTGGCCAGCACCTGGAGCACGTCCATCGCGGACACGACGCCCTGGAGCCCACCGCCCTCATCCACGACCACCACCCGGTGGATGCCTTGCTCCACCATCAGGCGCACGGCGAGCAAGAGCGGATCGCTCGGCCGCACCGCAAACACGGTGTGGGTCATCACGTCGGCCACCCCGGCCTCGGGAGCCGCGCTCAACAGATCGGTCTGCGACACCACCCCCACCACCTGCTCCCCTCGAACCACGGGGGCGCCCGTGTGGCGGACCCCGCCGAGGGCGACGATCGCTTCGCCCACGGACGCTCCCTCGTCGATGATGCACACGACCTCGGTCATCGCATCACCGACCGACCCCAGCCTGTCCTGTGCGAGCTTGATCCCCATCGCGCTCAACCTGCACGAAACCACGCACGAAGTACAGCGGGGTCGCTCCCGCGCTTGGCGCGGCTCGGTGACCGAAAGCGAGCACGTCCTCGTTGGGCTTGGCTTGTTGGACGTGGCGCTGTACGCAACAGAGGTGAAGATCGCGTTTCGCCCGAGCCGCGTGAGGGACTGGCGTGCGCTCGCTCCGCTCCTCCGCGAGTGTTTCCCGGAGCGCCCCGAGGGCAACGTCTCGATGTACTGCGTGCAGTACCAGGGGGGCACCGAGCTCATGCTCGTGAACCGCCAGCTGGCCGGGGTGATCATCGTCACGCCTCGCCCCGAGGAGGGCACGCTGTGGCTCGAGCTGATGGCGGTCGCGAGAGGCTACCGCGGGCTCGGCCTCGGGCGGGTGCTGCTCGAGCGGGCCGAGCGTCGAGCCCGCGCGGTCGGTCTCCCGCGGGTGTCGCTCGTGACCACGGCGCACAACGTCGACGCCCAACGCCTGTACGAGCGGGCCGGCTACGAGCGCGCCATCGACGAGGCAGACGGACGCTTCCGCTACTCGCGAGCGCTGGCCGCCGTGCCGCGCACGCCACACTCCGCGCCGCGACCTCGGCGTGGTGTCGCCAAGCTCCTCGGCTACGCCACCTACCGGGCCGTCGTCACCTGGCCCGAGACCGGGAGCATGTTTTTCCCTCCCGCCGGCATCGTCGACGTGACCCAACCTACAGAGGCGCGCCTCGTGACGGCCGACACCCCCCACGACCGGTTTCCACCCCGTCCAGTGCGGATCCGCCACGAGCTCGTCGGCCACCCGCTCTTCTCCGACGAGCGCCTGAGCCGCCTCATGCGGCGCATGCCCCCCGACCACGTCGAGATCCGCGCCGTCACCGAGGTCGGCGGCGACTACGAGCGGCGCCCGCGGTTGACGGACGTGGATGGGGTGGCCGCCTTCTCGCGCCTCGGCGAGCAGCGCCTGTGGATGAACCTCCACCACGTCGAGCTCTTCGATCCCGACTACATGGATCTCATGCACGAGCTCTTGCGGGGGCTCGGCCTGTCGTTTCGCGAGATGCGCCCGTTGGTCTTCCGCGCGGGGGTGTTCCTCTTGTTGTCGTCGGCGCGGGCTTCGGTGCACTTTCACAGCGATCCGGATCAGAGCTTCCTCTTTCAGATCCGCGGCACCAAGCTGGCGTTCACCTATCCGGCGGCGATACTCCCCGAGGCCGAGCTCGAGCGACTCGCCTGCACGGGTGACCACGGCGCGGCGGGCTATCGTCCGGAGTACGAGGCGGAGGCGTTCCCGCCGGTGCACCTCGAGCCCGGCGCCGGGGTCCTCCTGCCGCTCTACGCGCCGCACCGCGTGGAGAACGGTGACGAGACGAGCGTGTCGCTGAGCCTCGGGTTCCACACCGGCCACAGCCTGCGCCGCGCCCGCATCCATCGGGTCGGCCACGAGCTCCGCGCGCTCGCGCTGCCGGTGCCCGCTTACGGGGCGTCGGACGTTGCCGACGCGCTCAAGCTCCGCCTGTTCGCAGGGGTGCGGGTGAAGGAGAAGCTCATGTCGGTGACGCGCCGATGAAGCTCAGGCTCGTGGGTGGACACGAGCTCCCGTCGCTGGCGTCCGCGTGGAGCGCGCTCGAGCCCGAGGTGGCGTTCGCGCGACCGGAGTGGGTGATCCCCTTCGCAGACACGTTCGGCGGAGGGCTACGGTTCGTCCCGCTCGTCGCCGAGCTCGGGAGGGAGCTGGTCGGCGTGCTGCCGATGATGGAGGTGGGCGACTGGCCGCTCCTGCGCGGACGCGGGCGCGCGCTCTTGCCCCTCCACAACGAGCACACTCCGGAGCTCGCGCTCGCCGTGGCCGCCGATCACCGCACGGCGGTGTTGGACGCGCTCCTCGGGTGGACCGCCCGCGCCGGCGGGCGGCTCGCGGCGCTCGGGCTAGGCCCCCTCCGTGTCGACGGCGCCACCTACGCCGCGGCCGCGAGCGCGGCGCGCCGGGCCACGACCCTGGCCTACGAGCGCTGCGAGCACCACACCCACCACACCGACGTGGGCACGTCGTTCGACGCGTTCCTCGGCGCGCGGTCGAAGAACTTCCGCAAGCAGGTGAGGAAGGCGGAGCGGGCGGCCGCGCGTCATGGGCTCACGGTGGAGCGCCTCGACGACGAGGAGTCCTTCGAGGCGGCGCTGCCCGAGCTCGCTCGGGTATCCCAAGCGAGCTGGCAAGGCGACGCGGGCAGCGGCACCTTCGGGGACGCGGTCTCCAGCCGCTTCTATCGCGCGATGACCCGCGCCTTCCTGGGGCGGGGGTGGGGGCGCGTGTTGCTGTGCCGGCGCGACGGGGTGGTGGTGGGCTTCGTGCTCTACCTCGTGGACGGCGCGACGTGGCACGCGCTCAAGTCGGAGATGGTCGCGGGGCTCGACGACCTCATGATTGGCTGGCAGATCGCCCGCACCGCATGCGACGCGGCACGGGGGGAGGGGGCGCGCACGATCACCAGCGGGACGTGGGTGACCGAGTTCAAACAGCGCTGGACCACGCGGAGCACCCCGGTGAGCCAGCTCGCGTTCTTCACCCCACGCTCCACCGGTGTGTCGACCTACCTCCGTTACCTCGGGGCCGAGCTCGTCAAGCGGCGACTCGAGCGCCCGACCGTGGCGCGCTGTGCACCGTGGACCGGCTTCCGGAGCGAGGCTCGCTGACGCCCCTCACGTCGCCACGCGCTCTTGCCGACGCCGCTCCCGCCGAGGATCATCGCGCTGGAGTGGATGGTGCCTCGGCCTGGGGCCCGCTGCGTGCAACCTCTGTCTCTCCACCCACCCCGAAGACCTGAGAGCGACCCATGACCAAGACGACGGAGACCCTTTTCGGCGAGGCCTGCCTCGGAGAGCTCGGCGCAGTGCTCGACCGCCTCGAGAGCGGGCGCGTGCTCGTGCTCACCGGAACCAGCCGCCGCTTCGTCGCCGAGGTGCTCGCGGGGGTGGGAGACCGGCCGGTGGAGGTGTTCGCTGGGGCCGAGGTGCACGTGCCGCGGGCGGTGGTGGATGCCGCCGCGGCGCGGCTCGACGGCTTCGGTGCGGACACGCTCATCGCGGTGGGAGGCGGCGCCGCCACCGGCCTGGGCAAGGCGCTGGCGCTCGAGCACGACGTGCGGTTCGTCGCCGTCCCCACCACCTACTCGGGCTCGGAGATGACGAACATCTTCGGGGTCACCTCCGAGGACGGCAAGAAGACCGGACGCACCGATCGCGTGCGACCCGACGTGGTCTTCTACGATCCGAGGCTCACCCGTGAGCTCCCCTTGCGGCTCACGGTCCAGAGCCTCCTCAACGCGCTCGCGCATCCTATCAGCGCGCTGTCGACGGGCGCCCTCGATGGGGACAGCGAGCGCGAGGCCCTCGCGGTGATCGATCGGCTCTGTCGCGTCATCGAGCAGCTGCTCCGAGCGCCGCGGCGGGTGGCAGCACGGCTCGACGCGCTCCGCGCCGCGTCGCGGGCCGCGCGTGTGCTCGATCGCGCGAAGCTCGGCCCACACCACGAGCTGGCCCACTTCCTCGGGGGACGCTTCGCTCTCGAGCACAGCGGCCTGCACGCGGTGTTGCTCGCCCACACGGTGGCCGACCTCCACCGCGAGCGCCCCGCGCTCTACCAGCGGGTGGCGTCCGCGGCCGGGTTCGACGACCTCCCCGCGGCCCTCTTCGACGCGCTGCTTCGCGCCGGCGCGGTCACCTCGCTCCGGGCGCTCGGGCTCGAGCGGGGAGCGCTCGCCGCTGCGCTCGCCGAGCGCGACATCCCCCTCGGGCGCGTGGTGTGGAGCGCGTTCCATGGGCGGCGCCCGTCGGTGCACGTGCGGCTCGAGGGCTGGGGCCTCCGCGAGCCGGTCTCGGTGAGCGGGCCGCCGCTCGAGCAGGCGCGCAAGGTGGTGGTGGCGCTCCACGGCCGCGGCGCGAGCGCCGACGGGTGGCTCCGCCAGGTGGAACAGATCGGCGGCGACGCGCGTGACCTCGCCGTCGTCGCGCCCCAAGCTCCCGACAACGCCTGGTACGAGCCGCGCTTCGACGCCCCGCTCTCTGCGCTCGGCGACGCGCTCGAGGTGGCGCTCGGCGAGGTGGAGCGGGTGGTGGCGCGGGTGCTCGAGGCGGTGCCCCAAGAGCGCGTGATCGTGATGGGGTTCTCCCAAGGGGCGTGCCTCGCGGCGGAGTACGTGGCGCGGAGCGGTCGCGTGCTCGGTGGGCTCGTCGCCCTCGCCGGAGCCCGCATCGGGGACCCCTCGATGGAGGTGGCGCCGCGGTTCTCCGCGATGCCCGTGCTCCTCGGAGCGTCCGTCGCCGATCCGTGGGTCGGGGCCGCCGCCGTGGAGCGCACCGCGCGCTTCTTCACCACGAGCGGCGCCCACGTCACGGTAGAGAGCGCTCCGGGCGACGAGCACACCATCACCGCGCTCCAGCGCATCGCCGCCCGCGAGCTGCTCCTCGGCCGCTCGACGCGGGGGGGGCTTCAGGGCTTCGACAACGCCCACCAGAGCGAGACCCTCCCCGGGGCCCTCCCGTCGCGGCAGAACAGCCCGCGAAAGCTCCGCTACGGGCTCTATGCCGAGCAGGTGAACGCGACCGGCTTCGGGGCCGCGCGGGCGCACAACGTTCGAGGGTGGCTGTATCGGGTGCGGCCTTCGGCGCAGCACAGCGCGTTTCGACCGGTGGAGCACCCGCGCCTCGTCGGCGAGTTTTCGGGGGCTCGCCCCGATCCCAACCTCAGCGGTTGGGCACCGCTGCCGATCCCCGACGCCCCGACCGACTTCGTCGACGGTCTCGCGACCTTCGGCGGCGCGGGGAGCCCGTCGTCGCGCCGTGGCTTCGCGATCCATCTCTACGTGGCCAACCGCAGCATGGAACACCGCGCGTTCTACGACGCGGACGGGGAGCTGTTGCTGGTGCCGCAGCTCGGGGGCCTCACGCTGCTCACCGAGCTCGGCGTGCTCGACGTCGAGCCGGGGCAGATCGCCATCGTCCCCCGCGGGCTGAAGTTTTCGGTGCTGCTGCGCGATGGCAGCGCGCGCGGCTACGTGGCGGAGGTGTTCGGTCGTCGCTTCGAGCTCCCGGATCGGGGGCCGGTGGGTGCGAACGGGCTCACCGATCCGCGACACTTTCGCGCCCCCGAGGCGTGGCACGAAGACCGCCTCGCGCTCGGCTTCCGCGTCACCGTCAAGCTAGGCGGTGCGCTCTTCGAGGCGAAGCAAGCCTATTCCCCCTACGACGTGGTGGCGTGGCACGGAAACTACGCCCCCTACGTTTACGATCTGGAGAGCTTCTCGCCGGTGTCCAACGTGCTCTTCGATCACCCGGATCCGTCGATCTACACCGTGCTCAGCGCGCCGCTCGACGAGCGCGGAGCCAACACCCTCGACTTCGTGTTTTTTCCACCGCGCTGGGACGCCACCGAGCACACCTTCAGACCGCCGTTTTTCCACCGCAACGCCACCACCGAGTTCAACGGTGTGATCCGCGATCCTCATGGAGACGAAGCGCCGTTCTTCGCCGGGGGCTGCTTTCTCACCCCCTCGATGACGGCGCATGGGGTGCTCGAGCGTACGGTGGAGCGGGTGCTGCGTCAGACCGACGAAGCGGCGGAGCGGCCCCAGCGCTTCAAGGCGAGCGCGATGTGGTTTCAGTTCGAGACCGCGATGCCGATCAGCGTGACGCGGTGGGCCGAGACGAGCGACCACCGCATCGACGACTGGCAAGATGGATGGGGCGCGTACCGCAGCCGCTTCTCTCCGCGTTCGAGCGACCCCGGAGCCGAGGGATGAGCGCGCTCTCGGCGACGGCCACCGACGACGTCGAGGTGGTGTGCTTCGCGCTCGACTGACGGCTCCATGGCTTCGAAGAAGAAACCGAAGAGGGCGAAGCGGCCACGCACGCTGCGGCGCGAGAAGCTCCGCGAAGTGGACAAGGTCGGTCGCGTACGTCGCAAGCTCCAGGCGCTCGAGCCGGGCGGGGATGCCGACCATCCGATCGAGGTGGCGTCCACCTCGCAGATCGACGCGGTGGCGCGACGGCTCGAGTGTGCGCGCTGCGCCGCCACTCTGTTCATCGAGCACGAGGTGGCCGACGTGCGCGCGGGGCGGGTGATCCGCCGCGTGGAGCTCGTGTGTCGGCAGTGCGGTGAGGAGCGGACGGCGTTCTTCGCCCTGACCGCCACCCCCACCCTCCACTGACCCGCGTCGCGGCGAGCCTCGCTGCCGACCCTCGAGCGCCTTCGCGTGCCTGGCCGTTGGATTCGCGCGTTGGATTCGCACATCCTGCGCTAGGTGACCTCCAGGGCACGCCGCCGTGGCGACGCGGTGGCACCGAGCCTCGTTTTTTGTGGCGCTGGTGGCGGTCGGGAGGCACTATTTGGCCTGCGTGAGGGAGCCTCGAGGTTTCCTCGAGGGAGATTCGAACGTGCAGCCTGCTTCGCAACGCCGGGAGGGCGTGGGTGAATCGGTTGGCGCGCTGGACGTCGACGCGGGCCCAGCCGTCGACTCGGGTCCCGCCGTGGACGCCAGCCGGGCCCCCGATCGCCCCCTCGTCGATGGCCTCGCGAGCGCGGTGCTCGGCGGTGTGGTGGCGGGGTGGCTCATCGCCTCGGTCGACGCGGTCGCGCGTCACTCCTGGATCGGGATCGATCGCCAGGAGCACATGGCGCTCGCGGCCACGATGTTCGCTGCCCTCGGGGTGCTGATCGGTGGCGGCATCGGGGGCGCGAGCTCGGTCGTCGCGCTGCTGCGGCGTCGCCTCGCGGGGCGCTGGGTCCGCTTCGCGATCCCCGCTGCCCTCGGCCTGCTCGCGAGCGTGGCGGTGGCCGGTACCGTCGAGGGTGCGCTGGCTGGCGTGGCCTCGCGCGACGAGGTGGCGGCCACGCGCCTCTTTCGTGGCGCGCTCGGGGCGTGCACGGTGGGCACGGCGCTCCTGGTCGTCGCCGTTCAGTGGACGGCGAAGCGTGCCGTGCAGCGGCGCGCGGTGATGGCCCCGTTTGCGCTGGGTTGTGCGCTCGTGGCGCTGGGGACGCTCGTCGCGTGGGCCGACTTGCACGTGATGCCGGCGCTCTACGCCCAGGTTCACGAGGCGGCGGAGGTGGTGGCCTGGCTCCTGAAGGGGACGGGCAGCGCGCTCGCGTTGTTCGCCGCGACCCGGCGCTGGCCTTCCGTGGGGGCGGTGCTCCGCTTCGCCTCGGCGCTCACGGTGGCCTGGGCGGTGGTGTGGTTCTCGGGCGATCGCACCTCCGAGCAAGCCTCGCTGCGCCACATCCGGCGCGAGCCTCACTACGTGGGTCGCATGATGCTGCGCCTCGAGCTCGCCCGCGACTACCTCCAGGATCCGCTCGCGTGGCGCGGAAAGCAGGACGCGAGCCTCGCGCGCCTCATCAAGCGCTACGACATCGTGACCATCGAGCAGTCCCCGGCGTGGGACTTGCCGCGTCCGCCGGTGGACGAGCCCGCGCCTCTCCCACCGAAGAACGTGGTGGTGATTTACGTCGACACGCTGCGCGCCGACGTGGCCGCCGAGCCTTCGGTGATGCCTCACGTGGCGAAGCTCCGCGCCGAGTCGATCTCCTTCGAGCGCGCCTACGCGACCGCTTCGGACACCGTCAGCTCGCTCCCAGTGTTGACCGGCGGCTGCTACAGCCAGGAGCCGTGTCGCGGCGATCTGCTCGCCATCGCCAAGGCACGCGGCTTGCCGCACGCGGTGGCCATCCCCAAGAGCGCCCAGCGGTTTCTCGCGAAGCATGCCCCCGACTTCGCCTTCGAGGACGTGCTCGAAGTGACGGATTACGAGGACGGCAAGCGCGTGTGGGGCTACGGCGCCGATCAGTCGACCGCGCTCGAGCTGAGCCAGCGGGCGCTCGCGTGGATCGATGAGCACCGCGACGAGCGGTTCTTCTTGTGGGCGTTTCATTTCGACGTGCACAACTGGATGCAGCTCAACGCGGAGCACCTCGAGGAGATGGCCGAGCGGCACCAGATCGAGCGCACGCTCGACGACAAGACGTGGCGGTACCGCGCCGCGGCGGCGGGGGTGGACGCGGGGATCGGGGTGTTGCTCGACGGGCTCCGCCAACGTGGCCTCTACGACGACACCGTCTTGCTCTTCGTGTCGGATCACGGTGAGGGGCTCGGCCATCAAGGACACTGGCAGCACGCCGTGTTCTTGTGGGACTCGCTCGTGCATGTGCCGATGATGCTGCGGGTACCAGGGGTGTCGCCGTCGGTGGTGGCGGCGCCGGTCGGGCACGTCGACGTGGCTCCCAGCCTCGCGCGCATCCTCGACCCCAACGCAGACATGCGTCTCTATCATGGGGTGGATCTGCTCGCGCCACCTCGGGGCAAGGCCGCGCTCCCGATCCTTTTGTTCTCGATGCGAAAGGACGAGCTGCTGCGGGTCGGGCTCATCGCGCGCGACGCTCCCTATTACAAGCTCGAGCTGCCCATCGACTCGGTGGAGCCCGACGTGCTCGATCTTACCGCCGAGAGCCCCGATGAGAGCGACGTTCGCGACAAGAGCCCAGCCCGCACGCTCGAGCTGTTGAGCATGCTCGTGACGTCGCCGATCTTCCCACGCCCCGAGGTCGATCCTGCACCGGCGCCGTCCGCCTCGGCCCCGTGAGCGCGGCCTCCCGCTCGACGCGGTGTCCATTGACGAATCGTGAATGAACGTTCATATTATTTATCGTGAGCACGACGCCCGCCGAATCTCTGGACGACCGCATGCCGAGTGAGGCAGGGCGAGGGAAATCTCTCGAGCGCCAGGACGCCATCCTCGACGCGGCGCTCGCGCTGTTCGTGGAGCGGGGCTTCTACGGCACCGCGGTGCCGGCCATCGCCAAGCGCGCGGGCGTCTCCACCGGCAGCATCTACAACTATTTCGACAGCAAGGAAGCCTTGGTGAACGTGCTCTTTCGCCGCCACAAGCAGGCGATCGTGTCCCACGTCGTCACCCACTTTCCGGCGCTGGCCGAGCCCTATGAGCAGTTCCACGCCATGTGGGCCTACATGGCGGAGTTCGCGCTGGCGAACCCATCGGCCTTCGCGTTCCTCGAGCTCTACCAACACGCGCCCTACCTCGACGACGAGAGTCGCGCGCTCGAGCACCAGCTGCGCGAGCTCGGCGCGGGGTTTCTCCTGCGGGCTCAAGGTCTTGGGATGCTCAAGCCGATGGACCCCATCCTCATGATGGAGCTGGTGTTCGGAGCCTTCACCGGGATGATGCGCGCACAGTGGGAGGGCAGGCTCGCGCTCACGCCCGAGGCGCTCGCCCAGGCCGAGGCCGCGTGCTGGGACGCGATCGCCCTTCGTTGAGCTCCGTGGGGCAGCCGCCTGAGCGCACGCTGGCGACTGGCGGTCAAGGCGTCGCGGCGTCGGCGACGATCGTGTTCTGAAACGTCGACCACGAGGTGAAGCCGGTGCCGAAGCTCAACACCGAGAGCTCCGGATCCGCGATGACCCACGACGGATAGCCGGTCTCGTCGCCGATGGCAGGGGAGAAGACGCTGAGGCCCCAGCCTCGATCGGCGAGGACCGGGGAGGTGAGGCCGTAGGTGTCGCGCCAGGTGACGAGCATCTCGGTGGTGGTCTCCCCGAGCGTGTCGTTGAGCGAGGGCGCGAGCAGCGTCACCACGTGCACCACGATCCCCTGGGCCGCCATGTTCGCGACGAACGTCTCCTCGAGGGCTGCCATCTGACGGCAGGGAGGGCAATCCATCGCCGACATGTCGATGATGAGGTAGGCGCCCGCCAGATCGTGCAGCCGCATCGCCTCCGCGCAAGCGTCCTTGAAGACGCCGTCGGGGAGGCGTGCGCCCGTCGCGAGCACGTAGTCGCCGTCGTAAGGGGCGGGATCGGCTTTGTCCCAGCCGCACGCGTAGGCGTCGGGAGCCCGGAAGCCATGCAAGGGGTCGCCCTGTGCCCGTCCGCTCTCGAGCTGCCCTGCCACGCCGAAGGCCAAGGTGCCCCCGATCGGAGCCTCGATGTCCTGCACGGTGTTGAGTACGCCGATGACGTTGCCGTCGAGGGTGACTGCGCCCTGCTCGGTCATGGTGGCGCCGACGCCACGCCACCACGTGTCGGCGCCGTGACCCACCCACTCCAAGGCCGCGGGCGGTCGATCCGTCACCTGGCTGTAGCAGTCGTCGAGCCCTTCGGTGACCTCGACGTCGGCGCGGAACATCACGTCGCACGACGGGCACATCCACCTCGCAGACCCATCCTCGACCCCTTCGTAGTGGCGGGTGTACGTGCAGTCGACCGCGCCGGCGGCCTTGGCGACGTCGTCGAAGGTGACCGTCCAGGTGATGTCGCCGCTCAGCGTCTGGCGCTCGTAGCGCTCGTCGTCGGCGCCCCCCGCTGCGCCAGCGCCGCTGCTCACCGCACCCGCCCCCCCGTCCCCGCCGCCGATCGCGTCGATGGGGTTGAGCACCTCGGTGCTGCAGCCGACGGAGGAGAGCGCCAGGATAGCGAGCAAGAGTCGCGACATCGAGCGTTCAACGTACCGCACCTCGAGCCGGTGCGACAGCGCGGGCGACGACGCGGCGGACATTGACAGCCGACCCACGGCCGACGACTCTCAGAGCATGCGCCCAGGAGCCCTCTCGCCAGGTGTCGTGGTCGCGTTGACCCTTGCCGGCGCGGGCTGCAACCTCGTCTCGGGCCTCTCCGACTTCGACGTCGCGGGAGGGCGTGGAGGCGGCGGGGCCGGCGGGACCGGGGTGGGAGGCGAAGGGGTGGGTGGAACCGGGGGCGACGCGACCCTCGTCGACGAAGGGCTCATCGTGCGCTACTTCCTCGACGAGGCCGAGAGCGGCGTCGCCCCGACCGCCTTGGATGCCAGCGGGAGCGGCCTCGATCTCAGCATCGACGCGTCCGCGAACCTCGTCTTTGCCGCGGAGGATGGACACCGCGGCTTGCGCTGGGCGATCGCGGAGTCGTCCGGCCGCGCCTCTCGTGACGGCGTGGCGGATGGGCTCGATCAAGGCCGGGAGGTCACCTTCGAGCTGGTGATGGCGCTCGGGGGCACGAGCAACTTCTCGCGGGTGATCCACGTCGGCGCCGCGGCCGCCGACGGGCGCCTCGCGGTGGGGCTGCTCGGAAACGCGCTCGGTCTGCGCATCAACGACAGCGACGCCGCGCGTTGGCCCTACGGTGACGTGGCGCGGCACGTGGTCCACGTGTGCGTCGACACCGGCGACGCTGACAACGCGCGTCGCGCGCGGCTCTTCGTCGACGGGGTGCCGCGCGAGCCGAACAACAGCGCGCCGCTCGAAGGCGTGACGTTCTCCATCGCGCCCGGCACGCCCTTCGTGCTCGGCAACCGTGGCCAGGAAGATCGCTCCCCCGTCGGCACCCTCTTCTACGCTGCGGTCTACGATCGCGCTCTCGACGCCGAAGAGATCGCGAACAACGCCGCTCTGCTCGCCGCGTCCGACGACACGCCCTGACACCACGACGCCGTGCCCGAACAGGAGAGCGTGCGCGTCGCGCCGCCGGGCGGTGGCTTGGGGGAGCCCCTGGCTCAGGGCACCACGACCAGCTTGCCCTGGGCGCGTCGCTCCATCATGTCGGTGATGGCGGTGGCCGCCCGATCGAGGGGGTAGAGCTTGCCGATGTGCGGCGCGATCTTCCCGTCGGCGAGCCACCCCATCAAGCGCTCCACGTTCGCGAGGTGTTGATCGCGCTCCTTCACGGTAAACGCGCCCCAGAACACCCCCACGATCTGGCAGCTCTTGAGGAGCACCAAGTTGAGCGGGATGCGAGGGATCTCACCGTTGGCGAAGCCCACCACCAGGTGGCGCCCGTACCAGGCGCTCGCGCGCAGCGCCTCCTCGGAGAAGCGTCCGCCCACCGGATCGTAGATCACGTCGGCGCCGTGGCCGCCGGTGAGGGTCTTGATGCGCGCCTTCAGATCCTCGGTCGCGTAGTCGATGGTGTGGTCGGCGCCGCGCGTTCGACACAGGGCGAGCTTCTCTTCCGACGAGGCGCACGCGATCACCGTCGCCCCCATGAGCTTGCCGAGCTCGATGGCGGCGAGGCCCACGCCCCCCGCTGCGCCGAGCACCACGAGGACCTCGCCGGGCCGCAGCGCCGCGCGCTGCTCGAGGGCGTAGAGCGTGGTTCCGTGCGCGGTGAGGAGGGCCGCCGCCGCCTCGAACGACACCGCGTCGGGGATACGCACGCAGGTGGGGGCCTCGGCGACGACCTCCTCGCGCAAGCAGCCCCATGGCATCGTGGTCACCACGCGGTCGCCCACCGCGAGGCCCTGCACCGCGCTGCCCACCGCCGTCACCACGCCCGCGAGCTCGCCGCCAGGGGAGAACGGCAGGTCGGGCTTGAACTGATACTTCCCATGCACGAGCAGCACGTCGGGGAAGTTGAGGGCGACCGCTCGCATCGACAGGACCACTTGGCCGGCACCTGGCTCGGACGCAGGCACATTCTCGACGACCAGGCTCGCTGGCCCGGTCAGCTCTCGGCACAACACGGCGCGCATGCGGCTTTGTCCCCCGGATCGCGGGGGACGGCAACGGCTGTCGAGTTGACGCCGTCGTCCATGCTGTCTACTTGCGCCCCATGACAGTGCTCGAGACCGTGGCGGATCCCCGGGCCCTCTCCGGTGTGGGGGGATGGGACGCGGTGGTGTTGGTGGCCAGCCGCATCGCGGAGGTGGACCACCCGTCGCTCAAGGGCGTGCTCGCGGACGCGCTCCGCATCGACGCGAGCCTTGGCAAGAGCCCGAGCGTCGTCGCGGCCGAGGGCCTCGCCGGAGGGCGCCTTCTGGTGGTCGACGCCGGGTCGCTCGCGGCCGAGCACGACGACGTGCGGCGCTTCGGGGACGCTGCGCGGGCCGCGGTGCTCCGTGCTCGCGACGCGGGCGCCAGAGCCCCGCTGCTCGTCGTCGCCAACGTGCCCGAGGGCGAGGAGTTCCAGGAGGCGGCGCCGGTGGCGGCCCTCGCGGCGCTCGCCGGGTTGTGGCACCCGCTCGAGGCGCGCGAGGCCCGTGGCGGCGAGCTCGAACAGCTCGACCGGCTCGGCGTGGTCGGCCTCGTCGACGGCGAGCTCGCCGCGCTCGACACCGAGCTCTGCCGCTGGCTGTCCGCGGTGGAGGCCGGTCGCAGCCTGGCCCGTGACCTCGCCGGCACCGAGCCAGAGCGGATGGCCGCCGCTCGGTTCGCGGCCTATTGCGAGGAGCACTTCGCAGGGCTCCCGATCGATCTCTCGGTAGTGAGCGACGCGGCCAAGCTCGCCGAGGACTATCCCCTCATCGCAGCGGTGGGGCGAGCGTCGATGGCGGTCGGACGCCACCAGCCGCGCGTGCTGCGCATGGTGTACGAGCCAGCTGGCGACGTGGAGCGCACGGTGTTCCTCGCTGGCAAAGGGGTCATCTACGACACCGGCGGCGCCGACCTCAAGACTGGCGGCGTGATGGCGGGCATGAGCCGAGACAAAGGGGGAGCGGCGGCGGTGGCCGGCTTCATGCACGCGGTCGGCACGCTCAGGCCGCGGGGGGTGAGGGTGCTCGCCGAGCTCGGGCTCGTGCGCAACAGCGTGGGTGCCGACGCCTTCGTGAGCGACGAGATCATCAAGAGCCACGCTGGCGTGAGGGTGCGCATCGGCAACACCGACGCCGAGGGGCGACTGGTGCTCGCCGACCTCTTGAGCCACCTCCGCGTGCGCGCGCTCGAGGCACGCTCTCCCCACCTCTTCTCGGTGGCCACCCTCACCGGCCACGCCCACCGCGCCATGGGTCCCTACAGCATCGCCATCGACAACCGACCGGCACGCGCGGCCGGCTTCGCGACGCGGCTCGCGGAGCACGGCGACCGCTGGGGCGATCCGTTCGAGGTGTCGCGGCTTCGACGCGAAGACTGGGACTTCGTCAAGGCGCGGAGCGCGGCCGACGACGTGCTCTCGTGCAACAACGCCCCGTCCTCGGCCACCGCCCGCGGGCACCAGTTTCCGATGGCGTTTCTCGCCATCGCGTCGGGTCTCGCGCCTCACTGCCACCGCGACGCGGCGCCGCCGCTGCCCTACACGCACATCGACATCGGGGGCAGCGGCGTCGAGGGTGGCGACTGGCAGCACGGGCGACCTACAGCCGCCCCCGTGGTCGCGCTGCTTCGCGCGCTCCTCTGACCGGCGCGAACCTCGTGACCAACGGACCGCGCTGCGCTAAAACACAGCGACAGCATCGCTCGGTGCTGCCACCGGCCCCCGCGGTCACGACGCGTCGCGACCGAGCGAGGGTTGTGGTGAGCCGACAACCGTGAGACCAGCCATATCGTGTCGCAGACTCCGCGCATCTACTTCACCGCGCTCCTGGTCGTGCAGCAGGGACCGATGGGTTCGGTGGGCAACGTCCCCGCCGAGCTCGAGCTCGCCCTCTCCCTTCACATCGGCGTCGTCGGCCAGCCGCGCGGGTGCGGGTTCATCTCGCAGCCTCGGGCCACGAAAGGGGAGCCCTACCGCACCTTCAACGTGCCTCCCAAGCTCGCCGAGGAGGCCGACCGGCTGCTGCAGGCGCTCGGGTTTCCCGAGCACGAGCCCCGCGTCACGTGGAAGGACAACCTCACCGGCGACGCCTGGACGTCGCTGACGCTCTACGTCGAGTCGTGCGACGCCACGGGCAAGACGTCTCACCGCACGATCCATCACCAGCTCATCGAGCCGGCGCGGTACGAAGGCGAAGACTCGCGCCCGCTCGAGAAGTTCCTCGCCATCCTTTTGTCGATGGCGGGGGCGACCGACACCCCGTTCTGGCATCGGGTGGCGCGCACGCGGCATCAGCCTGGCTGAGCGGCCTTGTCGCATGTCCGCGCGCCCACGCGACGGAGGGGCGCCGCTCGTCCTCCGCGTCGGGCTCCCCGTGGTCAGTCGAGCAGACACGACGAGTCGTCGACGGCGCGTCCGATGAAGAGCTCGATCTCGGCGAGGTTGTCGGGTTGGTAAGCCTCGGCTCGATAGGTGGCGTCGTGGATGCCGAGGTT
The DNA here is from genome assembly GCA_964401935.1 of uncultured Polyangiaceae bacterium. Lineage (GTDB taxonomy): Bacteria > Myxococcota_A > Polyangia > Polyangiales > Polyangiaceae > JAPYTK01. Next base: position 29,140 of record CAYOAL010000063.1, read on the forward strand.
GGGGTGGGAGTCGCCCACCGCCTCGTAGAAGAAGTGGGTTCGCAGCCACAGGATGCGCACCGCGTCGACGTAGGCCGGCTGCGCCTTGGCCCAGCTGTAGAACGAGGGGTGAGACTCGCGCGCGACGCGCAGATACACCTGCAAGAAGTTGAGGAACGCGGCCGAGCCGTCGCGCAGCGACAGGCCGCCGGAGTAGTACTCGCCGAACGAGGCCATCCCCGGCACCTCGTTCGCGTAGCAGGTCGCCTCGTCGAGCAACGGGTTGAACCCGCGCTGTCCCTGGCTGCCGGTGAGGTAGGTGCTGGCGTAGATGCTGTTCTGGAGCGCGGGCGCGAGCTGGTTGAGGATCTGGCTGCGCGCGAAGCCTTGCTCGGGAGGGAGATACACGATGAGGTCTTCGCGGAAGAAGAGCGCGTGCGCCTCCCCCTGACCCTGCGCGTGGTAAGCGTTGAACAGGTGCGTCTGTTCGTGGACGAGCGTGTCGAGCCAGCCCACCATGTTCGGCCATGACGACGAGTCGGAGAACTGACCGAAATAGGGATCGTTCTTCTGCTCGGTGAGGAGGAAACCACCGGCAGGCCAGCGTCGGCCCATCGCGGCGATGACCTCGTCCTTGTAGTTCGAGCCGCCGTAGCTCGACACGATGTCGGAGATGCTCGCGCTCGGCGAGAGCGGTTCGCTGTAACAGTTGGGATCGCCCGCGCCGCCAACCCCCGCGCCGCTGCTCGAGCTCGCGCCGGCTCCCGCGCCGCTCGTGGAGCTCCCCGCGCCGCTGCCGGAGCCGCTGCTCGCGCCGCCGGCGCCCACCGAGCCCGTGGAGCCACCGGTCGGAGCGCCTGTCCCGGAAGACGCGGAGGTGCCCGAACCCTCATCGTCTTCGGCCAGCGGGCCTGAAATTCCGCACCCAAAGAGGCCTGTACAGAGAAGAATCGTCCAACGCATGGTGCTCTCCGCGGTCTTCGGAAGTAGGCCGGCTGGCCGGTTGACGCAGGATAGCGGAGAACGAGGGCGCGCGCCAGCCTCGCGCGCGTTGACAGGGCTCGGCGCCGATCTCAAGGTGAACCCGTGCATGCACATCGGATGTGGCTCGTGCTCACCGCGCTCGGCGCCGTGGGATGCAGCGAAGAGCAGGAGGTTCTGCCGCCGGCGATCGCCTTTCCCGCGATGGGCTCGCTCAGCGCTCCGGGGCAAGACAGCTTTCGCTTCGGGGCGGCGAGCGCGGCGACCCAGATCGAGGACGCGAACCCTCACACCGACTGGTACCTCTTCACCGCGCCGGAGGCGGACGGGGGCCTCGGCAAGGGGAGGGCGTTCGTAGGGGACGCCTCGCGGGGCTACTCGATGGCCCTCGCCGACGTCGAGCTCTTGGTCGGTCTCGGCGTCGACTCCTATCGCTTCAGCATCGAGTGGGCGCGGGTGGAGCCAGAGCGCGACGTGATCGACGAGGACGCCCTCGCCCACTACGAGGCGTTCCTCGACGCGCTGCTCGCGGCGGGCATTCGGCCGATGGTCACGATCCATCACTTCTCCAACCCGGTGTGGATCGACGACCCCCGCGCGATCGACTGCGTGGGCGGCCCCTCCGACGAGAACCTCTGCGGGTTCGGTCATCCGGAGGGAGGCCCGCTGGTCATCGAGGAGATGGCCGAGCACGCCACGCTCCTCGCCGAGCGCTTCGGCGATCGCGTCGACGAGTGGGGCACGCTGAACGAGCCGGTGAACTACCTGCTCGCGAGCTACGGGGTCGGGTCGTTTCCTCCCGGGAAGACCTACCTCTTCGAGCTGCTCGATGCGTTCATCCCGGTGGTGCGCGACTACGTGAGCGCTCACGCCGCGATGTACCGGGCGGTGAAGGCGGCCGACACCGTGGACGCGGACGGCGACGGCGAGGCGGCCTCGGTGGGCTTGTCGCTGAGCGTGGCCCACTGGGTGCCGGCGCGGGACAACGCACCGAGCGACCACCCGGAGGATCTCGAGGCGCGCGATCGGCTCGACTACGTGTACCACCACCTGCTGCCCGAGTCGCTCCTCGGGGGCTCGTTCGACACCGATCTCGACGGCGTGCCCGACGAAGATCAGCCGGACTGGTTCGGCACCATCGACTGGCTCGGAGTGCAGTATTACTTCCGGGCCGGCGTGACCGGCGACGGCGGCCTCGTCCCCGTGCTCGCGCTCACCCCGTGTTTCTCCACCTTCGATTTCGGGGCCTGCGTGCCCGCCATCGACAGCGCGAGCTGCGTGCCGGAGATGGGCTACGAGTTCTATGCACCGGGGATGTACGAGATCCTCCGTGACATGAGCGCCCGCTTCCCCGCGCTGCCGCTCGTGGTCACCGAGGCTGGGATCGCCACCGAGCGCGGCGAGCGGCGCGCCGAGAACGTGGTGCGGATCCTCGAGCAGATCGGGCGCGCGCGCGACGAAGGGGTCGACGTTCGCGGCTACTACCACTGGAGCCTGTACGACAACTTCGAGTGGGCGGAGGGGTTCGGTCCGCGCTTCGGCCTCTACCGCGTGGACTACACGAGCTACGCCCGCACCCCGACCCTGGGCGTGGACGTGATGGCCACCCTCGGGCGCGAGCGCGCGCTCACCGGTGCGCTCCGAGGCGCCTACGGTGGCGATCGGCCGATGACGCCGGAGCACGAGGGAGCGTCGGACAGCCCCTTCTGCGGGCCGACCGCCCGGTGACCGCCGGCGACGAGGCGACCGCAGCAGCTGCCTCCCGCAGCTCGTGCCCGCAGCTCGAGGGCCCGCAGCTCGAGGGCCCGCAGCTCGTGCCCGCAGCTCGAGGGCCCGCAGCTCGAGAGCCCGCAGCTCGAGGGCCCGCAGCTCGAGGGGGAGCTCAGGTGAGCAGCACGAACAGGGCGGTCTGCACGACGCCCCCGGCGAGGGCCAGCCGATTCACGACGCGCCCCCGGGCGATCGCGTCGCGCAGCACCTCTGGATCGGTGAGCTTGGCCTCGTGGTTGTCGTCGTCGAAGCGCCGACCGCGCTTCGCCGTGGGGCCTCACGTGCGGAAGAGGCCCTGCAAGAACCCGTCGCTCGCCAGGAAGAACGGGAAGAACAACGCCAGCCGGAAGCCCCAGTGGGCCTCGAGCTTGGCCATCACCGCGCCGAGGACGATGGCGGCGGCGAGGGCCACCACCGCGTAGCGGAGCCGCGCGCTCGCCGCCGCGGGGCTGAGGTTACCTCGCTCGGAAGCCCAGCTCTCCATGGGGAGAGCATAACGCACCGGGTCGCGCTGGCAACCTGCCCAGCCTGCTAGCCCCCGCGGTGCCCCAGATGAGCTACCTTGGCGGAGGCGATGCTCAGCCGCTTCATCGACGTCCGCGAGGGCGAGGGCCGTGTGGCCTTTCGCGCGTTCGGGGCGCTGTTCGCGCTCATCGCCGGTCACACCATCCTCGAGACCGCGCGCGACGCGCTGTTCCTCGAGCGCCTCCCCGCCCGCCGCCTCGCGCTGGTGTACCTCGCGCTCGCGCTCATCGGGATCGTGTTGCCGCTCTACAACACCCGCTTCGTGCGCTCGTTCGGGCGTCGCAACGCGGTCGTGTTCACCCTCATGGTGTCGGCCCTCGGCACCACGCTCTGGCACTTCCAGCCCATGAACGACCGCACCGTGTACGGCTTGTACATCTTCAGCGGTCTGGTGGGGACGGTGGTGGCCGTCCAGTTCTGGATGTTCGCGGGCCAGCTGTTCACCTTGGCCCAGAGCAAGCGGCTGTTCCCTGGCATCGCCTCGGGCGGCATCCTCGGCGCCACCGCGGGAGGGGCGATGGCGGCGGCGGTGCTCGAGCTCGGCCGGCGCACGGGGGCCTTCTCGGTGGCGACGCTCCTCCTCCTCGGAGCGGCGTGGTTCGTGGTGGCGGCGTTCATCCTCACCACGATCCCGACCGACGACGTGGGCACGCCGTTTCGTTCGGCGGCGGCCGACGGCTCGGTCACGGGGGGCCTGACCGTGCTGCGCGAGCATCCCCACGTGCGCCGGGTGGCGGCCTTCGTGGGGCTCAGCACGGTGGCGGTGCTCACCACCGACTACCTGTTCAAACACGTGGCCAAGCAGGAGCTGGGGGCGACGGAGCTCGGCCCGTTCTTCGCGCGCTACTACACCGGCTTGAACGCGTTGGCGCTCGTGGTGCAGCTGTTCGTGGCGCCACGCCTGATGGCCCGCGTCGGCGTGGTGGGGGCGCTCTCGGTGCTGCCCGCGCTGCTCCTCGCCGGAGCGGGCGGGATGGTCGTCTTCGGAGGGATGTGGGGAGCCGTGCTCGTCATCAAGGGGGCCGACGGGTCGCTGCGCCACTCGCTCCATCGCGTGGCCACCGAGCTGCTCTTGTTGCCGCTCCCCGCCGACGTGCGTGACCGCGCCAAGTCGCTCCTCGACGCGGTGTTCGTACGCGGCGCCCAGGCCCTCGCGGCGGCGGCGCTCCTCGCGGTGGGCCTCGCCGGCATCGAGTCGCCGCGCTCGTTGGCGTGGATGGTGGCGCTCTTGGCGGCGGGGGTGCTGGTGCTCGCGACCACGCTGCGCCGCGGCTACGTGGATCTGCTCCGGGCGGAGGTGGGGCGAGGCAACGTGGATCCGCGGGCGCTGCGTGCGCGCGAGCTCGATCTCGACTCGGTGGAGTCGATCATCGCCGCCCTCTCGAGCTCCGATGCATCTCGCGTTACTGCGGCCATCGATCTCCTCGTGGATTCGAATCGCTCGCGACTGATTCCAGCGCTTATTTTGTATCACGAGTCGGACGAGGTGGTGTTGCGGGCGCTCGATGTCATCCCGCGCCTCGACGAGCAAGACTGGCGCCCACATGCGGTGCGCCTGGCGAAGTCGGCCTCGATCCCGGTGCGCGCCGCGGCGTTGCGCGCGCTCGGCCGCGCCTGTGAGGCGGACCTGGTGCGCGAGGCGCTCGACGACCCGAGCCCCGAGGTGCGCGCCCACGCCGCGTTCCAGCTCGCCCGCTGCGAGGTCGCGGAGCGGCCCACCGAGCACCCGGCCATCCGACGGCTCCTCGCCGACGCGGCGGCGGCGAGCACCGCCGATCGGCTGAGCATGCGGCTCGGGCTCTTGCACGCGCTGAGCGAGGACGCCGACGAGCGCTGGGTCGACGTGCTGCTCGCGGTGGCCCAGACCGACCGGTCGCCGGCGGTGGTGGACGCGGTGGCCCACGCGGTGATGCGGGTGCCCGATCCGCGCTTCGTCGACGTGCTGGTGAGCGTGCTCGATCTGCGGGATCCGCGCGCCGCGGTGCGCGACGCCTTGGTTCAGCTCGGGGAGCCCGCCTTCGACGCTCTCAGCCGCGCGCTCTCCGACGTCGCCACCCCCCTCGCCGTCCGCCGACAGATCCCGATCGCGATCGCCTCGTTCGGCACCGAGCGCGCAGCGCGCCTGCTCACCGAGCGGCTCGCGGTGGAGTCGGATGGGCTGGTGCGCTACCGCGTGCTGAGGGGGCTCTCACGGCTCGTGTCGGAGCGCGCGGTGCCGGTGGACCACGCCGTCATCGAGGCAGAGATGGAGAAGAACCTCGTCGAGCACTTTCGGCTGATGGCCTACGTGGTCAAGCTCGAAGAGGGGCGGCTGGTGACCGAAGGACGCGGGAGCCTCATGCTGCTCGTGGGGCTCCTCGCCGACAAGATGCGGCAAGCGAGCGAGCGCTCCTTCCGCTTGTTCAAGATCCTGCAGCCGCGGGAAGACGTTCGGAGCATCTTCGTGGCCCTCGGCTCCGAGAACGCGAGGGTACGCGCACACGCTCAGGAGTTCCTCGAGGCGCTCACCGTCGAGTGCGGCGAGCGCTGCCGCGCGCTCTTCCGCCTCATCGCCGACGATCTCTCGCTCGCAGAGAAGGTGGCGCGGGCCGGCGACGCCGTGGTCCGACCGCCAGCCACGTTCCTCGAGGCGCTGAGGGGCCTCTTGGTGGACGAGGACGAGACGGTGGTCGCGCTGGCCACCTATCACGCGAGCGCCCTCGGCGTGGCGGAGATGACGAGCGACGTGCTGTCGGTGATCACCGCGCGGCCGGGGCTGCGGAGCGCGGCGGAGCTCGGGGCGGCAGAGGCGAGGGGGCTCTACGAGTCGCTCCGGCCGAGCCTCGAGCCAACGGAGGTGCACGGTGGCTGATCCGGCACAGGTCCCCATCGAGCACCAGCTCGTGGTGCGAGCGCTGATGGGGAAAGCGTTCGGCGGGGGGAGCGCCGATCGGCTGGCCCTGATGAGCCGCGAGACGTTCTTCCCGGCGGGGAAGGTGATCTACCGCGCGGGGGACGCGCCGCGGCACGTGCACTTCGTGGTTCAAGGGCAGGTGGAGCTCGCGGCGGACGGCAGCGAGCCGTGGGTGCTTTCGGGGCGTGGCGTCTTCGGGGTGCTCGACACCGAGCTCGACCGCCCTCACGCGCGCACGGCGCGGGCGCTCACCGACGTGCGCGTCATCAGCATTCGCGCGGAGGACTGGCTCGATTTGGTGGAGGACACCTTCGAGTTCACCCGCCGCCGCATCCGCAACAACGCCGAGGATCTCCTGCGGCGGGGCCTGAGCCTCTCCCCTCACGGAGGCTTCGTGGGCATGGCGCCGAGCCATCGCCGTGACGAGCAGCTGGCGCCGCTCGTCGACCTGGGGGAGGCCGGTCCGTTCGAGCGGCTCCTCGTGCTGCACCTCACCGACGTGTTCGAGCGGGCGGGCATTCAGGCCCTCATCCGGCTCGCGGCCGGCGCCACGGAGGTGGAGGCGACCCCGGGGCGCGTCTTGGTGACCGAGGGCGAGGCGGCGCGCTCGATCCTCGTCGTGGCGGCGGGGGAGGTGGAGATCGCGCGGCGCGAGCCGCTCATCGAGGCGCCGTTCGGGGTCGGGCGCCTGGTCGGGGGCTACGCGGGCATCGGACATGTAAGGTGGCCAGTGAGCGTGCACGCGCGGGGCGACGCGCGGGTGCTCTCCATCGATTACGAGGACCTGTTCGACGTGATGGAGGACCACTTCGACCTGGTTCGCAGCGTGATGGCGTTCCTCGCCCACGAGCGGCTCCGGCTGCAGAGCCTGAAGTGGTGAGGGGGCCGGCGAGCGTCCCCATCACTCGACGGTGAAGGTCGCCGACTCGACCACCACCGTGTCTCCGTCGGCGGTGGGGAGGGCCACCCTCAGGCGATGATCGCCGGTGAGGGTGGGGGCGCTCGGGCCCGCGGCGCGCCGGCGAACGGGGAGGTGGAAGCTCCACAGGAACGCTCGCGCGGGGGCGTTGGGCGCGTCCGCGTAGCTCGGGCTCACCGTCAGCTCGACCCAGAAGTCGTAGCCGTCGCTCTCGAGCGGCCGCCCGTTGTTGCGCAGCACCGGGACGAAGCTGCCGCCGTCGTCGCGCTCGAGGGTGGCGACCGGCGTCCCTAACCACGGATCGGAGCCGTGGACCGCGAAGGTCACGACGTCGGTGGCGGTGGCGCTCGGCAATACGTCGGTCGCGACCACACCTAGGTCGAGCGCGGTCTCGGCGACGCGAGGATCGAACGCGTAGCCGGAGAACGGCGCGATGGGCGCTGGTTGTTCGTAGGGAGGAGCGACGAAGGTGTCCACGTAGGACGCGAAGGCCTCGAAGGCGCGGGCCGCGAGGTAGTCGCCCTGCTTGGGGCCCCACAGCGCGCCACCGGTCTCGTAGCCGCCTTGCCACCAGTCGCGCTCGGTGAGGCTGTAGCCGGTGTAGTCGTTCGCGTAGCCGAGGAACATCGCGTCGGCGCCGGTGCGCTCGCGCATGCGGTCCAAGAGGTCTCCGGCGAGCTGCGTCGACCATTCGCCGGTGCCGGTGATGAAGTAGAGGTCGCCGATCTGGCCGGCGGTGAAGAGGGTTTGTTTGGGGGCCGGCTCCTCGGCGTCGAACGCGACGCAGAAGTCGTCGAGGCCGTGGAGCGGCATGTCGTCGTCGCAGTTGCCCTGGCCGCCGAGACCGCAATACACCCCTCCGTTGGGGTAGTCGAAATCGTAGCCCTGGTAGCCGAGGGCTTCGCGGTCGACGCGGGTGCGAAAGGTGCGGGCGCGAACCGTCGGCTCGGCGTCGAACGTCACACTCTCCACCTTCGGCATGATCGCGTCGGCGAGGAGCTCCCCGAGCCCGTCCATGCGGTCGTAGGCTCCTGGCTGCTCGGCGCCGACGGCGTCCGTCTCGACGTCGCCAGGGGCCATGTCGCCACCCCACGAGTTGAACAGGAGCACCGTCACCGGGTGATCGAAGCGCTCGCTGATGCGCTGCTCGGCGGCGCCCCCCATGTCGCCGGAGAGGGTGAGATCGTCGAGACCGAGGATGGTGCCGTGGTAGGCGTAGCTCGCCACCACCGCGTCGATCGTGCCGGCGCGACGCACGGCGATGACCGGGAGGTCGGGGCTCTCCTGCAGCTGCATGAGCGCGTCGTTCTCGCAGCGCCGGTCATTGTGGGCGTCGCTCGAGCCGGCGAGCGCGTAGCCCACCTCCGCCGGGCGCTGATCGGCGATGGCGTCCTCGATCACGTCCACGAGCGCGAAGAGGACGCGCTCGTAAAACTCGGGGAAGAACGTGTCGCCGAGGAGCGTGAGCAGCCCGTCCACCATCAACAGCCTCCCCGGTCCGGAGTGGGTGTGGTTGCCCGCGATCACGAGCGCCTCGTCGTAGTCGCGTCCGGTGCGTCGCTCGAGCTCGTCGAGCACGGCCTCGCGCAGGTGCTGGAACACGCCCACAGTGTCGGTGCGCACGAGGATGAGCTCGTGGCCTTCGCCGCGTGAGAGCGCGACCGCCTTGAGGGTGAGCGCGCCGTGCTGTCGCGTGGTGCCAGGGAACTTGTCGGCGAAGGGCGTCACCGACGGCTCCACGTCGAGCGCACCGTAACCCATCGTCCCGATCCCGATCGGGACCGGCATCTTCACCTCCGCCACCCCCGCCACCAGCGGACCGGGCGCGGTGAGGATCTCCTTCGGACGCTCTCCCTCGACCGCGTCGGAGCAAGCGGAGAGCGACAGCGCGCTGGCGAGGGCGAGCCACGCTCCGAGCCGGCGGCGGCGCCACCGCGTAGCCCCTGAAGTCGCCGAAGGCGTCGACGCGCGCATCCTCGTGGGGAAATCACCTGAGCGTGGAGTCATCCTCGACCTCGAAGAAAGCCGCGCCGGGCGCGCGTCTCCCACCCTTATCACAACCTCCCCCGAGCGGCCCTCGCGCTCGCGGTGCGGCAGAACGCGCCGCCGTCACGGAGGTCGCGCTCAGAACGGGCCGCCGCCCTCGCCGTGGAGGGGGGGCTTGGGCTTGCTCCGCTCGATGTCGTCGCCGTGGCGCTCGAGGAGCTTGCCGGTGAGATGCTCGAGCGCGACCACCGCCAGGATCCAGTCGACCTGGGCGCGCGCGTGGCGCAGCTTCGCTCGTTGCAGCGTGTCCTCGGCGCGTTGGATCTCGATGGCGAGGCCGTCGCCGAGCTCGAAGCGCTCCTTGGCGGCGGTGCGCTGCTTGGTCGCGTTGTCTACCGTGCGCTCGGCGAGGCGGGCCCTCTGGGTGGCCGCGTTCGCGCGGTTCACGAGCGTGAGCACGTCGCTCTCGATGCGCTGCTCGAGCGCCTCGCGACGAGCCGACGCGGCGTCGAAGGCCTTGCGAGCCGCTGCTTGTTGTTTGCTGTAGCGCGAGCCGGTGAGGGGGAACTGGTACACGAGGCCCACCTGGGCGCTGAAGGCGCCGAGGGTGGCGAACTGCTCGAGGGCCGGAGGCACCTGTTGGTTGCCGAGTCCCTCGATCTGCATCCAGCCGGTGAGATCGAGGCGGTGGCGCTCGCTCTCTCCCGCCGTCTTCTGTTGCTCTTCGGCCTGCGCGAGCTGCGCGTCGAGCTCGGCGAGCTCGGGAGCGGCGGCGAGGGCCGCCTGGACCAGCTCGTCCTCCTTGGCGAGCGGAGTGGGGGTAGGTGGCGCCTTCTGGTCGGGTCGCAGCGCTCGCGCCCTGGGGCCCGGCGTGCCGAGCCGCACCCCCACCTCGAGCGCGCGGCGCTCACGCTCGGTCTCGGAGGCGAGGAGCGCCTCGTCGAGCTCCGCCACGCGGGTCTCGAAGGGATAGATCTCCACCGGTGGAGCGGCGCCGGTCTCGATCCGCGCCGCCTGTTGTTGGCGCTCGTCTTCGGCGAGCGCGCGCGCCGCGGTGTCGATGCGCACGGCCTCGTCGGCGTACCAGAGCTCCCAGTAGCTCGTGAGCAGGTCGCGCAACAGCTCGCTGGCGACCCGATCCTTCACCTTGACGGCCCGCGTGCGATCGATGTGCGCGAGGCGCACCTCGGCCTCGCCGACGTCGGTGCCCGCGCCCCGCAGAATGGGCTGGAGCAGCGTGAGCCTCGCTGACAGCGAGTAGCCAGGTCCGGTCTCCACCTGCTGCGGCGAGTTGGGAAAGAGCTGGGTGCGCGACTCGAACCACGTGCCCTCGACGCGGAAGCCGATGTTGGTGCCCCAAGGGAACGCCTTGGTCAGCTCACTCCCGAGCACCACCGAGTCGCTGGTGGCGGTGACCACCGAGGGCGCGGCGAGGCGCGGCGTGCGCAGGTGGGTGGCCCCTGCGTCGAGCTGGAGCATCAGCGGATACTGGTCTTCGGCGGCGCTCACGAGGCTCTCGGCCCCGTCGATGTCGAGGAGGGCTGCCCGCAGCGTTGGGTTGTGGTCGGCGGCGAGGTGCACGGCGGCGCGCACCGAGAGGGTCTGGGGCAGGGGAGGCTTCGAGTGCGCGGGGTCGTCCGCGAGCGCGGCGGGGGCAGCTGCGAAGAGGGCGAGGGCGAGGAGCCGAGCGGCGCGTCTATTCATGGCGAAGAGCCTCGATGGGGTTCAGGCGCGCGGCCTTGCGCGCAGGGAGGAATCCGAAGGCGACCCCGACCAGCGCCGAGAACAGGGCGGCTCCGATCATCACGTCGGGGAGCACCACGAACGGGAAGTCGAGCCCGCGGGTGGCGGCCCACGAGCCCACGAGCCCGAGGGCCATGCCGATCACGCCGCCGATGGTGGAGAGCACGATCGCCTCCACGAGGAACTGGAGCAGCACCTCACGGCCGCGGGCGCCGATGGCGAGGCGGATCCCAATCTCCCGGGTGCGCTCCGTCACCGACACGAGCATGATGTTCATGATGCCGATGCCGCCGACGAGGAGGCTCACCGCGGCGATGGCGCCGAGCAAGGCGGTGAGCACGCCGGTCGTGCTGCGCGCCAGATCGACGAACTCCTTGAGGTCGCGGACCTGGAAGTTGTCTTCGCCGCCGTAGTCGATGCGCCGCCGCTGTCGCAAGAGGGCCTCGATCTGGCCCTTGATCACGGTGGTGGAGCGGCCGTCCTTGGCCGACACGAAGATCACCGGGACGCCCTTCTCTCCGGTGATGCGCCGCTGGAACGCGGTGAGGGGCATCACCACGACGTCGTCCTGATCGGAGCCCACCGTCGACTGGCCCTTCGAGGCGAGCACGCCGATCACCTGGCAGCTCACCTTGCCGATGCGGATCGACTCGCCAAGCGGGTCGTGCCCGGCGAAGAGCTCTTTGTGTACGGTGCTGCCGATGACGCAGGCGGCCCGACCCCCCGCCATCTCCGACTGCGTGAAGAGCCGGCCCGCGTCGAGGCGGTAGTCCCTTACGTAGAAGAACGCCGGCGTGGAGCCGTTGACGGTGGTGCGCCAGTTCACGTTGCCGTACACCACCAGCGCGCTGGTAGAGGCGGTGGGGGCAGAGGCGTGCACGCCGGAGAGCTCCACCTCCATGGCGTGGGCGTCGGAGAGCTCGAGCGGAGGGGCGAGCACGCTCGCGCCGCTGCGTCGGGCCGCCCCTTGCTGCACGATGAGCATGTTCTTGCCCATCTTGGAGATGTCGCTGGTGATCTGCGCGGTGGCGCCCTGCCCGATGGTGACGAGCGCGATCACCGCCGCCACGCCGATGATCACGCCGAGCATGGTGAGCACCGACCGCATCTTGTTGCGCCGGAGCTCGCGCAGCGACATCACGACCGTGTTCCAGAGCATGTCAGACGGTGGGGTGATCGGACAGCACGCGGCCGTCTTTGAACTCGAGGATGCGGCGGGCAAACGCGGCCATGTCGGGCTCGTGGGTGACCATGACGATGGTGAGGCCGTTGTCGCGGTTGAGGCGCACGAGCAGCTGCATCAAATCGACGCTGCGCGCCGAGTCGAGGTTGCCGGTGGGCTCGTCGGCGAGCAGGAGGCTCGGCTCGGTGACGAGCGCCCGGGCGATGGCCACCCGTTGCTGCTGTCCTCCCGAGAGCTCGGCGGGGGTGTGGCTGCCGCGATCGGCGAGGCCGACCACGTCGAGCGCGTGGAGCGCGCGCTCGCGGCGCTCGCGGGCGGCGACGCGGCGGTACACCAGCGGCAGCTCCACGTTCTCGAGCGCGCTGGTGCGGGCGAGGAGGTTGAAGCCCTGGAACACGAAGCCCAGGTAGTGTCGCCGCAACAGCGCCCGCTGATCCTGATCGAGGTGGGTCACGTCGACCCCGCGGAAGAGGTAGGCCCCGTCGGTGGGCGCGTCGAGGCAGCCGAGGATGTTCATACACGTCGACTTGCCCGAGCCGCTGGCGCCCATCACGGCCAGGAACTCGCCGTCGTCGATGCGGACGTCGACGCCGTCGAGCGCTCGAACCTCGGACGCGCCTTGCCCATACACCTTGGTGACGTCGCGGAGCGCCACGAGCGCTTCGCCGCTCACCGCTTCGGCTCCTCGGCCTTCACGTCGACGAGGAGCTCCACGCCGGCCTCGAGCGCGCCTTCCACGAGCTGGGCGTAGTCGCCGTCGGTGGGGCCCACCGCGATCTCCACCGATTTGGGCGCGTCGGCCTCGAGGAGCCACACCGCTTGCTTGGGCTTGCCCTCCACCACCTTCTCCGCTTTGCGGGGCTTGTCGCGCTCCATGAGGGCGATCTCGGGGGGCGTGAAACGGAGGGCTGCGTTCGGGACCAGGGTCACGTCGGAGATGGTCTCGGTGATGATGGTCGCGGTGGCGGTCATCCCCGGACGCAAGAGGCGCTCTTGGTTGTCCACCGACAGGATCGCCTCGTAGGTGACCACGTTCTGCTCGATGGTCGGCACGTTGCGCAGCGACTTGACGAGCGACTCGAACTCGCGCTCCGGGTACGCGTCCACGGTGAAGGTGGCCCGCTGCCCCTCGCGCACCCGACCCACGTCGGCCTCGTCGATGGCGACGCTGAGCTTCATCTGGCTGAGGTCGCGGGCGATGCGAAACAGCACCGGCACTTGGAAGCTGGAGGCGAGCGTCTGTCCGGCCTCCACGTTGCGGGCGAGCACGATACCCGCGATGGGCGACACGATGGTGCCGCGCTCGCGGATCTGCTGCGCGTCGAGCAGCGAGGCGTGGGCGATGGCGGTCTGGGCGGCGGCGGCGCTCACGTTGGCGCGCGCGCGCTCGGCGCTGGCGAGCGCAGACTCGAGCGCGGCCTGCGAGATGAGGCCACGTTGCGCCAAATCGGTGGCGCGGTTGGCCGCCTGCGTGGCCTCCTTGGCGGTGGCGCGGGCTGCGTTCTCGGAGGCCTTGGCCGACCGGAGCTGGGCCTGGGCCTGGCGCAGGCGCGCGTCGAGCTGCTCGGTGTCGAGCTCGGCGAGCACCTGCCCCTCCTTCACCGCGTCGTTGTAGTCGACGAGCACCTTGCGGATGCGGCCCGACACCTCCGCGCCCACGTCGACGGTCTCGAGCGCGTCGAGGCTCCCCGTGGCGTTCACGGTCACCTGGAGGTCGCCCTGCTTCACGGCTTGGGTGACGTAGTCCGTTCGGTCGCCCTTCTTGGCGCGGATCCGCCAGCTGACGATGGCGGCGACCACGCCGCCGAGCGCGAGCAGGATCACCGCGCGCCGGAGCCAGCGGCGGCCGCGTCTCTCCCCGTCGAGGCCAAGCTTCTTACGGACCTCGGGGTCCCCTCCAGCGCGATTGTTCTCCGTCACGGCGCGAGGAACATAGTCTCGCCGTCGGGAGTTGCCACGACAAGCAGCTCACAGCGTTGCGATTGAGGTCGCTCGTCGGCCGGAGGCGACGGCCTTCACCCGAAGAGCTGCTCGGCGTGGGCCAGATCCGCGATGGAGTCGATCTCTGCCCAGCGCGCGCCGCCGATGTCGTAGGCGCCGAGCGTGAGCGCGCCGGCGACGAGCAGCTCGTGGTAGGCGTCTTCGTAGTAGGCGTTGGGCTTGTGCGCCACGATGCGTTCGAGCGCGTCGAACACCGCGGGCCCGTCGAGAGCCGCGATCTTCTCCACCCCGATCGACTCCCCGCTCGCGTCGGCGAGGGCGAGCCACTTGCCGAGCGCGGTGATGCGCCCTCCGCTCGCGCTGGCTTTCATCGCCTCCTCGTCGAGCGTCGCCCGGGTGTCGAGGGCGAGGGCCGAGCCGGGGTGGGCCGCGAGTCCGACGAGGATCGCCGGATCGAGCACGAGGTCGCCGTCGAGCTTGAGGAAGGTGCGGCCCGCGAGCGCTTCGCGCGCCACCGCCACCGACCACGCGTTGCCGAGGCTGGCGAAGGCCTCGTTGAACACGGTGCGCACCGGGAGGGGCTGCGGGTGCTCACCGAGCCACGCGTCGATGCGTTCGGCGAGGCAGCCGGTCACCACCACCGCCTCCTCGAGGCCGGCGGCGGCACAGGCGGCGAGGAGGCCAGCGAGGAGCGGTGTCCCGTTCACCTCCACCAGCGCCTTCGGCCGATCGGCGGTGAGGGGGCTGAGGCGGCTCCCGAGGCCGGCGGCGAGGATGAGGGCGCTGGTCATCGCGCCAGCATATTACTAAGTGCCTGGGGGTGAAGCGTGCATCCCAACCGGTCGGGATCGTCGTCGCCTTCGGGGACGGGGGCCGCTCGTTCGAGCAGGTGGCCGGGCTTCCGCTGGCGCTTCGCGCGCTGCTCGAGCTCGCCCGGGCGGGGGTGACGCGGCTCGAGCTCCTCACCGACGAGCCGGGGCGCGGCCGGAGCGTGCTCAGCGATCGCCGCCTGGCGGTGCCGGTCGCGGTGCGTGGGGCGACCTCGCTCGCGGCCCTCGCCGAGGTGTTGGCCGGGGAGGGGGACGAGCACGCGGTGGTGGTGCCCGCGGTCGCGGTCGCTCAGCGCGAGGTGTACGCGGCGCTCGTGGCGCACGCGCGCGAGGGACGCGAGGTGCGCGCGGTGGTGGCCACGGGCCTCGGTCCCTTCGTGCTCGGCGCCGAGACGGCTCGCGCGCTGGCCAGCGCTCCCGAGGTTTACGAAGCGCTCGCGCCGCTCGAGGAGGGTTGGGTGGTGCGCGCCGACGACGCCGCGTCGGAGCGGCGCATCGTGGACGAGCTGTTCGAGGGCTGCCGCAAGCCGGTGGACGGGATCGTGTCGCGCCACCTCAACCGGCACATTTCGATCTTCGTGTCCAAGCGCCTCGTCGACACGAGCCTCTCGCCCAACGTCATCACGCTCGCGACGGCGGTGCTCGGCGCGGTGGCGGCGGCGGTGACGGCGCAGGCGAGCTACGGCGCGATGGTGGCGGGGGCGGCGCTCCTCCAGGCCAACTCGGTGCTCGACGGGGTGGACGGCGAGCTCGCGCGGGTGCGGTTTCAACACTCGAAGCTGGGGCAGTGGCTCGACACGGTGTGCGACGATCTCGCGAACACGTCGTTCTACGCTGGCGTGACCTACGCGGCCTTTCAGCTGCCCACGCTGCCCTCGTGGCTGCCTTACACGGGGGTGGCGGCGGTGAGCGGGAGTCTCGTCACGATGGCCCTCTACTACGCGGAGCTCATCCGCCTCGGGAGCGGCGACTTTTACGCGCTCGACGTGGGGCAGCACGAGGCGCGTGCGGGCTGGTGGGCGGCGCTGAACCAGGCCGCGCGCTACGTGACCAAGCGCGACTTCTTCGTGTTTGCGTTCCTCGTGGCGGCGCTCTTGGGGCTGTTGCCCTGGGTGCTGCCGATCGCGGCCGCGGGGACGGTGGCGACGGTGGTGACAGGCCTTCGCATCACGCTGAAGCGTCTCGGGAAGGGCCCGCGAGCAGCGTGAGCAGGGCCCCGTGCACGTGGCCGTTCGAGGCGACGCCGCCGTCTAGATACAGGTCGTCGCTGCCGCCGAGCGAGGTGAGCCGGCCTCCGGCGGCGGCGAGGATGGCGGCAGGGGCACAGAGATCCCAGGGCGCCGCGCCGGGATCGATCATCGCCTCGGCGCGCCCGTCGATCACCTGGCGGAAGCCGTCGAAGTCGTGGGTGCCGCGTTGGGTGTGGGTGCCATGGGCGATGCGATCGAGGAGTGCGCTCGCTCCCGCCTCGGCGAAGTGTCCGATCATGGCGTGGCAGACGGTTGCGGTCGCGAGGCTGTCGATGCGGCTCGGGTGCGCGGGGCGCCCGTTCTTCTGTGACCCCTCGCCCACCACGCCCACGTAGAGATCGCCGACGCCAGGCATGAACGCGACGCCCACGACGGGCACGCCGTGGTGCTCCACGCCAACGAGTACCGACCAGCTGGGGACACCGCGCACGAACGAGCGCGTCCCGTCGATGGGATCGACGAGGAACCTTAGCGGCGCCTCACGCTCGCCGCCGCTGCCCGTCTCCTCGCCGAGGAAGGCGGCCTGGGGGAAGGTGCGGCCCACGTAGGCGCGCAGCCGCCGCTCGACCGCCTCGTCCGCCTCGGTCAACGGGCTCCGATCTGGCTTGAGGATCGCGCGCGCGGCTGCTCCTTCCCGGAAGAGGCGCTCTGCGAGCTCGCCGCACGCGAGCACCTCGTCGATGAGCGCTCGCAGCGCGTTCACACCGCCGAGGAGATCGAGGTCGAACGGGCGGTGCGCGGGGGTTGAATCGACAACAGGTGCGTCGCTCATGGGAGCTTCCTCAGCCGCGCAGGCCAGCGCTACGCGTCTCGAAGTGTATCCACTGCCGGCTCGTCATGCGCTACTTGCGGCGGCCCTTGCGGCGTTGGAGGAGGATCTCCGCGGCGGTCAGCGGTCGGTTGGACGAGGGGGGAGCGCCGGGGCGTTGGGAGGCGGGGCCGGTGGGGCTCACGCCGGGGTTGTTGGGGCGCCGGTCGTTGTCGGCGCGCGGGTCGGCGGCGGGGGGAGGGCCGCCGTCGCGGCGCTGCGCGGCGAGGCGCTCGGCCATCGTCGCCGGCTCCGACCTCGCGGTGGGGTTCGCGGCGCCGAGAGCCCCGGGTGGTGGGGGCGTGTGCGGGGCGGGAGGAGCGGGCCGGCTCGCCGCTGGTGCAGGCCGGCCCTCGTGGCGCTCGGAGGGCTGCTGCTTGGCCTTGAGGAGGTGCTCGAGGGTGGCTTGGGCGGTGGCTCCGCCGGGGGCCGGGTCGAGGCGCGCGGCTCGCCACGGACGCCAGCTCACGGCGCGGCCGATCCAGCCATAGGCGGCCTGGGGAATGGAGAGGCGCCGGGCGGCGACGGCCAACAGGAGCGCGGAGGCGGCCACGATGAGCACATAGAGCGTGATGTCGCGGTAGGCGAAACGAAGCGAAGCGCGGTCGTTGAAGATGCCGGCGAGCGTGTCGCGGCGCTTGCCGCCGGTGAGCTCCGCGATGCGCTGGAGCGTGGCGAGATCGGTCCCCGTGGGCCGGAGCTCCTCGCCGGCGTGGAGGGCCGCGCCAGTGGTGGCCACGGGCACCCCGTCTTCGTCGTCTTTGGCGACGGCGATGTAGGCGCCGGGGCGGTTGAGGGGCACCGCGGCGGCGTAGGTGCCGGCCCCCGCCGCCTCGAGGGGCACCTCGCGCTCGAAGCCATCGGGGCCGGACACGCTGACCTTGAGGCGGCGGAACGACTGCAGCCGCCCGTCGTCGTCGACCACCGTGGCCTGGAGCCGGAGCTCACCGCCGGAGGCGTCGGCCTCGAGGCGCACGCGGTTGTCGTCGCCCTGCCGCGCGACATGGCGGGCGAGCTGCGCGATGAGCCGCGCCGCCCCATCCCACTTGGTCCACTCCTCGCCCCAGCGGTCTTTCAGATCGCTCGTGAACGCGCCGGCGTGACCGACGCCCATGGGCCAGAAGGCGAGCACCGGATCGGAGTCGGGCCCGATGAGCGACACGGTGGCGCGCGGCTTGGGGATGGTGACCACGTAGCCCAGGAGCTCGGGAGCGGCGCCGAAGTCGATGTTGGCGATGACCTCCGACTTCACCGATACCGAGGCTCGGAACGGCCGCTCGGCGAGCGACGACCGCGACGCGAGCACCGTCTCCTGCGCGAACACGGCGGGGAGGCGCGCCGCGTCGTCCACCATGTAGAAGCGCCCGCCTCCGCGTCGCGACAGATCTTCGAGCAGGCCGCTGTGGTGGCCGCGGCCGAGCGACACGCAGCTGGTGGTGATGCCCGCCGACATGGCGCTCGACACCCAGCCCTGCACCGTGGGGGTGATGTTCTCTGCGTCGCTGCCGTCGGCGAAGAGGATCACGTGCTTGAGGTTGGAGTTGGTCTTCCGGAGCGCCCCGTAGGCCTCTTGGAGGGCCACGTCGACCAGGATCCCGCCGCCGCCCGGCCCCACGCTCCGGATCGCCTGCTCGATGGCGGCCTTGTCGACCACCGGGCCTAGCGGCACCGCCCAGTTGGGCGCGGTGTCGACGTGCACCACCCCGAGCTGATCTCCGCGCCCGAGGAGCTTTGCGGAGCGCGCGGCCGCCTCGTTGGCGAGCTCGAGCTTGGTGTGAGCGCCCACCGACATCGCCATCGAGCCCGAGATGTCGATCGCGATCACCTCCGCGAGGCTGGCGCGGCGGCGCTCTTGTTTCAGGTCGAACGAGACGGGGGACACCTCCTCGATGGGGGTCTTGCCCCAGCCGCCGGGGCCGAAGCTGCGGTCGCCGCCGGTGAGGATGAGCCCTCCGCCGAGCTTGCGCACGTAGTTGGCCATGGCCTCGATCTGCGACGGGTGCAGATCCTTGGCCGGGATGTCGCCGATGAGGATGAGGTCGTAGGCGGCCATGCCGCCGATGTCGGCCGGCACCGAGCTGGTCGATCCCTCGTCCACGTTGAACTTCGCCTCCCGCAGCGCGGCGGCGACGAACGCCGTCGCGCCGGCGTCCCCGTCGAGCACGAGGGCTCGGGCCGGCCCACGGACCCGCATGAAGGCCGACGCCACGTTGTCCTCGGCGTTCGCATCCATCGACGGGTCTTTGGCGGTGACCTCCACGTCGAAGCGATGCAGCCCCGAGCCAGGGGCGGGCATGAGGATGCGCACCACGTCCTCGCCGCCCTTCACCGCCGCCGTCACCTTCTTGACGAGCTGACCATCCTGCTTGATGCGAAGCTCGACCTCGCCGTCCTTGGGCGCTGCGACGACCACCCGCAGCGCGATGGTCTCGCCCTCGGACGCGCGCGGCGTGACGCGGAAGGAGGTGACCCGCACGTCGGGGAGGCTCTTCTGCTCGAGGGGCACGAAGTCGATCGGGATCTCGCTCGCCACCGCCGCCGCCGCCGCCGCCATCACGTCCCCACGAGTGGAGACGCCGTCGGTCAGAAGCACGAGGCGCGCGGCGCTGTCGGGGGGGATGTCGGCGAGAGCGCGCTTGATGCCAGCTGCGATGTCGGTGCCGTCCCGCCCGATCTGCACCTCTTGCACGGACGGAGGCGTGTCGCGCCCGCGCGTCGGCGTCTCGGTGGCGGCGTCGGCGCCGAACACCACGCTCCCGATCACGTCGTGCTCCCGCATCCCCTCCTCGGCGAAAGAGAGGTTGCGCTTCACCATCGTGTCCGCGTTCGGCACCAGCTCGATGGAGCGGCTGCGATCGACGATGGTGATCACCGCCAGGCGGTCGAGCGGCTTGCCGAGCTCGGGTCCCGCAGCGGCCAGGGCGGCGGCGATGATGGCGATGCTCACCAGCGCGTCGGAGAGGAAGCTCCGCACCGCGCTCATCCGCTGCTGATGCTGGCCGAGGCGGAGGGCGGCGTAGAGCATCGCCGCGAGGCCGAGGCCGGTGGCCCAAGGCCGCGCGAGTCGGAGGTACGACTCGGGCACGAGGCGCGTCCACACGAGGCCCATGTAGAGGGCAGGGAGCGCGGCCACCACGATGCCGGTGAGGAGCGCGGGTCGGCGCCGGAGCCGACCACGCCGGATCGCGTAGACGGTGCAGAGGAGGGTGAGGAGCACGCCGATCCCGAGCGCGATGTAGGGCACGAAGGGCCGCACCGACGCGGGGATCACGTGGCCTCCGCGTCGGCGCCGGCGGGGGCCGCGGTGGGGGGGGAGGCGGCGCCGTGCGCAGCGCGCCCGGCTTGGTCGCTCGGACGGGCGGGGGGCTTGGGTCGCTCGCCGGCGAGCTGCGTGCGCCGTGGACGGGTGAGATACCACACGTCGAATACGATGAGGGCGAGCGCGAGGAGCGCGAGGACGAAGCCCCACTCGTGGTGAGCCTCCACGCTGTCGGCGGCGGCGGTGATCTGCACGTCGGGGCCGAGGGTGTCTACCGGCTCGCGCGTGAGATCGCTCTCCTCGAGCGACGTGAGGTTCACCGGGATCCAGCGCTGACCGGGCTGCGGCTCCTCCCACAACACGCGGAACAGGCCCACGTGGTGCACCTCGGGGACGATGGCGAGCCCACCGGCCACCTTCACGGTGAACGGCTCGGCGCCGACCGGCTCCACCTTGGCCTCGCTCACCGTGGCGGGGAGGGCGATCCGCATCGGCTCACCGGCGATGGCGGGGCCGCTCACGCCGCTCGAGCGGTGGCGGCGTGCCTGCTCCATCAGGTTTCGCACGAACAGGACGAAGGAGGCTCGGAGCGGCCAGTTGGTCTCGCCGACGTCGAAGCCGAGGAGGGTGATCGTGCGCGAGCTGGTGGAGATGTCGGCCGCGATGACCCCCTGATCGGTGCGGATCAGCTCCTGCTTGGCGCTGCTCGGGCGGAGGAGGCGGGCCTTGGCTACGAAGATCCCCTCGAGCGTGAGGAAGCGGAGGCGTACGTCGGCGTGCTCCCAGGAGGTGATGGTCGGCTCCTCCACCGTCGCTCCCACGGTGGTGCCGTAGCAGTCGCCCTCGGGCGGGTTCACGATGAGGAGGTCGCCGCCCGGCGCGTCGGCGGGGCAGGCGCCGTCGATCACCACGAAGGCGTCTTGGGGCACGCCTTCCATCGCCACGAGCTCGCTCACGCTGCCAGCGCGGAGCTCGGTGCGCTCGTCGCTCACGAGCGACCTGAGGAGCCACGGCGACTCCTCCCCTGCCGACGCGAGGTAGATGGGGAGCTTCTGGCCGGCCGGCACCCGCCCGAAGGCCACGTCGTCCACCGGCATTGCGTCTTGCGGGGAGATGTCGAACACGAGCGGGGAGCCGTAGTCGCCTTCGGCCGGGTAGAACGTGAGCACCACCGGCAAGCGTTCGCCGGGGGCGACGGTGACCTTGCGCGAGGCGAGCACGTCGGAGGCGTTGTGCTGGCGCATCGTCACGTAGAGCTCGCGCGGCGCCTTGCCGAAATTGCCGACGAGGAGGAACGCCTGCACCTGCTCCTTGTCGAGCACCGGATCTTCGCCAGAGCGCACGTCGACGCGCACGATCCCTGCGTTGTCCACGGGCTCGCCCACGCGCACGAGCTCGAGCGGTACCGTCGCCGACTCGATGGGAGCGGGCCGCGCCAGGTTGCCGTCGGTGACCACGATGATGCGCCGCTGTCCGCCCACCTGCTTCAGGCGGTTGACGGCGAGGGCGATGGCGCTCGCGAGATCCCCTTCCACGTCGCGCGCGACCAGCCGATCGATCGCGTCGTGCATGCGACGCGTGTCGCGATCCGGCGGCAGCGCCACGCGCGTGTCCCGACCCGCGTCGAGGATCATCGCGTCGCTCCCCGGCGGCAGGCTCCGCACCAGCTCGTGCGCCGCCGCGCGCGCGAGCTCGATGCGAGGCTTGTTCGTCTTGGGGTCGAGCGCCGACATCGAGGCGCTGGTGTCCACGATGATGGCGAGGTGGTCGCCGACGAGCGCCTTGCCGACGGTGGCCGGCCGCGCGGCGGCCACGGCGAGCGCGATGAGGGCCAGCGCCTGCAGGATGAGAGGGAGCTGCACGATGAGCCGCTTGAACGGCGAGCGGGCCATCAGATCGCGGCGGGCTTCCGCCCACAGCCAGGTGGAGGCGACGCGGAGGCGTGCGCGCTTCACCTTCAGGATGTAAAGGACGATCAGCGGCGGCAGCAGGGCGAGCAGCCAGAGGGCCTTGGGGGTCAAGAGGTCGACTGGCACGTTCACCTCAATCCACCGCGCGGAAGACGATCCGGCGCACCGTCTCGTCGAGGCTCTCGTCCGTTCGTGCTCTCACGTAGGTGGCGCCGTGCCGGCGTGCCCACGCCCGCAGCTCCTCGCAGAGGCCGGTGAAGCGCATGAGGTACGCGTCGAGGGCCGCTGGATCCATCGTGAGCTCCACCGTCTCGCCGGTCTCGGCGTCCTCGAGGAGCCAGTCGCCGTCGTAGGCCGGCTCTTCCTCTTCGGGGGCCACCACCTGCACGAGGAGCACGTCGTGTCCGCGCGCGACCGCCCGCCCGAGCGCGCTCAGCACCGGGCCGCGATCGAAGAAGTCGCTGAGCACCGCCAACAGCCCGGGGCGAGCGCTCTTCCGCACCACCGCGTCCACCGCCCGGCCGAGATCGGTGGTCCCTCGGGTCTGGATCGTGTCGAGGTGCCGGAGCAGAGCGGGGAGGCCGCCCCGACCGCGGCTCGGGAGGTGGTCCTGGGTGGCCCCCGAGGCGGTGACGATGAGCTGCGCCCGCTCCGACTCTGCGAGGGTGAGGTAGCCGATGGCCGCGGCCAGGCGCCTCACGACGTCGATCTTCGGTGGGTCACCAAACTCGAGCGAGGCCGACGCATCGCAGAGCAGGCGCGCCACCACGTCTTCCTCGGCTCGGAACACCTTCACCACCGGCTCGCCGGAGCGCGCGTAGGCTGCCCAGTCGATGCGGCGCAGATCGTCGCCGGCCGCGTAGGGACGATGCTCGTGAAACTCCGCGCTGCCGCCGCGCCGCTTCGCGAGGTGCTCGCCGGCGGCACCCGAGCGGGCACGAATCTCCATCCGCCGGCGCAGCGCCTCCAGCTCGCGCACGAAAGCGGGATCGAGCAGCGGGATGGGTTGCGCGCACACGTCGGGAGGATTTAGCGCATCGGCCGTCGCCGGGCTACCGCCGTGCATGGCCACGCCGAAAGCTCGAGCGCAGACGGAGAAGGACTCGGGCGCTCTCGCCGCGCACTTGGCCGCCAGCGCCCCGACGAGCGTTCAACAGGTCGCCGGCCTCAACCCAAGCCGCCACCAAGACCACCGCTCGCCCCGGTCTCGAGCGGCACAGGAGATGCTCTCTTCGCTCACCCACCCGGTGAGGGTCGGGATTCGCGGAATCGAGCTGCATGAGGAGCTCCCGATGCGCGCTCGGGCAAAAGCGGGGGGCTCCGCTCTAGGTCCACAGGCGCGAGCAAGCCGCCGCCGCCGAGCGCCGCGCCCTCGGCCGTCG
>CAYOAL010000064.1:0-51395 GCA_964401935.1 uncultured Polyangiaceae bacterium
CGGCGCGGCGTGGGTCGGCGCGGCGTGGGTCGGCGCGGCGTGGGTCGGCGCGGCGTGGGTCGGCGCGGCGAGCGGGCCCGCCGAGCTCACGACGGGCTGACCTCGCGTCGCGAGCGCGGCCTGTTGCCGCTGGTACTCTTCGTAGGCGCGCTTGCGCTCCTCGTACGCACGAAGCTCGCGCTCGTAGGCGCGTCGCTGCTCTTCGTAGGCGCGCTGCTGCTCCACGTAGGCCGCGTAGGCTGCCGGATCGTAACCCGCGCTCGCTTGTGCTCCCGTGTCGTGGTTCGTGGAGCCGCCCGCGTAGGGATCGTAGCCCTGGGCCCCCGTCGTCGCCGTGTCGCCGAAGCCATCGTAGGCGCCCGGGTCTTCGGGGAGGGTCCACACCCCCGGCAGCGCTCGCCCTCCGCGGGCCCCGGCCGGGTAGGCCTCTCCTTCGGAGGGCTCGTCGGAGAGCTCCCAGACCACCGGCACCGACTCGTCGTCCATGTCGCGCAGCGCCAGCTCGGCGTCGCGCCCGCCGGCGAGGAGCACCTCGTCTTTGCCGAAGCGGGCGGCCGCGCGCTGGATGTCGCGCTTGTACGTGCCGTTCTCGATCTGGCGCATGATCCGCTGCCAGTACTGTTGGTAGGTGTTGAGCCGCTGGACGATCGCCTGGAACTTGTAGCGCGTCGCCGTGTTCTGGAGCCGCTGGCGCCGCAGCTGGTAGATGACGCGATCCACGTCGCGCCGCAGGATCGCGGGCGGCGTCTTCTCGATGCCCATGAAGTATTGTTGGTAGAGCGACTTGAGGCGCTCCACCTTGGGCTCGAGGTCATCGACCATCTGGGCTACTTCGCGGTTGTCCATGCGCCGCGCTCAGCCTCCCTCACAGCCGCCCCTCACAGGGGGCTGACCTCCAAGTTGTCGAAGCACACTGGGGCATTCCAGTTGTTGAAACCGAAGTGATCGTGATCCGTCCCGCTGAGCGGATCGTCGTCGACGAGCTCGTGGATGAGCTCGTCGTCGACGAACCAGCGTAGCGTGTCGCCGCCCTCTCGTTCGATGCGAAAACGATAGGCGCGGTGAGGTTGTACCGCTCGCGTGCGCAGCGAGTCGCCGTCCGCCGCGATCAGCGACACCAGGCGGTCGTCGCCGTGCTCGTCGCCGCGCGCGAGCACGTGCTTCTGGTTCTGCCAGCCACCGAAGATGAGCACGTAGCCCGACGCGTCGTCGTAGGTGGTGCCGCTCGCGCCGCTCTTGCCGTCGCCGAACACCTCCACCTTGAGATCGCCCTCTTCGTCGTCCGCCCGCGCGTCAAAGGCGATGCGCACGTTGGGCGGGAGACGTCGGCGCAACCACACGCCCTGGTTCCGAGCGGCCCGCCCACAGAGCTCGCCGTCGATCAGCTGCCACCGACCCGAGAGCGCGCGCCAGCTCGGTCCGAGGGCCGGGCGATCGAACGCGTCGCGAAATGTCCCGTCGAGCATCGGATCGACGTCGCGCACGGTGGGCACCCACGATGGCGCGGGCAGCGCGCGCTCCTCGCGGGTGGTCGGAGGACCCTCCGGCACGCAGGCGCCGAGGAGTGGGAGCGTCGCGATGGCGAGTGGTGCGAGCGCCCGCGGGGCGACGGCACCAAAGGCGAGGCGCGTCGTCGGCTCCGACATCGTCAAGACGGAGGTCGTCATGACTGCTCCCCCCGCGCTCGAACCCTCACGGACCACTCCGCCGATCATAGCGCAGGGCTTGCCCGGCCGAGGAACCCAACGTAAGGGAAACGCGACATGCACCCGATCCTCGTTCGCATTCCCATGCCTGAGTGGGTGCCCTACTTCGGCAAGCTCGGCTCCGTCCCCATCTACAGCTACGGCGTGATGCTCGGGATCTCGTTGGTCGTGGGCTGGTACCTCACGCTCGGGCTGGCCGAGCGCGACGGCCTCCCTCGCGAGCAGATGGCCAACAACTACGTCATCACCGCCATCCTCGCGGTGGTGGGGGCGCGCCTTTTGTACGTCGTCACCAACCTCGACGAGTTTCACAGCATCGGCGACGTGTTCTCGATGCAGACCGGGGGGCTGGTCGTTTACGGCGGGTTCCTCGGCGGCTTCGTGGCGAGCTGGGCCTATCTCAAGCGCCACCGCATGCGCTTGCTCCCGTGGGCCGACGTCGCGGTGCCGAGCTTGGCCTCGGGCCTCGCGATCACGCGCGTCGGCTGTTACCTCTTCGGCTGCGACTATGGCAAGCCGCTGGAGGCCACCGCCCCCGAGTGGCTGAAGCGCCTCGGCACCTTTCCCCACTGGCCGCCGGGCACCCTCCCCGGGGAGGCCGAGGGGTCGCCGGCGTGGGCCGAGCACTGGAACCGGAAGCTCATCGCGGCCTCCGCGCAGGAGTCGCTGCCGGTGCACCCCACGCAGATCTACGAGTCGCTGGCCGGCATCTCGCTGCTCGCCTTGTTGTTGCTCGCGCGTCGGAAGCAGCGGTTCAGGGGGCAAATCTTCTTCATCGCCACCTTCGCCTACGGGTTGGCCCGTTTTCTCCTCGAGATCCTGCGCGACGACCCCGAGCGCGGGAACGTGCCAGGGGCCTTCGCCGAGCACGTGTACATCCCGCTGTGCCTCGCGCTGTTCGCGGCCGGCTTCGCGGTGAGCTTCGCGCGGATGATCGAGCACCCGACGCTCCGGCGCGTGGCGCAGATCGGCGCGTTCGTGCCTGCCGTCGTGTTCGCCGTGATCTTGCGCCCCGAGCAGTTCGCGCAGCCCGAGCTCATGGCGCTGTCGACGTCGCAGTTCATCGGCCTCGCGAGCGCGCTGGCGGTGTGTGCGGCCTACGTGATCTACGACAACGCCGCGGCCGCCCACCCGGACGCCGCCATGTCGCTCGGGCTGCCCGCGGAGCTCTCGGCGACGGCTGAGCGCGAAGACGACGACGACGACGACGAAGCAGACGACGAGGACGCCGGCGAGGGCGAGGTGGCCGACGACGAGGTGGCCGACGACGAGGCGGCCGACGACGCGGCGAGCGAATCAGACGCGGCCGACGACGAGGCGGCCGACGACGACGCCGACGAAGCAGACGAGACAAACGCTGCGGCCGACGACGAGGCGGACGCGGCCGACGCCGACGCGAAGCCGGGCGCGAAGGCGGACCCGAAGGCTGCACCCAAGGCGGCCCGCGTGGCGGCCCCGGAGAAGCGATCGCGCGCCAAGGAGAGGGGAACGAAGGGCGCTCTTGCGCCGACCTCGCCTCGGGCTGCAGGCAAGAAGCAGCGCGCGCGCAAGGGAAAGCGGTCTCGCTGACCGTGGGGCGGCGAGATGAGATCGAGGTGAGCAGAGGGTGACGTCACGGTGTCGCGCTCGCCCAACGCTCGCCAGCTGAGGTGTACAAAGGTAGGACTTGCCCAACCGCGCAGAAAGTTTTGCCGCGCGAAGCTTGAAGCGCGCATTGGGGCCACGGTATCAACGGGAGGAATCCGACTCCGATCGGTCCTCATCTACCCAAGGGGTTTTCTCGATGTTCACGACACGCAGCCGGCTGGCGAGCCTGTTCGCGGTGGCTTTGTTCACCGGCATGGTGGCCACGGCCTCCGCGCCTAGCGTCGCGTGGGCCCAACAGCCCACCAAGACCAAGGAGCTGGACGAAGCAGCCAAGAAGAAGTTGGCAGGCAAGCTCTACGGGGAGGGCAACAAGCTCTTCGACCAAGAGAAGTGGGCCGAGGCCCTCGCCAAGTTCAAAGAGGCCGACGCGACGTGGCCCGGCGCCGCGCCGAAGTGGAAGATCGCCGAGACGACCGACAAGCTCGGCGATCCGGCCGAGACGGTGGCCGCCTACAAGGCGTTCATCGCGTCCGACCCCGGCGAGAAGTACGAGGATCGGCTCGAGGTCGCCAACAACCGCGTCGCCGAGCTCGAGGCCACGATGCCGTCGAAGCTGACCATCGCGGTCACCCCCGCGGACGCGCCCAACCTCTCCATCACGGTGGACGGCGCCAAGCTCGAGGGCAACACCGTGGAGCTCAAGGCCGGTGAGCACACCGTGATCCTCACCGCCGACGGCTTCCAGCCGAAGACCGAGGTGGTGACCCTCGGTGGCAACGAGACCAAGGAGGTGCCCATCGCGCTCGTGCCGGTGGCGAAGCCCGCGCCGCCCCCACCGGCGCCCAAGGAGACGCCCAAGCCCAAGCCCGAGCCCGAGCCGGAGGGGCGGTCGAACATCCCCGCCTACGTGACGCTCGGCATCGCCGGCGCCGGCATCGTGCTCGGCACCGTGTTCGGGGTGATGGCGCTCGGCGCGAAGAGCGACTTCGACGACGCGCCCACCACCGAGAACGCGGACGACGCGGAGCGCGCCGCGCTCATCGCCGACATGTCGTTCGGCGTGGCCCTCACCTTCGGCATCACCGGCGCGGTGCTGCTGTTCAGCGGCGACGACGAACCGGAGGCGGGCTCGGCCAAGCCGCTGGTGGTTCCGTATGCGGGTCCCACCGGGGGTGGTGTTGCCGCGACCTGGAAGTTCTAAATCTGTTAGCTTGGGAAGCAGGGATTGTCAGTCATGCCAAAGTTCAAGTGGGAAACGCTTCTTCCGGCCGCCGCGGCAGCCGGTTTTCTTGGGTGGGCGATCTACGGCGCGTCCGGTTGTGAGCTCATCGCCGCCGTCGATCGCACCAAGATCAACCAGACGAGCGCCGGCGGCGCCGGCGGCACCGGCGGCACCGCGGGCGGCGGTGGGGTAGGCAACCAGGGCGGGGGTGGCAACGGCTGCGTCGACGAGGACTGCCCCGGCACCACCGAAGACTGTCGCGCCCCAGGCTGTGTGGGCGACGAGTGCGGCTTCATCAACGCGGCGGCCCGCGAGATGTGCGACGACGGCGCCAGCGCCGAGGCCGACATCTGCGACGGCAACGGCAACTGCGTCGAGTGCATCGACGAGAACGACTGCGACGGCGAAGATCTCTGCAGCAGCAGCGGGGTCTGCATCCCCGCGTCCTGCACCGACGGCGTGCTCAACAACGGCGAGACGGGGCTCGACGACGGGGCCGGCAACGAGTGCGGTGGTCCCTGCGCGCCGTGCGTCGAGACCGAGGGTTGCGAGGTAGCGACCGACTGCCTCAGCTTCGTGTGCGACACCTCCGGCGCCGGCGGCGGCGGCGGCTCCGGCCCCGCAGGCGTCTGCGTGGAGTGCGCCGCCAACGGGGAGTGCCCCACCGATCGCTGGTGCAACACGGGGGCCGATCCTTCGCGCTGCGCGGCCGACAAGGCCCCAGGCGCCGGCAACACCTGCGCGGCGGACGCGGAGTGCGTGGGCAACGCCAACTGTCGTGACGGCTACTGCTGCGACACGAACTGCGGCTCGACCTGCCAGTTCTGTGGCCTCGCCGGCACCTTGGGCGTGTGCACGACCGTCCCCGCCGGTCAGGATCCGGGCAACGACTGCACCGCGGCCGTCGTAGGCGACGGCAGCTGCAACTCGGGGAACTGTAGCGGCACCGGCACCACCTGCGCGCCGATGCCCAACACCCACGTGTGCGATCAGCTCAACGCCGGCGACAGCGCCGTCTGCGACGTCGTGGACACGTGCAACGGGACCTCGCTGACGTGCATCGACACGTTTCAGCCGGCGGGCACCCTGTGCGCCGAGGCGCTCGGGACGCCCAACCAGCCCGACTGCAACCCGAGCGACCGTTGCAACGCCAGCGGTGTATGCATCGATGGTGCACCGGCTGCGATTGGGTTGCCCTGCGATGACAACGGGGGCGACGAGTGCGACGGGAACGACCCCGGCATCTGCGTGATGGGCGGCGGTGGCGCCGGCGGCGGCACCGGCGGCGCCGGCGGCAACTAGCCTCGTCGAACCACGCTGCGCGGGCGGCCGTCTCCTCTGGGGGCGGCCGCTTCGCTTTGTGGGGCTGTACCCCCTTCGAACTTGAGGGCGGGTGTACTAGTCTTGCCGGCTGAAGTGAGGAACGGGGCCGATAGCACGCTGATGGCTCTCGTGACCGTGTTGACGGCGCTGGGCGCCGGCTGCGCGACCGAGGAGGACGTCAACTACGGCGATCCTGCGCGCGTGGCGGGAGGGATCCCCGAGCGTCCTCAAGACGTGGTGCTGCCGTGCGAGGTGAACGGGGCGTGCGTCGTGAGCTGGTCGAACGACATCTTCCCCAACATCTTCAACGCCCCGATCGGGGGCGCGGTGCCGAGCGGGGCGTGCACCGCCGCCGAGTGCCACGCCGACGGCGCGGGCGGGCTGCGGATGCCGCCGAACAGCCCCTCGGAGGCGTACCTCAGCATGATCGACTACCAGCTGGTGGGCGGGCGCCCGTACATCGTGGGCTGTCACCCCGAGCTGAGCCACCTCATGTGCAACCTCAAGTTCGCGAGCGACGTGGACAACGAGTTCGTCGGACCCGACAAGGAGTTCACCGGCGGGTGCGGCTCGCCCATGCCCAAGCCCAGCGAGACGGTCGACTCCGATCCGCTCAACCAAGCTCAGCTCCAGGACATCGCGGAGTGGATCCTGTGCGGCGCACCTCAGAACTGATGCGAAGGTGGCGGGTGGTGGGGGCGCTCCTCACCGGCGCCCTGCTCGCGGTGGCCGCGCCGGCGTGGGCGCAGGCCGACGACGCGGCGAGCGATCTGGTGGATCAGGCGCTCGACCAGACGCGCAAGCGCGACTACGACGGCGCGCTCGACAAGCTCGGCAAGGCGCAGAAGCTGTGCCTCGCCGACGGCTGCGACAACAAGACCAAGGCCGACGTGTACCTCGCGCAGGGCTACGCGCTGGGTCTCAAGGGCAAGCTCGGCGACGCCCAGACCCGCTTCGAGTGGGCGCTCGCCGAGGACCCCGACGCCAAGACCGACGACCGCTACACCACGCGCCCGGTGCAGGCGGCCTTCGACGAGGCCAAGAGCAAGGTGGGCGCGGGCAAAGGCGCCAAGCCTCCCCAGGCGCAAGGCGCGCTCACCGAGGAGCAGAAAGACTCGCTCGGCGCCGCCAAGAAGCAGCTCGACGGCGGCGACTGGGAGGCGTGCCTCCAGACGATGATCGTGTCGACGAGCATCGAGGAGTATGCCGCCGGGAAGCTGATGCTCGCCCGCTGCCAAGACGCGGGGGGCCTCTTGCTCGAGGCGAAGAAGGACGCCACCGCCGCGCTCGAGCTGGCCACGGCCGGCGACGACGCCGCCCTCGTGAAAGAGATCGAGGAATATCTCGAGTTCCTCGAGGCGGAGACCCCCAAGATCCGCCTGAAGATCCAGTCCGGCATCGCCAAGGTGGTGGTGAAGATCGACAACACCGAGGTGCCGACAGACAAGGCCAAGGAGCCGATCCCCCACAACCCCGGAACGGCCGTCGTGGAGGTGACCGGCGAGCGCGGCGGACAGCCCTACGAGTTTCGCCAGGAGATCCGCTTCCAGCGCAAAGAGACGATCGATCTCGAGGTGCGGAGCGACGTGACCCCGTACCAGGCGTGTTTGAAGAAGGCGCGCACGGCGACGGAGAAGGAGGAGTGCGAGCGCATCTTCGGCACCAAGCAGTCGACGACGTACCGCGCCGGGCTCGAGGTGTTCAGCTACAACGACACCGACCACGTCGACGTGATGTCGCCGGCCGTGTACTTCAACGTCACCCAGCCCACCGATGGCTGGAACGTGGGCGCCGCGGCGCTCGTCGACGTGATCACCACCGCCTCGACCGACATCGTGACCACCGCCTCGCGCCGCTACGACGACGTGCGCTTCGGCGCCTCGCTCAACGGCGGCTACAAAGTGGGTCCAGTGACGCCCAGCCTGGTGGCCAGCCTCTCCTATGAGTCGGACTACGTGGGCCGCACCGTGGGCGCCAACGTCACCGGCGACTTCCTCGACAAGATGGTGTCGCCGTTCGTCGGCTACGCCTTCGGCTTCGACATGATCGGGCGCGCCGACACCGACTTCGACGTGTTCTCGCGCGACATCCTCAAGCACACCATCAACGTCGGCACCTCGATCGTGTTCAGCGGTTCCACCATCGGCGTCATCGCGGGGACCATCCAGCTCGAGGACGGCGACACCAGCAAGCCGTACCGCCACGTGGCGATGTTCTCGTCGGGCGTGGTGGAGAACCTCCCCCGCGCGGCCACCCCCGAGCTGGTGGCCGCGGCGCGCCTCGACGTGATGCCGCTCGAGCAGCTGCCCACGGATCGCCAGCGCTACGCGGTGCTCCTCCGCATCGCCCACCGCTTCGACGCGTTGACGCTGC
Organism: uncultured Polyangiaceae bacterium; assembly: GCA_964401935.1. GTDB lineage: Bacteria > Myxococcota_A > Polyangia > Polyangiales > Polyangiaceae > JAPYTK01. Next base: position 8,212 of record CAYOAL010000064.1, read on the forward strand.
GTGCCGACGAGCGCCTCTACATCGACAGCTGGGGACAGATGGCGTCGACCACCGATGTGCGCCTGCCCTGGGACATCTACACCCCCGAGGGCAAAGGTGACGCGGTGGCCTTCCCCCAGCTGCGCCTCACGCCGCACGCGCGCTTCCACGTGCAAGGGCCGGTCGACTTCTGGCAGCGTTCGTACGTGGCGGTGCCCACGCTCTCCGGCTACCAGATCCCTGCCCTCCGCACCTCGGATCGCGAGCTGGGTCCGCTCTTCACGGTGACCGGCGGGCTCGGGCTGCGCGTGCAGGTGACCGACGAGCTCGCCCTCGGGGTGGCGGCCGACGGCATGTACACGCAGTTCCTCGACCACTTGTTCCTGTTCGAGAAGTGGGGACTGTTCACTGCTTCCACCCTGGAGCTGGAGTTCGACTGATGCTCTCCACGTTGCCCCGAGCCGGTGTCGTGCTCAGCGTCGCGTTGGCGCTGGCTGCCGTCGTCGGCTGTCGCTACGACCCCATCCCCGAGGACAAGCTCGACGCGCTGCCTCCCGAAGACGCGGCGGGCCCGAGCGAGCTGCATCGCGGAGGCCAGCCCTGTGTGCTCTGCCACAGCGAGTATGAGGGGGCCGACCCGCCGCTCGCGTTCGGTGGCACCGTCTACGAGCAGAACCCCGCCACCTTCCAGCTCATCCCGGTGCAAGGGGTGTTCGTGACGATGTTCGACGCGGCCGGTGCGTCGCAGAAGGCGTGCACGAACGCGGCGGGCAACTTCTTCGTCCGCATGGACGACTGGCCCGACGCTGCCTTCCCGCTCACGGTGCAGGTGGGGAACCGCTTCATGCGCTCGCTCATCGGGCGCGAGCGCTCTTGCGCCGCATGTCACAAGCTCGCGTCGGTGAACCGGGTGGAGCGAGATCCGACCATCGACACGAGCACCGGCGCCGGTCGCGACTCGGCGGGGGCCATCCTCGTCGAGCGGGCGACCATCCCCATCGAGGAGCAGTGCGGGATCAACCCCGCCGCCGCCTCGTCATCGGCGGCGAGCGGCGCCGGCGGCGGCACCGGCGGCATGGCGAGCGGCGCGGGCGGCAACGGAGGTGGCGAGTGAGAGCCGTCGCCGCCATGGTGGGGGTGCTCGCCCTCGCGTCCACGTCGCTCTCGTCGTGCATCGACGAACCCGACGCGCGGCCCGAGATGCTCTGTCCGAGCCGCCAGGTGTTCACCGACTACGTGTCGCCGCTGATGGAGCGTCGGTGCGGGATGCTCGACTGCCACGGGAGCGATCGGCGCCCCATGCGCCTGTTCGGTGAGCTCGGGCTGCGCATCGTCAACCCCGGCGACCTCAACCGGACTGGCGGGGACGCGACCACGGCCCTCGAGCTCGACGCGAACTACCGCGCGGTGTGTGGCGTCGAGCCCGAGAAGGTGCACGAGGTGTCGCTCGATCCCGGCGGCCAATCGGTGAACCGACTTCTCCTCGTCCGCAAGGCGCGCGGCACCGAAGGTCACAAGGGGGGCAAGGTGTTCAACCCCTTCGACGACGCCGATCTGTGCGTGGTCGGTTGGTTGCGCGGGGACAACGTGCGGAGCATCCGCGCTTCGTGTCAGGCCGCGCTCGACAAGCTGCCCGATCAGGTGGAGCTGCCGCCCGCGCGCTGACGGTCGCCGACGCTGGGCGACGCGTGGCGGCACGAAACCGCTTTTGCGAGCCGGCGGCTCGGCGTGTTACATCTTCGTGAAGGCCTTTCCCTTTGGCCTCCTCGGGAGACGTGTCACAATGAGACGCATGATCAGAGCTCTCGCGCACGCTCGCGAGCGACGCGATCCGCGCCTAGATCTCGCGCCGCTTCCCGCGTGGTCTCTCGCGCAGTTGTTCGAACCGAGCCGCCGAGCCGGCGGAGCCGCGAGCTAGCATGCACCCTGGGGACATCGTCGCTGGAAAGTATCGCGTCGCCAGCATCCTCGGACGCACGCGCGGGCTCCTGCTCGAGGCGCGGCACACCGAGTTCGATCAGCGGGTGGCCATCCGCATGCTCGCGCCGCACCTGTGCGACGAGAAGGAGCTCGAGCAGTTCCGTCGCGAGGCGCGGACGCTCTCCAAGCTCGAGTCCGAGCACGTGGCTCGCCTCATCGACGTGGGCACGCGGCCCGACGGCGCGTTCTACATGGTGCGGCAGTTCCTCGATGGCGTCGATCTCGCAACCCACATCCGCAACCAGGGGGCGCTCCGCCTCGACGAGGCGATCCTCTACATCCTGCAGGCCGCGGAGGCGGTGCAGGAGTGTCACAGCCACAAGATCATCCTGCGCGAGCTGCAGCCGTCGCACCTGTTCATCACCAAGAAGCGCGGCGGCACGCCGCTCGTGAAGCTCATCGACTTCGGCACCGCCAAGCTGATGAAGGATCCGGCGGCCGAAATCGTGAACGGGGAGATGACGGCCACCGTGATGTTCGGCATGTCGGGCTACTCTTCGCCCGAGCTCGTGCGCAAGGTGCGCGGCATCGACGGACGCACCGACGTGTGGTCGCTCGGCTGCATCCTCTACGAGATGCTCGCTGCGGTGCCGCCGTTTCAGGGCGAGATGGCGGAGCTGATGCTCCGCATCACGCGCGAGGAGCCGGTGGCCATCAGCAGCTTGCGGCCCGATCTGCCCCGTGAGCTCGATCAGATCATGGGCTGGGCCCTCGCCAAGGAGCGCGACTCGCGCTTCAGCAGCGTGTACGCCTTCGCCCACGCGCTCAAGCCGTTCGCTTCGCCCGAAGGCCAGGTGCTGGTGGATCACATCGGGCGGCTCGCGCACGCGCAGCCGTCGTCGGCGGCGAGCAAGGAGCACATCTCGCCGACCTCGCCGCTCGCCAAGCGGAGCAGCTCCAACTACGCCGGAGACAACGAGTCGACGGTGATCCAGGCCTACCCGAGCTCGCCGAACCTCGGAGCGCGGCCGAGCTCGCCGAACCTCGGCGCCCGACCCAGCTCGCCCGGCTTCAGCTCGCCGGGGATGAGCGCGCCGGGGATGAGCGACGAATCGGAGTTCGAGCGGACGGCGTTCCTCGCCGAGGGCTTCGGCGATCGCGGCAGTCAGCCGCCGCCCCCGATCTACGCCGACCGCGGCTCGACGCCGCCGCCGCACTACGGCGATCACGCCTCGTTGCCGCCGCTGCGACCCCGCCAAGGCAGCTGGATCGAGCCCGATCCGATCGCCTCGGGTGGCTTGGCCTCGAACGCTACGGGGGGCTACCCGGCGCAGACGGCCACCGGCGCCCACCTGCGCGTGCGTCAGCGCAAGGTGGCGGTGGTCGCGATCGGGGCCACGTTCGTGGTGCTGCCGGTGCTGGTGGTGGTGCTCATCTTCGCGCTGCGCGAGGGGGGCACCGAAGCGGTCGCCGCCAACGATCCGGTGGTCGTCGATGTCGGGAGCGGCAGCGACACCCCCACCGAGCCGGGCACGCCTGCCCCCGTGAGCGAGGGGCCAGGGCCCGACACGCAGCCTGCCAGCACCACCGACCCAGCACCGGCCGACAGCGGTGATCCCAAGGCCGACGGCAGCGGCAACCCCGCGCCGGGGCCAGCGCCCGCGACCGGAGGAACGACGCCCAAGCCTGGGCAGCCGAAGCCGACGAGCTTCCTCGATCCCCCCAAGCCGGATCCGAAGCCCGACCCCGCCCCAGAACCCAAGGCGGAGCCCAAGCCGAAACCCGACACCGGAGGCGAAGGGACGTTGGTGGCGATCGCGATCGGCGGCAGCTGCGCGTTCAGCGTCAACGGCGCCCCCAAGGGCACCAAGTCGAGCCTCCGCATGAAGGTGCCGACGGGGCCGCACACGGTGAGCTGCACGCCGCCGGGCAAGGCGTCGCGGACGCAGCGGGTGGTGGTGAAGTCGGATCAACCCGGCATCGCGTCGTTCAAGCTCTGAGCCCGCGTCGCGCGCCGAGCCTCGCGTCGCGCGCCGATCCCGCTCGCGCCCGCGCCGTCACGTGGCGCGCCGGGTGGCGTGGGCGGCGCCCGCCGGGGCGCGCGAGGGGCCGGGTGCCGAAAAAAATCCGCCGTGAGAAAAAAAGAGCGAGACAAGCTCCGCGAGCCTGCCACATGACCCTCACAGAGGCACCGCAAGCGTCTACCCGTTGAGTTTCGCAACCTTGGAGCCGTAGAAGCTTCTTCTCAGTCTCGAAAAGTGTGGTAGCTATGGAACCTGGGGCATCTGTGAGAGTAGACGCGGAAGTGCAACACGGAGGATCGCCGCATGTTTGATCGTCGCATCGCTTGGATCGCGCTTGGGGGCTTCGCAGTCGCTGGGCCCATGGCCGTCAAAGGCTGCTCCGGAGGGGACAACGTCACCGAAGACCCAACCGCCATCTGCGGCAACGGCATCAAGGAGTCGGGCGAGACCTGTGATGACGGCAACACCAACGACAACGACGGTTGTCGGGCCGACTGCACGAGCTCCACGTGCGGCGACGGCGTGGTGCAAGCCGAGAACGGTGAGGAGTGCGACGACGGCGACAGCATCGACGACAACGCGTGCAGCAACTCCTGCCAGCCCAACGCCGAGTACTGCGGCAACGGCGTGGTGGACGAGGGAGAGCAGTGCGACGACGGCAACGCCATCACCGACGACGAGTGCACCAACTCGTGCACGACCCCACGATGCGGCGACGGGATCGTGCAGGCCGGTGAGGACTGCGACGACGGCAACAGCGAGCTCAACGACTCCTGCCCGCCCGACTGCATGGACGGTGGCGGCGGTGGCGGCGGCAACCCCTGCGAGGGCACCGCGATCTACGCGGGCTACGTGGAGAACGCCAACGATCCGACCCAGCCTGGCACCGGCATCGGCGCGGTGTGGTCTTACGGCGGCGAGCTCGGCGTGCTCGCCGGCGACGAGATGTGCGCGGCCATCGGCGCCGATCACGTGTGTAGCTGGGAAGAGGTGGTCGCCGCCGAGAACGCCGGCGAGCTGAGCACCGGTCCGAACGCCTTGCCGGACGGCAAGGAGTTCTGGGTGCATCGGCTCAGCGAATTGCTCCCCCGGTTGAGCGACGGTGGCGCCACGATGTCGCCGGCGGGCGTGGGGGCGCGCTGCAACGACTGGACGTACCCCACCAACCACATCTCCGACGGCGAGTTTGGCTACTACCACCGCACGACGGCGCCGACGATGCATGCGAACGGCATGTCGATCAAGGTGGGCAACATCTACATGGCCCAGGACGACGACGCGGCCTACGCGCCGAGCCTGGACGGCGGCGGGAACCCCAACCCGGTGGGTGGCGATCACGCCTGTGACGCTGGCATCAACAACGCCATGGCGGCAGGCGGCACGCCTGGCTGCTCGGGGACCTGCGGGACCGCCGCGCCCAAGGCGATCCTCTGCTGCTTCCCCACCTGCGAGTAGCCGTCACGGATGAAGGCGACAGTGAGGGCGACGGCGCTAGGAGCTGTTGCCCTCGCTGCTTTTGTCGCCGCCGGCTGCGAGCTCGTGTCGGAGCCGGCCTGTCCGGGGCGCGGCGCGGCGTGTTGTGCGGCTTGGTCTCGCCTCGAAGGGGACGCTTGTGTCGCGCGGCGGTGGTCGACGCCCCGTGAGCTCGCCCCCGCGGGCCTCGGGCCGCGCGTGGTGGCAGGCGACGACGGCACCCTCGGGGTGGTGTGGCTCAGCGCCGACGGACCCCTCTCCGTTTCGATCGTGCCGCCGGGGGAGGAAGGTCAGCCGGCGGTGCGGCGTCCCTACGGGAGCGTCCAGGCGATCGAGGCGGAGCTCGCGGTGCGCGACGCGCGCTCGGCGGCGGTGATTTGGCGCGAGCGCACCGACGAGACCGAGGTCCGGCACGGAGAGCTCGTGGGGAGCACCTGGTGGTGGTCGGAGGCGCCGTTGAACGTGGGCGCGACGGCCGCCGAGCCCACGATCGTCGCCGACCGCGACGCGTACCTCTTGGTGTGGAACCAGTGGACGGGCGAAAACTGGGGGATCGCCACCGCCACCGCCGCCGAAGGCCGGCTCACGCGGCGGCCCGCTCACGTGTTCGACGTGCTCTCGCCACTGTGGAACTTCTCGAACACCCCGAGGGCGCGGAGAGGCGCAGACGGCGCGGCGGTGATCACCTGGTTCCAGGCCACGACCGACATGCTCGCCACCTTCGTGAGCGAGCGACAGCCAGGGAGCGTGTTCTTCAGCCACCCCGGCCTCGACGACTTCGTGTCGCCTCGAGGGGCCGACGTGGACAACCCGCGCCTCGATATGCTGCCGAACGGCGACGTCGCGCTCGCGTGGCGCCAAGAGCACCCTGTGGGGCGCTACGCGCTGCAGCTGGCGACGCGAGAGGGGGGCCTGTGGTCCGCGCCGAGAGCGCTCGAGGAGGCTCTCACGCCCGCGGTGGAGCTCGTCCACAACGTGCAGATCGCCTTCGCCAAGACCGGCGACCTGTTCATCGTGTGGCAGCAGGACGACGGCGGCGACAAGGCGGTGTTTGTCGCCCACCGTCGCGCCGACGGCCACTGGGTGGCGCCAGGGAGCGCCCCGTTTCGTCTCTCCGCCGAGGGCGTGCGCGCCTACGACCCGGCGCTCGCCGCGGGGGAGCACGGCGTCCTCGCGTCGTGGACCGAGCGGCCAGAGGGAGGAGACGCGCCGAGCCGCGTGGTGGCGCGACGGGGAAGCGTCGCCCCCGAGAGCGCCGACGAGAGCGTCGCCTGGGGGAGCCCGACCGTGCTCTCGGAGACCGACGCCGCCGGCGCCAGCCAGGTGGCGATCGGCGGGCCCGGCGACCGCGCCGCCTGCGTGTGGATCGAAGGCGGCCGCGTGATGTTCGCCGTCATCGAGTGAGCGCGCCTCCGGAGGCTGGTGTCGAACGGCCATACCAAGAACGGCGTCGCCGCACGCGTCGAGCCGCGCCGCGATCCACGGCGCGAACACCGCCGGACCTCTAGAAGCGACCGCCTACGGTGAGGCCACCGAGCGACGGCGCGAACCAGAGCTCGGGACCGAGGGCGGCGCTGTCGCTCGAGGATGGCCACACGATGACGGCGACCACGGTGCCAGCCGCGAGCACGCCTCCCGCGATGAGGAGCGCGGTCCCCGTGGTGCTGAAGGTGGCCTCGTCGTCGGCGAGCGTCTGGATCTCGGTGCAGCGTGGATCGGTGGCGCCCGCGCCGGTGCAGGCCGAGTTGCTCCCGAGCTCGGCTGCGATCGCTTCGCGATCGTCGGCCTTGCCACCCGCCGCCACGTGCAGGCCGATGCCGGCGCCGATGGCGCCGAGGGCGATCACGCCGCCCACCACCGCCACCGCGATCCTGGCTGGCGACATCCCACGCTTGCCCGAGCCGAGGCTGCTCTCGCCGGGCACCATGTCGAGGTTGAGGGTAGGCTCGGTGTTGGCCTGGGCGATCAAGCCATGGCGCAGATCGGCGTAGCCTGGCTTCTGCGCCGCGAGCTGGTAGTTCCCCGGATCGAGGATCAACGGCTCGACGAGCGGCGTGGTGCCGATCACCGCGCCGTTGAGGGTGACGGTGGCGCCCACGGGGGTGAGGTTGAGGCGAATCACCGCCACGTGGCGCTTGGCGTCGGCGAGCTTCTCGCGCGTCTTCTGCATGATGACGTCGCGGTTGTCGACGGTGAGCGGGAGGTTGTCGAGCACGTAGGTGAGGTGGACGACCGCCTCCTTGTATTTGCCGAGCTGCACCTCGACGTTGCCAAGGTTGGCCGCCACGTCGTAGCCCTTCTGTGCGTCCCAGAGGGCCTTGTAACAAACGTAGGCCGCGTCATGCTGGTTCGACGCGTAGAGGTCTTGGCACCGCTTGAACTCGTTCGCGTCGGCGCCTTGGGCGAGGAGCAGGCAGAAGAGGCCGAGGAGGCAAGCCGAGAGCGTGCGCGGCGCAGACATCGATCCCTTATAACCCGTCACCGCGCGCGGCGCGTGGTCACAGCTTGGTCCTCGCGCCATTTCCCAAGAGGCCGTTCTGGCTCGAGCCTCCCCAGATGATCACCTCGTCTCCGGTGTGAACGATGGTGTGGCGCTCGCGGGCGCCGAGGCCCGAGTTGGCGCCGAAGGGGAGCCAGCCTCCGCCTTGCTCGGAAGGGACGAAGCGGCCGCCCCCATCGAGCACGTCGCCGCAGCCAGCGCCCTCGCAGCCGCCCCAGACCACCATCTCCGCGCCGGTCCACACCGCGGGGGCCTGGGCGCGCGGGCTCGGGGCCCCGTCGGTGGTCATCGCCACCCAGCCCGGCCCTGGATAGTAGAGGGCGCCGTCGTTGAAGAAGTTGCCGCCGTCCCAGCCGCCCCACACCACCATCGCGGCCCCGGTCCACACCGCGGACGCGCTCTCGCGAATGATGGGGGCGCCGTCTTCCACGATGCGGGTGCGCCAGGCATCGGTGGCGGCGTCGTAGCGCTTGCCGTCGCCAAGCCAGTCGAAGGTGTTGGTGCCGCCCCAGACGAACAGCTGGCCTTCGGCCCAGACCGCGGCGTGGGCCTGGCGTGGCGAGGGCTGGTTCTCTGCGTTCATCGGCGTCCAGGTGTCGGCGCCCGGGTGGTAGCGGGCGCCCCCGGCGACGTTGCTCGTGCCGTTGAGCCCGCCGAAGATCAACATCTCGGTGCCCGACCACACGGTGCTGTGGCGGGTGCGACCCACCGGGACGTCCTCGGTCGTCATCGGCTGCCAGGAGTCGCTCGCTGGATCGTAGCGCGCGCCCGTGTCCTCGAAGGTGGTGCCGAAGCCACCCCATACCACCATATGCTCGCCGGTCCACACCGCGCTGTGGGAGTGACGGGGGCTGGGCGCGCCTTGGGTGCTCGTCGGCGTCCAGCGGTCGGCGCTCGGATCGTAGCGGGCGCCGGTCTGGGTGGCCCCGCCCGCGTCCGTGCCGCCCCAGACGATCATCTCGCTGCCGGTCCACACCGCGCTGTGGCGATAGCGCGGGGTGGGGGCTCCCTCGCTGGCCAGGGCCTGCCACTCGGTCTCGCCCCCCACGCACTCGCCGGTGCCGGTGCACACTCTCCCGTTGTCGCACGGCGTGTTGGCCGCGGCGTGGTCGAAGCCGCAGGTGCCCGCCTTGCACGCGCGGAACGAGCACGGGGTGTCTTCTCCAGGGCAGTCGGCGACGGTGGTGCAGGGACAGTCGCCGGTGGCCGCGCAGTCTCGCGCGGTGGTGTCGTCACAAGCAGAGAGCACGGCCGCTGCGCTCACGACCGAGAACCAGCCGAGTGCCCACCCGAGGTAGTGCATGGTCACTCGAGCGTAGCGCGAGCGCCGGTTCCCAGGGACGCCGATGTGCTCTCCCCGCCCCACACGATCACCTCGGTGCCCGTGAACACTGCGGTCGCTCGCGCGCGCGCGCCGAGCCCGGGATCGACGCCGATCAGCGTCCAGCTGTCGGTGCTCGGGTCGTAGAGGCCACCGTCCTCGAAGAGCGTGTTGCAGCTCTGGCCCGCGCAGCCGCCCCACACGAACAGGCGCGAGCCCGTCCACACCGAGGCGTGGTCGGCTCTGCCCGCCGGACCGTCGCTCGACACGGGGCTCCAGGTGTTGCTGTCGAGCGCGTAGAGTCCGCCGTCGTCGAGGTAGTTGCCTCCGTCCCAGCCGCCCCAGATCAGCATGGAAGAGCCCGTCCACACCGCGCTCGCGCTCTCGCGGAGGAAGGGCGCCCCGTCCAGGGCGGTGATCGACACCCAGCTGTCGCTGCTCGCCTGGTACACGCCCCCGGAGTCGAGCCAGTCGAAGGTGTTGGTGCCGCCCCACACGATCATCTCGCCGCCGGTCCACACCGCCCCGTGCTTCAGGCGCGCGGCGGGGGCGGGGCTGGGCATCGACTGCCAGGTGTCGGCGCCCGGCGCGTAGCGTCCACCGCTCCCGAGCGCGCTCGTGCCGTTGAGGCCGCCCCAGACGATCATCTCGCTGCCCGTCCACACGGTGGTGTGGAACGTGCGGCCGAGCGGGGCGTCGGTGCTCGTGATGGGCGTCCAGCTGTCGGTGCGTGGATCGTAGCGGGCGCCGTCGGTCACGTAGTCGGACGCGCCGAAGCCTCCCCACACGATCATCTCGCTGCCGGTCCACACCGCGCTGTGGGAGTGGCGCGCGCTCGGTGCCCCCGCCTCGCTCGTGGGCGTCCAGCTGTCGGTGCTCGGGTCGTAGCGGGCGCCGCTCGCGGTGGCCTGGCCGGGGCCGATCCTCCCCCCCCACACGATCATCTCGGTGCCGGTCCACACCGCGGTGTGGCGGAAGCGCGGGCTCGGTGCGTTGGTGAGCGACAGCGGCGCCCACAAGCCCTGACCACAGCCAGCGATGGGCGCGTGGGTCACGAGGCCAGTGCCCGGATCGCAGCTGTCGATGGTGCACGGATCCCGATCGTCGACGACCGCGGGCTCACCCTCGCCGCAGCTGCCGCTCGCGTCACAGCGCTCGATGCCGTTGCACGCGTCACCGTCGCCGCAGTCCACGCCGCTTGGCACCGGCAAAAAGACGCACTCTCCGGTGGCCTCGTCGCAGCGATCCTCGGTGCACACGTTGCCGTCGTCGCAGGTCACCGAGTCGAGGCGGCAGCCGGGGAGCTGATACACCTCGAGCGGGCAGCCAACGAAGAGGCCGGCGGCCAAGATCATCGAAGGGGCGCACCACCGACACAGACCCATGCCCGATCGCTACACGCGGTGGATGGGGGCAGCAACCACCCGCTCGTCCCGTCGGGTGGACGCCGCCTCCGGGCACGAAGGCCGCACAGGGGGCCCCAATCGCAGCGTGGGGGGAGGCTCCGCCGGCACCCTCCAAGGAAACTCAAGGCGTGGGCCAGAGCGACGGATCTTTGGGGAGCGGGTCAGCTCTTTTTGGCTCGGTGTCGACGTGGGTCTTGGCGAGCCGAGCCATCGCCTCGAGCAGCTCCTTCTCACACTGTTGGGTGCGGAATCCAGCGATGGCCAGCCAGGGGTCGGTCGCGCTCGCCATCTCCGTGAACGTGCGCCATGAGCGGATGGCCTCGGTGTAGGCGAGGCGGACCACCGCCGGATCCTTGGCGTCGCGCGCGATCTGCCAGTGGCCGAGCGCCTCGTACCAGTAGCGATCGTAGGGGGGCACGTAGAACCAGTGGCTGCCGTTGATGAGGCGATCTCCTGGGTCGTAGCTGCGGGCGCGGCGCACGTTCTCGATGGCGGCGCCGAGATCCCCCGACCGGTCGAGGGCCACCGCGAGACCCCACATGGTGGTGACGCCGCTGTCGATCATGAACGGCGAGGGCGTGGCCTCGAGGCTCTGACGGTAGCCGTGGAGGGCGGCGATGATGCGCCCTCGCGCCATGTAGCCCTCGGCCTGGTTCGCGAGCAGCACGGCGTGGGAGATCGGATCGGGCTGGAGCGCGATGGCGCGGTTGTAGGCCTCGATTTCGTCCTCGTGGCGCCCGAGGCGGGCGTAGCAGATGGCGAGGCTCATCAAGGCGCGGGCCCGATCCATCTGCGGCATGCGTGGGTCGAGCGCCACGTACTCGAAATGCTCCGCTGCCGCCTCGATGTGCCCGAGGTCGTCCTCCATGTCGAAGAGCCGGTAGTGCACCTGGGCGAGGCGGTAGCGCAGCTCGGCGTTGGTGGCAGCGACCGCGTTGGCCCGCGCGAGCATCTTCTGCGTCTTTCGCAGCATGGCCCCGCGGCGAAAGGCGGAGGGCGTCCGGCTCAGCGTGTAGTCCTGGCTGAGGGCGCGGTCGGCGGCTTTTATCGCGTCGTGCTGGCGCGCGAGCTCGGGGTCGCGCGCACGGGCCCAAAGGCTCGGCTTGGCCTGCACCGGCGTGGCCAACGGCGGCGTGGCCACGAACAAGAGCGGCGCGAGCCACCGCCACGCCTTCCTCACGGGTTGCCTCGTCGCTTCGACGTGGGGGCGACGAGGGCGGCGAGGCGCGCCTTGACCGCCTCCCCGTAGGCGCCCTGTCCGCTCTTGGTGTCGAGGTAGGCGCGGTAGCTCGCTGCGGCCGCGGCCGGGTCGTGGTCCTCGAGGGCGAGCCCTCGCATCACGTGGGCGTCGTCGGGGGTGACGAGGTAGTCGAGCGCCGCGGTGCCGGCCCACGACGGGCTGCTCACCTGCTCGGAGAGGATGGCGTCGGCCTGGAGCCGCTGGCCGGTGCGATCGAGGGCGAGCACCAGCGAGAGGGCAACGTCGAGCTCGAGCCGGTGGTGGGTGTCGCGCGTCGCTTCCCGCAGATAGGCCAACGCCTCATCCAGGACCCGCCCCGTCTCGTCGGATGGGGTGGCGGCGCTGGCCATGGCTACGTGGGCCGCCTCGAGCAACACCCGCGCGCGGTGCTCACGATCGGGCAACAGGGACGCGCGTGGCACGAGCACGCGAAACGTGGCGAGCGCCTGATCGAGCTTGCCGCTCCGGAGCTCTGCGCGGGCGAGATCGTGCATCGCGACCGGTTGCTCGACGGCGCGGGGATCGCGCGCGAGCGCGGCGTGGAAACGCTCGACGGCCTTGGGTACGTCTCCCTCCATGAGCGCCACCCGGGCCAACACGACGAGGGGGGCGGCGCGGTTCGGCACGAGCGCGTCGGCCTGCTCCGCTGCGATGCGCGCTGCGGTGGGGTTCTCGTCGATGCGGGCGTGGGCGCGCGCGATGAGGGCGCAATAACGCTCGAGGTTGGGGGTGCGCGCCCGCGACCACACGCCGGTCTTACCCCGGAGCGACGCTTGCCGCGGTGAGGACGGGCCGGCGGTGGAGGCCTTCAACGCGCGGCCGGGAGTGCACTCGAGCGGGCGGCCGCTCGCCGCGGCAGCGGCGACGAGATCGGTCGGCGCGTGGAGCGCCACGTCTGCGAGGACGCCGGTCGCGGTGAGGAAGGCCAGGGCGCCTTTGACGAGCAGCACGGGAGGAGCTTAGCACCTGCCGCGGTCGCGGGCAGCGCTCAGGCGAACGCGTCGCGGAGCACGATGGTCTGCTCGCGGCGGGGCCCGATGCTCACCAGGTGGATGGGCACCGCCGTCTGCTCCTCGATGAAGCGAAGGTAGTCGGAGGCCGCGGTCGGCATCTCCGACAAGCTCCGGCACTGGGTGATGTCTTCCTTCCAGCCCGGGTGCGTCTCGTAGATCGGCTCCGCCTCGTCGATGCGGGTGAGAGGCAGCTCCGGCGTGTCTTTGCCGTCCAGCCGATATCCCACGCACACCGCGATCTCGTCGAGGCCGGTGAGCACGTCGAGCTTGGTCACGGCCAAGGCACCGAGGCCGTTCACGCGTCGCGCGTAGCGCAGGGCGGGGATGTCGAGCCAGCCGGTGCGCCGTGGCCGCCGGGTCACCGAGCCGTACTCGTCGCCCACGTCGCGGAGGTGTTTTCCGATGGCGTTGTCTTGCTCGGTGGGGAAAGGGCCCTCGCCCACGCGGGTGGCGTAGGCCTTCGTGATGCCAATGACCCGATCGAGCCGCGTGGGGCCGATCCCGGCGCCGGTGCAGGCGCCGCCCGCCACTGCCGACGAGGAGGTGACGAACGGGTAGGTGCCATGATCGATGTCGAGCAACGTGCCCTGGGCCCCCTCGAGCATGATCCGTTGGTTGCGGTCGAGCGCCTGCTCGATGCGATGGGACGTGTCGGTGAGGAGGGGCAACAGCCGCTCGCGCTGCGCGGCGAGCTCCGCGCACACGTCGTCGAGCGAGGTGAGCGCTTGCCCGTAGGCGGCGGCGAGGGGGGCCCAGCTCGCGAGCGCCTCGGCCACCTTTCTGCGCATGTGGGCCGGGTCGCGGAGGTCGCAGGCCCGGAGCCCGCGGCGGCCGATCTTGTCCTCGTAGGCGGGACCGATGCCGCGTTTGGTGGTGCCGATCTTGGTGCCCTCGGTGGACGACTCCCGGGCTGCGTCCATCTCGAGGTGATGGGGAAGGATGAGGTGGGCCAGCTCCGACACGAACAGGCGCCCCGTCACCGAGATGCCACGCCGCTCGAGCTCGTCGAGCTCCTCGAGCAGGCTCCGCGGGTTGATGGCCATGCCCTGGCCGAGGATGCACTGCGTGTGCTCGTGCAACACGCCGCTCGGGACGAGGCGGAAGACCACCTTGTCATCGCCGATGACGAGGGTGTGGCCCGCGTTGGGGCCCCCGGCGTAGCGCACCACCAGGTCGGCCGACTCGGCCAGCAGATCGACGATCTTGCCCTTACCCTCGTCTCCCCACTGCGCTCCGACGATGACGATCGCGGTCATGGACGTCAAACTTCCATGATCTGCGCTTCACGCTCGTCGACGATCTTGTCCACCGTCTTGATGAACTGGGCGACGGTCTCTTCGACGCGCTTCTTGGCGCGGGTCTCGTCGTCCTCGCTGATCTCGCCTTCCTTGGCGGCCTCGGCGAGCATGTCCATCGCGTCGCGCCGATGTTTGCGGATGGCGATCTTCGCCTCCTCGCTGTGGCGCTTGGTGAGCTTGACCATCTCTTTGCGACGGTCTTCGGTGAGCGGGGGGATGGGGATGCGGATGAGCTCGCCGTCGAGCTGGGGGTTGAGGCCCAAGCCGGCCTCACGGATGGCCTTGTCGATGGCCGAGCCCTGCGTCTTGTCGAAGGGCTTCACGGTGAGCAGGCTCGCGTCGGGCACACCGACGTTGGCCATCTGGTTGAGCGGCGTGGGGGTGCCGTAATACTCGACGCGGACACCGTCGAGGATGCTGGGATGCGCTCGCCCGGTGCGAACCTTGGCGAGCTCGCGGCGAAGGGCGTCGAGCGACTTCTCGATGCCGTCCTCGAGCTCCCGCATGACGTCTTCGATCATGATTCTCTCCTTCAGCTCGTCGAAAGCGGCGGGAGCTTAGCACATGGCCCGCAGTGTAGTACTCATAGATGGGAGCACATGCGGGACCTCGACTGGACCAGCTTCGACGTCCTCGTGGTGGATGACGAGCCCGACAATCTGGATGCGTTCCGATTCGCGTTTCGGAAGTCGTTCCGGCTCCACTACGCGAGTGGGGGGGAGGAGGCGCTCATGACGCTCGCCACCCTCGAGCCAGCGGTGATCGTGGCCGATCAGCGCATGCCGGGGATGAGCGGCATCGAGCTCTTGCGGGAGGCCAAGTCGCGCTACCCCAACACCTACGCGATCCTCCTCACCGCCTACGCCGACCTCGACGTGCTCATCGACGCGGTCAACAGCGGCGCCGTGGATCGCTACGTCCCCAAGCCGTGGGACTCCAAGGAGTTCACCGTGATCTTGCGGCAGGGGATCGCGAGCCACGTCACGCTCGACGAGAACCGCAAGCTGCGCGAGCAGGTGGCGCAGTACGCGGGCTATCTCGACAAGCAGCAGCTCGACCCCATCGACTTCGGACAGATCATCGGCAAGGGGCCGAGCACGCAGGCCGTGCTCGATCGGGTGGAGGAGGTGGCGCCGACGGCGTCTCCGGTGCTCATCGAGGGAGAAGCGGGCCTCGAGAAGGACGTGCTCGCGCGGGCCATCCACATCGGCTCGCGGCGCGAAGACAAGCCGTTCGTCAGCGTCACCTGCGCGGCGTTTCCCGACGACGGGCTCGAGCGCGAGCTGTTCGGATATCGCCCGGGAGCGTTCGAAGGGGCCTTCACCGAGCGGGCGGGCCGCACCGAGCTCGCGGATGGGGGCACGCTGTATCTCCACGAGGCCACCTCGCTGTCGCCCTCGCTGCAGGCGCGCCTCTTGTCGCTGCTCACGCGTGGAGAGACGGAGCGCATCGGCGACACCAGCCCCCGGAGGGTAGACGTGCGCCTCTTGCTGAGCGTCACGCCGAGCCTCGCCGAGCTCGGCGAAATATTGCCCGAGCTCTCCTCGAGGCTCTCGGTGTTTCCCATCCGCCTCAAGGCGCTGCGTGAGCGCGGCGAAGACATTCGCGAGCTCGCGGAGCATTTTCTGCGAAAATATGCCCAGCGCAACGCCAGGGCCGCGACCGAGATGTCGGCGGCGGCGGTGGCGCGGCTCGAGAGCTACGCGTGGCCGGGCAACGTGCGCGAGCTCGAGAACGTGGTGGAGCGTGCAGCGATTCTGGCGCGTGGCGACGTCATCGAGCCGGAGCACTTGCTCTTTCAGGAGCGCGCGGCGGACGCAGAGCGGGCGTCGGCGCCTCCCGTTGCAGGCAAGGGGCTCACCCTCTCGAGCCGGCTCGACGCGATCGAGCGCCACGAGCTCTTGGCCGCGCTCGAGAAGTTTGGCGGCAACAAGGCCGAGGTCGCGCGTGCGCTCGGGATCCATCGGACCACGCTCTACTACCGGTTGAAGAAGCTGGGCATCGAGGCGTGAGCGACGCACCGCTACCGCGTGCCTTCTACGCGCGGCCGGTGCTCACGGTGGCCCGCGAGCTCCTGGGCAAGCGCCTGATCCACCGCTCCGCGAGCGGGGTGGCGATGGGTCGCATCGTGGAGGTGGAGGCGTACCGCGGCCCCGAAGATCTCGCCGCCCACAGCGCGGGGGGTCGGCGGACGCGCCGCACCGAAGTGATGTTCGGGGAGCCAGGGCGCGCCTACTTGTTCATGCTCTACGGCTCGAGCTGGGCGTTCAACGTGGTGACCGGGGCGGTGGGCGAACCCCACGCGGTGCTGGTGCGTGCGCTCGAGCCGCTGCCTCCCTTGGATGCGATCTGCGCGCGGCGCGGCATGCCGGCGGGACGGCGCGAGCTCACCAACGGTCCGGGCAAGGTATGCGCGGCGCTCGGGCTCGACGGCGCCTTTTACGGGCACGATCTCGTGGAGGAGCCGCTCTTCATTGCGGCAGGGGAGCGGGGGGCGCGCCTCGGGCGCTCGCCCCGGATCAACGTCGCGTATGCCGGCGCCTGGGCGGCGCGTCCGTGGCGTTTCTACGAGCGGGGCAATCGCTTCGTGTCGGTGAAGCCACGCGAGTGATACCTTCTCGCAGTGAGGTGGAAATGGAGCGGGCTCGCTCTGCTGCTTGGCGTCGCGCTCCCGTGGAGCGGTGCGTGTGGCGGTGACGGTGAGGCGGAGACGGCGAGCGACGACGAGGGCGGCTCCGGCGCCTCGACGTCGGCGACCACCTCGGGAGGTGGCGAGAGCCCGACCACGTCGGTGACGGGCGGGTCGGGCGGGGTGGGGGGCGCCGCGGCCGGCGGGCAAGGGGGCGTCGGCGCCGGCCCCATCGCGTGGGCGGAGCCGCCCGTGCACCTCGAAGAGCAGTGCATCGGGAGTGTGCCGACGGGCCTGCTCCACACCTTCAACGTCCCCGCGAACACGTTCGGCTTCACGCTCACCGGGAGCGTGCCGAACCCCAACGCGCTGGTGGGCCTCAACCGGCTGAGGCCAGGGAGCGCGGGGAGCGTCATCGTCGACTTCGACATCACCGGGAAAGACTTCGACCCCTTCGTCGATCTCGGGATCGTGGCGGGAGCCAACCCCCAGTCGGATCTCGCCGAGGCGTGGCCGATGTTCGTCGGTGATTGGCGGGTGATCTTCGCCGACGATGGGAGCGCTGGGAGCGCCGAGGTGTGTGTGTACGCGCGGCGGTCGATCGATGGCCTCGCCCACGGCGGGGTGATGGATGTGAACGTGCGCATCGCTCCCGGCGCGGGCGTGTCCACGAGCTACATGGAAGGAGTGCTCCAGCAGCTCTTCGAGGGCTTCTTCGAGCCCGGCGTGGGCATCGCGCAAGGCACCGTGACCTTCGGCGTGCTGCCCGCTTCGTTCGACGGCATCGACGACGGCGAGGAGCTCCAGACGTTGTTCCGCAGCTCCGCCGGGATCGGCTCGCGGCCGGCGGTGAACCTGTTCGTCGTCGGAGACTTCACCGGCGGCGAGTTTGGCAACGCGATCGGTGTTGCTGGCGGCATCCCCGGCACGCCGATGGTGCACGGCACCGCGCAGAGCGGCGTGGCCTACCAGCCATCGGGAGACGCGGCCTTCGACGCGGGCGTGCTCGCTCACGAGATCGGTCACCTCGGTGGTCTCTGGCACACCACCGAGCTCGCCATCGACGTGACCGATCCCCTGAGCGACACCCCCGAGTGCCCCAACATCGGCGCGAACCCCAACGGCTGCCCCGACGTGGGCAACGTGATGTTTCCCATCGCCTACAGCGGCACCACCCTCTCCGAAGGGCAGGCGAGAGTGCTCGCCGGCAGCACCCTCTATCGCGGGCGCACCGAGGCCGGCGGGGCGCCCGGGGGGCCGCTGCCGGGGGGCTCCGCCGCCGCGTGGAAGAGCGCGGCGGTGGCGCTCGAACAGACGCTCGTGCCCACCACGCGTCGACCGACGACCGACGACGCCGAGCGTCTCCTCTCGGCGGTGTGGTGTGCACATGGGGGCGTCGATCACCTCGGGCTCGTCGCCGAGCTCGTTCCCGCGGCCCGGCTCCTCGCCCTCGCCGCCGATCCCGGCGCCTTCGATCTCGCCCGCGGCCGCGCCCTCGCCGCGCTCGCCGCGAGCCTCACGACGCTGGCCGAGCGCGCCGTCCTCGCGAGCGTGGCCCTCGACATCCTCGCGCAGCCTGGCAGCGGTCGTGCCGCCCTCCTCGCCGCCATCGAGCTGCTCGCCGCCGACGACGAGGGCGCGCTCGCGGTGCTCGTCGCCACCCTCGGCCCCCGCCATCTGGCGAAGCGCGACCGGCTCGTCGTTCGGCGACTCGCCGCGCTGGGGCTCTGACCATCCTCCTGCCGGCAACCCGATCGGGATGGGGCCGGCGCCGACGTTCACGTGTCCTATGGCGCTATGGCTCACCGCCGAGGGCCGCGATCCCGCGGGACGACGTCGCCGCGCGCGAGCGAAGGACCCTGGCCCTCCTCGACGCGCCGAGGGGCCTCGCGGCGCGCATCGATCGCGCGCAGCCGGCAGGCGTCCCACCCCGCGTTGTTGACGTCAGCGCCCCGGACGCGCCATGGCCACGCGTTGTTCCGGCGCCGGGAGTGCGGCGCGCTGGCGTTCGAGGATCTGCACGAGCTCGTGGCCGCACTCTGCCTCGGGCACGATGCCGAAGCCAAGGCGTTGGTAGTAAGGTGCGTTCCAGGGGAGGTGGGCGTAGGTGGTGAGCCACAGGCGCGCTGCGCCGCTCCACGCGAACGCGCGCTCCATCAGCGCGGCGCCGATGCCGCGGCGCATCGCGCGAGGGTGCACGGCGAGCTGATCGACGTAGGGCTCGGCGTCCACCAGGCCGAGGGTCACGAAGCCGAGGAGCTCCTCCTCGTGGTCGACCGCGACGTGCGCGCGCTCGCCCTCGATCGCAAGAGCCCAGCGCGCCACCTCTTCGACGACGAAGGGATGGTCCGCCGCGAGCTCGAGCGTGAGCCCGGCTCCTGCGTAGAGCTCACTGGCCGCGTCGTCGATGGCGACGATCGCGTCGAGGTCGCCGGGACGTGCCGCGCGGATCGAGAACCCGAGGCCGCTCTGCATGGGCCTTCGTAGTGGCGGTTGGCGCACGCGACAAGGCTGAGCCAGGGGAGGGCGCGCGGCGCGTGACCGCGCGGGCGCGAGCGAGGAAGCAACGGTGCGCGGCGCCGTATCATGCGGCATGTGGGCCCCTCACGAGCCGATCTTCTCGGTCACCCGCGACGGCAAGCTCGCTCGTCCGGGGCGCGGCGGCCTGCTCATGGCGCTCTTTCGGCTCGGCCGGATCGGCGGCTTGGTCGCGCTCGCCGCCGGGCTCGGCCTGCTGTGGGCGACGAGCCGAGCGATCGCGTCGGGCCAAGGCTACTTCTTGCTCATGCCAGCCCTCGGCGTGGCGCTCACGCTGCTCGGAGGCGTGCTCCTCGTGTTCGGCAACGGCGAGCAGAGAGCGCTTCGTCCCATCTCCGCGGGCGCCGTTTCGCCCGCGCTCCGCGCGCAGCTCGAGGCCACCTCCCGCCCGTTCGTCTTGTGCACGGCGTGCCGAGCCACCACGCCCGAGATGTACTGTCATCGCTGCTCGTCGCAGCAACACACGATGATGGTGACCACCGATGTCGATCTCGCGCTCGCGCTCACCGTGCTCGAGACCTGAGCGAGCACGAGGCCCCGCTCACGCGATAGGGCGCGCGACCCCCAGCCCACCGCAGCCATCGTGGGTGAGCCACACTGCGTGGGTGTCGCTGCGGGCGTGGGCTGAGAGCTCGGGGACGTTTCCCCACCACGCTTCACGCTTCACCGCGTGGCCCCGGTTGCCAGCCGTGCTCGGTGCGGTGGGCTCGGCCTTCGGCTTGGAGCTTGAGGAGGTGCGACTCGAGGCTGAGCTTGGCGAGGGGCCAGATGGCGGGCGGCGTGTCGGCGTAGGCGTGAGCGACGAGCTGCTCGAGGGTGGCGGGCCCGGCGACGAGCGCGAGGGCGGCGAGGACGCGGGCCTCGCGTTGTTGGCGGTGAGCGATGTAGTGCCGGAAGAGCGCGGGAGGATCGTCGATGGGCGCGCCATGAGCGGGGAGAGCACGCGCAGGGCCGAGCGCGAGGAGGCGCTCGAGCTCGCGGAGGTAGACGGCGAGGTCGCCTTCGATCGGATCGATCACGATGGTGCCGACGCTGGCGACCATGTCGCCGACGATGGCGAGATCGAGCTCGGGCTCGAAGAGGCAGAGGTGTCCGGGGGCGTGTCCTGGCGTGAGCAGAGCGCGCCAACGCTGAGGGGTGGGGCCGTCGAGGACGAGCTCGTCGCCCTCGTCGAGCATGCGCGCGATGGTGAGCTCGGGCAGGCGCGCTGCGGTGTCGTGATGGGCCCACAACGGGAGGGAGAGCTCGCGGGCGAGGAACGCGGCGCCGCCCACGTGATCGGGGTGGTGATGGGTGAGGAAGATCGCCACGAGCTCGCGCCCCGCCCCGGCGAGGGAGCGCGCCCACTCGAGCCACGCCCGCCGCTCGTCGTCGTAAGGCGTCGCGGGCTCGACGAGGAGCACCTCACGGCCCCCGAGGGCGAAGCTGTTGGTGTGGGTGGCCGGCGGCAGGGTGGGGGTGCGCGCCGCAAACCAGGCCACGTCGGGAGCGACGGTTTGGGGACGCACAGGCTCCATGTTCGGCTCGTCGTGTCGGTTCGGTGAGCGCTTGGGCTCGCGCGCCGGGGAACCGGGCGCCCGGCCCCGGCCACACGTCAGCTCTGGTGCAGCACCAACGCGAGCGCCTCTCCGCCGCCGATGCAGATGGAGGCCATGCCCCGCTCGACGCCGCGATCGCGCATGGCGTAGAGCAAGGTGGTGAGGATCCGAGCGCCGCTCGCGCCGATGGGGTGCCCGAGCGCGACCGCTCCCCCGCGCACGTTCACGGTGGCCGGATCGAGGTCGCAGAGCTGGCTCACCGCCATGGTCACCACCGCGAAGGCCTCGTTGATCTCGTGCAGGCCGATCTGACCTTTCGAGAGGCCGAGCTTGCGCAGCGTGGCCTCGATGGCGGCGGCGGGGGCGGTGGTGAACCACTCCGGCGCCTGTGCCGCGCCGCCATAACCTTCGATGCGGGCGAGGGGAGTGAGCCCCCGCTCCTTCACCGCGCGTTCGCTCGCGAGCACGAGCGCAGCGCCGCCGTCGTTGATCGACGAGGCGTTGGCGGCGGTGATGGTGCCGTTGTTGTCGAAGGCCGGTCGCAGCGCTGCGAACTTGTCGGGGGCGCCGCGCCCTGGCTCCTCGTCGCGAGCAACCACCAGCGGAGCGCCCTTCCTCTGTGGCACCTCCACCGACACGAGCTCCGCTGCGAAGAGGCCCTCCTCGTGCGCAGCGAGGGCCCGGCGATAGCTCTCCTTCGCGAACGCGTCTTGCGCCTCGCGCGAGAGCGCGTACTTCGCCGCGCACAGCTCGCCGCAGTTGCCCATGTGGCGATCGCTGTAAGGATCCCACAGCCCGTCGAAGATCATGCCGTCGACGAGCTCGCCGTTGCCCATGCGGTACCCCTGGCGCGCCTTTGGCAAGTAGTAGGGCGCGTTCGACATCGACTCCATCCCGCCCGCGACCACCACGTCGGCGTCGCCGAGGGCGATGGTCTTGGCCCCGAAGATCACGGCCTGGAGGCCGGAACCGCACACCTTGTTGATGGTGGTGGCGGGCGTCTCGTCCAAGAGCCCGGCGTAGCGCGCGGCCTGGCGGGCGGGGGCCTGACCCACGGCGGCGCTGAGCACGTTGCCCATGAAGACCTCGTCCACGTGGCCGGGCTCGAGGCCGGCCTGGGTGAGGGCGGCCCGGATGCTCGTGGCCCCGAGGTGGGGTGCCGCCACGCTCGAGAGGGCACCGAGGTAGCTTCCGATGGGCGTACGTTTCGCAGCGACGATGAAGACGGGAGCCGAGTGGGTCATGACCCTTGTCATGTAGCGCGGCTCGATGCCGTTGATAAAGCGAAAGCGGCGCCGAGAATCCGCCGTGGGAGGGCTGACCGCCGTGGCTTTGTCGGCTAGACAACCCCCGTGGAGACCGCCGAAGAGAACCTCCCCCCACCGCCATCGCTCGTCCGGGAGGAGCTGCGCCGGGCGTGGCGTGAGCTGCGGGGGGCCGACCTGTCTCCGGCTCGAGCGGCGGCCGCGGTGGCGCTCGGTCTGTTCATCGGCAGCATCCCCATCTTCGGCTGCCACACGCCGTTGGTGCTCACGATCTGTCTCGTGCTTCAGCTCGACGCGCTGCTCGCGTGGGTTTGTTCCCACATCTCCAACCCCTTCTTCGCGCCGTTTCTCCTCACCGCCGAGGTTCAGGTGGGCGGCTGGGTGCAGACTGGCGAGCCGCTCTACATCTCCCCCGAGCTCGTCAAACAAGAGGGGGTGACCGGCTTCGTGTCGTACGCGTTCATCGGGGCGCCGCTGGTGGCGGCGGTGCTCGCGGCGACGGGGGCCACGCTCGTGTACGTGGGCATGACCCTCAAGCGCCGCTATGCCCCCGCCACCGGCACCCGTGAGCCCTATCGGCTCCCGGCCCACGCTCCGCCGTGGTGGCACGCCACCGAGCGGGTGGCCGGCCGCTACGCTCCCATCGGCGAGATCTCCACCACCGCTCAGCGCACGCGCTTTCACTACGTGCGCATGAAGCTGATCACCGATCCCGTCACCAAGATGATCGCGGATCTGTTCGGCGAGGCAGACGGCGTGCTCGGTGAGGTGCTCGACATCGGCTGCGGCCGTGGACAGATGGCCATCGTGTTGTTGGAGAACGGTCGCGCCACCCGCGTGCACGGGCTCGACTGGGACGAAGGCAAAATCGAGGCGGCGCGCGAGGCCGCCGCCTGTCAGCCGGAGATCGACGCGACCTTCGAGGTGGCCGACGCCGCCACCGCGTCCTTTCCTCCCGCCGACACCGTGATGTTGATCGACGTCATCCACTATCTCACCATCGCCGAGCAGGACGCCCTGCTCCGCCGCGCGGCGGCCGCGGTGCGCCCCGGCGGGAGGCTGGTCGTGCGCGACGCCGACACCGAGCGCGGGCTCCGCAGCTGGGCCACCCTCGCCGAGGAGCGTTTGTTCACGCTGCTGCGCTTCAACCGCGGCGCGCGGGTGAAGTTTCGCCCCGCGCGCACCATCGTGGCCGAGCTCGAGGCGGCTGGCCTCGTGTGCGAGGTGCGGCCGGCGTGGGGCGGCACCCCCTTCTCCAACGTGCTCGTCATCGGGCGGCGTCCGGAGGCCTGAGCGCGAAGCTCAGGCCGAGCCGCCGGAGGCGTCGAGCCGCGCGAGAGCGCGTCAGAAGTACTCGGTGAGGAAGCGGATGCGCATCCCGACCCCACCGTTGGCGTCGAACGTCCACACGTGGCCGACGGTCGGATCGTCGTCGAAATGGTGGTGCGACCGCAGCTGCACTCGGAACACGAGCTCCGGCTGGCTCACGAGGAGCCACGGGGCTGCGTTGAGCTCGTTCGGGCCACGCTGGCCCCCGAGCCAGTAGATGAGCTCACCGGTCGCTCCCGCGTAGAGATCGCCGTCGGGGAAGAGCGCGGGCTCGGTGAGCGGGGTCCCGAGATCGACATAGGCGCTCCCGCCCAGGCGCTGGCTCTCGCTGGGGTTCTTGATCACTCCCGCCTGCAGCCCAGCGCTCCAGCGCGTGCCGTCGGCGTATTCGTGGCGGCCGCTGAGCTCGGCGCCGAAGCGCGGCTCGACCGAGCCGGTGCCGATGAAGCTCGCGCTGGCGCTGCCCTGCCACATCGCGTGGGTGGGGCGCTCCTCGGAGACGCTGACCCCAGCCCCGGCCGCGAGCTGGGCCGCGCAGCCGCTGCCGGCGAAGAGCAGCAGCGCGAGCGCGGCGCCTCGGGCGAGGGGGGAGCGGGCGCGCGTCATCGCGACACCTCCCTCGTGGCCACCTCGCGGCGACCGTTGGCGTTCGTGCCGTGGGCGCTCTTGCCGTCGCCAGTGCACCGGATCGTGAAGGTGGTGGAGCGGCGCTCGGTGGCGTCGTGCACCTCGAAGTGCGCCGCCTTGCCACAGAGAGCAGAGCCAGTTGGCACCTCGGGAAACCACAACGCGTGCCACAGCGAGCCGTCGTGGCGCACCATGAGGCTGGAGCCGTGATCGTCGTCGAGCACCTCGCCCGTCTTGGCGCGCACCGTCACGCGCAGCCTTCGCGGGGTGCGCACCCAGGCCGGGACAACCCCGCGCCACGACGTGCGATAGGCGTGGATCCCTTCGAAGGAGCCGTTCTCGTCGACCGTGAGGTCGCGTTGCTCGAGCCAGTCGTCGAGCTCTGCCGGCTCGTCCTCGAGGCGGTCGACCTGGGGCGGCGCGAACGGCACGGGGTAGATCGTGTCGATCCGTGTCTCTTGTCCCATGCGGCACAGCTCGTCGTGGGCTGGCGCGCCGAACAGCCAGTTGGTGAGACACACCGCGTGGTTGCTGAGGAAGTGCTCGCTGTACGGTCCGTACAGGTTCGACGCTCCCTCGTAGTGTTGCTCCGCGTACTCCTGCGGGGTGGTCACGTACTGGATCCAGGCGTTGGTGAGCCCGGTGATCACCACGTGATCGATGGGCGCACCGAGCCGCTCCGCGTAGGCGTGGAGGCGCTGGCGCAGGCGCACGCCGGTGGTGGTGGTGAGCTCGGCGGGGGTGGCCACCAGCAGGGCTCGGCCGAGCTGGGCCACCGAGAGCGGCACCATCGCCGGGAAGTCGGCCGAGAGCTCGTCGCGATAGCCGAGCGCACCCTCGCACGCGCGCTCACGGCGCCGCAGCGGGGCGATGAGCGGCACCTTGTGGGCGTGGCAGCCGTTCTCCTCCGGCTTCGGGGCGCGGTGACCTTCGTGCATCTGGGCAAACACGCGGAGGCGGGTGGGGCCGTCCTCTGCGCCGCCCGCGCCCGGTGTGCCGAGGAGCGGCTCGCGACATAGGCGCGGCGGCGTCGGCGCCTTCGACACCATACAGAGCGGTGAGTTGGGGTCGTCGCAAAGCGCTGCATAGAACGCGCTGGTCGGCGCCTCGGTGGCTGCGCAGGGGAGCACCAGCTCGCGGTAGGCGGCGCGGATCGCGAAGTCGCTGCGGGGTCGGGTGAGCTCGCGGCGTTGGAGCTCGAGCATGTGGTGGGCGAGCACCCCCCCGAGGCGACGCGCCTCGCGCGGGCCCTGATAGCCCCACGAGGGCGACACGTCGCCTTCGATGCCGTTGGCGATGCCCACCACTGGCCGCTCGCACGTCCGACCGGGCGGGCACTCGGCCTCGAGCAGCTCGCGCAGCGCCCGCGTCGCGAAGCCGAACACGTCGCCGTGGTACAGATCGTTGGTGTTGGCGATGGCGGTGGGGTGCATGCCATACACCGCGAGCACCCCGAGCGGCACCGGCGCGTCGCTGCAGTCGTCGATGCGCAACACCGACAGCGTGCGATCGACCGCGTAGTCGGACGGCGCGCGTCGGTCGGGTGTCGTGGCGGCGGGCTTGGGCTTCGTCGTCGCGGGAGGCGCATCGGGTTGCGCTTGGGCCTTTTGGAACGGATCGCCGAAGGCCTGATCCCCGAGCTCGCTGCACACGTTCTGATCGACGCGTGGTTGCAGGTTGGCGGCGAAGGCGGCGTAGCTCCGGTTGCGGCTGAGGCCGAGGAGCTTCACCCTCGGCTGCCCCGGGGAGGCGGGCTCGCGCTCGTCGACGCCGTTCTCGCTGTGGACGCCCCAGCCGGCGCAGGCGCGGGCGCGGCGCTGGTAGGCGCTGCCGATGGTCTCCGCGATCCGCTCCGCGAGCCAGTCGACGACGTCTTGATCGTAGCCGGTGAGGCGCGCTCCAAACGGTCCGGCGTAGTTCGCGGCTCCGAAGAAGTGAGCGGGCCCGGCGTGGGTGTGGGTAGCCATGAGGAGGAGCCGCTCGGCGCCGATGGGGACGCCGCGCGTGTTGAGCTGCCTGGCGACCTCGCGGTGCAGCTCGAGCGATGGGGCACCGAGGTCGCAGGTGACGAGCGCGGCGAGCTCCACGTCCTTGCCGAGCACGAAGGCCTGGCAGCGCAAGCGCGTGAGGAAGCCGGTCGCCACGCGCCCTTCGGGGCCGTGGCCGAAGAGGGCGAGACCGGGCGGGGGTGTGATGTCGGTCTCTGCGACGCCCGCGACGAGCTGGCTCCCGAGGCGCACCCGTGGCGACGCGGGGGCCATCAGGTAGTGCGGGGCGCAGCCCAGCGCCAGCGTCGCCCACACGAGCCACGTCAGCCAGCGCACGTACCTCATCGAGCTGCCCTCCGCGCCGGGGAGCGCGCCGCGTCCGTGCCGAAGCCGACGCGCACACCGAACAGGCCTCCGAAGTCTCCCAAGGCGCTCTCGCTGGCCGTCTCGAAGCCTTCGGTCCACACCCCGCCGTAGCCGCTCGCCACCACGTCGAGCATCACCGCGAGGGAGTGATAGTTGTTCGCGCCGTCGCCGTCGGCGTCGCCGTACACGCGGATCGGGAGGTTGACGCGCGCCCCGACGTAGCCGCCGATCCCGTCGAAGTCGACCGAGCTCGGCTCGCCGAGGCCCAGATCGAGCATCGCCTCGAAGCCCGGATGCGACGTGGAGGAGCGCAGCTGGTAGCCCACGTCCACCATCGCGTTCCGGAGGGCCAGCGGTCGGTCGCCGTCGACGTGCTCGAGGGTGCCACGGGCGCCGAGGATGGGTCCGTCGGCGCGCATGTCCTCGAGGTGCGCGGAGATCTCGATGATGCGCGGGGCGATGGTGGGAAGAGGGGTGCGGTAGGCGTGCCCGCTCGAGAGCTGCACCGCGCAGGCGGGCGCCCCGCAGGCGGCCAGGATGCCGAGCAGGGCGCGCGTCATGGGATGTATCTCCCGAAGAAGGTGCCGGTGAGGTAGGGGCCGGCGTAGAGCGGCTGACCGCTCTCGTGGTTGACCTCGAGGCCGAGATCGAACGTCCATTGGCTGCCGATTTCTTGATGAAAGCCGCCCAAGAGCGAGACCTGGAAGGCGGGGATGAGCACCTCGTAGCGCCACGTGCGCTCCGCGGGGGGTTGGCCGCGAGGGAAGTACCAGACCATCGACACCTCGCGTCCGCCGATGAACTGGAAGCGCGCCGTCTCGTTGATGGGCACCACGCTGTTGAGGCGGTGGGCGCCCCCCAGCGCCGCCTGCTGGAGCATCCAGGCGAGCCGCGGCGGCCCGAACGCGAGCGCCAGGCCGATCACGAAATCGCCAGGGACAAACGTGTAAGGGGCATGAAAGCGGAAGCCGATGCCCGAGGCGCTCTCGTGGGTGGTCACGTTGTACGTGCCCGCGGCGAGGAGCTCGCCGAACACCCGCCCCGTCATCAGCTGCGAGAACATGCCGTCGCCGGTGAAGCCGCCCCCGATCCCCAGGCGACCGCGCAACAGGCCCTCGGGGGGGCGGCCGTCGGTGGCCCAGACGGCGCCTCCGCCGCCGGACGCCGAGAGCCCGAGGAAGGGACCGAACTCCACGCGGAAGCGCGGGATGGAGGGCATGCGGCGGGGTGGCCTCGGCGTGTGCCGCCACACCTCGCGAAGGAACGGCGCCTCGGCGAGCGCGTCGAGGGTGGGCGGCGTGGTCGCGGTGGTGCAGGCGTCGAGCTCGCCGTGGGGGAGCACCCGACGGATGCTGGCGAGGCGCGAGCGCGCCCGCTCGGCGTCGACCGGGTGGGGTGGGCCGGCGAAGGGTGCCAGCACCTCGGCGAGCTGTCGCAGCGACGCCGTCACCGCCCGAGCGACCGCCCGCTCGTCCCAGGTGGTCATGAAGATGTCGCCGTGCGCCACGTAGCTCTCACCGGTCCAGGTGGTGACGTCGAGGCCGTAGCGGTTGTAGTAGTCGTGGGTGCCCTTGCGTTGGGCCTCGTCGCCCCAGGAGCCCACCGCGTGGCCGGCGGCGAACGCGTCCTCGAGGAAGTGCAGCGCGAAGCTCTCCATCAAGAACGCGCGGAGCGCGCGCTCGCCGGCTGGGCGTCCCTGCGACGAGAGCGCCGCCGCTTCGGCTGCCTCCGCGAGCGCCGCCGCGTGGTAGGTGGCGAAGAGCGCCGCGGTGTTCGACACCTCGCCCGGCGCGAGCGCGTCGTGGAGGTGGTCGGTGAGCGCTTGCGACCGCCGCGCGAGCTGGAAGTGAGCGGTGCTCACCTGTGCGCGCGTCGCGTAGGCGGTGTCCGCGATCTGCAGCAGGATGTCGAGATCGCTGAGGACATCGCGGAGCACGGCCGCGTCTCCTTGGGCCTTGTGGACGCTCGCGCGGAGGCCCTTGGCCACTGCCATCACGTCGTCGAGCCACTCGCGCTCGGCGAGGATCTGCCGCAGATCGGCGGGGGAGCAGGAGTGATCGGCGGCGAGCGCGGGCAGCGCCGCGAAGCGTATGCAGCGCGCGTCGGTCGAGGTCTCCCCGAAGTGATTGCAGAGGCGCCCCTGCGACCAGGGAGCGTGGCGCTGCGCACGCGACCAGGCGGCGGCGAGGGCGGCGTGGTGGCGTGGTGCTTCGGTCGCGAGCGCGGCCACCGCCAGCGCCGTGAGATCCTCGTGCTCGGTGATCACCCACGCCTCGGCGCGGCTCGAAATGAGCGAGACGAGCACCGTGACGATCGACGCTCGCAGGGTCCCCACGCCCGAACGGTATCAATCGCCGCGAACGGGGGCCGAGTTTGCGGCGCGCGCCGGTGAGGGCTGGCGACGCCCCCCGCGTCGGCCCGCGCGACCCCACGCCCGGGCTGCGGCAGGGGGCCGGGCTGCGCCCCACGAGGGACTCCGCGGAACGGTCGACGCCGCCCCAAGAACGAGTAGGATCGCCCCATGCCCATCGAGCTCCATCACGAGCTGGTGACCGCGGAGGGGCATCACCCCGAGCGGCTGCTCTTCGTCTTGCACGGCGTGTTCGGCTCGAGCGTGAACTGGCGGCTCTTTACCCGGTCGCTCGCCAACGAGCGGCCCGAGTGGGGCTTCGTGCTGTGCGATCTGCGCGCGCACGGTCGCTCCCAAGGGGCGCGGCCGCCCCACGATCTCGACGCGATGGCTGACGACCTCACGCGTCTCGAGGGGAGCCTCCCGAGCCCGGTGGTGGGCGTCGTCGGCCACTCGCTCGGAGGCAAGGTGGCGCTCGCCTACGCCGGCAAGCGGGTCGGCCGCTTGCGTCAGGTGTGGGTGCTCGACTCGCAGCCGGGGGCCCGAGCTCCGGGAGGGCCGTCGTCGGAGGTGCTGGAGCTGCTCGAGGGCCTGCCCCGTGTGTTCTCCGAGCGGCGCGACTTCACCGACGCGGTGGAGAAGGGCGGACAGTCCAAGGCGGTGGCCGCGTGGCTCGCGATGAACGTGCATCGCGCCGGTGACGAGCTGGTTCTCAAGCTCGATCTGCCGGCCATTCGCGCCATCCTCGACGACTACTTCCAGCGCGATCTCTGGGGCGAGGTGGCCCGCGGTGACGAGAGCCGTGAGCTGCACTTGGTGATGGGCTCGGCGTCCTACGTGTGGGATCCCGGCGATCGGTCGCGGCTCGAGCGGCTCGCCGAGGAGAACGCGCACGTGCACCTGCATGTGCTCGAGGGAGCCGGGCACTGGGTGAACGTGGACGCCCCCGAGGCGCTCCGAGCGCTCTTCGTCGCCCACCTCCGGTGACCGCCTGGCGAGGGCCAGGGGCCGGGCGCGGCTCGCGCGCTCGGCCCTCGCGCGCTCAGCCCTCGCGCGCCATCACGAAGAACTGTCCCCGCGGGCGGTCTTTCCGGAACGCCTCGCCGACGAAGACGTTGTCGGCGACGTGCCGCATGTAGTCTTTCATGTGGGCGTAGACGGCGAGGGAGAGGCCGCGGGTGTTTGGCGCGAAGGTCGGCCAGCCGGCGGGGAACGACGCGGGCGTGTCGGTGTAGTCGAAGAACGCCTCGCCCTGCACCACCTCGGCGTCGGACGCGGGCTTGACCACGAAGTATCCAGGGCCGGTGACGAACGACCACGTCTGGTGGTTGAAGCCGATCACCTGTCCTGACGCGAGCCGGGTGAAGCGCTTCCCGGCCAGGCTGAAGGTGGGCAGCGAGTTGCGGAGCTGCCAAATGACGGTGCGACCGTCGGGGGTGCTCGCGGGCACGAAGTCTTCGACGGTGGTCACGCGCCCTCCCTCGACGGCGTGGTAGAGGCGGGCCACGTCTTTGCCGCGCAGGCTGAGCGCCATCTGCACGCGGTCGACCGGAGGGAGACCGTCGAGGAACGCGCGGATGCTCTCCTTCGAGGCGCGGTCGGCGAGGAGGTCGCGGAGGCTGGTGAGGGTGAGGGCGGCAGAGGTCATTGAACCCTCGGTCTAGCAGACTCGGCACACGAGAGGGCTCGTTTTCGAGTGCCCTCGCGGCCCGGCCGCGGACCCGTCGTGCAGGCGAAGGCGCGCCACACGACCACGGGCGCCGACGCGCGGTTCTGGATTCGATGCCGGGTTTTCGGTGGAGGGCGCTGCGGCCGCGGCGCATGCTCCCTCCTCATGAGCTCGACCCTGCGTTCTACGGCTTCGGACAAGGCGCTCCCGAGCCACGCCGACATGATGCGCGCCTTCATGACCCGCGACGCTGACTACGACGGCGTGTTCTTCACCGCGGTGTCGACCACCGGCATCTTCTGTCGCCCCACGTGTCCCGCGCGGAAGCCGAGACCGGAGAACGTGGCCTTCTTCGCCGACGCGCGGGCGGCGCTCTCGGCCGGCTACCGCCCGTGTCGGCGCTGCCGCCCCACCGCGCTCGCCGGCGCGCCTCCCCCGGAGCTCGCGGCCCTCCTCGCGGCCCTCGATCGCGATCCCACCCAGCGAATCACCGACGACGCGCTGCGAGCGCGGGGCATCCACCCCGATCGCGCGCGCCGCTGGTTCCTCGAGCATCACGGCGTCACGTTCCACGCCTACGCGCGCTCGCGGCGCCTCGGGGCCGCGCTCGGCGCCCTCCAGCGCGGGGCATCGGTGGCGCGGGTTGCCTTCGACCACGGCTACGACTCGCTCAGCGCCTTCAACGAGGCGTTCCGCAAGGAGCTCGGCGGCGCTCCTCGCACGCAGCGCGAGCGCCCCGTGGTGTGCCTGCGGCGCGTGCCCACGCCGCTCGGGGCGATGCTGGCGGGCGCCACCGAGACAGGGCTCGTGCTGCTCGAGTTCGACGATCGCCGTGGTCTCGAAGGGCAGCTCGGAGCGCTCGTGCGGCGCGTCGGCTGCGCGTTCGTGCCCGGCCAGAACGCGCTCTTGAGCCGGCTCGAGGTAGAGCTCGAGCGTTACTTCGACGGTGACCCGACACCCTTTTCGGTGCCGCTCGAGCTGTCCGGCTCGCCGTTTCAGCGCACGGTGTGGACCGCCCTCGGCCAGATCGGGCGCGGCCAGACCACGAGCTACGGCGAGCTCGCGCGTCGCATCGGCGTGCCGCGCGCGGTCCGCGCGGTGGCCCGCGCCAACGGGCACAATCGCATCGCGATCCTCGTGCCCTGTCACCGCGTCATCGGCAAAGACGGCGCGCTCACCGGCTACGGAGGTGGGCTCTGGCGCAAGCAGCGCCTGCTCGAGCTCGAGGCAGCCGCGCCTTGAGCGCTCGCTGGCCGCGCTCAGGCGTTGTCGGCCTCGACGAGGAACGAGCGGGTGATCTCGTGCTCGGGCTCGTCGAAGATCTGGTTTGGAGGTCCATGCTCCACGTCGTAGCCGTCGGCGAACACGTGCACCGTGGTCGCGGCGCGGCGGGCGAACGACATCGAGTGGGTGACCACGATCATCGTCTGACCCTGCGCGGCGAGGTCTTCCATCACCTTGAGCACCTCCCCCGACATCACCGGATCGAGCGCGCTCGTGGGCTCATCGAAGAGGATGGCCTCTGGCTGCATGAGGAGGGCGCGCGCGATGGCCACCCGTTGCTGCTGGCCACCGGAGAGATCGCGCGGGTAGGCGTCGCGGCGCGCGGTGAGGCCCATGCGGGCGAGCAGCTCGTCGGCGCGCTCGGTGGCCTCCTTCGGCTTCTCCCCGAGCACCTGCACCGGCGCCTCGATGAGGTTCTGGAGCACGCTGAGGTGGGGGAACAGGTTGAACTGCTGAAACACCATCCCCACGCGCCGGCGCACCGCCTGCAGCACCGCCGCGTCGCGGCTCGGGTGGGTGCTCGGGGAGAGCGCGTGCTCACCGACGCGGACGCTCCCGCCCTGAAACGTCTCGAGGCCGTTGATGCAGCGCAAGAAGGTGCTCTTACCGCCGCCGGAGGGTCCGATGATCACCGCCACCTCCCCCGGCCCGACCTCCATGTCGATGCCCTTGATGATCTCGGTGTCGCCGTAGCGCTTCACGAGCTTTTCGATGGTGATCATGCGGTGGCCACCGCCTCCTGACCGAGGCTCCGCTCGAGGCGGCGCGACAACAGCGACATCGGGTAGCTCATGCCGAGGTAGAGGATCGCCGTGAGCACCATCAGCTCCACGGTGGCCTGGGTGCTCATCGAGAGCACCGAATAGCGCTTGGTGAGCTCGACGATGGTCACCACCGAGCAGACGCTCGTGTCTTTGAACAGCGCGATGAAGTCGTTCATTACCGGTGGGATCACCATGCGCACCGCCTGCGGCACGATGATCCGTCGCAGCGCCATCGTGCGCGACATCCCGAGCGACAGCGCCGCTTCCATCTGGCCGCGGGGGATCGCCTGCAGCCCCGCGCGATAGATCTCGGCCTCGTACGCCGAGTAGTTCACGGCGAGGCCGATGATGCCGGTGGCGAAGGCAGGGATCCGGATGCCCACCTCGGGCAGGAAGAAGAAGATGAAGTAGAGCTGGAGCATCAGCGGCGTCCCCCGCAGAAACTCCACGTAGGCGCCGAGCGGCCGCGCGAGCCAGCGTGGCCCGTAGAGCCTCCCGACCGCCACGAGGAGGCCGATCAGGATCGCGAGAGGGAACGAGATCAGGGCGAGGAGCACGGTGATCCCCGCCGCTCCGGCCATGATCGGCCCGTAGTCGAGGAACACGGCGAGGCCGCTCTTCTTCTGACCGAGCTGCACCGACTCTTCGCTCGGCAGCTCGCCCTCCGTCACGTTGGCGGCGAAGGCTTCGTCGAGCCCGTAGAAGCGCCCCATCTCGGCGATGTGGGCGAGCTCGGCCTGGCGCTCGTCCCAGATACCGTACTTGTCGTAGATGCGCTTGAGCTCTCCGCTCTTGATGAGGAGCACCAGCGCCTCGTTGATCGCGCGCACGAAGCCGCGCTCACCCTTCTGGACGAGGGCCACGTAGTAGCCCGGCTCCACCGGCTCCCCCACCTTACGCAGCTTGGGGAAGCGCGACGCGTAGAACGACGCGATGGGAGTGTCTTGGAGCGTGGCGTCGACCTTGCCCGTCTCCACTTCGCGCATCGCGTCGGTGTTGCCCTCGTAGGTGATCACCTCGATGCGCTCGCCGAACCGCTTGCGGAGGTACGTCTCGGCGGCGGAGCCGATGAGCGCCGACACCTTGCGCTTCTGGCCGCGGGGGCCAGGTTGGTCGAGGTCGTCCCAGCTCGCGAGGCTCGGGTCGTCGGTGCGCACGAGCAGCTGCAGCGCGTACACGTAGTACGGGATCGACGACTCCATCTGCGAAGCGCGCGTGGGCGTCCACTCGTAGCCGTTGAGCACCACGTCCACCTTCGCGCTCCGGAGCATCTCGGTGAGGCTGTCCCACTGCGCCTGAGTGAACGCCGGCTGCACCTTCAGGTAGCCAGCGATCTTCGCGGCGAGATCTACCTCGAAGCCCTGCACGTTCGCCGGGTCGTCCTCCCGTGGGAAGACGAACGGTCCGCCGCCCTCTTGGTCGGCTCCCCAGAGGAGCGTGCCGCGGGCGCGAACGTCGGCGAGCGCGTCGGCACGGGCCGGGCTCGCGGAGAGCAGGAACGACACCGCGACCGCCAAGAACACCCACGACCTGACGGGCAGCCTCCCGGCCCGCAGCAAACCCCTCATCCTGCCGCTATCGCCGGGGCTCCGCGCTACGGCAAGCCGATTGTCCCCCAGGGCGCTGGGTACGCTTCATGCCTACATATTCACACACGGCGCGCCAGCTCGAGGGCGCACAGTTCCAAGGCGTTGGAATTGTTTGGAGTGGGTGACGAGATGGGGACAGCGGCATGGGTAAAGATGGATCCACGAAGGGCGTTGGGATCGGTCTGTCTGCTCCTCTCCGTGTGGGTCGCAGCCTTCGCCCCCGCGTGCACCCCCGCCGCCACCGATGACGACGGCGCGTTCGACGAGGCACCCGGCAAGCAGCCTTGGAGCGAGGAAGAGCTCAGCTGTGGGAGCAACGACGACTGCGCGCACGGCGAGGCGTGCGAGGACGGCCGCTGCCGCATGGCGCGCTGCGCACAGAGCTTCGAGTCGAAGCCGCCCCTCGGCGGCACCCGCTACCTCGGCATCGACGACGAGCTGGTGGTGGTGAGCGACGCCTCGTACCTCGACAGCTTCAGCGGCGAGAGCGGCGGCTACGTCGCCTCGCACGAGCTGGACGCGGTGGTGATGGGTGTGGTCGCCGGCAACTTCGATGGACGCGTGCCGCGTGGGCTCGCGATCGCGCTCGACGACGAGTCCGAGGTGGAGCTCGAGCTCGCCACCGGGAAGCGCTCCCTCCTCACCGGGGTGTTCCCGAAGGCGATCGCCGCGGGCGACGTCGACGGGGACGGGCTCGACGAGCTCGTCGTGGTCGACGACACAGAGGTGGCGATCTGCCACGTCGACACCGACACGTGCAGCCACCTCTCGCTCTCCGGGGGCTTCGGCACCGACGTGGCGGTGGCGGACGTGGACGCCGACGGTTACGCGGAGGTGGTCGTGCTCGTGGAGCAGACGAACGCGAGCGCGCTCATCGTGTGGAACGAAGACGCGGAGGTCACCGGGCAAGATGCGTCGGTGAGCATCGGGCTCGACGTGCAAGCCCTCGCCATGGCAGCCGGCGACGTCGACGGCGACGGCGCGGCCGAGATTGGGATCCTGGTCGACGGCGGCTGGCTCGGCTTCGCCAAAGACCAGCTCCGGCTCCTCTCCGGAGCGGGGGCCACGCTCAGCACGCTCGACGTGGACGCCGACGCGATCGATCTGGCGATGGGCGATCGCGACGCGGACGGCAAGGCCGAGGTGGCGCTCTTGCGCGACGACCTGGTCCTCGAGCTGTTGGAGGCGAAAAATGGCAGCCTCGTGTCGGTGTTCAGCGCCGAAATCACGGTCGCGAGCGAGGTGTCCCGCATCGCCATGCTCGACTTCGATGGCGACTCGGCGGCGGCCGAGATCGTCGACGGGCCCGAGCTCGTGGCCGGTGCGCTCGTCCCCACCATGGTGGTGGCTTACCCGCCATACCCCGGCGCCTACGGTGACGGCTCCCCCGGTGTGTACGTCGGCGAGTCGAGCGACGTGGAAGAGGCGATCAGCTCCTCGGTGTCGCTCGGTATCGGCATCATGGTGGGGTTTGGCGTGGAGACCCCGCTCCTCGAGGCGAGCGTGTCCGTGTCGCTCGAGCGCTCCATCGAGCTCACCCACTCCGTCGAGCGCTCGATGAGCATCGGCAGGTACTTCTCGATGGAGGCAGACCTCGAGAATTTCCCGGCACAGAACGGGGCGGTGGTGGTGTCGTGCGGCTGCTTTCATCGCTACCGCTACCGCAGCGTCGACGAGAACGGCGTCGTGGGCGGCAGCGGTCAGGTGTTCGAGATTTTCCTCCCGGTGGGGGGCCAGACCCAGCCCATCTCGACCCAGCGCTACAACGCGATGGCGGCCGAGACGGGGACGATGCCGGTGATCGACATCCCCTACCGCCTCGGCGATCTCGCTTCGTACCCGGCCACCCCGAGCACCTTCGCTGGGCAGCCCATCGCCCACGAAGACATGCTCTTTCCGAGCCCGCCCACGTTCCACGCCAGCGAGCTGGCCGAGGTGAACTTCCGCCTCTCGGCCGCGGAGACGGAGACCAACAGCGTGTCGATGAGCACCACGATCGGTGTGAAGGGCAGCCTCGGCGCAGCCGGTGTCGAGGTGGAGCTGAGCGGGTCGGCGGGCTTCTCCCAGGGCTACGAAATCTCCGTCGGCAACGAGCTCCTCTTCTGGGGCTGGATCCCTCCCATCGTCGATGACCCGAAGACGCCCGAGGACGAGTACCTCCAGCACCGCTACGCCTTCAGCCCCCAGGTGCACCGCCAGTGGTACGAGAACGCGGCTGGTGAGCGCGCTGCGTACTACGTGATGGGCTACACCGCCACGCGCTGAGCGTGGCCCGGCGAGCGATCGCGCGCGAACGATCGCGTGCTAACAGCCGCTCCCCCGCGCGAGCCGCGAGCCGTCCCAACGTCGCGGACTGACTCGACGCGTGGCTTGGCACTCCGATTGCTCTTTGCGGCGCGAGCAGCTCGCTGCTGTCCGTAGCGCCGCCGGCAGGGGTCGGCGCGTGCGCGGGCATTCGCGTCGTGAGCGTTCACGGCGACACGGGAGGTGTTTGTGTTGAGATCGAGAACGATGGGTTGGTTGGGGCTGCCGCTCACGCTGGTGGCTGGACTCGCGGTTGTCGGTTGCGCCGAGGAGCGTGAGCCGATCAACCGCGTGCAGTCGAGCGCGCTCCATAAGGCGTTCTTCGTGGGGGACGACCTCCACGATCCGAGCGACGACCCCGAGTTTCTGTTCAGGAACTAC
Source organism: uncultured Polyangiaceae bacterium (assembly GCA_964401935.1). Lineage (GTDB taxonomy): Bacteria > Myxococcota_A > Polyangia > Polyangiales > Polyangiaceae > JAPYTK01. Next base: position 45,007 of record CAYOAL010000064.1, read on the forward strand.
GTCGTCGACGGCTCGAGCTCGCAGAGCCTGGTGACGGTGGGGACCGGTAGCGAGGTAGATCGCATTCGGTGGGAGATCACCGAGCAGCTGCTCATCGGCCGGAAGGCCTATCAGCTCAAGCCGGGCGCCGACGACAAGGGCCTGCCAGAGCGGGATCCCGACGGCACGGTGGTGGCTGCTTACCGCATCGCGTCGCACTTCGACATCCGGCGGGAGTACAACCCGTCCACCGGTGAGGAGCTCAACGTGGTGGGGGAGAACACCACCGATCGCTCCTGGTACGAGCGCGAGTACATGCGCGTCGACTGGTCGCAGAACCTGGTCGACAACCCGCTGTTCATGCGCGTGTTCCTCGGCAACATCTTCGGCGATCTGCACGTTACCCCGGTGGCCTATTCACCCACCGACCCCAACGACGTGAACGCCCCCCATTTCGAGCAGAGCTACTTCGACATCACCTCGAAGTTCCTCGTTGAACCCGAGGAGAGCGGCTACTGGGAAGGCGTGCCCACCTGTGTGGTGGTGGGGCTGTTCACCGGCTCCTTCGGCTACGAGTGCGACGCTCAGGAGGCGATGGTGCGGAGCTCGTTCTTGCGGATCGAGCGCGAGAGCGACTTCGAGCCGCTCGAGATGACGCGCGCGCCAGGGGACGTCGTGGGAAATCCTGCTCAAATTAACTATGGAGGGTTCCTCGCCGGCTACAGCAACTCGGTGAAGCAGGGCTGGGATCCCGGCTACGGCTACACCGACGCGCTCTACCATCGCTTCGCGCACATCCACAACCTGTGGCAAGCGAGCCACATCGACGCGGCGTGCTCGGACGGCTCCGACGTCGACAACGACGGCACCGCCGACGCATGTCACCCCTCCCTCACCGGCTACACGGGCAGCCTCGGCTCTCAGTGCGACCCGTGGGTTGGGAAGTGCACCATCCCCTACCGCGATCGCGAGATCCGCACCGTCACCTACTTCGTGAACCCGGAGATGCCCGACGAGCTCCAGGATCCGCTCGACGAGGCTGGCCGTGCCACCGCGGTGGGCGCGGCCGAAGACGTGATGAACAGCTGGAACCAGCTCCTCGCCAACGCCGTCGGCCGCGCGCGCGAGGTGGAGTGCCGGCGCACCGGAGGCGACCGCGACGCCTGTCGAGCGGAGTTCTTCGAGGCGGAGCCCGAGATGGTCAGCTATGGCGGCTGGCTCGTCGATCGCGCCAAAGATCCGGAGCCGGTCCTCACCCTCTGCCACAACCCCGTGCGCAGCTACGACGACGACGCCTGCGGCGAGCGTGGCTACCGGGCGCGCCTCGGCGACATCCGACATCACTTCATGGCCTACTGGCCCCACGCCAACCGCGCGCCCTACGGTGGCATTGGCAACTGGGGCGCCGATCCCCTCACCGGTGAGATCCACGGCGCCGCTGCCATGATCATGGGCGCGTCGGCCACCCGCGCTGCGGCGCAGCAGCGCGACACGATCCAGGTGGTGCTCGGGGACATCTCGCTCGAGGACGTCACCGACGGGCGCCCCGCCGACAACTTCCTCGAGCGCCTCCAGAACGGCCACGCCCCCCAAGCGCTCGAGAGCGCCGAGCTCGCGCGACGCGTGAGCTCGGTCGACGCCGATCACGCGTTCCAGACCCTGCTCCCCAAGGTGGAGGGCGACACCGTCAGCGAAATGCAGGCGCACATGGTCGCGCAGCACAAGCGCACCACCGCCAACGTCGACTGGTTGTCCACCGCCAACGACGAGTACGAGGCGGCAGCCTTGCCCTTGCGCGGCAGCCTCGAGGAGGCGCGGCTCGTCGATGGCCTCTGGGTCACGAGCGTCTCGGGGATGGCCCCCTGGACCGACGCGTCCAGCGGCGTGCTCGACGCGGTGAGCCCGCTGCGAGGCATGGACCCGGGCGCGCTCGCCGCGGGACGGGATCGGGTGCGGCAGCTGATGCATGCCCAGGGGCTCTGCTTCGGTCACGACGAGGCGCCGGTGGGGGGCAGCACGAACCTGACCGGCCTCGCGCGCTACTTCGACGCGAAGTATCCGCTCGACCGCCACAGCCCTGCGGAGCGCGGAGAGCTCATCTACCGCGACCTGTGGATCGAGGCCTTCAAAGGGATCGCGGTGCACGAGGTGGGACACTCGCTCGGCTTGCTCCACAACTTCGCGTCGTCGTGGGATACCCCCAACTACCACCCCGGCTACTGGCAGCTTCGCACGCACGAGGGGACGAGCATGGCCGACTGCAACGGGCAGCCTCGCACGAGCGGCTCCAACGTGGAGGACGACAGCTGCATGGGACCGCGCTACCTCGATCCGGAGACCCAGGACGAGCTGGGCCTCGCCGAGGAGTCGCGTCCCGAGATCCAATACTTCGGCCAGACCTCGGTGATGGAATACTCGCTCGAGCGCTTCGGCGAGACGATCGGGCTCGGTCAGTACGACGCGCTGGCGATGAAGGCCCTCTACGGTCGGGTCCTCGAGACGTTCGAGGACGCGGAGCGCGGTGGGCACACGCCGGAGGAGCAGGCGGCCTTCGCGCCTCGTCTGGAGACGCAGCTCACGGAGATGGATCGCGTGCTGCGGAGCGACGCCCCCTTCGCCGGCCAGCTCTTCCCGAAGCCCACCCACTACACCGAGGTCGCGCGGCGCTTGCGGGTGTTCGACCCGGCGCGCTGTCGCGACGCGACCGACGAGGAGAAGGCCGTCGCGGGTTGGCGTCTCGTCCACGGGAAGGTTTGTGCGCCACCGCCGCGTGACCACGCGGCGTGGCGCGACTTCGAGCACGGCTTGGCGTGGCCCGCCTCCGCCGAGTCGACGGCGCCCTGGCTGAAGACCCGAGCGGACGCCCTCACCGGCGGCGGCAAGGTGCGCTGGCAGTATCGCTACGGCGCGACCTTCAACTCGTACTTCCACACGCAAGCCTCCGACTCGGGCGCGGACGCCTACGAGAGCACGGTGAAGGCCATCGAGGCCTTCGACGGCCGCTACCCGTGGACCTACTTCCGGCGCGGGAACCGGGAGTACTTCGCGGAGTCGCTGCCGTTCGCCGCGTCGAGCCGCTTCTTCGAGCAGCTGCGCGCCTACCACTGGAACGTGGCCAACCGCACCGCGTTCTACCGCGGCTTCGGCGAGCAGAACTATGGCGAGATCGCCGGCTCCGACCACTGGCACCGCCCGTCGCTGATCGCCGGGACCGTGATGTTCGACGCGCTCGCGCGCTACATCCTCACCCCCGAGCCAGGGGCCTACGGCGCGATGGGGACCCCGCCTGGCAGCACGCGCAAGATCTACGACGCCGGCGCCGGCAACGGGGAGTTCTCGCTCGGCCTGGTCGACGGCCGCTTCATCGGGCAAGAGTTCAACAGCGATCCCGACGGCGGCGGCTCGTGGGAATACCTGCACTGGATGAACCACGCCGGCTTTGGCGTGGAGAAGGTGTTCGCGGCGATGGCCCTCGCGGACGGAAGGCCGGTGCTCTCCACCATCTCTCGTGAGAACTACCTCGACGGACGGGGGGTGAAGATCAACTTCCGGAGCGATATGCCTCACGCGGTCGATCGACTCCTCGGCGGCGTGCTCGCCGAGGACTGGGAGTCGGTGGGGATGTTCGTAGGGGCAGGCTCGCTCGCGCCCGTGCCTCAGATGACGGATTTGGCCACCACGGGGACGGCAACGCGCCCCAACGGCTCGATGGTGCTCTTCCCCAACGTCGGCTACCAACAGCAGCTCGGCATCCTCGTGTTCGCGCACGTGTACTCACGGATGAACAGCGATCTCGCGCTGTCGAACAAGCTGCGGCTCTGGATCGACGGTCAGCTCGGGGAGGTGACGGTGCCCGACGCGCAACGCATCCACTTCTACAACCCGGTGAGCGGCTACACCTACGTCGCGCGCCGCTACGGCACCGAGTCGATCGACGGCAAGGAGGTCGACCGGGGCATCGCCTCACGCATGATCGCTCACGCCAACGACCTGGTCATCGCCGCCTACGAGGTGGAGCGCGGTGAAGACGGGGCGCCGCTCGTCGATGCGTTCGGCGCGCCCACGCTCGTCGTCGATGCGGTGGGACAGCCAGTCGTCGCCGATAGCGAGCGGCTCGGCGAGCTCAACCTGTACGTGGGGCTGATGGACGCGGCGCGGCAAGTCGCGGCGCTCGTGGGCTACGGCCCGCTCTGAGCCCCTCACGGCGGCGCGGCCGGGGCGCAGCGCTCGCGAGGGGCTGGGCCGCGGCCGGGGACGAGCTCGAGGTGCGATCTCGGCGCTCCCGTGTTGGGGGCGCCTCGTTGTTGGGGCGTGGTGTCAGTCGAGCGCGGCGCGCAAGAGCTTCGACGGGCCCGTGCCAGGCTCGAGGCGGGAGAGGGCGCCGCGATCGTCCACGGCGACGGCGAGACCCTTGGCGGTCTTCGCGTTGCCGAGCGCCTCGGCGCTGCCGTCGGGGGCGATGAGCAGCGCCGCGTCCTTGCCCGCGAGCAGGCGAAAGCGCGGGGCGAGGGTGCTGGTGTCGAAGGCGCGCAGCTCGCCGGGTAAGAGGTCGCCGAAGGGGCCCCCGAGGTGTGTCCCCAGCACCACGAGCAGAGTGCGCCCCGACGGGGTGAAGGCGAGATCGTCGCACTGCCCTGGCACGGGCACGACAAGGATGGCCTCCCCGTCGACGGCGACGAGCTCCACCGCGCCAGCGCGACCCACCGCGAGCCACGCGCCGTCGGGGCTGAACCGCATTCGGGTGATGGTCTCGTCGTCGCGGTGCTCGATCGTTCGGAGGAGTCGGTCGCCGCCGCGATCCCAGATGCTCAGCCCCTGCTCACGGGTGTCGAGTGCCCAGCGTTCACCGTCGGCGCTCGCCGTCCCCGCGCACCCATCGTCTTCGACGAGAGACACGAGCCGGTGCACGTCGCCACCGCGGCAGAGCCGCCCGGTGTTGTCGAGCCACGTCGGCTCCCCCGCGCGGAGCGCCGCCGCGACGGCGCGACTCACTCCGGCCGTGAACCCGATGTGTCCCTCAGCGATCCTCGGCACGGCGCGGAGCGTCATGCGACGCACCATAGCCCGAGAGCGGCAGCGAGCGCCCGCTCCCGATGTTTCGGGCTGTCTTCTGGCTGCCTTCGGGCGTCTTCGGGCGTCTTCGGGCGTCTTCGGGCTGTCTTAGGACTTGCCGGCGCTCGCGGCACGGGGGAAACCGCGGCATGCGTTGGACGCTCCTCGTGTTGTGGGCGCTCGTTGGCAACGTCGCTGGCTGTAAGAGAGACGACGGCTCGCCGCCGAGCGTGGGGGCCACCGAGGCCGCTTATCAGGCCGAGATCGCTTTTCTGCGCGAGCAGCTCCAGCGCGGGACCCCTCGGGCCTCCGACTACACCATCATCAACGCCCACGAGCACCTCATGGCGCCGCGATTCTTGCCGCCCTACCTCGCGGCGGCGCGGCGTCAGGGGATCGTGCGCACGGTGGTGGTCACGAGCCCCGCGTTCACGATGTACGGCGAGGGCGACAAGTCGTACGTGTCGATGGCCGAGAACTGGGCGGAGCTCGTGGCCGCTGAGAAGGCTTACCCGGGCGAGATCATCCCCTTCGCCGCGGTGGATCCGCACGACCCCGACAAGCTCGCACACCTCGAGGCCATGGTGGCGGAGGGAGCGCGAGGGGTGAAGCTCTACAGCGGACACTCCAACCTCTACGACCTCCCGCTCGACGACCCCTCGATGGAGCCGGTGTACACCTACATCGAGGCGCAGGGCCTCCCGCTCAACTGGCACGTCAACGTCACCAAGTATGGGGCCGAGCTCGAGCGTGTGCTGAGCCGCCACCCCAAGCTCAACGTGATGATCCCCCACTACGGGGTGGTGTTTTGGTCGACGAGCGAATCGCTGCCGGCCCTCGCCGCGCTGCTGCGCAAGCACCCCAACGTGTACGTCGACACCAGCCTCGGCACGCGCGACATCCTCGTGAACGGGATGTTCGTGATGGCCGCGCACGAGGCCGCCTTCAGGAGTTTCTTCGACGAGTTCCAAGACCGCATCGTCTACGGCTCCGACGCCGTCATCACCGGAAACCCCGAGAAGACCACCAGCTGGTTCTTCCTCGTCATTGGCGCCACCCGAGATCACCTCGAGGCCCCCACCTTCGTGTTCCCGCTCGCCGAGGCCTACGCGCGCTACTTCGACGCGAAGCGGCCCGGCCACAACCCGGACGGCCGCGTGAAGGGCTTGGCGCTCGCCCCCGCGATCCTCAAGAAGGTGTACGAACAAAACCCGAAGACCTGGCTCGAGAAACACCGCCCCCTCGCCCCACTCCCCCCCCGCTGACTCCACGTCACCAGCACCTCACCCATCGCGCTCACCCATCGCGCTCACCCGTCGCGCTCACCCGTCGCGCTCACCCGTCGCGCTCACCCGTCG
>CAYOAL010000065.1:0-42472 GCA_964401935.1 uncultured Polyangiaceae bacterium
GATGTTGGGGTCGAAGATGATGTCGTGCGGATCGAAGCCGGCGCGCTCGGTGAGCAAGCGGTAGGCGCGCTCGCAGATGGCCACCTTGCGCTCCACCGTCTCCGCTTGGCCCTCTTCGTCGAAGGCCATCACCACCACCCCGGCCCCGTAGCGACGCACGATGCGCGCCTTCTCGAGGAAGTCGTCTTCGCCCTCCTTGAGGCTGATCGAGTTGACGATGGCCTTGCCCTGCGCGCACTTGAGCCCGGCCTCGATCACGCTCCACTTGCTGGAGTCGACCATCACTGGCACTCGCGCGATGGCAGGCTCGCTCGCGATGAGGTTCATGAACGTGGTCATGGCGAGCTCGGAGTCGAGCATGCCCTCGTCCATGTTCACGTCGATGATGTTGGCGCCGCCCTCGATCTGGCTCTCGGCCACCGCCACCGCCTGGGCGTAGTTGCCGGTCTTGATGAGCTTGGCGAAGCGGGCCGAGCCGGTGACGTTGGTGCGCTCTCCCACCATGATGAAGTTCGACTCGGGGCGGATGGTGAGCGGCTCGAGCCCGGCGAAATGCGAGAAGTCGTCGCGCGCGCTCGGGATCTCGCGGGGGGCCACGTCGCGCACCGCGCGGGCGATGGCCTCGATGTGGCCGGGGCCGGTGCCGCAGCAGCCGCCGAGGATGTTGGCGAGACCGCTCGCCGCGAACTCGCGGAGAAACGCCGCCGTCTGCTCCGGCTTCTCGTCGTAGCCGCCGAACGCGTTGGGGAGGCCGGCGTTGGGATAGCAGTGGGTGCGGGTGGTGGCGACCCGGGCGAGCTCGGCGAAGAAGGGGCGCATCTGGGTGGCGCCGAGGGCGCAGTTGATCCCCACGCTGAACGGCCCGCTGTGCTCCACCGTGCGCCAGAAGGCCTCCACCGTCTGGCCGTTGAGGGAGCGGCCGCTCTGATCGGTGATGGTGACGCTCACGATGAGCGGGGGGCGATCGCCGCCGCGCTCGGTGAGCACCTCGTCGACGGCGACCAGCGCCGCCTTGGCGTTCTGCGTGTCGAAGATGGTCTCCACCAGCAGCAGATCCACGCCGCCGTCGAGGAGCGCGCACACCTGCTCGCGGTAGCCTTCCTTCACCTGGTCGAAGGTGACCGCGCGAAAGCCGGGGTCGTTCACGTCGGGCGAGATGCTGAGGGTGCGGTTCATCGGGCCGATGGCCCCCGCCACGAAGCGGGGACGGTCGGGGTCGTCGTTCGAGGCCTCGTCGGCGGCGCGGCGCGCGAGCTGCGCGGCGGCCACGTTGAGGTCGTAGACGAGGTGCTCGCAGCCGAAGTCTTCCTGGGCGATGCGGGTGGCGGCGAAGGTGTTGGTCTCGATGATGTCGGCGCCGGCGCAGAGGTAGGTGCGGTGGATGTCGGTGACGATCTCCGGCCGCGTGAGGCAGAGGATGTCGGCGTTGTTGATGAGCTCACGAGGGTGGTCGGCGAGCTTGTCGCCGCGGTAGCCAGCCTCGTCGAGGTTGTGCGTCTGCACGAGCGTGCCGGTGCCCCCATCGAGCAGCACGATGCGCTGGCGGCAGAGTCGGTCGAGCAAGGAGAGCGTTTCGGCTGGCTTGGGCATGATCAACTCGAGCGCTGGGGAGCGTGGGCGTGGAAGGTGATGACTTCGAAGTGGGGGGCGTTGGCCTCGCGACTGGTGACCTCGCAGCGCTCCACCACGAGGGTCGCGTCCTCTAGCATTCTGGCCAGCCGCCGGGGACGAAATCCCTGGTTCTGGTGGCCGTAGGCCGACACCACGCGCTCGTGCGCGTGCCGGTGAAGCGTAACTCCGGTGAGCATCCCGCCCGGCCGCAACACGCGCGCCGCCTCGGCCACCGCGCGCTCTGGGGCGCTCGCATACGTGAGGCAGTTCATGAGCATCACCACGTCGAAGGCGTGGTCGTCGAAGGGCAGCGCGTGCATGTCGCCGAGGGCGAAGCGGAGGTGGGCGAGGCTCCCGAGGCGCTTCTCGGCGGCGCGGATCACCCGCTCGCTCGCGTCGAGACAGGTGACGCTGCGCGCGCGGGGCGCGACGAGCTCGGCGAGGGCGCCGTCTCCGGAGGCGACGTCGAGCACGTCTCCCAAGCGGCAGAGGCCGAGCAGGCCGCGGGCGGTCGCCTCCCATGTGCGGCCGGGCGAGTAGTGGCGCTCCATCCGACCGGCCACCGCGTCGGCCCAGCTGAGCCCTCGCTGACGTGCGGCGACCACCTCGCGGGCGCGCGCGCGATCCTGCACGAGCACGGCGTCCTCGGTGGTGTCTTGCATCACCTGCCAGAGCCGCTCCGCCCCCGGAGGCATGGCCGCGTGGTTGAGGGCGTAGAAGGCCGCTGCGCCCACCTTGCGATCGCGGACGAGGCCCGCCTCCTTGAGCTTGCCGAGGTGGGTGGACACGCGGGACTGCACGAGCTGAGTGACACCGGTGAGCTCCGCCACCGTGAGCTCGTGCTCGGCGAGCACCGCGAGCAAGCGGATGCGCGTCGGCTCGCTGAGGAGGCGAAGCAGCTCGGAGGTGGCTTGCAGGGCGGACACGGGGCCTGGGGCGGGAGGCGAGGGACGAGCGGCGGCCGGGGCCGGAGGATCATCCGTTGATGCGGATACAGTGATTGATAGCGGAGGCCCAGGTCCGGCGCAAGGTGGACGACGACGACGGCCAATGTTCCAATCGGAGAGCCATCGTGCGTGGAAAGGGGAGGCAAGGGTTGGGGCGACGAGCGCGGTCGCTCACTTGGGAGGCGGTGTTGGTGTCGCTCGGGGCGACGGCTTGCGCGTCCGACGACGAGGGCCTGCTCGTCGAGCCAGATCCTCCCGTCGAGCTCATCTCGCTGACGGGTTACCTCCGCACGTTCGACCCCTCGGGTTCGGGCGAGCCGATCGAGGGCGCGTCGGTGTGCTTGCTGGACACGGACACGTGCCTCACGACGGACGAGCGTGGGAAGTACGTGGTCGAGGCGCCGGCGGCGACGCCGTTTGGCCTCGTGTACGAGAAGGAGGGGTATCTCGGCACGATCCGGCTCGGGCACTGGGGCGAGGACGTGCCGCTCTTGGGCGCGACGGCGCTCCTCACCCTGGCTCAGCTCGACGCCATCGTCACCGCATCCGGAGAGGCGCCGACGGGCGGGGCCACCGAGCGCGGCGCGGTGCACTTCGTCGGGCTGACCGACAACCCCGCGGGCTTCGACGCACCCCGCGCCGGCGTGACGGTCGCCCTCGAGCCAGCGCGGGGCTTGGGTCCGCTGTACGCCGACGCCACCAACGCGCTCGATCCAGCGCTCGGGGCCACGGCGGCCCTGGGCTGGGGCGTGTTCGTCGACGTGCCCGCCGGCGAGTACCTCCTGCGCTTCTCCAGCCCTCTCGCGCTGTGCGACGTGGCCCACCCGCTCGGGGGCTGGCCGTCGGACGAGGCCGAGGCGGTGCGCACCCTCGTGCGCCCGGGCTTCGTGACGTTGAACATGTTCTTGTCGTGCGCCGACGAGTGAGGGCAGGCCCGAGCAAGGCGTCGTCGGGCCCACCGACAGGGCCGAGCTCATGCGCCGCTTGGGGGAAAGAGGTTCGCTCCGGCCCCGCGCCGGTGCGACGGTCGCCCTCGATCCGGCGGGTCGCCTGGGGTCAGGGGCGGTAGGCGGTGACGACATCCCCTCCGACGGTGATGGTCTTGCCGTCGGGGGTGGTGGCGATGTCGACGAGGGCGCCTGGTTGAGCCTCGAAGCTCCAGAGGTGCACGGCGTTGGCGCCAAGCTTCACGAGGGCGGGTCCGTCGAGGGTGCCGCCGCCAAAGTTGGCGGCGCCACTCGAGAGCGCGAACACGAGGTTGCCGAGCGCGTCGGTGTCGACCGCGCCCAACACCTCTTGGGTGCTGGTGCCGTAGCCCTGGCTCGACACGTGGTTGCCGCGATCGTCGAGCGCGAGGCGGAAGATGTCATCAGAGCCCACGTTGCCGAGCACTGAGCCGCCGAGGTTGATGTCTTGTGCGTACCGCCCGAGCACGTGCACGAGCGCCGGCGCGGCGGCGACCTTGGCCGGGCGGTCGTTGACCGTGGCGAGCTGGCGCGCCCAGTGGACGGCGCCGTCGCTGCCCATCTTGACCACCGCATGATGCGACTGAGCCGATGGGCTCGGTGCGACCAGGGTCTGGGTTCCCACGCTCAGCGTGCCCGCAAAACGGAGCACGATGAAGAGGTCGCCGGCCGCAGTGAGCGCGGCGTCCGTCGCGAAGGTGGAGCCGCTGCCGAACGCCTCGCTCCATTGGTAGACGCCGTTCTGATTGAGCTTGACCACGAAGCTCCACTCAGCCCCATCGAGCGGCCCGAGGGGTGTCCCGGCAAAGTCGAGCTCGACGAAGGCCGAATAGCCGACGAGGTAGACGTTGCTGTTCGCGTCGGTGAGGATCCGGACACCCCAGTAGAACATGTCCCCGATCACGTGGGTCCAGAGCTGCTCGCCGCTGGGTCCGTAGGCCCGCACGTACCTCACACGCGTTGTGGGTCCCGACTCACATGACCCGGCGAGGAGGGTGTTGCCGTTGGGCGCGGTCGCGAGCGCTTGCACGCCGGGTGTGTCGGTGCCGCAGCCGTTGTAACGCACCGCCCAGCTGGGCGTGCCCGTCGGCGTGAGGCGCGCGACGAAGGCGCCCGCGGCCACGTTGCTCGAGCCGAACGTGAAGCTGGAGCCACTGTTGACGCCAGCCACCGCGGCGCTGCCTGCCGCGTCGACGGCGACGTGGCTCAACGCTTGGCCGGAGTCGTTGCCCACCTCGTAGTCCCAGTCGAGGCGCCCGTCGGCGCAGGCTCCGTGGCCATCGCAGACACCGGCGCCGCCGTTGCAAGCGTCTTCGGGATCGGTGGCAGGGGCGTGGGGCGTGCACACGCCGACGTCGGGGGCGGTGTTGCACGCTTCGCAGCCACCGTCGCACGCTGCGTCGCAGCACACGTCGTCGGCGCAGAAACCGCTCGCGCATTCGTCGGGGCTGGTGCACGGGCTGCCGTTCGATGCTCCTCCGGCGCCCCCCTGGCCCCCCACGCCACCGGAGCCGCCCGCTCCCTCGCCCATACCCCCAGCTCCGCCGGTTGCGCCGGCGCCCGTGGAGGGCGTCAGGCACGTGCGGGTGCGCTTGCAGTCGTCGTCGGCCCCCCCGCAACCCAGAAACGCGGTGCCTGCTACGAGCGCACCGATCGCCCATGACGCCTTCGCGAGCGCAGCTGCGGCGCGCGACGAGCGGCTCCGGTTCTTCCCCGTGACTCCCTGCCGTTTCACAAAACCCATGCAACACGGCCGCCTCGGAGGGGTCAAGCGGAGGGCTGCTCGTGCGGTGGGCTTGTTCTGGCGGAGATGACGGCGAAGCGCTCCCTGCGCGCTGGCTACTGCTTCGCGGACGAGTTCGCCGACGGCCTCGAGCTCATCCTCGACGACCTCGAGCGCAAGCTGATGCGTGCTTGAGGGAGTGAGCGGGCGCCCGGTTTGCGCTGGTTGCTCGAGTAAGCTCGCTGGACCGCGCACGGGTGCGACCGAAGGGGGAGCGGTCTCTCGCTCGCTCTGGTTACTCGAGGGTGGGGCAGCTGCGGAGGCGGGGCTGGAAGCGCTGGGTGCGCTCTTCGCTCTTCTCGGCGTGGTAGTCGAGCTGGGCGAGGAGCTGGCGGTTGAGGGTGTCTTTGAGGCGCGCCCCGATCTCGAGATCGCGGTCGATGAGGTTCTTCTGCTCGTCGGGGTCGGCGGCGAGATCGTAGAGGAAGGCGGCCTGGCTGGTGCGCTCGATGATGAGCTTGTACGGCCAGCAGATGATCGCGTCCGCGAAGCGCAGGCCCTGGATGTTGAGAAAGATGGCGTGGGTGCCCACCGCGTCGGGCGCGGGCTGGCGGAAGCTGCGGCCTTGCCACGACGGGTGGGGCGGGACGCCGAGGTAGTCGGCCACGGTGGGCATGATGTCGAGATGCGAGACGGGCTCGTCGCGCTCTTCGGCGGGGATGACACCGGGCCACACGAGCATGATGGGCACCCTGGCCTCCACCTCGTGCAGGGTCTTGCCATGCGTGACGAGGCCGCGCTCGAAGAACATCTCGCCGTGATCGGCGGTGAAGATCCACAAGGTGTCGTCGAGCTCCCCGCGCTCGGCGAGTTTGTGCTCGAGGCGGGCCACCTGCTCGTCGACGTGACGGAGGGCGTTGTCGTAGCGGTTGACCACCACCTCGCGCTCGCTCTCGGGGTAGCCGAGGTACCCGAAGGTGGACCACGTGGGCATGTCGGGGGTCCAGTGGCGCTTGGCGTGGGGGCTGATGGTGTACGGGAAGTGCGGGGCCTGAAAGTTCACGTAGAGGGCCCACGGCTTGTCGTCGGTGCGCTCGTCGAGCCACTTCAGGACACGTTCGGTGGTGGCGTCGTCGGGCACGATGCGCTCCACGCCGCTGTCGAGGTGCTCGCCGGTGAAGTCGTCGCTGTGCCAGAAGTGGGTGGGCGTGCTCGTCTGCTGGAAGCGCTTCATCCCCTGCCAGTTCTCGTCTTGGCTGGAGATGGTGGCCGTGTGGTAGCCCGCGACGTGGAACAGGTCGTGGTAAAGGAACCGCGGATAGTCGAGGCGCAGATACTGATCGAGGCCGTGAACCCGCCGCGGAAAGAGCGACGAGAGGATGGCCATCTGGGCGTAGTTGGAGTGCGTGGCGGTGGTCCACGCGCGACGCATGACGAGGCCGCGCCGCGCGATGGCGTCGATGGTGGGGGTGGTGTCGCGGTGATAGCCGAAGAGCGACATGTGGCGCGGAGCCACCGACTCGAGCATCACGAGCACGACGTTGGGGCGCTTGGCCTTGGCGGCGCGCATCTGTTCGAGCCACGCTTCCCCTGCAGACAGGGGCGGGCCGTCGGGGGCGAGCTTCTCGCCGATGGCGCCGGGACGGTCGGTGGTGCGGGTGATGTCCCAGCTGGTGTCGAACGAGCTGACGAGGGCCAGGAGGGGCTCGCTGTGGAACATGCCCTTGGTGAAGCGTGAGTCGGCCCGGAAGGAGTACACGGTGATCACGAGGCCGACGAGGAGGCCGAGGGCGAGGCCGTGGCGACGGGCGGGCCAGCAAGGTTGGTGGGCGGCCCCGCGGAGCGCGAGCGCGATGCCCGCCGCGAAGGTGAGCGCCGCGCCGGCGGTGATCGCGAACCACCCGGCGTAGCCGTTGGCGAAGCCGCGGAGGAAGTGCTCGCTCGAGTTGAGCGAGAACATGAGCGCGCCGAGGGTGAGGAAGCTCCCGGAGATGATGCGCAGCGCGACGCCGGCGGCCACGGTGATGGCGAGCGCGCCGAGCACGAGGGTGGAGAGGGAGATGGCGAGCACACGCCCGCTCCGCGCGCCGAGCAGGCGACAGCCGAGGAGCGCGGCGAGGAGGCTCAGGGCGAGCCAGCAGGCCGCGGTGTAGACGACGGCGGCCACACGCTGGGTGACGGTGGCGTCGAGCTCACCGCGCGCGAGGGACAGGACGAGGATCTGTCCGAGCAGACCGAACCCGAGGGCGAAGGCGGCCGACACCACCATGTGGCGATCGAACCAACCGGCGAGGCGACGGGCCTCGCTGTCGGTGGTGGTGCTGCGGTCGGCGGTGGTGCTGCTGTCGGCGGTGGTGCTGCTGTCGGCCATTGTGCTGCTGTTGGCCGCGGTGCTGCTGTCGGGCTGGGTGCTCATGCACGAATCCGTGTGCCAGTGCTCGTTTGTAGCAGATGTGATGGTCGTGCTAGCCATTTAGGGCTCGGGGGTGCAAAGAGGACCTCGTGACCAACATGATCCGCAACGCGTGGAACGGGCTGAGCCGGCTGCCGGCGGGCAAGCGAGTATTCAGCAAGCTGGTGGGCACCGCCGCCCCCTACACCGGCTCGATGGGCGCGGAGGTGGTGGAGCTGCGCGACGGGTTCGCCCGGGTGCGTCTGAAGGATCGCCGCAAGGTGCGCAACCACCTCGACTGCGTCCACGCGATCGCGCTCGCCAACCTCGCCGAGCTGACCGGCAACATCGCGATGGCGTATTCACTGCCGGCGAGCGCACGGTTCATCGTGGCGGGGATGAACATCGACTACGTGAAGAAGGCGCGCGGCGTGATCGTCGGGGAGGCGCACTGCCCGGTGCCGGACACGGACACGAAGACGACCTACGACGTGCCGGTGGTGCTGCGCGACGAGCGTGGCGACGAGGTGGCGCGCGCCACGCTGCGCACGCTGGTGGGGCCGAAGCGCGGGACGGCGTAGCGCTCGGGCTCTCGGACGGCGGCGACGGGGGGTACCCCGGCGCGAGCAGCGTCGCGCGTGGGCCTCAGCGGTCGCCCTCGGTCTTCACACGGCCCGGCCACAGGGCCGCGAGCTCCAGCTCCACCGCGTCGAACGGCTCGAGGCGAACGACGTCGTCTTCGCCGTATGTGGCGACCGAGCGGTAGCTGGGCCCGTCGAGCCGGAAGACCTCGACGATACGCACCATGGGGTCGACCAGCCAGAGGTGACCCACCCGCTCGCGCGCGTAGATGGGGCGCTTTCGCTGGCGGTCGTGGCGCGCGGTCGACTCGGAGAGGACCTCGCACACCCAGTCGGGGGCGAGCTCGAAGAAGGGGGCGTCGGGGACCTCGGGGAGGCGCTCGCGGCGCCAAGCGGCGAGGTCCGGCACGAGGATGTCGTCGCCGAGGTGGAGCTCCGGCTCGTGGAGGAGGATCCACCCCCCGGGGCCGCCGCGGCCGCGGTGAAAGGGGTTGCCGAGATCCATCGCGAGGACGGACGCGGCTTCGGTGTGCGGGCCCGAGGGGCGAGGCTGCGTGTAGAGGACGCCGTCGATCGCCTCCGCGATGAGGTTGGGGTCGGCGTCGAGGACATCCTGGTACGAGGCGCGGAGCTTGGGCGAACGCGCGACCACGGCTCGAAGAGCATAGCACCGGAGATCGCGCGACCCACACCGATCGCCGGCGACGCGCGCCCACGAGCGCAGGAGCGCGCGTGGCAGCGCCGTGGGGCGAGCGCCCGACGCGGGCGTCGCGCCGCGCGACCGGGTGATGTCATAAGTGTTGACACCAACCTGAATTGGCGTCACAATCTATGACACTTCATGACGAAGCGAAGCAGAGCGTCGACCGGCTACTCGAGCCCGGTGCGCGACGAAGCCAAGGAGGCGACCCGCGCCCGCATCCTCGACGCGCTCGTGCGCGTGGTGCTCGACGAGGGAGTCCACGCCTTCAGCGTCGCCACCGTGGCCGCGCGCGCCGGCATCTCCCACCGCACGGTCTACCGCCACTTCGCGTCGCGCGAGGAGCTGCTCGAGGCCCTGTCCGAAGCGATCGACTCTGCGGGCACACCGGCGGAGGTCGAGGCGAGGCGGAGCACGCCGCTCGTCGAGCACGCGCGCAAGGGCGTCGGCGGGCTGTTTGGCGCGCTCGAGTCGATGCGCGACCGAGCGACCGCCGAGGTTATCATCGCCGTCGCCCTGCGCCTCAACACGCGCGGCAAGCAAGAACGCTGGGCGCAGATTCAAGCGGAAGTGCGGGAGCATTTCCCTGCCTTGCCCCCAGACGAGCAGCTTGCCAGCGCGGCCGTCCTGCGCGCGCTGCTGAGCAGCAACACGTGGTTCCACCTCTGCGTGCAGCTCGGCGTGCCGGCCGACACTGCGGCGCAGGGCATCTCACGCGCGGTCGAGCTCGTGCTCGACGACCTCACGCAGCGCAACGACACCCAAACCCCTCGGAAGCCGCGAGGCGGCGCCAAGCGAGCTCGAGCGAAACGATGACCCACACCGCCACGATGACCCACACCGCCACGATCCCCCACGCAGCCACGATGACCAGCGTGTCCCCTGAACCACGGACGCTCATCCCCCTCGCACGGGCGGGCGACCCGCAGACGTGCGGGCACAAGGCAGCCTCGCTCGCGGCGCTCTGCGAAGAGGGGTTCGACGTGCCTCCCGGCTTCGTGATCCCCGTCGGCCTCACGCCCGATCCGGCGGAGCTTGCGCGCGCGCTCGAGGCGCTCGGCCCCGGTCCCTTCGCCGTCCGCTCGTCGGGCGTCGCCGAGGATCTCGATCAGGCGTCGTTCGCCGGCCAGTACGAGACGCTCCTCAACGTCGAGGCGGCGTCCGTCGCGGCTGCGGCGCGCCGCGCTGTCGCGTCCGCCGGCGCCGAGCACGTCGCGCGCTACGCGGGGACGGCCAACACGCCGGCGCTGGGGATGGCTGTCTTGATCCAGCGCATGGTCCCCGCCGACGCGGCGGGGGTCGCCTTCTCGGCCGACCCGATCAGCGGCGACCGCGCCGTGGTGGTCATCAACGCGGTGCGCGGGCTGGGCGATCGACTCGTCGCAGGCGAGATCCACGGCGACGTGTGGCGCGTGGGTCCGGAAGGCGCCGTGGCGGGAGAGCAGCCGCACGGCGCGATCGACGCCCCCACCGCGGAGGCCATCGCGAAGCTCACCCGCCGGATCGAGGCGCTGCGCGGCGCGGCGCAAGACGTGGAGTGGGCGCGCGCCGGCGGGAAGCTGTTCGTGCTTCAGTCTCGAGCGATCACGGTGCTGCCGATCGCGCCGGAGCTCGAGATCCCCAGAGGCACCTGGGAGAAGGATGCGGCGCACTTCCCGGGTCCCGTGTGCCCGTTCGCGGCCAGCCCCCACTTGAACATGATCGACGGCCGCGATCTGATGCCCGACATCGGCCTCGTGCCCGAAAAATTCGTGGTCGGGATCATCGGCCACGAGTTCTACGTCCACATCGAGCCCGACGATGGCGGTGCGAAGCCGCCGCCGTGGTGGGTGCTCGGAGTCGTCGTCCGCCTGCTGCCGTCCCTCCGCCGCAAGATGCGGCGCGCCGACGAGCTGTTCCGGGCGGGCTACTTCGAGGAGCTGCCGCGGCGCTGGAACGCTTCGCTCGCCGACGAGCAGCGCGCCGAGCTCCGCCGTCGCGCCGCGATCGATCTTGCGCCGCTCGGGGACGCCGAGCTAGTCGCCCACATCCGCGAGCTCCGGCTGTTCACCATCACGAGCATGCAGCTGCACTTCGAGCTCATGTTCCCCCACGCGATCGGCCTCCACGAGCTGTGCCGTGCGTGCGAGCAGCTGCTCGGGTGGGACGTGCCGAAGACCATGAGGCTGCTCGCGGGCCTGTCTGCGGCGTCGGCGGCGCCGGTGCGCCAGCTCGAGGAGATCGCGCGGCTCGCGCGCGACCGCCCCGCGGCGCGCGAGGTGCTCGAGACCGGGGGCATGCACGTGGTCGAGCGCCTGCGCGAGGTCGACCCCGAGGTTCATGCAGCGCTCGACGGCTTCCTCGGGTTCTGGGGCCTGCGAACGTTCGGCCCAGACTGCAGCGCCCCCAACGTCGCCGACCGTCCCGATCTGCTCGCGAGCTCGCTCGCGAAGTTGATCCGCGACGGCGGTCTGCCGGACCTCGAGCCCGAGCGCCAGCGCGTGGTCGCCGAGGCTCGCGCCGCGCTGCGCTCTCCGGACGATCGCAAGCGCTTCGACGACGCGCTGGCCTACGCGGAGCTTGTCTATCCGCTCCGCGAAGACAACGTGATCTTGACCGATCAGATGGTGATCGGGCTGGTGCGCTGCGCCGGCCTCGAGGCCGGGCGACGGCTCGTCGCGCGCGGTCTGGCCCGCAAGGTCGACGACGCGATGATGCTCGGCGTCGACGAGCTCGAGGATGTGCTCAGGCGTGGCGCCGACGCGCGGCCGCTCGTGGACCGCCGCCGCAGCGAGCTCGCGTGGGTTCGTGCCAACCCGGGTCCGGCACACTACGGGGCCGCCCCGGCCGCGATGCCTGATCTCCGTGGGCTGCCAACCTCGGGCCGTCGCGTCAACGAGGCGATGCTGTTCCTCATGTCGCAGGAGGCGACGACGGCGCCGGCGCAGACCGAGGGCATCGTCCGCGGGATCGCCGCGTCCGGCGGCACGTACCGCGGCCGCGTTCGTGTCATCACCTCGGTCGACGAGCTGCACCTGCTCCGCTCCGGCGAGGTGCTCGTGTGCCCGTCGACCTGCGCGGCGTGGATGTTGGTGTTCCACACGGCGGGCGCGCTCGTCACCGACTTTGGCGGCGCGCTGACACACACCTCGATCGTCGCGCGCGAGCATCGGCTGCCGGCGGTCGTCGGAACCCACGCCGCGACGACGACGCTCGTCGACGGCGAGGAGGTCATCGTCGACGGAACCCTCGGCACCGTGACCCGAGTCCGATAGCGCCCCGAAGCCGCCAGCCCCGACCTCTGCCCTCGACCTGGTTTTGCAGCCCGCGGAGCCGTCGCGTAGATTTGCACGGATGCAGCGCACGGTCGGCTACGAGGAGATGAAGCCCGGCAAAGAGACGGCCTTCGCCGACACGGTGGGCGTCTCCGAAGCAGACGGCGCGGCGGCGGATGAGGCGATGGCGGCGACCGTGGCGGTGGTCTCTAGGGCGGAGGCCGTGCGGCGGACGGCCGCCCCGACCACCACGGTGCTGCCTCGCTTCGAGGAGGGCGCCGAGGGCCCGGTGATCGCCTACGAGGCCCGACCGCGCTACGCGGCCACGAAGCTGCTCGGCGAGGGCGGCATGGGCACCGTCGAGCTCGCGGAGGACCACGACATCGCGCGTCAGGTGGCGCTCAAGCGGATCCGGCCCGAGATCGCGGGAGGGGCCGGCCTCGCGCGCTTCGTGGAGGAGGTGCGCACCATCGGCCAGCTCGAGCACCCGAACATCGTGCCCATCCACGACGTCGGGGTCGATGAGGAGGGCCGCTACTTCTTCGTCATGAAATACGTCGAGGGCGAGACGCTCGAGACCATCATCGAGCGGCTGGCCGCCGGCGATCCCGCCGCCCACGAGCACTACACGTTCGAGACGCGCGTGCAGATCATGATCGGCCTCTTGCGTGCGCTCGCCTTCGCGCACGACCGAGGCATCATCCATCGCGACGTCAAGCCCGCCAACGTGATGGTGGGCCCCTACGGCGAGGTGGTCTTGATGGACTGGGGGATCGCCCGCGCCATCGGCGGCGAGGAGCCCGTGATGGCGACCGGCGGCGCGGCCACCCCGGCCACCGACACCACGCGCCAGCGCCTCGTCCAGACGGCCCAGGCCCAGCTCGTCGGCACGCCCGCCTACATGGCTCCCGAGCAGGCAGCGGGGCGGCCTGATCTCGACACGCGCTGTGATCTCTACGCGGCTTGCGTGGTGTTCCACGAGCTGATGACGCTCGACCACTACCTGCACGACGTGACGAGCATGCCGCAGATGTTGACGGACGTGGTCGAGCGCGAGCTGCCGGCGGCGTTCCCCGGCTCCTACGCCCACCCCACGCAGGGGCCGATCCCCGCGGAGTACGTGCACTTCATCCGGCAGGGCATGCGCAAAGATCGCGGCGAACGCTTCGCCTCCGCCCAGGCGATGATCGACCGGCTCGAGGACGCGCTCGAGGGCAAGATTCGCGTCGAGTGCCACGTCACGATGACCAAGCGCATGGCGCGCGAGGCCGGGCGCTTCGTCGATCGCCGGCCGCACCTCGCCACGGTGATGTTCCTCACCAGCGTCGCCATGGTGCTCGGCGCCGTGGGGGTGCTCGTGTCGGCGCTGCTCGGGTAAGGGTGCGCTCGAGCGAGCCGAGCCGCGGCCGCGACCGACGCGGGCCAGTTCTCCAAGGTCTCGCTCGGCTAGCCGGCTGTGCCCACGGAGCGCGGCTCCAGGTTGGCGTTGGCAGGCCCCTGGCACACCACCCCGTGGTGGTCGAATCGTGAGCCGTGCGCCGGGCAGTCCCAGGTCTTGCTGACGTCGTTCCAGGTCACGACGGCCTTGAGGTGGGTGCAAATCGCCGAGCACGTGTGCAGGGAGCCCGTCTCGTCGCGATAGACGGCGAGCTGGCTGAGACCCCGTCGCACCACCGCGCCGGTGCCGGGCGCAATCTCGTCCTCGGACGCGACCTCGCCGGGCGCGATGTGCTCGAGGTATTGCCCGGCCACGTTGACCGCTTCGCCCACGAACTCGCCCAATGCATCGAGCGACGTGACCGGCTTGCGTGACGGCTCGTAGAGCTCTTCCCAGGGGTTCGAACGACCGGCCACCAGGTCCGCAATCAAGATGCCGGCGATGGTGCCGTGGGTGAGCCCCATGCCCGAGTCGCCGGTGGCGATAAAGACGCGCTGGTCGCCCGGGTTCTTGCCGATGAAGGCGAGCCCGTCGAAGGTCTCCATCACCTGGCCCGCCCACTGGTGCACGCGCCGCCCGGCCCGGGGGAAGCGGTCACGCGCCCACGCCTCGAGGCGATCGAAGCGCGCCGCGCCGTCATGCTTCTGGCCGGTCTTGTGGTCTTCGCCGCCCACCACGAGCAGGTCGGGGCCGGCGCCGCCCGAGGAGACCAGTCGCACGTAGTGATACGGATCCTCCGTGTCCCAGAAGAGCGCGCGCGTCACCGAACCCTCCGGCGCCTCGAGGCCGATCACGTACGTGAGATACGGGTACTGCTTGGTGTGGATGGTGACGAGGTCGTTGATCGGCGAGTTGGTCGCCACCACCACCCTGCCGGCGAGGATGACGAGGCCCTCCGCGGTGGCGACGCGGCAGACCGTGCCGTCCTCGATCGACGTGACGTGGGCTCCCGTGACGATGCGCCCCTCGTAGCGCGCCACCGCAGCGGCCAGGCCGCGCAAGTAGAGCAGCGGCTGAAACTGCGCCTGCCGAGTGAAGCGCAACGCCATGCCCGTGTCGAAGTCTTCGATCGGCGCGCGGGGCACGCGCTCCACGGTGAGCCCCGCTCTGCGCGCCGCCTCCTCCTCGGCCGCGAGCTGGAAGGTGCGATCACCCGGCGAGGCGAACAGGTACCCGTCAACGCGCTCGAAGTTGCATTCGATCGCTTCGCGCGCGCAGATCGTCTCGATGGTGTCGATGGCGGCGCTGTGGCTCGCCGCCGCCAGCCGTGCCCCCTCTTCTCCGCGGTTCTTCTCCACCTCGACGAAGCGGTCGTCGACGGCGCTGGCCAGGTGCGCACTCGTCAGCATCGTCATCCCGCCGCCGATAGGCCCATCGTCGAGGACGAGCACACGCATCTTTTCGCGCGCCAGCTGGTAGGCCACCGACAGCCCTGCGATCCCGGCGCCCACGATGCAGACATCGACCTCGATTTCGCGAGGGCTCGCGTCGCTCCTGGACTCGCCGTTCCTGGATTCGAACGGTGCGCCCCAGGGTCCCGTGTTCCGCTGCTGGTCTGCTCGGGTCGACATGGCTCGGAGGGAGCAAGTCGTGTGCCACGCCGGCGGGGCGGAGCGCCACGCGTCGAGCCGCACCGCGACGGAAGCGTCCACCACCAGCGGTCGATGTGCACGATGGGGGAGCCCTCCCGATGTTCGGTTCGAGATCAAATAGCGAGAAACGCCGGGCGAGGCGCAAGTTCGACGGTCAACCCGCGATGACGGGACGTGCCACCCGGGCTCGCGCGCCGCGGCGTCGAGGGCGACCTGCCACGGCTCAGGCGGCAAGCCCTCCAGCGCTGCGAGCTTCACGCTCGGGCGAGGAAGTACACGACGAAGCGGTAGAGGAACCAGGCTGCGAGCAGCAGGAGGAGCGCGCCGATGACGCGGACCACTTGGGCGAGCGTGTCGTGGGAGAAACGATCGCGGTAGCGGCGCACGAGCCACAGGAGCACGAGGAACCAGGTCGCGATGCCGAGGGCGCAGCCCGCGGCGAAGGGGGCGGCGTGGGCGTTGGTTACGTCGACCACCTCGCTCGCGTAGAGGGTGGTGGTGAACGCGGTCCAGGTGGCGATGAGGGCCGGGTTCATCACGCAGATCCACACGCCGAGGAGGAAGTTGCGCGACGCCGACTCGCGCGCGGGGAGCTTGGAGTCGGGGGCCTCGGGTGTCTTGCGGAGGAACGTGACGCCGAGGACGGTGAGGACGATGGCTCCCGCCGCCGCCGACAGCGGCTTGATGATGGGGTAGGCGGTGAGGTAGGTGGAGAAGCCGTAGAAGGCGAGGAAGGCGTAGAGGGCCTCCGCGACGGCTCCGCCGAGGGCGATGAAGGCGCCGGCGCGGAAGCGGCCCTGGATGCCGCGCGTGAGCACGAGGGCCGAGATCGGTCCCGCGACGGGCACCGAGCCGATGAAGCCGACGGCGAAGCCGATGAGCGCGAGGGTGAGCATGCGGAGCGAGCGACGCCACCCGCGCGGTGACGATTGGGCTCGACGGACGGCAGTAGTACAAACCGCTCGACATGTTCAAGCTGCCCAAGCTCGAGGGTCGCGTGGCGATCGTCACCGGCGCCAGCCGCGGGATCGGGAAGGCGGTCGCGCTGCGGCTCGCGGAGGCCGGTTGCAAGATCTGCGTCGCCGCCAAATCGGAGCGCTCACGGAGCGAGCTGCCGGGCACGATTCAGGAGACGGCGGCGGCCATCGAGGCGCTGGGCGGGGAGGCGCTCGCGGTGAAGACCGACGTGCGCTCGACGGCCGCGCTCGAGGCGATGGTGGCGCGCACGGTGGAGCGGTTCGGGCGGCTCGACATCCTGGTGAACAACGCCGGCGCGTTGTGGTGGCGCGACGTGGTGGACACGCCGCCGCGGCGTTTGGACCTGATGCTGGAGGTGAACACGCGGGCGGCGTTCGTCGCGAGCCACTTCGCGCTGCCGCACATGCTCGCCGGAGGCTGGGGGCACATCGTGATGATGTCGCCGCCGGTGAACGTGGGCGCGGTGCCGCACAAGACGGGCTACTTCATCAGCAAGTTTGGGATGACGTTGGTGGCGCACGGGCTGGCGGGGGAGGTGGCCGACAAGAACGTGGCGTGCAACGCGCTGTGGCCGGCGACGCTGGTGGAGTCGCAGGCGACGATCAACTTCGCGATCGGCGAGCGGGCCCAGTGGCGCAAGGCCGACGTCGTCGCCGACGCGACGGTGGCGCTCTGCGGCTTCGAGCCGCGCGAGCTCACGGGCAACGCGTTCTTGGACGAGGAGGTGCTCGCGATGGTGGGGGTGACGGACTTGTCGTCCTACGCTTGCGTGCCCGGCAGCGAGCCGACACGCATGGAACGGCTCGCGCTGGACGCGACGCACGATCGCGGCGGCAATCCTTTTGCGCGTCGCCCGCGATGATTTTCTCGCGTAGTCTTTTGACGTGGCTTCTCGAACACGTCTGGCAGGCCTCACGCGCGTCGAGGCGACTGCGGTGGGCGCCGTGGTCACGACCGGCACGGTGATGATCGTCGGCGTGCTCGGGCTGGTGCTCGCGCTCCCTGGCACCGCCGCAGCAGAACCGCCGCCTCCCGCCCGACCGCCGGCAGCGCCCCGACCACCGGCCGCCGACGCGCCCCCCGACGCGGATCGGCCCCCAGACGCGGACGCGCCACCACCCGCGGACGCGCCACCGCCAGCCGATCGACCACCGCCGGCCGACCAACCTCCTGCCGCCGACGAGCCGCACGATCCGGGCTACGGCCCACGTCACCCGCATCGCCCCCACCGCCCGGCGCCGCCAGGCTACGGCACGCACCCAAACGCCGGGCCGGCCCATGGACCTGGCTACGGGCCAGGGCCGAGCTACGGGCCTCGTCGTGGTGCACCGCCGTACACGGGCGGCTACGGCGTGGCCCAAGCCGGCACTTACCGCACCGAGTCGGAGCCGATTTATCCGATGATCATCGCAGGCGCGGCAGCGTTCGGTGGCGCGTGGTTCGTGAGCGCGATGGTGGCCACTGCGGTGGAGCAGGACAACGAGACCGAGTGGCTCTACATCCCGCTCGCGGGGCCGTGGGTGACGCTCGCGGCGCGCGACTACGCGGGCAACGGCTGCCGCGACACCGTGCTGTTCGAGTGCTCGAAAGCGCGCTCGGAGGACACCTACGCCACCGTGGGCCTGGTGCTCGACGGCCTCATTCAGGCCGGCGGCCTCGCCGTCTTCATCGCCGGCCTCGCCGTGCGGCGCGAGCGCTCGGTCCCGGTGTTCACGGTCGCCCCGCTGCCCGTACAGAGCGGCGCCGGCCTTCAGGCGCTCGGGAGCTTCTGAGCGTCGCCACCCGCGCGTCCCGCGCGTCGAACCGGGGACCGCGCAGCGCCAGCCCTCACACGCCCGTTCGACACGCCCACCACGAGGGGTCAGGGCTCGGTGCTGGCGGTACGTATCGTGGGGAGCACGACGAGCCATCGGCGGGTGATGCGGCCTTGGTCGTCGCGCTGCTGGTGCTGGTACACCTCGTGGACGCGCGCGGTGATGGGGCCGGGGGCGTGCCTGGCGAAGGCGCGGAAGCGGGCATGTCCGGCGCGAGAGAGCAGGCCCACGAGCTCACCGTCCGCTAGCACTCGCACGCTGTCGCTTGGGTTGTCGCCGTCTCCTTCGAGCGTGAGGGGGGCGCCCTCGCGGAGGCGCGCGAGGACACGCTGCGCCCGCGCGAGCTCGGCGTTGAAGAGCACCATGTCGGAGGGATCGCAGTCGAGGTAGGCGGCCCGCACCATGCGCAGCCTGCGGGCGGCGGCGCGGAGGTCGACGGCGGGGGCGTCGATGGTGGCCGCAAAGTCGTCGGGGGCGTCGCGCGGCCCGGCGTCGTTGGGGTCGGGACGGTCTCGGGCAGCGTTGTTGGGATCGAGGTGGTTGGGGGGGGCGAGCGACGCGAGGGAGAGCTCGTGACGAGCGCGTGTGATCGCGACGTAGTAGGCGCGCCGCTCCTCCGGATCGGTGGTGGCGCGCGGTGGGGGGAGCACGATGACGCGATCGAACTCGAGGCCTTTGGCGCCGTGGTAGGTGCAGAGATGCACGCGGACGTTGGGCTGGGTGGCGGCCCGATCTCGCGTGGCGGCGTCGCGGGAGGCGATGACGATGGCGTCCGCGAGCTCGGCCGTGGTCATCGGCGCGAGGAGCGCGCCGGACGGTGCGTCGGCGGGTTCGCTGCCGGCGGCTGGCTCCGCGGCGTGGAGCAGCGGCGACGCGGTGACGGGGAGCTCGAGCTGCCGGCCGGAGCCGCGACCTGCGCCCCGGTGTGGCTCGTGGCGCGGTTCACCACGGCCGCGGCCAAAGAACGGCAGCATCCCTGTGGTGGCCCGCTCGGTGTCGATGTCGGCGGCGAGAGCGAGGAGCTCGCGCGCGACGGGCTCCTCGTGGGAGCGCTCGATGCGCTCGAGCATCGCCCGGAGGTGGTCGCCGGCCGCTCCGACGAGCGGCTCGCGCGTCCGCCAGAGTTTGTCGAGGAAGAAGGCCACCGGATGGCGGCGATGCACGGGGCGCTTGAAACCGCGGTGGTGGATGGCGAAGGGGATGCCGTCGCGCTCGAGCAGAGCGCGCACCGGCGCGAGCTGTGACCAATGTCGGGCGAGGATGGCGATGGATCCGTCCGCGTCGAGCATGCGACCAACCGCGTACGCGGTGTGGCTCGCCATCTGGATTGGGCTCGAGAAGCACAGGCGCCGCACTGCGCGCTCTCCGCCGGCGGCGGCCGAGGGGGCCGGGCTCATCTGCTCCTCGGCCGCGGTCTTCAGTCGGTCGGGGGCGGCGGCGATGAACGCCTGGGCGGCGGCGACGATCGCACGGTTGGAGCGGAAGTTGTGCGCGAGCGCGATGCGCACCGCGGAGAACTCGTCTTGAAAGCGGCGCAGAAACTCCACCGACGCGTTGCGGAAGCCATAGATCGCCTGATCGTCGTCGCCCACGACGTACACGGAGCGCTCGATGCGCTCGCTGCCGCGTCGCTTCACGTCGAGGCCGACGAGGGCGGTGAGCAGCGTGTACTGATCGGCGTCGAGATCTTGGTACTCGTCGACGAGCACGTGACGGATACCACCGAGGACACGCTGGCGGACCTGCATCGCGTGCGCGCGCCCGTCTTCGTCTTCCGCGCAGAGCACGGCCGCCGCCTCGCGCATGGCCTCGTCGAGCCGCTCGTCGGGATCGGCGCCACCCTCCGAGAAGAGCTCGCCGCCGGTGAGCTTGATCGCGAGGCTGTGGAAGGTGCGCACGTCGACCCACGCCGCCCCGCGGCCGAGCGCGTCGAGGAGGCGGCTCCGGAGCTCGGCGGCGGCAGCGCGGTTGAACGCGAGCACGAGGATCTGATCCGGCCGGATCTGCCGCGCGACGACCATGTGCGTGATGCGACGGACGACGGTGTGGGTCTTGCCGCTCCCGGGTCCTGCCACGACGAGCACGGCGGGATGCTCGGTGGTGACGGCCTCTCGTTGCGCCGGGGTGAGCCCGTCGAGGATGCGCGCCTCGGTGGCTGCGCTCACTGGACGCGTAATGGCGCGCTTGCGACCGCGGAAGTAGGCGTCGGCGAGCGCGTCGCCGGGCAGGCGGAAGTAGTCGTCGAGGTAGGCTTGTCGCCGTCCCGGCTCGAGCACGGCGTACTCGCGCATCATGTGCACCAGGCGCATCTGATGCCGGTGGTGGCGCTCGGGCCGCTCGAGATCGAGCGCCGAGACACGCGCGCTCGGATCGACACGCACGCGCATCGCGAGATCGAAGACCACCGGCGGATCGGCGAGGTGCCAGGCCTCGAGGTGATGGAGGAGGAGGCAAGTGGCCACCGTCTCCTCGTGGGTGAACTTCTCGGTGAGCGTGGGTCGCTCGACGAAGGCGTTGACGTCGAGCTGCCGCACCACGTCGCGGCCTCGCGGCGCGCCGGCTTCGAGGTGCTCGAACAGCGCGCCCGCCACGCGCTGGACGCGCCGCAGCACATCGCGGGCGTGGAGCGCGCCTTGGTCGAAGCGGACGCGGTAGAGATCGGGCCCGTACTTGTCGAAGAGGAGGACGCCGTGGCGTCGCAGCGCGCGGAGGATGCTCACCAGGCGATGGGGGGGCACGCGCCGGTGGAGGCGGCGCCCGATCTCGGCGGCGGCGCTGCGAACGCGGAGCACCGGATCGTCGTCGAGCTCGGTGCCCACCGCGAAAAGCATGTCGACGATGGCGAGATCGTGGTGGGCGAGCTCCTTGCTCGAGCGTGGCACACCGTGGGCGAGCGTCACCTCGAACGCGAGATCTTGCCCGATGAGGCCTAGGCTCGTGAGAGCTTGTACCTGCTGAAATGCGCGCCTCGGGGGAAGACCGCTGGCGTCGCCGATGTCGAGGACGGTCACGCGGGGTGGTCGCTCGGGATCGTAGAGGAACCGGAGCACGCGGAGGGTGGCGGGCGAGGTGCGCGCGCCGAAGCGCTCGTGTAACACGCGCTCGGCCTCCGTCAGCGTGGGCAGCCGGCGGACGATACCCAGCGTGCGCGTGCGGTTCTCGAGCCGCTTCACGACCCCGTCTTGCTCGAGGTGGTGAAGGACGAGCTGAAGCTTGTGCTGGAGCGTGTCCGCCGCCCAGTCGAGGTGCTGCTCGAGGCTCTCCTCCACGAAGAGATCCTCGGCGCTCACCCAGAGGTCGACCCAGCCGTCGGCGCGAGCGCGGGCGCCGAAGCGGCGGGCGCGAGCGCGGAGCACCTGAAACACGAAGCGGAGGTCGCGAGCGTGGATGCGGGCAGCGGTGGCGAGGAAGAACTGAGTGTCGAGGTCGCGCTCGTCGAAGAGGAGCACGCAGCGGGCTGGCGCCCCGTCACGTCCGGCGCGCCCCGTCTCCTGCACATACGCCTCGATAGACCCGGGGATCTCGTAGTGCACGACGAGGCGAATGTCGGCCTTGTCGATGCCCATTCCGAACGCGCTCGTGGCCACGACGGTGTCGGCCGTGCCCGAGAGGAAACGCTCGAGCTCGGCCTGCTTCTCCGCGTGGGGGAGCTGACCGTGGTAGCGCGCGCACGCGATCCCCCGCTCACGCAAGAGGTCGGCGGTCTCCGCGACTTGCCGGGTGGTGGCGCAGTAGACGAGCCGGGCGCCGTCGGGGTTGGCGAGCAGCTGGTTGACGAGCTCGTTGGCCTTGTGAGGGCCATCAGCGCAGGCCACCACCTCGTGGCGGAGGTTCTCACGGCGGGCTCCGCTGTCGAGGACGGTCACCTCGAGACCGAGACCGGCGCGCATCTGCGCCGCGATGTCGTTGCGCACGTCGGCGGTGGCGGTGGCGGTGAAGAGCGCGAGGAGAGGACGGCGGCCGTGTGGATGAATCGCGGCGATGGCGTGCGGGAGGTGCGTGTAGGCGGTGCGGAAGTTGTGTCCCCACTGGCTGATGCAGTGCGCTTCGTCGACCACCCACAGAAATGGCGGGCGCGCGCGGAAGAGGCTCACGATGGAAGGGTTCCGGAGCTGCTCGGGACCGATGTAGAGCACGTTGTACTTGCCGGTACGGAGGCCGTGGAGGTGCTCGGTGCGCTCCTCCATGAGGAGCGAGGCGTTGATGAAGCAGGTGGGCGGGTAGCGGAGCGAGAGCGCACGCACCTGGTCGGTCATCAGGGCCTGGAGGGGTGAGATGACGACAGTGAGGCCATGGAGTCGCTCGCCTCCGTGGACGGCGGGCACCTGGTAACAGAGCGACTTGCCGCCCCCGGTGGGGAGGATCACGAGAGGGCGTTGGCCATCGAGGACGGCCGCCACGACCGCGGCCTGGCCGGGTCGGAAGGCGGGGAGCTCGAAGTGGCGGGCGAGAATTTCCTCGGCAAAGGGGCGGTGCACGTGGCACCGCTGGCGGTGCGCACAGCTCGCATCGGGACAGAGCGGACCGAGCAGCCGGGCGAGGAGCTCGCTGAAGTGGGGGACGGCGTTGAGGGCGGGCGAGGGTGGGACCCGGGCGGCGGCCTCGACGTGCTCGAGCCCACCATGGGGGTGAACGCAGTGCTCGATGAAGCGTAGCGCGAGGGCGAGCGCGAGAGCCGGCGCGGCGGCGGCGTCGAGCTCGGCGGCGAGGTGGCCGAGGTGCACCCGGCACGAGCGCTCGAGAAACGCCTCGGGGAGCGCAGCGAGCGTCGTGGCCACGGTGTCGCCGGGGGCGGGGAGCGTCGGGAGCGGGAGGGCGCAGCCGGCGAGCCCGGCGCGGGTGAGGAGGGCGGCGTAGAAGGCGGACACCGCTGGATCGAGGGCTGCGAGCGCGGCGGCGGCGGCGGTCACCACGTCGCGGGAGCGGCGTGCGTCCTCGACGGGGTTGGGCAGCGCGCCGTCGGGTGGTTTGTCGAGCGCGTGGGTGCGCCGATCGGGCCACGCGAGCATGCTGGCGACCAGGCTGTCGAGGATCGGGCGACCCTCGAAGCGCAGCCCGAGCGCGCGCTCGAGGTGCGGCAGGTCGAAGCGCAGGAGGTTGTGGCCGGCCACCGCGCAGTCGGCTACGAGCTCGGCGAGCGCGGCGACCGAGTCGGCGTCGAAGGTGTGGGCCTCGTCGCCGCACACCACACCGATGGCGAGGATGCGCCCGGCGCGATCCGCCTCGACGTCGAGGAAACAAACATCTTGAAGGTCGAGGTGACGCACGGGAGCGTGGATGCCTCGACCGTACCACGGCGGAGCGCCGCCACGTCGAGACCGGCAGGCGCGCTCCGCGTGCCGCCACGGAGCGTGCGGGCAGCGACACGCGTGCGCGGGAGGAGCTCACCAGAGCGTGGACGACCGCGTCGCTCGAGGCTCAGCTGCCGATCGAGCTCCTTCGGTAGAGCTCGTCGACGTGAAGCTCGGTGTCGAGCGACTCGACGCGCACGGTGCCGGCGGTGATGGCGACCCGCGAGGTGAAGCGATCGCCGCGCCGCCGGTGCACCACCACGCGGCGCTCCCGGTGCGAGACGATGATGTACTCCTCGAGAGACGGGATCGTCCGGTAGGCCTCGAGCTTCGCCGCCGAGGTCATCGCGGCGTTGGTGAGCGCCGTGGGGGAGCGTCCGTGCCGAGTGCACACGTCCGACGTTCGAATCTACGTGGAGGCGATCGGTCTCGCCAGCGCGGAGTGGTCTTCCGACCCGCCCGCCATCGCGAAGATCTCGCCGTCGAGGACTCGTGCTTTACGTCGCTGCGCCGCTCGAGGGCCACGTACTGCGCAGGTGTAGCGCGGGATGCGGCGACGTGGCGCCACCGCCGGAGGTTTAGCACGCGCACGAGGGCCTCATGGTGGTGGGGGTCAGTCGCCTCGTGCCCAGGCGCGGTGGGCCTCGGTTCGCTCCCGGCCGAGCAAGCGCTCCGCCCAGCCGTCCGGCTCGGGGTGCGCGGTCACGCCGAGCCCGTCGGCGAGGCGATTCATGTACGAAAAACACGCGACCACATGGACCACGTCGTGCAGCTCGCGGTGGGAGTAGCCTTGCTCTCGCAGCGGGAGCAGGTGGACTGCGCGCATGCTGCGAGGCACCAAGGTGAGCCGGGCCACCAGGTGCAGCAGGCGCTCGTGCTCCACCAGCGACGGTGCGTCGGCCAGCAGCCGATCGATCGCGGAGAGCACGTGCTGCAAGCCGCGCTCGAGCGGGCGCCGGCCTGCCTCTTCGCCCGCCTCGACGAGGCCACGAACGACGGCGATGAGCTCATCTTCCGGAACGCTGTGAACGTCACGCAGGAACCCCGCGTGCGACACCGTTCAGTAGAAGCAGTCGTTCAACGCCGACGTGCTCGTCGCGATCAGCTCCTCCCGAGCACGCCCGAGCACGCTCCCACCAAAGGTGACGGCGTTGTTCATGCGCAGCACGTTGCTCAGGGTGTTCGGCGCCAGCTTCATCGCCGCCATGATGGCCGGCACCTCACGCCCCTCGTCCCGCCAGCGCCGCGTCACGCGCGCGAGCTCGAGAGTGGCCACGTCATCGGGCTCATCGATCCACAGGCGCTTGTCGGTCATAGCGGGCAGGATACTCGCTCCCAAGAGGTGCCAACAGCGCAACCAACCCGCGTCCCACGCCTCGAACCGACGCGTGGACGAGCCCATCACAACCCCATCCCCACCCCCACGCGCCACTTCGACGCGCCAACCCGCGGAGAGCAGGGTGCCGCGCGCTGCGGCACTGACGCTGCACTGCGACGCCCGGGGGCGGTGTGGCGACGTCAGGGGCGCCGGGTCGGGGCGGCGCGGGGGGTGGCGTGCCCTGCGTTCGCAGGTGGTGCGTTCGTCCAAGTTGACAGGGTCCACGAGAGCGGGTGCTACTCTTCGGCGATGTCGCAACAGGTGGTGGTGCTCGACCGCGTGAAGGGCCCCGACCTGCCGACGCCTCGAAAGAGCATGAGCGGCGCTCGTCTCTCCGACGGGACGGCGATCCTCGTCGGCGGCAACGTGCGCGGGCCGCGAGACGCGGCGACGAGCGGCGCCTGCGAGGTGAAGCACCGCTCCTTGGACGAGGTGCTCATCTTCGATCCGGAGCGGCTCACGTTGAGCGCGGCGCCGCGGCTCGACCAAGCGCGCGAGCACGCGGTCGTTCACGTGCACGCGGACGGTCAGATCGTCGTCGTCTCGGGCTTGACCGACTACGGGTGAATGCGGTTGGCAGACTCGGTCGAGTCGTGGAGCGTCGGCGCGTCCCAGTGGAGGGGCATCGCACGCTTGCAGCCCAGGTGCCACGGACAGCTCTTCCTCGCCGCGGACGCCGCCCTCGTTTCCGTGGGCGGCCAAGATCTGGACGCGGGAACGATCGCGCGCGTGGAGCGACTGGATCTGCGACGCGCGGAGTGGTCGCCGCTCACCGCGCTGGCCGTGGACCGCTACTGTGCGACGGCGATCGCCTTCGGGACTGAGCGCTGGGTGGTCGCCGGAGGATTGTCGGCGCGCGACGAAGGGCTGACCGCGTCCAACGTCGTCGAGATCGTCGACGCTGTCGTCGGCGTGGCCGAGCGCCTGCCGGCGCTGCCCTTCGCGTGCGCCGAGCCGCTCCTCGCCGTGCTCGAGGATGGCTTGCTCGTGGCCGGAGGATACGAAGACAATATCGGGCGCGACGTCGCGGTGTACTCGGTCCGCGGTGGTGCGTGGGCGATGCGTGACCCCCTCCCGCGACCACGGACCGCGAGCATCGGTCCGTTCGAGCTCGACGATCGATATTCGCTGTGGGTTGGTGGCTGGTGCGAGTGCTGGGAGGGCGCCGTACCGGAACCCGCGCTGTTGCTGGATCGAGACTCCGTGGTCGTGACCGAGGTGAGCTTCTTCGTGCCCCATGGCGCGTGCGTGGTCGAGCTCGCGAAGGGAACGCTGCTGGTCGCGGGAGGGCGCGCGGACGATGGGGAGCTGCTCGCGACGACCGAGATCGTGCGGTTGGGCGTGCAGGGGTGAGAGGGGGGTGTTGGGGCGTGGTGGCCCCTCCCCAGATCCGTAGACGGAGCGGCGAGGGCGTCGCAGGATCGGGGCATGTCTCGCTTCTGGCTCGGCCTGATGCTGCTGTTCTTGATCGCTTGTGGCTCGAAGAAGGCGGCTTCGACACCCACCCCACCGCCGCCTGCGCCGTACGTGGGCTTCTCGACGACGGCGGGGCCCACGGGCACGCTCGAAGGGACCACCGGCGCGC
Source organism: uncultured Polyangiaceae bacterium (assembly GCA_964401935.1). Lineage (GTDB taxonomy): Bacteria > Myxococcota_A > Polyangia > Polyangiales > Polyangiaceae > JAPYTK01. Next base: position 26,250 of record CAYOAL010000065.1, read on the forward strand.
TCAACGGCGACCAGTACTGGCTGTCGACCGCAGCCACCACCCTCCCTTCGGTGGGCGCCTTCGGCGAGGTGAGCTGGACCCTCGACCGTGCCTACGGGCCCTTCGGGAAGGGGGTGATCATGGGCCTCGGCGAGGTGCGGGTGCTGCAGGTGAGCCCGGGTCCGCCAGGGACCACGTCTCACGTGCTGCTCGAGGTGATGCGGGGGCACGGCGGGATCACGTTCAACAACGTGCCCGTCAACGTGGTGACCGAAGGCAAGCGCGTGAAGCTCACGTTCCGCCTGTAGCGGGGCGGCCGGCCCACAAGGGCGCTCAGCGTCTCGCGGCACCGTGACCGAAACGGTTGGTGCGTGCGTCACACCCTCGGCGGAGCTCGCGCCGTTAACGTCGGGAATGGACCGTGGCACGATGCGCGTTGCGCTCATGGTGTTGCAGCGGCGACAGCTCTTGGGGTGGGCGGCGTCGGGCGCGGTGACCGCGTGTGTTGGCGACGCACCCCATCCGGAAGCGGGGACCTTCGCGCGAGCGTCACGCGGCGAGCAGCGACGGGCGCGCGGCGCGGTGAGCGCTCGGGTGCGGGGGGGCGCCCCGACGGACGACGGGGTGCCTTCGCCCGCGGGGACGTCGCTGCCGGCGGCGCCCTCACCGGCAGCGGCGGGAGCGACGGAGGCGGTGTTTCCATTGTTCGCGCGTCATCCCGCGCTCGAGGCGGTGGTGCCGCGGGCCGCGCTCGGGGCCTGGCCGACCCCGCTGACGCCACTCGACGCGCTGGCGGGAGAGCTCGGGCTCGGGGGTCTCGTGGTGAAGCGCGACGATCTGTCGGCGACGCCCTACGGCGGCGGGAAGCCGCGGAAGCTCGAGCTGCTGCTCGGAGCGGCGCTCGCGGCGGGCCATCGGGGAGTGGTGACGTTTGGAGGGGTGGGCTCGCACCACGCCGCGGCGACGGCGATCTATGCGCACAAGCTCGGCCTCGCGTGTCGGCTGTTCCTGTTGCCGCAGCCACCCACCGACGAGGTGCGTCGGGTGCTCCTCACGTGCGCGCGCCATGGGGCCGAGCTGGAGCTCGTGGGCTCGCTCGCGGCCGGCGAGGCGCGCGCGCGCCACCTCGCGAGCGACCACACGCTCATCGCCGCCGGCGGCTCGAGCGTGGTGGGGAACCTCGGCTTCGTGAACGCGGCCTTCGAGCTGGCGGCGCAGCTCGACGCGACGGGTGGCGCGGTGCCCGCGGTGGTGGTGACGGCGGTGGGCACGATGGGGAGCGCGGTGGGGCTCGCGGTGGGGCTCGAGGCGCTCGGGTGGCCCACGCGGATCGTGGGCGTGCGCACGGCGTCGTGGGCTGCGGCGTCGACCGCGAAGGGGGCGCGGCTGTTCGCGGACACCGTTTCCTGGCTTCGGGCGCGGGACGGGTCGTTCCCCGCCGTGACGCTCTCGAAGGGCCGCCTGCGCCTCGAGGACCGCTTCCTCGGCGAGGGCTACGCCCTTCCCACCGCGGCCGGCGACGCGGCGACCACACGCGCTCGCGAAGAGGGCCTGCGCCTCGACGCGACCTACACCGCGAAGGCGTTCGCCGCGCTGCTCGCCGTGCCACGGCGCGAGCCGAAGACCTACGCGGGCAACGAGGTGCTCTTCTGGCACACCCACAGCCACGCGCCGCTCTCCGACGAGGGCGACGCGTCGCTGCTGCCCACGAGCTTGCGGGGCTACGCCAAGGGGTGAGCCGCGCCGTGCAAGGCACGCTGAGCTTCGCGGCCGCGAGGCTGAGCCACGCCGGGCAACGCCGAGCTTCGCGGCCACGGGCTGAGCCGCGCTTGCAGGCGTGCGCAGGGGGTGGCGGCGCTCACGGAGGCCAGGGGAGCTCCATCGTGGTGCCGCGGGCGGTGGCGTTCCAGTGGCCGACGAGGCGGCGCATCCGCGCGAGGGCACCCTCGACGAACTCACCCTCCACGCCGGCCACGGCGGCGTAGCGTTCGCGGGAGAGGCGTTGGGCCCACAGCGACTGGAAGGGCCCCACGAGCGACTCGCAGCGGGCGAGCTCGTCGGGGTCGTGGACGACGCCGGCCGTGAGATCGTCCCACGACACGCCACGGGCGAGGTGGCCCCACACCCCGCCGCTCGAGCCGCGCTCGGCCTCGATCGCGTAGTGAGCGAGGTCGTGGACGAGGAAGCTGCGGGTGTCGAGGACACGCTCGGCGGTGGTGCCGTCGGCCCGCACCACCTCGAGGCGGTGTTGGCGATCGTCGAGCTTGGTCAGGCGAATCCGCATCGCGTGCTCCCGTCGCCGCGCCTCGCGTCACCGGCGCGGCATGAACGAGGTGGCCGCGGCGCCCCACCGATGGACGCAGCGCTCACGGCCGACACCTCGCAGCTATCTGTGCTGGTTTCAAGAGTTGATGTTTGGCGGCGACGGCGAGCCAGGCGACGTTGTCGGTGAGCATCGGCTCCCTTGGGGGGAGCGAGCGGCGAGGGACCGGAGCGTCGCGCCAGCGGGCGGTGGTGTTCGCCACGAGCGCCTCGATGGTCGCGACCTCACAGGGGGCGTCGCCACAACAGAAGCCATAGCCGGGGGAGCTCGCGCCCTGGGCGCCCGAACAGGGGGTGTCGCTCGTGGAGAGCACGGTGAGCAGCGTGCCGTCGCCCTGTTGCAAGAGCGCGCAGGCCCACTTCGCCGCGGCCGCGGGGCGTGTGGGGAGCAGTGCGAGCACCCCCCAGCGCGCGAGCGTGTCGCTCCCGTCGAGCGGCCTCCGCTCGTGGCGGGTGAGCGCGTCGAGCTTGTGCTCGAGCGTGTCGAGGGTGCTCGACGCGGTGAGCGGGCAGACGAGGAGCGCGTGGGCGGTGCGCAGCGGGCTCGCGCTCCGATCGGTGAGCGCGCCGCAGATCGGCGCCTCGACACGCTCGCGCGCCGCGGCAGGGAGGGCCTCCCACGCCTCCGCCCAGAGATCGAGCGTGGTGTCGTGAAGCTCGGTCCCCTCGCGCACCAGCTCCTCGAGCGCGGCGACGTCGCCGGCGCCCCGGAGGAGATCGCGCACCCGTCCAAAGGTGCAGGAGTCGTCGGCGCACACCTCGGCCCCGGCGCAGCGGATCGGGCGCAGCGGATCGTTGAACGGGGACGGCGCGTTCGACCACTCGGCGGAGGGGTCGTCGGGGAGATCGCAGAACACGAGCGCCGGCGCCGCGTCCTCGAGCCACAGCATCTTCCACGGTCCGCCGCAGCTCGCGGCCACCCGCGCCCCGCCAGGCTCCACCACCACGTTCCCCGTTCGTGGTGACTCGCACACGTGCACCTTCTGGACGGGCTCGGTGGCCACACGGAGCTCGGCGTAGTCGTCGACGCCGCCGAGTCGCCCTCGCCCGTGGAAGCCGTGCACTCGCACCAACGTCGCGCGCGGCGGCCCTTCGTGCTCGGCGAGCGTCTCCTCGCCGGGACAGGCGCTGCAAGCAGCGATGCCGGCGGCGAGCGCGAGGCACGGGGCGCGCATCGCGGCCGGGAGCCTCACGCGGAGCATCGCGCCCTCGTCGCCTCGTCGGCTCTCATCGCCTCGCCGCCGTTCATCGCGCCGCCCCGCAACGTGGACCGCTCAGCCGGGGGTCTCGCAGGTGAGGGTGGTGCCGAGCCCCGTGAGCGGCGTGACCCCTTGCGCCCGCACCTTCTCGCTCTTCTTCGTCCAGAGCGCCTTGGGCTCCTCCGGGGCTGCGCTCGCGCGGACGTTCGGGGCGGGGCCCGGGCTCGCGGACGGCGCCGTGGCCGCAGTGGAAGGGGCGCTCGCGGTCGGGACCGGCGCCGTCGCCGAAGTCGCCGCGTGGTCGGCCTTACCCGGATCGCCACAGCCCACGAGCAGCACCAACCCGCAAGTGACGCGTCGCAGTCGCATCGCCACACCACAGGCCGACCCGCGACGGGTGTCAAGCCACGGTCGGTGGCGGGTGGCTCCCACGACCGAACGCGACGATGGGCGCCGCTCCGTGGCGGTGCCATGGAGCGTGGTCTATGCATCCGCTCTACGCGCTGGCGCAGCAGCACCTCCATCACCCCACCATCTCGTTTCGGCCCGAGCCAGCTCCGATGCGCCTCGCCGCGATGTACACCGGCATCGGGCTCGATCATCTCGGCGGCGAGCGAGCGGTGGCCCTGGTGAACGAGAGCGAGACCGCGGCGACAACGGGGGCGGTGATGGGGATGCTCAACGACAACTGGAAGGCCGAGCACTTCGTGGGGGCGCTGCTCACCACGCGCCGCTTCGTCATGGGCAACCTCGATCCGATGGAGTTTCCGCTCGAGGGGGTGCAGGGCGCCCAGGTGGCGACGGGCTTTCTGTCGGGCGGGCTCGAGCTCTTCGGCGTGAACGCGCAGGGACAGGCGCTGCGGAAGAAGGAAGACCTCGACGCCAAGGTCGAGCTCGCCGCGTTCTTCAACGCGCTGGCGCAGCTGCCCCCCGCCGCGCGCCCCGTGATCCCGGAGAGCACCGAGCTCGCCGTTCCCTCGCAGGAGGATCCTACCGGGGCACGCCGTGCCCTCGCCACGCCGCGGAGCGACGCGCGCACCGACATCTTGTTGCGCACGGTGGAGGCGGCCTCTCGCGCTGGCATGCCCGCCGAGCAAGGAGTGGATCTGGTGCGCCGGATCGAGCTGTTCGATCGCAACCAGAGCTCCGGGCGCGGACAGGCGCAGGGGTTTTGGCTCAGCCCGCTCAGCGGCGAAGACCTCGAGCAGGTGGCGCACGTCGAGCTCCAGACCTGCACGCGCCGCTTCGTCGACGCGAGCAACGTGTTGCAGCTCGAGTTTCGCTGGGACTCGAGCCTCGCCGAGGCGGCGGCGTCTTCGGCGGTGGGCGCGGCGTCGGGGGCGGTGTTCGGGATCGGGTGGAGCGAAGTGCCGACGACGGCCGAGACCACGGTCCGGCTCGCGCGCTTCGGGGCCATCGCGGGGATGCAGCTCCGCGCCTGTTCGGGCGAGCGCTTCGCGGTCCTCCCGCGCAGCGACGACATGGGTTTCCTCCAGGAATTGCACGAGGCGTTCGCGTGGCACGAGGGACGCGCGCTCCTCCTCCGCGCGCTCTTCGGCTGGTCGCACCCCCTCGGCGAGCTCCAGCGTGCACCCTACGAGGAGCTGCAGCACCGCACCTACGGCCTCACCGGCTACTCCGACCTCTCCATGTTCTATCCCGCGCCGGAGTGACCTCTGTCGCGGGACGGGCGCGGCGAGGACTTCTCGTCGGTCGCGGACCGAGCTACGACGAGCCCGATGTCTACGAAGTGGTGGCCCGTGCTGGCGTGGGTCACGTTGACCCACTGCGCGTCGCCGCCGTCGGTGCCGCGTCCTCACGAGGTCGCTTCGTCGACCCCGCGACCTCGCGCGATCCCGTCTCCGTGCGAGGTGTCCGAGGGGTACCGAGCGCGCGTGGCGGGCCTCGTGTCGACGGGCCGTATCGATCGGGCGCGGCGGGTGCTCGCGCACGCCGACGGCCTCTGTCCCGCGAACGCGGCGAAGTCAAAGGTTGTGCGCGACGAGCTCGCCGCGCTGCTGGATGACCCCTCGGCCGATGGAGAGCTCTTGCTCGCAGAGGCCCTCAGCGTGGAGGACCCCGTCGCGGCACAACGGCTGTTGGACCGCGCGCGGCTCGCGCTCGAGAGGGCTGCCGGTGCGCCCACGGTGGCGGTGCTGCCGCTCCTCTTCGGAGGCGCCCCCGAGGCGATGGCGCTCGATCACGCGGGGCGCACGCTCGCGATCACGCGCGGACGGTTCATCGCGCTCGTGGATGTGGCGTCGCGGCGGGAGGTGCGGCGCCTCACGGCCTCCGCCTCGGTTCGCAGCGTGTCGTTCTCGAGCGCGGGCGCGCTCGCCAGCCGTCACGAGGACGGCTCGCTCACGATCTGGGAGGGCCACACCGGCAAGGTGCTCCATACGCTCACCGGTCGGCAGGGTGAGCCGGTGTTCGCCGCCGATGGGAGCTCGTTCGCGACGGCGGGCTCGAGCGGCGAGGTGAGCATCGTCGCGGTCGAGACCGGGAGCACGCTGAAGAAGCTCGACGCGAAGCATGGGGAAGACTCGCTCATGACGTTCTCTCGGGACGGCGCGCTGTTGGCGGTGACACACCCGGATCCGGGCGCCTCGACCGCCGACGTCTGGGACGTGGCGTCGGGGACGAAGAAACGAAGCGTGCCGTTTCAGGCGGGGATGGGCAGCGTTTATCCGCTGTTTTCTCCGCTGGGGGACGTGCTGCAGGGAGTGGCGGGGGTGGGCGCGTGGGTGACCGCGGCGGCGGTGGCCACCGGCGCCAACGTGAAGAGGAGCGGCCTGTTTGGGGCCGAGCCGATGACGTACTTCGCGCTGGCGCTCGCGCCGGAGGGTGAGCTGGCGCTGATCGGTGGGCCGCGGCTCGAGCTCTGGAACGCGGCGCAGGGGAAGCGGCTGCTCGAGCTCGACGGGAGCGAGGGTTGGAACGACGCTGCGCACGGGGCGTTCTCGGGGGATGGGCAGCGGGTGGCGGCCACCGTGCGCGGCGGGAGCGTGCGGGTGTGGAGCGTGAGCACGGGGGTGGCGGTGAGCACGCTGGAGGCGGCACCCGAGGTCCGCTCCGTGGCGCTGTCGACGACGATCGCCACTGCGGCGACGGACGGTGGGTTGCGCATCATCAGCCCATCGAGCGTTCGTGAGATCGCGGCGCATGACGTAGCGTTTCTGGTGAGCCTCTCCCCCGACGGTGAGCGCTTGGTGTCGTACGGGGCGGGCGGCACGACGCTGCCGTACAGCGTGAAGCTGTGGGATGTGCCGACGGGGGCGGGCTTGCACGCTCCGCTCGAGGTGGGGTGGTCGGTCGATGCCGTGCACTTCGTGGCGAAGTCGGGCGCGATTCAGCTGGCGAGCACGTACGACGTGGTCGTGTGGGAGCCGAGCACGGGGACCCGCGAGACCAAGCTCCAGGCCACGCAGTCGCGCTTTCCAGTGCGGCCCGCGTTCTCCGCCGACGGCGTGTGGCTCGCGGCGCCCGATTCCTACCGGGACGTGAGCGTGTGGGACCTCTCCACCGAGGCGAGGATGTTCAAGCTCGATCAGGGCAGCCAGGTCACGGCGCTGGCGTTGTCGCGCGACGACAAGCGGCTCGCGACGAGCGCGGCGGACAACACCGTGCGGGTGTACGATCTGACGACGACCGCGGGTCGCGAGCTGCTCCGGCTGCACGACGCGAGCGGCCCCGCGGGGACGCTCGCTTTTCTCGACGACGACGAGACGCTGGTGGGGGGCGTGGCGGACGCGCTCGTGTTCTGGAGCCTCGCCGATGGAGCGGAGCTCGCGCGCGTTCCACAGGCGAGCGTCAGGAGCTTGTCCGCGCGCGGCCGCACGCTGGCCTGGGTGACGAACGCCGGCGGGGTGCGCGTCGCGACGACAGACACGACCGGCCCCATCGCAGAGCTCGTGGCGGCCCCTGGATTGAGCGCGGCCTACGTGATGATGCCGACAGGCTTCGAGGTCATCGGGTCGGCGGCGGAGGCGGCGCTTTCGCACGTCCGCTGCGTCGTGGGCACCGAGGCGTACCCTTACATGCTCTGCCGCGAGCGCCTCGAGCAACGCGGCCTGCTGCGGGCATTGCTCCGCGGTGAGGCGCCGGCGAGCGGCCTTTAGGTTGTGCAGGCATCGGGAGGGCCCTCGCGGCAGCGCCGTCACGAGGGGGAGCGCTCGGGGCCGCTCAAGACCCGACCGGAAAAGACCGGGGCGCTCGCGAAGCGCGCGTGGGTGTTGGGGCGAGAAGCGCAACCCGGTGGGAGGGGGGCCCCACGGCGCAGCCGTGGGTCGAGGGTGCGGAGCACGCTGCAGAAGACTCAGCGTGGCGGGAGGCGCGGCGGCAGCTCGAAGCGCGGGAAGAGCGTCTCGGTGTCGAGGAAGTAGGTCATGTTTACGATGCGCGGTCCCGAGAGCTCGAGCACGACGAGCGACCAGGGCACGTGGTCGCCGTCGGGGCTCGGTCGATACTGGCCGAACGCGGGCGCACCCGAGGCCGCGGTGGCGAGGAGGCGCGAGCCCTTGCAGCCGATGCCGCGCCCGTCGAGCCAGCGCCGGATGGTGGCCGGTCCGGTGAGCCACAAGGTGAAGGGCGGCATCGACATCGTGGCGTCCTCGGTGAGCAGAGCCGTTAGCGCGGCGGTGTCGTAGCGGTGGAAGGCGTCGACGTAGCGCTCGAGGAGCTGGGTCTGCGCTGCGTCGAGGGGGGCGGACTCGCCTTGCATGCCGCCGCGCTCGTCGAGGGTGGCGCGGGCCCGCTGCAGGGCGCTGTTCACGGCCGGCACCGAGGTGTCGAGGATGTCCGCGGTCTCCGCTGCGGAGAGCCCGAGCACGCTGGTGAGGAGCAGGGCGGCGCGCTGTCTCGGCGGCAGGTGCTGCAGCGCGGCCACGAAGGCGAGCCGGATGCTCTCGCGCAGCATGATCGCCTCGGCCGGATCGGCGTCGGCGGGGATCGCGAGCGCGTCCGGCACCGGCTCGAGCCAGTGGGTGCGCGCGCGCTCCTCGAGCTCGTCCTCGACGGTGCCCGGCGGGCCCTCCTCGACCGGCCGCGCGCGGCGGCCGCGCTTTTGGAGGGCGTCGAGGCAGACGTTGGTGGCGATGCGATAGAGCCAAGTGCGGAGCGATGCGCGCCCGTCGAAGCGATCGAGGCTCCGCCACGCGCGCACCAAGGTGTCCTGCACTGCGTCGTCGGCGTCGACGATGGAGCCGAGCATGCGATAGCAGTGCCCGGTGAGGGCGGCGCGGTGCGCCTCGAGCTCGTGAGGGTCGCTGAGGAGCGGGGCCGCGGCCGTCATCCTCGCGATCTACCACCGAACGGGTCCACGTTCAGCACTCTCCCTTGTCGTCCATCTTGTCGTCCATCCACAGCACCTCCCAGTGGTGGCCGTCGAGGTCGTAGAAGCTCCACGCGTACATGAAGCCATGGTCGACCGGGTCTTTCGCGCGCGTGGCGCCGGCCGCGAGCGCGTCCTTCACGAAGGTGTCGACGGCTTCGCGGCTGTCGCGGGAGAGCGCGAAGAGGCCCTCGGTGTGGGTGTCGCGGTCGCAGATGGAGCGATCGGTGAAGGTGGCAAAGAACGACTCCTGGAGGAGCATCACGTAGGCCTTGTCGTTGACGATCATGCAGGCCGCTTTGTCGTCGCAGAAGCGGCGGTCGTACGTGAAGCCGAGCTTGGTGAAAAACTCCATGCTCGCGGGGAGGTCGCGCACGGAGAGGTTGATGAAGATCATCGGAGGGGTGGGGGCGCTCATGCCGTCACCTCTTTGCGCGTGGGGCACGTGAACATCCACACGATGCCGAACGCATCACGCACGATGCCAAACTTGTCGCCCCAGAAGGCGTCGTGGATCTTCTCGATCACGGCGCCGTCTTTCGCGAGCGCGTCGAAGTAGCGTGTCATCTGGTCCACCTCGTCGACCTCGATGGCGAGAGACACGCCGCGGTCGCTGGGCGCGGGGGTACGCGTCGGGCTGTCGCTCACCATCAGCGAGGCTTGGCCAATATGGAGCAACGCGTGCATCACGCGGCCCTTCATGCCCTCGGGGCAGCTCTCGGGGTGCTCGCCCCAGTGGAGTAGACCCTCCACGTCCGCCTCGAGCGTCTGCTCGTAGAACTGGATGACCTTCGCGGCGTCTCCGTCGAAGAACAAGTACGGCGTCAGCTTCTTCACGGTCATGGTCGGCTCGGCTTTCTGGGCGGTTTGTGTTGGAGGTTGGAAGGTTCTGAAGCTTGGACCGCCGTCCGCTCTCCAACTCATCGGTGCCCGGCCAGAAAAATGCGCGCTCGGGCGATGTCGTCTTCCGCCATGGTCCCGATCGGGGACGCCGCTCCTCGAGACTCGTCGCGCGATGTCCCCGTGAAGGAGTGCTGAGGTTGGAATGACCTCGGACGCTAGGTGGCGGATCGAGGTGGCGGCCGCCACCCTCCGCCCGCCACCCGCCACCTTTCCGCCACCTCTGTGAGGCCGCAACTCCTCGAAGTTTGGTGATGACCTCGCCGGCACGCGACTTGCGAAGGGGTGGCCCGTGGTGCGCAGGACGTTGGACGACCTACTTGATGACCTTGAGCTGGCCGTCGCCGGTGAAGGCGCCGAAGAAGTCGTTGCCCTTGTCGTCGACGACGATGAAGGCGGGGAAGTCTTCCACCTCGATGCGCCAAATGGCCTCCATGCCGAGCTCGGCGTACTCGAGCACCTCCACCTTCTTGATGCAGTCCTTGGCGAGGCGAGCGGCCGGGCCGCCGATGGAGCCGAGGTAGAACCCGCCGTATCTCTGGCACGACGCGGCGACCTGCGGGGAGCGGTTGCCCTTGGCGATCATCACCATGCTGCCCCCGTGCGACTGAAAGAGATCGACGTAGGGGTCCATGCGGGCGGCGGTGGTGGGGCCGAAGGAGCCGGACGCGTAGCCCTCGGGGGTCTTGGCGGGGCCGGCGTAATACACCGGATACTTCTTCATGTACTCGGGCATGCCCTCGCCCGCGTCGAGGCGCTCCTTGAGCTTGGCGTGCGCGATGTCGCGCGCGACCACGACGGTCCCGGTGAGGGCGAGTCGGGTCTTGATCGGGTAGCGCGAGAGCGTGGCGCGGATCTCGCTCATGGGTTTCTCGAGATCGATCCGCACGACGTCGTCGCTGAGGTGCTCGTCGGTGGGCGGGGGGAGGTACTTGGCGGGATCGGTCTCGAGTTGCTCGAGGAACACGCCGTCCTTGGTGATTTTGGCGAGCGCTTGGCGGTCGGCAGCGCAAGAGACGGCGAGGGCCACGGGGCAGGAGGCGCCGTGGCGCGGGAGGCGCACGACGCGCACGTCGTGGCAGAAGTATTTGCCGCCAAACTGCGCGCCGATGCCATTCTGCCGGGAGATCTCGAGGATCTCCTGCTCGAGCTCGAGATCGCGGAAGCCGTGGCCGAGCTCGGAGCCGGCGGTCGGGAGCGAGTCGAGGTAGCGGGCCGAGGCGAGCTTGGCGACCTTCAGGCTATATTCCGCCGAGGTGCCGCCCACCACGAGCGCGAGGTGATAGGGCGGGCAGGCGGCGGTGCCGAGTCCGCGCATCTTCTGATCGATGAAGGCGTGCAGGCTCGCCGGGTTGAGGAGCGACTTGGTCTCTTGGAAGAGGTAGCTCTTGTTGGCCGAGCCTCCCCCCTTGGCCATGAAGAGAAACTTGTAGGCGTCGCCCTTGTCGGCGAAGAGCTCGATCTGCGCCGGGAGGTTGGTCTTGGTGTTCTTCTCCGTGTACATCGTGAGCGGCGCGAGCTGCGAGTACCGGAGGTTCTGGGTGGTGAAGATCTCGAAGATGCCGCGGGCGATGGCCTCCTCGTCCTCGCCGTTGGTGAGCACGTCGTGGCCCTTCTTGCCCATCACGATGGCGGTGCCGGTGTCCTGACACGAGGGGAGCACTCGGCCGGCGGCGATGTTGGCGTTCTTGAGGAGCTCGAGCGCCACCACGTGATCGTTGGACGAGGCCTCGGGATCGTCGAGGATGGCGCGCAGCTGCTGGAGGTGCCCGGGGCGGAGGAGGTAGGCGATGTCGGTCATCGCCTCGCGCGTGAGCAGGGTGAGCGCCTCCGGCTCCACCTGCAGCAGCGTGCGGCCGCCCACCTCGAGGGTGGACACGTGATCCGCGGTCAGCTTGCGGTAGGGGGTGTCGTCGTGGCCGAGGGGGAGCAGCGGGGTAAAGGGGAAGTCGCTCATGCGTCTTCGGTCCCACTGTCGCGGCGGCGGATCAAGCGACGCCGCGCAAGCGGCCGGAGGTGCGCCTCCGGATCGAGCGCGCGCGCCCTCGCGACAGCCCCAAGCCCTGGTCGGAAACGACCGCGCTCAACGAGGCGAACAACCCGTGAAGGGCGCGAGCGATTCGCGCGGCAGCGTCGACTCTCCTTCCTGCGGGAAAGAACGCTGTCGGTCGGGTCAGCCCGCCGGCGCTTTGACGCTGGGCTTGCTCACACCCTCGGCGATGGGCGCTCCCCCGTCGCGCTCGCGCACCGCCTGTTGAAAGCCCACCGCCTCGGCGCGCGCTTTGAACCACAGGCCCTCGGGGGAGTGGCGGGCGACGCCATCGAAGAGGGTGGCGAACATCTGGGTGGTGGTGAGGCCCACACCCAAGCGCCCACGCTCACGTCGAATCGGCGCGTCGTAGCCGAGATGGCCACCCCATACCTTCCTCCACGCGCCGAAGTGAGGCGTTGGGCGTTGGAGAGGCGACCTCGCGCTGGGTGTCAGGGCGCGTCGACGCTGATGGCGAGCACCCACATCGGCCGAGCGCCTACGTCGTAGGTGGGCGGATCGAGCGGGGTGAGGGCGCCCGTCGCCTCGACGCGGTAGGCGGCGAGGCGGTCGGAGTCTTGGCCGGCCACGTAGACGAAGCGGCCGTCGCGGGTCACCTCGAGCTCGCGCGGCGTGGCCTCGGTGGCCACGTGGCCGATCGGCGTGAGCGCGCCGTTCGCACCGAGCGCGAACATGGCGATGCTGTCGTCGCCGCGGTTCGAGGCGTAGAGCGCGGCGCCGTCGGGGGTGACGTGGATGTCGGCGCAGGTGTTGGCGGGCGAGGCCATCCCTCCAGGGAGCGTGCTCTCGGTGGCCCCCTCGGTGAGCAACCCCGAGCTCGGCGCGTAGTCGTAGACGGTCACGCTGTCCGAGTGCTCGTTCACCACGTACAGGAGGTCGAGCGTCGGGTGGAACACGAGGTGTCGCGGGCCCACCGGCGCCGCCTTGCTCACGTCGAGGGTGGCCGGCGTGTTGGGGGTGAGCGCGCCGGTGGTGGCGTTAAACGCGAAGAGCGAGATCGTCTCCGGGGTGGGGTTGGTGTTCGGCACGAACGCGTGCGCCGCGTTGGGCGAGAGCACGATCGCGTGCGGGTTGCTCCCCGGCCCGTCGAGATCGCTGATGGGTGTCCCCATCAGCGCGCCGTTCGGCTCGAGCGCGTAGCTCTGGGCCTTGTTGTCGCCATACGACGCGAGCAAGAGGTGGCTGCCGGTAGGGGCGACCGCGATGTACACCGGCCGCGCGCTCACGCCGACCGCGGCCCCGATCGCCGACAGCGCACCAGTGGCCGCGTCGATCGCGAAGGCGCTCACGGTCTCGCCGTTCACGGCGGCCACGTAGAGCCGGCTCTCGTCGGCGTTCACCGCCAAGGGGCCCGGCCCACCGGCCACCGGCTCGTCTTCGACGAACGCGAGCGCGCCGTCGCCGTCGATGGAAAACACCGACACGGTGTCGTCGTTCTGGTTGGCCACGTAGAGGAACTGGTTCTGAGGCACCGGCCTCCCGCCCGCGCCGCCCTCGCCTCCCTCGCCCCCTGCGCCGCCGCTCGCGGTCGTCGCCCCCCCGCTCGCCCCGCTCCCCGCGCCACCGCTCGCCGACGTGCTCGTCGTGGGCCCAGTGGCCCCGTCGTCCCCGCAGGCGAGCGCGGTCAACGCCGTCCCCATCAAGAGCCCCAACCCACGCCGCATCGGGAGAGCTTACTCCATTCGCGCGCGCGAGCCGCTCACGCCCCGCCGAGCTGCGCTCGAAACAGCGCGAGCACCCGCTCGAGCGCGATCCGCGTGGGGTGGCCCGCTTCGTCGACCAGGTCTTTGGTGAGCACCGAGTGCGCCTGCCGCGGAAGGCCGTGGGGGTTCTCCGGGGAGCTGTCGATCTCGATCGCTTCGAAGCCGTCGCCGAGCTCCCGCCGCAGCGTGTCGAAGCGCGCCTTCGGGCACAACGGGTCGTGGGTGAACCGCAAGCCGAGGAGCGTCACCCCTTGTTCGGTGCGCCGCTTCGCCGCCGCGAGCTGCTCGTCCGACACGTGCACCGCGCGGCGCATCGCGCGCGTGAGCGGGAACGGGAGCGACGGTTGGCTCAACACCGGGGCCATCACCGACTCGTCGGCCATCAGCGCGAGCGCGAAGTTGCCGGTGAGGCACATGCCCACCACGCCCACCCCCGGTCCTCCGAGCTCGGCGTGCACGTGGCGGCAGAGCGCGCGCAGCCACTCGGTGATGGGGCTCGCGTGATGAGAAGCGAGCACGTGAAACTCTCGCCGCACACACGAGGCCACGAGCTGTCCCGCGACGTAGCCGGGGGTGTAAGGCCGATCGGGCGTACCGAACAAGCTCGGCATGAACACGGTGAAGCCCTCGTCGGCCACGCGCTCGCCGAAGCGGCGCACCTCGGGCGTCACCCCAGGCACCTCGTGGATCACCACCACCCCCGGTCCGTCGCCGCGACGAAACACCGTGCGCGACACGTCGTCGTGGGCAAACTCGAACGCGTCGAACCCCGGAAGCGACGCCGTCACAGCCGCTCGAGCTCCGCCACCGTGCGCTCGTTCTTCACGTTGCCCGTGTTGAGCGTGCCCGCCGGCTCGAACAACAGCACGTGCACCTCCCCATGGGCCACCGGGCGATGCTCCACCCCGCGGGGCACGATGAACAGCTCGCCGGGCCCGAGCCGCACGCTCGGCGCGTCGCGGAGCTCGATCTCGAGCGCTCCCGCGAGCACCAAGAACAGCTCGTCCTCGTGCTCGTGGTGGTGCCACAGGAACTCTCCTTCGAGCTTCGCCACCTTCACGTGCTGCCCGTTCAGCTCCCCCACGATCCGGGGCGACCAACGCTCGTCGAACGTCGCCAGCTTCTCCTCGAGGTTCACCTTGGCCATCGGGTGCAACCCTACTCCCCCGGCGCCCTCTCGCGACACCAAAGTGAGTCCCCGTCACGGGGAGCGGCGTCACGGGGAGCGGCGTCACGGGGAGCGGCGTCACGGGGAGCGGCGTCATGAGAGGTGTGTGTCGGCTGGTTGTGGGGTCCGCGGCGGTCGGTCTTGGGCTTCGACGACGCGGTGCGGGGCTGCTCGTCGTCGCCGTCGGGAGGCGGCTGGGTTAGTAGGGAGGCGCATGAGCGTGCGCGAGGGGGTCCCATGAAGCGGAGGGAATGGGTCTTCTCGGTGCTGTTCTTCGCGACCGCGTGTTGCGGAGCGGAGTCCGTCCGGGAGCCAGCGCTCGCGACGGAGCGACACGTGGAGGCCGCAGAGGCCGCAGAGGCCGCGGAGGCCGCGGAGGCCGCGGAGTTGCCCGCGCTCCTCCTCGACACCCCGTTGCTCTACGCGGCACCGAAGGAGAACGGCGAGCGGCCCTACTTTCATGCGACGGTGCGGGCTCGGGTGGGAACACGCGACACCTTGCTCGTCGTGGACACGGGGGCCTCCGACACGGTGCTGACCCGCGCGCTGGCGCAGGAGATCGGGGCGCGGCTCGAGCCGACGGAACCAGGCGTCGACCACACACGCGCGTTGGTTCCATCCTGGAGGATCGACGGCGCCGTTCCTGTGCAGATGGGGCCCGCGCGCTTGGTGTTCGACGACGCCATCGTCATCGACGGCCCGCCTCCCTTCGTGGCGTGGAACATTGGGGGCATCCTGAGTCCGCAGGAGCTGCACCCCAGCGCGGTCCTCGTCATCGATCTGAAGGCGCAGCGCCTGCAGCTCATGGACGGCAACCTCGAGGTGGTCGCGCACCTCCTCACCACGCGCTACCCCGACCACATCCCTATCTCGCTCCCACGCCTCGCCCGACCCGGCGACGCACACCGCCTCGTGATCACCGAGGGCAGCGTCGAAAAGGGAGCGACGACGGCGTTCCTGCTGAACACCGGTGGGAGCCACGTGGAGCTCGCGCCTTCAGTGCTCCCAGGCCTGGTCGTTCCTGAACGAGACGTCCCCGTGACCGGCGTAGGGGGCCAATCGGAGAGCGGCATCCTCGCGCCCGGACGAACACTCTGGTTTGGCAAGGTTCCTTTGCAGATCCCCGAGGTCATGGTGAGGGAGCAGGGAGAGAACTATTCCGGCCAGGTTGGGCTACCCGCCATGAAGGACTCGATCCTCGCCGTCAGCCCGAAGCGCGACGAGCCCGTGCGCTGGTGGTTGCCAGCGAGGTGAGGCACGAGATCCTCGCCGGCAGCTCGAAGCGCGATGCGGCCGTGCGCTCGCCACACCCTGCGCGGATCCGATCGTGGTTGCCGGCGAGGGGAGGTACGAGATCCTCGTCGTCGGCTCGAAGCGCGATGAAGCCGTGCGCTGGTGGTTGCCCGCGAGGGGAGCACGAGATCCTCGCCGTCAGCTCGAAGCGCGATGTGGCCGTGCGCTGGTGGTTGCCCGCGAGGGGAGGTACGAGGTCCTCGCCGTCGGCTCGAAGCGCGATGAGGCCGTGCGCTCGCCACACCCTGCGCGGATCCGATCGTGGTTGCCGGCGAGGGGA
>CAYOAL010000065.1:42572-51298 GCA_964401935.1 uncultured Polyangiaceae bacterium
CCGTCAGCTCGAAGCGCGATGTGGCCGTGCGCTGGTGGTTGCCCGCGAGGGGAGGCATGAGATCCGTGTTCGTTGGACCGCATGCGCTCGCACCGCCGCGACCGCGCGCAGGCGTTGGCGGGGAGTCTTCTGGTGTCGCTTTCGCGCGACCGCGACCTGCGACCCGCGACCTCGCGCTACCGTTGCGGCGCGGCGAGCACCTCGTCTGCCTGCCGATCGATGACGCTGGGGGACAACGGTGAACGCTGGAGGAGCCATTCGAGCTGCGGGTGGAGGTGCTAGCGACGTTCGTTGCCGAAGCGTGGGAGCGTGGGGGTGTCGCAGTCTTCGACGAGGCGCAGCTCGACCTCGGCGCTCCCGAGCTTGCTGTTGCGCTCGCTCGCCGAGGGTTGCCAGTACTGGTAGCGCCCGGCCGCGGCCACGAGGTAGACGAGGCGCCCGTTCGCCGCCACGAGATAACGGGCGCGCCAGCGCTCGGCGCGCTGGCTCTCGGTGGGCTCTATCTCGCTGCGCTCGGTGGACCACTCGGCGGTGAGGAGCAACACGTCGGTGCTGCGGCGATCGCTCGCGAGTCGCCGCCACGCCGAGGGGGTCACCTGCACGTCGTAGGTGTTGGGGGTGAGGTTGGGCACGCCCGCATCGGGTCGGTCTTCGCGCCGCTGCTCCACCTTGGAGGTGGTGCGCTGGTTGAAGCTCTCCACCTTCCACGGATAGGACACATCGATGGCGAGATCGGGCGGTAGCCGCGGAAAGAGCGACAAGAGCGGTGGGATGGCGGTGAAGGCAGACCAGAGGGTGCTCGGCCCCGCGAGCTCGACGAAGCGCTCGCCGTCGCTGCGCACGAGCGCGGGTGGCCAGCTCGCCACCCCGTAGGGCCGCTCCTCCCGCTCCCCCTCGTTGAGGAAGAAGGTGCGCATGCTCAACATCTGCCACGTGAGTCTGTCGGTGTCGGGGTTCCCCACGAGCTCCACCACCACCTCCATGCCCGCCGGCTCGCGCCCGGGGGCCACCTCCGCGAGGTACTGCGAGCGCAGCTCGTACCGAACGGAGCAGGTGGGGATGGTGTAGGCGGGCCGGAACGCCGCGCCGGCACCCACGGCGAGCCCAGCGAGCGCGCGCTCCTCGAGCTGGATGAGCTCACTCATCTCCGGGATCGGCGCGAGCTCGAGGATCCCCGCGTCCTCTGCCGTCACGGGGGGTGGAGGCGGGGGACGCGAGCTGCACGCGTCGCACGCCGCGAGCGAGATGGTCAGGCCCACACAAGACATGAGCACCGCGCGCCGCCTCACGGTGCTAAAGGTCATGGCCGTGCTTCGCTCGATCCGAGCCCTCATCATGTTCTGGACGATCTTCGCGTCCTACGCGTGGGGCTGGCTCCGGGCCAAGTGGGTGCCGGCCGACGGGCGTGACGCGCACTGGAGCCCCATTCATAGCAGAAACGCAGCGCGGCTGGCGCGCGGCTTCATGCGGCTCCGCGGCGTGTTCATCAAGCTCGGACAGGTGTTGAGCGTGCTCGGCGGGTTCCTCCCCAAAGAGTACGGCATCGCGCTCGAGCAGCTTCAAGATCGCGTGCCGCCTCACCGCTTCGGCGACGTGGAGAAGCGGCTCGCGGAGGCCTTCGGACCCAACGCCCTCGACCGCTTCGCTGCCTTCGACGAGGAGCCGCTCGCCGCCGCCTCGCTCGCCCAGGTGCATCACGCGGTGCTCGAGGATGGGCGCGAGGTAGCGGTGAAGGTTTTGTATCCCGGCGTCGACGCGCTCATCCGCCGCGATCTCGCGGTGCTGCGCTCCGTGGAGCCGGTGGTGCGGCGCGCCTTCGGCATGATCCACCTCCGACGGGTGCTCCAGCAGCTCACCGACATGCTCGCCCACGAGACCAACTACCAGAACGAGCGCAAGAACCTCGAGCGTATGCAGAGGCTGTTCGCGGGGCGCGACGACATCGTGGTGCCGCAGGTGATCGACGAGCACACGGCCCACGCGGTGTTGACGATGAGCTACGAGCCGGGCGTGAAGATCACCGACTTCGCCGGCTTCGAGACCGAGGGCATCGAGCGCGAGGCGGTGGCGAGGCTCCTCGTGGACGCCTACTTCACGATGCTCTTCACCGAGCGCGTGTTCCACGCCGATCCCCACCCCGGCAACTTCATGGTGCGACCGGGTCCCAAGCTCGTGATCCTCGACTATGGGGCGGTGGAGAACGTGACCGAGAACCTCGCCGAGGGCATGAAGACCGTGGTGCTCGGCGCCCTCATGAAGAACAACGAGATGATCCTCGCTGGGGTGGAGCGCATGGGCTTCGTGGCCGAGGGGGGCGATCGCGAGCTCCTCGGCGACGTGGGGCGCGGCTACCTCGACGCGCTCGCCGACGTGAAGATCGAAGACTTCTCGCGCTTCGACGAAGACACGATGAAGAAGCTGTCGGGGATCGAGCAGACCCGCGGGCGGCTCCGCGACATCATGAAGAACGTTCACTATCCCGACGGGTTCTTCTACGTGGAGCGCACGCTCATCTTGTTGTTCGGGCTGGTGGGGCGCCTCGCCCCAAAGACCGGCCTCCCCGGCCTGGTGGGACCCTTCGCGCTGCAAGCCTTCGCGACGGAGATGTTGCCCAAGCTGGCGGGGGCAGAGGCCCCGCCGAGCGGCGGATGAGCGCGACGGACACCGGTCGGCTACGACAAGGCACCCACGAGCCACCGGCGGAAGGCGATGACATCGGGACGCGTGGCGGAGCGCGCGCTCGCGAGCAGGGAGTAGCGCAGCTCGCTCGGGACACGACGCCGGAGCGGGGCCACGAGGCGGCCCTCGGCGAGGTCGTCGGCGACGAGGGTGGTGCGCCCGAGGGCGACCCCGAGGCCGGCGAGGGCGGCCTCGAGCGCCATGTGTGCGTGGCTGAACCGCGGGCCTTTGTCGGCGTCGACGCCTCGGGCGCGTGACGACAGCCACTCCGACCAGCCGATGTTGCTCGGGTGAGCCCCCATCACGTCGTGGTGAAGGAGCACGTGTTGCCGGAGATCGACCTCCTTACGCAGCGGACGCAGGGCCAGGAGCGCCGGGCTCGCCACCGGGAAGACCTCCTCGTGGGTGAGGCGCGTGACCTCATGGCCAGGGTAGCGGCCCGCGCCGTAGCGGATGCACAGATCGATCCCGTGGCGCCCCGGGGCCTCGAGGCGATCGGCGGCGTCGATGCGCACCGCGACCTCTGGCGCGCTAGCGCGAAACCGAGGGAGGCGGCGCACGAGCCAGCGGATCGCGAACGACGGAGAGCAGCTCACGACGACGGTGGGGCCCCGGCGCCGCTGTTCGAGGGCGGCGAGGGCCTCGTCGATGGCGGCGAGGCCACGGGTGACGGCGGCGGCGAGGATCGCGCCATCGTCGGTGAGCGTGACCTCGCGAGTGCTGCGCCACAAAAGGGTGACTCCGAGGGCCGCCTCGAGCGCCTTGACGCGGTGGCTCACCGCGCTCTGGGTGACGTGGAGCTCCTGAGCGGCGGCGGTGAAGCGCAGGTGGCGAGCCACCGCCTCGAAGGCGGCGAGGGCATCGAGCGAGGGTCTCACAATCATGAGGATGACTCATGAATTGGTGAGAATCCATCGCTTCCCCACGAGGACGACTGCAGCCATCCTGAGGTGGAGACACACCATGCCCACCGTCGCTTCGCCCCTCGTGCTCGGCCGGCGTTCCTCGCTCGGCCGCAAGATGATCATGGCGCTCACCGGAGGCCTGTTGTTCGGGTGGACCGTGCTCCACCTGGGCGGCAACCTCCTCGTCTTCGCGGGGGCCGACACGATGAACGGCTACGGGGCCGTGCTCCAGCGGAGCCCGCTCGTGTGGGCCATGCGCGCCGGCCTCCTCCTGCTGGTGGGGTGGCACGTGGGTGAGGCCTTCGCGACCTGGCGGTCGGCCCGGCGAGCGAGCGGCGAGCCGGGTGCGCGCCGGCGCCATCGCGCCACCACCTTCAGCGCGCGAGCCATGCGCGTCGGCGGCCTGCTCCTCGGGGTGTTCGTCGTGTACCACCTGCTCCACATCTATGGGGTGGCGCACGCCGACTATCGGCCCGGTGACGTGCATCACAACCTGGTGAGCGGACTGCGCAGCCCGTGGGTGGCCGCGGCCTATCTCGGCGCGACCTTCGTGTTGTGCTCCCACCTGCGTCACGGCCTCGACAGCGCTCCGCGGAGCCTCGGGGTGGCGCCACGGAGCCGGGGGCGAGGCCGCTTCGCGCTCGCGGTGTCGCTCCTCGTGGGGCTGGGCTTCGCCGCCCCCTGCGTGGCCGCGCTCCTCGGCTGGGTGTGATCGCGACGAGGCCGCGCCTCCCCCGAGGGCGGAGCGCTGCCAAGCGACGCGATCAACGCAGGAAAGCGAGGATGGCCTCCGCCACCGCCTCGGGGCGATCGACCTGCGCGAAGTGGGAGCAGTCGCTCAGCCACGCGAGCTCGGCGTTGGGCACGAGCGCGGCGAGGCGCTCCCCCACCGCGGGCGGCACCATGGGATCGCGCTCGGCGTAGAGGAGCAAGAGCGGCACTGGGAACGGCGCCGCCTTCAAGCGGCCCACGAAGCGACGCATCGCGAGCGGGCTCAAGGTGTCGCGAAGATAGCGCGAGAACGCGCGGCGCCCTTCGTGCGTCTCGAGAGGCTGGCCGTACTCTCGAGCCTCCTCCCGCGACTTCAGCGCCTCGTCGAAGTAGTGCACGTTCTTGTGGGCCCATCGCTCGGGGCCGAACGAGCGGATGATGCCGTGGAGCAGACGCTCGGCACCGGGGAGCCCCATCGCGGCCCGGAGCGCATAGAGGCGCGCCATGGGCACGCCCGGCGAGTGGATGTTGACGAGGCGGCGCACGGCCCAGGGCGAGGCGAGGCACAGCTGCATCGCGAGGTAGCCGCCGAGAGAGTTTCCCACCACGTCCGAGCCGCGGAGATCGAGCGCGTCTTGGAGCTCACCGAGGAAGCGCCCCACGGCCTCCGGCGGATAGGTCGTGTCCGGCTTGTCGGAGCGGCCGCAGCCCACCAGATCCGGCACCACCACGCGACGGTGCCGCGCGAGCGCGGACAGCACGAAGCGCCACGAATAGCCGGTGGTCATCAGACCGTGCACCAAGAGGAGCGGCTCGCCCGCCCCCATCTCGCGCACGTGGATGCCCACAGCGCCGAAGTGGGAAGAGCGCACCGTCACCGTCTTCGGCGCGAGCTCGGTGTAGGGGTGGGTGCGGCTCGGCCGGGCGGACAACGCCCGAAACGGCAACTGTTCGAACGGTCGAAGCATTGTCCTTGTCCTCGTCGCGCGCCAGGGTAACCTGACGATGCGTAAGTTCGCACCGTTCTCGTACGACGATGAGCAAGGCGATTGGCATCGACATCGGCACCTTTGGCTGCCGCATGGCCATCATCGACAGCGACGAGCCACGGGTCATCGAGGGACCCGATGGCACACCGGCCACGCCCACCACCGTCGCGCTGGGTCATGAGTTGCTCGTGGGGGGCGCCGCCGAAGAGCTCGCGCTTCAGCACCCGGACCGCACCATCACCACCTTCATGCGGCTGCTCGGGCGGAAGTTTCACTCGCCCGAGGTGGACTGGCTGCGCACCTGCTGCCCCTACACCATCGTCGCGGCGCCCAACGGTGACGCCCACGTGCACGTGGAGGGTCGCGACTACTCGCCACAAGAGCTGCTCTCGCACGTGCTCGAGCGCATGAAGGGGGCTGCCGAGCGGCGCCTGTCCGATACGGTGGGCGACGCGGTGATCAGCGTGCCCGCGTGTTACGACGACCTACAGCGCCGCGCCGTGTTGCACGCAGCGGAGCTCGCCAACCTCTCGGTGAGCGGCCTGGTGAACAACGTGGCCGCCATCGCCGTCGCCCACGCGGCGGGAAAGATGAGCATCCGGCGCCTGGCGGTGGTCGACTTCGGCGCGGGCTGCATGGACGTGGGCCTGGTGGATCTGAACGGCTCGGAGGTGGACACCCTCGCCGTCGCCGGCCACCAGATGCTCGGGGGCGACGACATCGATCGGCGCCTGATGCTCCACTTCGTCGACACGTTCGAGGAGGCCACCGGCGTCGACGCCACCGAGGACCCGGGCGCGCTCGTCCGCCTCCGCCATCGAGCGCTGGTGGCGAAGCAGGAGCTGTCCCATCGCTCGAAGTCGTCGGCCATCTCCGTCCCCAAGCTGCTGCGTCAAGACGGCCAATGGCATGGGTTCGAGCACCCGGGCGTGAGCCGCCGGCGCTTGGTGGAGCTCATCGCCGAGGAGCTGGCGTCGGTGAAGGAGCCTTGCTTCTGGGTGTTCGAAGACGCCGGTCTCGGCACCGACGACATCGACGAGGTGATCTGTGTGGGCGGCATCACCCGCATGCCCGCGGTGCAGAGCGCCATCAAGTATCTGTTTCGCAACAAGCCCAAGCGACCCGACGACGCGGATTTGTTGTGCGCCTACGGGGCCGCGCGCTTCGC
The DNA here is from genome assembly GCA_964401935.1 of uncultured Polyangiaceae bacterium. Lineage (GTDB taxonomy): Bacteria > Myxococcota_A > Polyangia > Polyangiales > Polyangiaceae > JAPYTK01. Next base: position 49,025 of record CAYOAL010000065.1, read on the forward strand.
CGCTTCCCGCGCGGGGCAGTGGGGCAAGGTGCGCTGCAAGGACGTGATCGGCGCCACCACCGGCATCAAGGTGCGTGGTGGCAAGCAGCTCTCCGTCATCGGGCGCAACACCGACGTCCCCTGCCGCGAGGTGCGGATGTTTCAGACCACCGGAGGACGTCAAGACGCCGCGGTCTTCGAGCTCTACCAAGGAGAGAACGAGCTCGCGACGGACAACACCTACCTCGGGCGCTTCGCGATCAAGGATCTCCCGAGCGAGGGCAAGTTCCCGGTCGCGTTTCGGGCGGACGAGAGCGGGATCCTGAGCGTGTTGCGCGTGGATCCGCGCACTGGCCACGAGGCCGACATCCCCATCACCCTGTCCGGCGGTCTCACCCCGGACGACCTCGGAGAGCTCCGCCGTGAGCGCGTGGCGCGCACCCAGCCGACCGTGCCCCCCATCCCAGATCTGCAGCGGCCACCGAGTCGAGAGACGCCCGTGGTCTCGGTGAAGATGAGCACCAAGACCGATCGCGTGAGCGTGGAGGAGTCGCCGTCGCGCTTGTTTCGACGCGCGCGTCCCGGCACCTACTCCGACGCGCCGACCATCGCCCGTCCCCCTCCGCCGCCCACCAAGGAGGAGCGTGGGCCCATCGAGGTGGGCGCCGACTCGCTGGTGGGCACCACCCTCGGCGGCCGCTACGTCATCGAGAGCATCGTCGCCGATGGCGGCATGGGGCGCGTGTATCGCGCGCGGCACAAGCTCCTGAAGAAGCGGTTCGCCATCAAGGTGCTGCACCCCGAGCTGGCGGCCAGCCGCGACATCGCCGAGCGCTTCGTGCGGGAGGCGCAGGCCGCGTCCTCGATCCAGAGCGACCACGTGGTCGACATCTCCGACTTCGGCCTGCTCGAGGACGGCACCGGCTATTTCGTGATGGAATACCTCGACGGCAACACCCTCGAGCAGATCATCGACAAGCGCGGCCCGCTCCCGTCGCCGATGACGCGCTCGATCGGCATCCAGGTGGCGGACGGGCTGCGCGGTGCCCACGAAGAGCACATCGTCCATCGCGATCTGAAGCCCGCCAACATCGTGCTGATGGAGCGCCCCGATCACCCGTTCTTCTGCAAAATTCTCGATTTCGGCATCGCCAAGAACCCCACCTCCGACAGCTCCACCCTCATCACGCGGGTGGGGGTGATGATGGGCACGCCCCACTACATGGCCCCCGAGCAAATCGATGGCCACGTCGACTCGCGGAGCGACATCTACGCGCTGGGCCTGCTCTTGTTCGAGATGACCACCGCCCAACCGCCGTTCGACGCCGAGAGCGTGGCCGAGCTCCTCGCGAAGCAGAAGTGGCAGGAGCCCCCCAAGGTGCACGACGTCTGCCCCACGGCCGACTGCTCGGCGGAGCTCGAGGCGGTGATTCGGCGCTGCCTCGAAAAAGATCCCAACGATCGCTACCAAAGTGCAAAGGAAGCTGCCGAAGTGCTCCAGAGGGTGTCATCCTGAGGGTGCGGCGTGATGCCGCCGCGCCCTCCTGCCTTCCCTACGCGTTCCGTGTCGATCTCACCGCGCCTCCGAGTGGTCGCTGCCCAACCTCCCGAGCTGGTCGTCTACGACGAGCCCGGTGAGTGCTCCTATTTGGAGGGCGAGACGTGGCGTCTGCCGCTCCGACTGCCGGTGCGGATGCTCACGCGCGAGGAGTTCGGCCAGCGGCTCGACGACGGCGACCGGCGGCAGGGCCGGCTCCTCTACCGAACCGCCTGTCCGCGCTGCAACGCGTGCGAGCCCATCCGCATCGATGTGCATCGATTTCAGGCCAACAAGAGCCAGCGCCGCTCGCTTCGCGCCGGGGATGAGCGCGTCACCATCGAGCTGGGGCCGATCACGGTGAACGACGAGCGCGTGCGCCTCTACAACGCCCACAAGCGCGGCCGCGATCTCATGTCGGGAGATCACGACGCGGGCCTCGAGTCGTATCGCGCGTTCTTGGGAGAGACCTGCTGCGACACGTTCGAGATGCGCTACCGCATCGACGGCTTGCTGGTGGGAGTGGCCATCGTCGATCGCGCCGACAACGCGCTCAGCGCGGTGTACTTCTTCTGGGATCCCCAGTTCGCGGAGCTGAGCCTCGGCACCTACTCGATCATGAAGCAGGTGGAGCTCTGCCGACGCCTCGGCCTGCAGTACCTCTACCTGGGCCTGTACATCGAGCGCTGCGAGCCAATGTCGTATGTCGATTCTCACGAGGATGGGACCCCTTGTTTCCCACGAGGTTTCCCCCTCGG
>CAYOAL010000066.1:0-3430 GCA_964401935.1 uncultured Polyangiaceae bacterium
CCCAGGCTGCCCACGGTGCGCAGGCTGCCCACGGCGCCCAGGCTGCCCACGGTGCCCACGCGGGCCATCCGGTTGGCGCTGCTGCTTCCGGGTACACGGGCTTCGTCGGCGCGCCTGGCGCCGCGGGTTACCCGCCGACGGAACCGGCGGCGGTCCCGCCGCCGAGCCCATGGGCTGCCCCCGCGCCAGCCCAGCCGAGCCCCGCCGCCCCGCTCGAGCCCGGCGCGGTACCGGGCGGTGCCCCACAGGCGCCGATGGGGGTGGCAGCGCCCGTTCCGCCACCTGGCCCCGTGCAGCCGAGCCCTTGGGGCCCGGATCCAACCCCCCAAGGCGCGGACCCACCTGCGCCCTACGTCCACACCCACGCGTATGGGGAAGTGGCTCCCGCCCCTGCGCGAGCGCCCGCGGAGGAGCCCGCGCCAGCCCGTGCGGCGCCGCGCGCCGCAGGCCCGGTCGCCACGCAGGACGACGTGGCTCCGCGCCCGCTGCGGGTGTTCTCCTTCGGTCGAAACGACAAGGGCACGCTGGGCCAGGGGTTCTTCCGGCCGCCAGGTTGGGAGCCGTGCCGCGAGGTCGCCGTCGAAGGGGAGGTGGTGGTGTGGGCCCGCGCCGGCCGCGCGAACACCGCGTTCATCACCCAGAGCGGACGCCTGCTCCTCTCAGGCAGCAACGCGGCGTATCTATTTACGGATCGCGAGTCGCGGGGGCGGGAGGCACCCGCGGTGCCGACCGTGCTCGAGGGCCGCACGGTGCAGCGCGCGTTCTTCGGGGCCGACGCCACACACATCCTGGCAGTCATCGAAGGGCGGCTGCACGCATGGGGCCGCGTCTCGAACGCGCTCGGCATCGACACGCGCTCCCCAACCCTCGAGCCCAAGCCGGTGGCGCGGATGGGGAGCCTCAGCGCCGGTGGCGGCGTCGGCGGCGAGCACATCCGTCAGATGGTGCTCTCTGGCGGACACTCCTTCGCGCTGATGGCCGACGGCTCGCTGCTGATGACCGGCGGGAACTCGCGCGGACAGCTCGGGATGGGGGCCCGGAACAACCCCTACGAGGTCTTCGTGTTCACTCCGCCCGAGGGCATCCAAGGCGTTCGGTTCACGGCGATCGCCTGCGGCACCCTCCACAGCGCAGCCGTGAGCGACCGTGGCGAGCTCTACACGACGGGACGCAACGAAGCTGGGGAGCTGGGACACGAGCTCCGCGAGGACATCTACCGGTTCGCGCCCGTAACCCGGGGCTCGATCGCCGGTCGCCGCGTCGTGCAGGTCGCGTGCAGCGAGCAAGCCACCTTCTGCATCACCGAAGACGGCGTGCTCCACGGAACAGGGAGCAATGGCCGAGGCGAGCTCGGGCTGGGCGACCTCGCCGACACGGATCAGTTCGTGGAGATCCCGCTGCCGGAGGGACGGGCGGTGCGGCAGGTGACGGCCGGGAAGTTCCACGTGCTGGTGCTCTGTACCGACGGCGCGCTGTTCGGCTGGGGCGACAACACCCACGCTCAGGTGACGCCCGGGGAGAAGAGCCGTTTCGTGAAGACGCCCACGCGCTTGCCCGGCTTCGACGACCAGACGGTCCTCGGCGTCTCCGCGGGGGAGTCGCACTGTCTGATCATGGTGGCCTGAGGGGCGAGGGTCACCACACGCGAGGAGGCGAGCGGAGGCAGCTGCCAGCGGGTGCCTTTTAACAATATTCTGGGCAGTTACGGCTGTAGGTGGGGGTCCGCGGTCGTTTTTCTGGCGCTCGAACGACAAACCTGTATCTTGCGCCTACCTTGGCGTACCTCTTCGAGACAACCGTCGCGCGCCTCGTCGTTGTGCTCGTGACGCTCGCGGTGACGACGAGCTGGACGACGGTCGTTGCTGCTGACGGCGGCGCCAGCGAAGGCGCCGCGGACGTGGCGAAGGACGCCGACGCCGAAGCACCGGCGGAGACGCTGCGCCCCTCGTATCGCTACGCGAACATGACAGCCGAGGAGGCCTACGCCGAGCTCGACCGACGCGGTGTGCCCTACGTGAAGGTGACGACGAGGGTGCACGGTGTGCTGGCGCCGGTTCGCCTCACCGCCGCGCTCCACGGGGTCCATATCCACTCCTCGCTGCCGGAGGAGCAGCGCGCGAGCTCGGTGTTCGAGATCCTCGACGCCCGCCTCGCCCTCGCTCTCGACGATTTTGCGGCCCTGCTCGAGCGTCATGAGATCGTGGAGGTGGTGCATTTCACGATGTACCGGCCGAACGGCCCGAAGCCCGGCTCGGACGACCACGAGCACGAGCACGGAGAGCCCGACGCCGGGACCGCGAACGGCAAGGCCCGCGCGAACGGCAAGGCCCGCGCGAACGGCAAGCCCGGCGCGAAGGACGAGAAGCGAGCAGCCACCGCCAAACCACGCGGGAAAGCGCGAGCGGAAACGCCGGCCCCCAAGAAGGCGTCGCCCCGCGGCGAGAAGAAGCGCGCGGGGCTCGGCAAGGGCGACAAGCCGAGCAAGAAACAGAGCAAAAAGCGCGGTCGGAAGAGCGGCGCCAAGCAGAAGAAGGGCGGCAAGAAAGAGGCGCCGACCCCGCCGACCCCCAAAGGCAAGAAGGACAAGCAGCCGGCGAAGGGCGCCAAACCCAATGCCAAGGATGCGCCAGCGGCGAAGAAGAGCGCGAAGGCCGGCGCCTCTGCGAAGAAGCCCACCCCCCAAGAAGGGGGCGCGAAGGGTTCGGCCAAGCGCCCCACCGCGAAGCGAGCCGACGCGAAGAAGCGGACCGACGCGAAGCGAGCCGACGCGAAGCGAGCCGACGCGAAGCGAGCCGGCGCCAAACCCGCCGCCGATGGCAAGCGAGGCAAGAAGCGCGCGCCGGAGGAGGAGGAGAAGCCGCAGAAACCCGTCGCTTACTCCCCGCCCGGCACCCGCCACCCGGCGGGCCTCGCCATCGACGTGGGTGGTTTCCGAAAACGCGATGGTCGCTGGCTCGGCGTCGCGCAGCACTTCAAGGGAAAGATCGGTCGGACCACCTGCGGCGTAGGGGCGATCCCGGCGAACGCCACCGAATCTCGCGAGCTTTGGTCGATCGCCTGCGAGTCGGTGGACGCTGGCATCTTCACCTACGTGCTCACACCGAACTACGACGCGGCCCACTTCGACCATTTCCACATGGAGATCCGGCCCGAAGTGACCTGGCACTGGGTGAAGTAACGCCCGTCGCGTGGCGTCGCTAGGCGAGCCGAGCGCGCGACCGGCTGACGAGCGTGACCGGGGGCCGAGCGCCCGTGAGTCGACCGCGTGACCCGACCGAGCGTGACGCGACTGAGCGTGACCGGGAGGCCGCGGGGGGGGGGCCCGCGTGACCCGACTGAGCGTGACCCGACTGAGCGTGACCGACTGAGCGTGACCCGACTGAGCGTGACCCGACTGAGCGTGACCCGACTGAGCGTGACCCGACTGAGC
>CAYOAL010000066.1:3530-5681 GCA_964401935.1 uncultured Polyangiaceae bacterium
CCGGGAGGCCGCGGGGGGGCCCGTGAGTCGACCGCGTGACCCGACCGAGCGTGACGGGAGCGGGGGGGGCCCGTGACTCGACCGCGTGACCCGACCGAGCGTGACCGGGAGGCCGCGGGGGGGCCCGTGAGTCGACCGCGTGACCCGACCGAGCGTGACCGGGAGGCCGCGGGGCGGCCCGTGCGTCGACCGCCTGACCCGGCAGAGCCCGCTCGGGGCGGCCGAGCGGCGTCGCGTCGTGATCCCCGCCGACGGAGCGTGACCGGGGCGGCCGAGCGGCGTCGCGTCGTGAGTCAACCGCGTGACCGACCGACGGACCGTGACCGAGTGCCGAGCGTGACCGAGCGTGACCGAGCGTGACCGAGCGGCCGAGGGGTCGAGGGGCCGAGGGGCGGAGGGGCGGAGGGCCGGAGGGGCGCCGGCGCCCGAGCGCGTGACCGATCCGCCGAGCGCGAGCGCGAGCGCGGTCGTCAGGCGGCGCGGACGGCGCGATCGAGGTGCTCGGCGATCTCCAGTCGATCGACGTCGGAGAGGCCCACGAAACGGATCGCCTGAAGCTCGCCGTCGCTCCAGACGGTGCGCGCGGCGCCGCGGATGCGGTGCTCCCCGATGTCGAGCTCGACGTGCTGCACGAGCGGAGCCTGCCGCCGGTGGTGGTGTCGCACGAGCGCGCCGGTGGTGCTCAAATCAACCCCGCTGCACCGAACGCGTCTGCCATCCACGAACGCCGTCACCTCGAAGGAGGCATTCAACCGCAGCCCCGTGCGCCTGTCACTGCTCTTCATATGTATCACCATGTACGGAGGTGTAAGTGTGGCACCATGTTGCAGCGAGGCTGAAATTCCCGGCCTCGATTCGTTGGGGCACCTCCACATTTCACTGCGAAAACAGCGCAAAGGGGTCGATCAGAAGGTCCTCCTTGGCTATAAGGCCCGTCCCATGCCTCAGAACCCGTACAAAGTTCGAAAGAAGAGGGCTCGCCGCAACAAGAAGCTCGCTCGCTGGTTCGAAAACCAGCAGAAGGCCACCGACGGCGCCCAGACCGAGAGCGGTCAGAAGGACGGCGCCAGCAAGAAGAGCCAGGCGAAGTCCAAGGCGGACTGAGCCACGAAGCTCCGGCGCCGCGCCGGAGCCACGTCAACGCTCCGCGTCGAGCCGGCGGCGATCGGTCATCACGATGTCCACGGGCACATCGCGCTCGGAGAACGGGACGTCCGCCGCAAGCTGGAAGTCGAACGCCACGCCGAGCGCGATGGCGGGAGGACGCACGCGCGCGAGCGCCTGATCGTAGAAGCCGCCGCCGTAGCCGATGCGGTAGCCACGCGGGTCGAACGCGAGCCCGGGCACCACGACGACGTCGAGCGGCTCCACCACCGGAGCGCTCTCGGGTGGCGCCATGAAGCCAAGCTCGCAGAGCGACAGCTCGCTCGGATCGTTCACGCGCCGAAAGGTCATCTCGCGCGTTTCGACAGGGATGCAGGGGTACGCAAGGACGACCGCGCGTTCCCGCAGCGCCGCGTCGACCGACCTCAGATCGACCTCGTTGAAGCGCTCGATCGGCCAGAAGAGCGCCACGTGACGTGCGCGTCCGAGCTCTTCGGAAGCGAGCAGCCGCTCGCACAACGCCGCCGAGCGCGCCACGACGGCGGCGCGCGGCAAGCTCCCCCGGTGTGACTTGAAGCGTTTCCGCATCAGCGCCTTGGCGCGCTGGCGGAGCACGCGCTCGTGATCGTCCATGGCCATCGGCACCACCCTCGTAGCCTAGTAGGAAACGGCGGCGGACGGCGGTTCGATGGCCCGCATCGAACCCTGCGCACAAGTCGCGCCGACCGAGGCCGCGCCGCCGCGGCAACGTCGGCCGTTGGCAGGTCGCGCCGACCGAACGCGTCGCTGCGGCAACGTCGGCCCCGCAACGTCGGCCGTTGGCAGGTCGCGCCGACCGAACGCGTCGCTGCGGCAACGTCGGCCCCGCAACGTCGGCCGTTGGCAGGTCGCGCCGACCGAACGCGTCGCTGCGGGAACGTCGGCCCCGCCACGTCGGCCCGGAGCACCGGTCGCGCCGACCGAACGCGTCGCTGCGGGAACGTCGGCCCCGCAACGTCGGCCCGGAGCACCGGTCGCGCCGACCGAACGCGTCGCTGCGGGAACGTC
>CAYOAL010000066.1:5781-46428 GCA_964401935.1 uncultured Polyangiaceae bacterium
AACGTCGGCCCGGAGCACCGGTCGCGCCGACCGAACGCGTCGCTGCGGGAACGTCGAGTCCGCCGCCGGGGGAACGTCGAGCCGCGCCGGTGCGGGTCGTGGCTGCCGTCGCGGGAACGTTGAGGCTGCCGTTGCGGGAACGTCGGCCCGGAGCACCGGTCGCGCCGACCGAACGCGTCGCTGCGGGAACGTCGAGTCCGCCGCCGGGGGAACGTCGAGCCGCGCCGGTGCGGGTCGTGGCTGCCGTCGCGGGAACGTTGAGGCTGCCGTTGCGGGAGCGTCGAGCTGCCGTTGCGGGAACGCTGAGGACAGCGTCGAAGCTGTCGTTACGGGAAGTTCGCGGGCAACGACGAGCTCTCGTTGCTGGAGGGTCGAGGCCGCCGTCGCGGGAGCGGGCGCGCTCGTGCTCGGCGCGTCACCGAGAGATCGCGTCGCGCGGGCCGGCGCTGGCATCGGGGATGACACCCCCGATCGATCGGACTACCGATGGCCTGTGCGCGCTGCCGTCATCGTCCCCGCCTACCAAGTGGCTCCCGTGCTCGGCGACGTGGTGAGAGGCTTGCGTCGCCACTGGCCCGAGCGCGGAGCGGTGATGGTCGTCGACGACGGTTCCACCGATGGCTCGGCCGAGGTGGCCGAGCAGGCTGGCGCGGACGTGCTCCGGCATCCTCACAACCGCGGTAAAGGGGTGGCCCTGCGCACCGGGCTCGAGGAAGCACGACGGCGTGGATTCGACGTGGCGGTGAGCGTGGACGGCGACGGGCAGCACCCCCCCGACGAGGCGCACCGTATGCATCTGGCTTGCGATGACGCCGCCGCGCTGGTGATCGGCGTGCGTGATCTGGTGGGGGCGGGCGCGCCCCGCGCCAACCAGCTGTCGAACCAATTCTCCAACCTGGTGCTGTCGGGCTTCACCGGTCGGCGGCTCGCCGACACCCAGTGTGGTTTGCGCCGGTACCCTATCGACGCCACGCTTGCACTGGGCGGCCGCGAGGACGGCTACGGCTTCGAGGCCGAGGTTCTCATCCGCGGCGCCGCCCTCGGCATGCGATTCGTCGAGATCCCCATCCGCGTGATCTATCCTCCCGAGGAGGAGCGGATCTCTCATTTCGATTCGGTGCGCGATCCCACCAAGATCGTGCTGCGCGTGGTTCGTACGGTGGCCAGCGTGAGAGCTCGGCAGCTCGCCCGCCTGTTGAAGGGCTCATGAAGACGCGCGCCCCTCGCTCGTGGCTGCGCCGCGTGGGCTACGTGGTGGGTGGCCTCATCGCGCTGCCATTCGTGTGTCATGGGGGCATCCTCGCCACCACCACGATGCGCCCGCCCGAGCTCACCATCCCGCCCGGAGCAGCCGTCGTCGCCGCCGACGATGCGACGCGGCGGGATCTCGGTCGCTCGTACGCGCGACGCCGCGGAGGCGTGAACGAGGTTCGGCTCGTGGGGCGCCCAGCCGACCTGGGGGCCGCGAACATCCGGCTCCTGTACGACCAGCAGAGCCGCATCGAGCGCGAGCTCCATGGGCAGTTCAGCCATTACGTGCCGTGGACCGTCGCGCGCGTGCTCATCATGGATATCGCGCGGCTGCGCTTTCGCAACCTCGACGACAACCTCTCGCGCGACGACCGGGAGGAGATCGCGGCCCAGGCCGCCGTGTTCTCGCCCGATCCTTTCGCAGACCTGATGGGCACGTACCAGCGCTTCGTGTTCCTTCACTCGCTGTACGACATCATGCTGTCGTTCGAGCGGTCGCCGCTGGTCGGCTGCACGAGCTTCGTGCTCAACCAGCACCAGACCGCCGATGGTCACACCCTGGTAGGTCGCAATTTCGACTTCGAAGGGCCCGCCGTGCTCGAGGAGCACAAGACGGTGTTCCTCGTGCTCGAGGAGGGGCGGATTCCTTACGCGTCGGTGATGTGGCCGGGCTTCGTGGGCACCGCTTCCGGCATGAACCACGAGGGGTTGGCGATCGTGATCCACGGCGCGCGCGCTGGCGAGCCGCGCCCCACCGGCGAGCCGGTGGCTCAGACCGTGCGGGAGGTGCTCGCGGCCGCGCGGACCACCAACGAAGCGCTCGCGATGATCGGCCGGCGCGACCCGATGGTGTCGCACATGTTGCTGGTGGTCGACGCGACCGGCGACGCGGCGATCGTGGAACGCGTTCCGGGGCGGAGCGCCTTCATCCGGCGTCATCACGCTGCACAGAATGTGCCTCTCACGAACCACCTCGAGGGAGCGGCTGCCGACGACCCCAAGAATTTCGAGGTCATGGAAGACACGTCGACGCTCCCTCGGAGAGCGCGGCTCGATGAGCTTTTGCAGAATGTTCCGGCCGGCTCTTCCGTCCAAGAGGCTGTGCGTATTCTGCGTGACAAGCGCGGCGCCGGCGACCGAGAGCTCCCCCTGGGGCACCGGAGCGCCATCGACGCGCTCATCTCCACCCACTCGATCGTGATGGACACGACGGGCCGCACGCTGTGGGTGAGCGAAGGACCCCACGCGGCCGGGCGCTTCGTGCGGTTCGATCTGCGCGAGCTCCTCGATCCGGCCTACGAGCCGTCGGGACCCGCCCGCGTCGAAACGTTGCCCCAAGATGACATCGTCACCGACGGAAGCTATGACCGCTGGGTCGAAGCGGGCTCACCGCACGCGGGGGCAGAATGAACAGACGACAGCTGCTTGCACTCACCGCCACCGCGCTCGTGGCCACGATCCCCTCGACGGCCGCGGCCGACGAGGTGGACGACGCGCTCGACAAGATCACCAAGGCTCGGGCGAAGATCAAGACGCTGCAGGCCCCGTTCGATCAGAAGCGCATCATCGGGCTGCTCGCGAGCGAGGTGGAGAGCAAGGGGAAGCTCACGTTGGTGCGCCCCGACCGGCTGCGCTGGGATCTGCATCCTCCCGATGAGGTGACTTATTGGATCGGGCCCGAAGGGCTCGCGATGAAGAACAAGGACGGTGTCACCAAGATCGGCAAGGCGTCTGCCAACAAGTTCGCGGCCGTGCTGGGTGATTTGATGGTGATGCTCGGCGGCGACATGAAGAAGCTGCGCCAGCGCTACGACATCAGCGTCGACGAGACCGATGGCAAGCTCCACCTCGTGGCGACCCCCACGGTGAAAGACGTGAAGAAGCACATTGCCAAGCTCGAGCTCTACACCGCCGCGGACGCGTCGGTGATCCGCACCGTGGAGATCCACGAGAAGAGCGGGGACAAGAGCATCATCGTCTTCGGCACGTACACCAAGAACGCCGAGGTCAAAGACGAAGACATCAAGCCGCCGAAGTAGCGGCGAGGTGTCGCCGGTCGGTGGCTTCGATGAGGCGGCGGGGTCGCATCGGCGGCGCCGACTTCAGAAGTTGCGTCGGGTTTGGTCGGTGTAGGGTCGAAGGGGCGGCGGGATCGCGGCGGCGGGACTCGCGACGGCGACTCGCGGTGACGGTGGCGACTCGCGGCGGCGACTCGCGGTGACGGTGGCGGTGGCGACTCGCGGCGGCGGTGGCGACTCGCTCGCGGGGTTGGGTGACGACTTGCTCGCGGGGTTGGGGGGACTCGCTCGCGGCGACTCGCTCGCGGGGTTGGGTGGGGACTTGCTCGGGGGGTTGGGGTGGGACTCGCTCGTGGGGTTGGGGTGGCGACTTGCTCGCGGGGGCGGGGTGGCGACTTCGGGCGTGGTGTTGGGCTGTCGGCGTGTGATCGTGAGTGTCCGTACGAGGACGTGGCAGCCGCGCGTCGCGGTGTACGTTCGTTGCGCAGCGCGCGCGCTGCGCTCGATGAAATGTCAGGCGCTTGGCGGTGCCTCGGCCCGACGGCGCGCGTGGCATGATCGTTGTTATGTCGTGTGGGGAACAACGGACACGCTGCGCTCTCGGGCGTGGCGAGGCGTGGCTCGAGGGACGTCGAGCGGCGCGGGATCCAAATCCTCATGCGAAGACTCGGCATCCTCTCGCTCGTGGTGGGCTTCGGCACGCTCGCCCCGGTTGACGCCTACGCCCGACCCGTAGCGCCGCAGGCGTTCTGCGAGCACTACGCGAGCTCTCCGTGGTGCGCAGGCCAAGCGGTGAGCTGCGACTTCTGCCACACCTCGACCGGGCCCGCCGCCTGGAACGGCTACGGCGAGGCGGTCGTGGCCGCGATCGCGAGCGGCCTCGACAACGAGGCCTTCATCGCCGCCCTCCCCGCCGCGCTCGAGGCCATCGAGGCCGAAGACACGGACGGAGACGGGTTCGACAACATCGACGAGATTATCGGCGGGTCGCGCCCGCACGACGACGCGAGCACACCAGGCAACCTCGACTGTCCGGAAGACGTGGACGAGCTCGACTATCCCATCTGTCAATTTTCGCGACGGCACGTGTTCCGGAAGGTGCACCTCGACTTCTGCGGTGTGTCGCCCAGCTACGAGGAGGTGCTCGACTTCGAGAAGATGACCGAGACGCAGCAAGACGACACCTTGCACGCCGCGCTCGACACCTGTCTCGACAGCGAGTTCTGGCTCGGCAAGGACGGCTTCGTGTGGAAGATGGCGCACGACAAGGTGCGGCCGGTGGGCGCGCTCAAAGCGGGCGAGGACGACGTGCCCGAGGTGGTGGATCTGGCCGACTACTTCAACGACTACAACCTGTTCGTGTGGTCGCATACCGACGGCCACGACGTGCGCTCGCTGCTCATGGCAGACTTCCACGTGGTGCGCGCCACCGAGCCCACGGCGTACAGCGTGGTGGCGACGATCGATCCGCCCTGCGCCGCCTGCAACGAGCCGATGCAGGTGGATCGGCGAGCAGGGATGCTCACGACCAAGTGGTTCACCGGCTACTTCATCATGTTTACGCCGCTGCCGCGCGCGGCGGCCGCGCAGGCCTACCGCGCCTACCTCGGCCTCGACATCGCGAAGAGCCAGGGCCTCGATCACCTCATCGGCGGAGAGCCGGTGGACTACGACCACAAGGGGGTGGACGCCGACACCTGCGCGGTGTGCCACTCCACGCTCGATCCCCTCACCTACGCCTTCCGCAACTACAACGGCATCACCGGTCAGCGCCACCAGTACCAGCCGGGACGGCTCGAAGCGGTGTGGCCCAACGATCCCACGAACCTGCACCAGACCCCGGAGAACGGCTTCATCCTCGGGCAGCCCTACGACGACCTGCGTGAGTGGGCGCAGATCGCAGCCAACAGCGACGACTTCGTGATCGCGATCACCCGCGACTACTGGCGTCGCCTCATCGGACGCGATCCGTTGCCCAACGAGCTCGGCGAGCTGGAGGCGCTCTGGCAGGGGCTGAAGGGCGAGCACGCCTACTCGGTGGAGGCCATGCTCCACGACTTCATCATGACGGAGGCTTACGGTGCACCCTGATCGATCACGGGCGTTCTCGAGGGTGGCCGCGTGTGCGGTGCTGCTGTGTGCCGCGGGCTGCGCCGATGACGACAACGGCGGCGCCGGTGCGAGCAGCGGCGCCGGCACGGGGACAGGTGGCCAGGGAGGGATGGTGCCTGCCGAGCCCCCTCCCATCTCGGCCAAGGCCACCGTCAAGTTCAAGTCGAAGGAGCGTCTGGTGAACGACTTCCAGAAGGCGCTCGCGCTGAGCGACGACGAGCTCTGCCGCGAGGTGGGGACCCACGCGTGCGACTGGGTGCACGGGATCTCGCTCGGAGGGGTGGATGCCTATCAGGCAGGCATCTACGAGCCGCTCGAGGCCTCGGCCATCACCACCCCCATCGCCGTCGACCGCATCGCGCTGAGCATGTGCCAGACCCGCGCCCACCTCGACCTCGCCCAGCCATCGAGCGCGGTCATCTTCAAGCTCGCGGTGAGCGACGGACGGATCGATCCCGACCACACGGACAGCACGCTCGCCATCACGAGCCTCTTCCGGCGTGTTCACCTCCGCGAGCCGAAGGAGCGCGAGGTCGAGCTCGTGGCTGCGCTCTATCGTGACATCGAGGCAGGGGGTAGCGCGTCTCCCGCCGCCGACTGGGCCACGCTCAGCTGCTACGCAGTGCTCACGATGCTCGAGTCTGTCTTTTACTGACACCCAGGCGACCAAGACCCATGGCCATGAAACGAACGCTCTCCCGACGACACCTCCTGGCGGCGCTCGCCGCTGGCGCCGGCGCGGTAGCTGGCCCTTCGCTCACCCCTCGCGCGGCGCGGTCCGCCCCCGACGATGCGCCCCCGCCGAAGTTCCTGATCGTGGTGACCGGCTTCGGCGGCGCGTCGATCATCGACTCGTTCATGCCGATCCGCGAGAGCGAGGCGGGAGACGTGTGGCAGCTCGTCGACTGCTACGCCGACGAGGACATCATCCAGGACCCCGGTTGGGGCAACGGCACCCTGCGCGCGCTGCGACAGTCGGGCACCATGTTCGGCAGCAACTTCACTGCAGATCTGTCGGGCTTCGTCGACGCCCACGCCGACGACATGTTGGTGTGCACGATGACCGGCACCAGCGTAAACCACACGGTGGCCCAGAAGCGCGCCATCACCGGCAATGGCGCCTTCGGCGGTCGCACCCTGCAAGAGGCGGTGGCTGCCGCCTACGGCGCCGACTGCCCGCTGCCGAACGTGAACATGGCGAGCCATGGGTACGCCCAACCGGGCGACGACGAGAGCGTGCCCGACTGGGCTCGCGCCGAGCCAGTGAGTGTGCCCACCACCTGGCCGTTCTCTCTCCATGGTCATCGCGGGGTGAAGCTCGAGGCGGATGGCCCCCAAGACGGGCCTGACGCCACGTTCATCGAGATGGCCCGCTCGCTGCGCAACGCCAAGCTCGATCCGGAGTCGTCGTTCTACACGACGTTCCAGCTCAGTCAGAGGCTCCAACGCTACAAGGAGCAGCGCAACGTGGCGCAGCCGAAGCTCGAGGAGCAGAACCTGATCGAGAAGCTGATGCTGGCCAAAGAGGGCGACGTGCCGCTCGGGAGCTACGGGCTCGCGAGCTCGCCGGCCCTCGCGCAGGTGGAGGCTGCGTTTCCCCGCCTCGGCTTCGACCCACTGCATGCCCAGGCCGCGATGGCCTACCTGCTGATCACCCAGGGCGTGTCGGTCGCGGTGACCCTCGGCACCAACTTCAACCTCACGGTGGGCGACGGGAGCCCCGGCGTGCCCCTCGTGCTCAATCCGCCGCTGTCGTTCGACAACTCGCACACCCAACACCGAAAGACGCAGGCCTTCATGTGGAAGCGCATGACCGAGGTGATCAGCGGGCTCATCACGCTGCTCGGCGACACCCAGTTCGGTGACACCGGCGAGAGCTACTGGGATCGGTCGCTCATCTATCTGGCCACCGACTTCGGACGCGACAAGCTGCGGCTCAACAGTCCCGGGCAGGAGTACGGCAGCGGTCATCACCTCAACAACGGCGTGCTCGCCATCTCGCCGCTCCTCAACGGCGGTCGCGTGCTCGGTGGGGTGGATCCGCGCACGGGCGAGACCTTCGGCTTCGACCCGCTCACGGGGCAGCCCACCGCGCCGGGGCAGCACATGAGCGAGGGGCAAATCTTCGGCGGGCTCGTGAACGCGCTCGGCATCGACACCGGGGGGGCGGTGCCGGACGTGCCCATCATGCACGGCTGAGCACCACCCCGGCGGCGGCTTCAGATGTGACGCACGTCGGCGAGCGCGACGTTGTCGAGATCGATCTGATCGATCAGCGCCGAGAAGGACAGGAAGGCAGCCAATGCGCGCACGTCGCGCGCCCACGCCGGCACGTAGCGGGCGCTCACGATATGTCCTTCGGCGAACGCCTCCTCGAGATCGAGCACGTCCCCGAGGGTGAGCCGGCCCACGAACAGGCGCTCGATCAGCTCCGGGCGCACCTCGACGATGGCGCGTCGCAGGAAGGTGTGCACCGCGAAGAGGCCGCGAAGGTAGACGACGTCTTTGGTGAAGGGGTGCGCGCCGTGGGGATCGGCGCCGCGGAAGATCCGCATGGTGCTGTGCACGCTCTCCGATTCACTCTGGCCGGCCTCGAGGAAGCAACGAAACACCTCAATGAAGCCGCCGCCCGCTTCGGCCACGTGCACCGCGCGGACGCGCAGGGCCAGCCGGCGGAGGCGGGCGAGCTCCATCGAGCCGGTGATGAGCTCCGCGAAGGTGGCCAAGCCCTCCTGGGTGGCGGTGGTGCGGGGGGCGCCGAGGCTCAGCGCGGTGAGCACCGGCTGCTTGCGGCCGTTGAGGGAGGTGGCTGCGTGCACGAAGGCTTCGTGCTCCACGAGCTGCTCGATGTCGCTCGGAGCGAAGCTCGTGCGGCCACGCAAGCGGATGCGACGCGCCGAGGCAGCCGCCTTGGACGCGAGCTCCGGATCGATCACGACGCGGATCGCGTCGTCGTGAAAGAACGCGTCGAGACGCCGGCGGATCTGCTCGGCGACGTGCTCGGCCGAGAGGCAGTAGTCGAGCTCGTGCTCGCGGGTCGCTTCGGTGAGCGCCAGCGTCACGTCGAGGAGACGCTCGGCCGCCTCGAGATGCGTGAGCTCGGAGCCGGGGAGAGGCGTGTCGACGCTGCCATAGAGGGCGCGGGCGTGGGCGTGGAACGCTGGCGTCCCCGCCGCTCCGAGCATGGCCGCTGCTTCGAGGTAACAGTCGGCGGTGGCGTGGAGGAAGCGCCCGCGCGGATCGCCGCGATCGACCGCGTCACGCACGGTCCGCAGCGCCTCCACCACCTTCTTCCCAACCGGTGGCACGGGCGGGCGCTTGGGCACGACCGGTCGACCTTTGCGCCAGCTCGCGAGGAACGAGGTCGCCGCCGACTCGGGATAGCTGAGCGACCCAAGCACGCTCACCCGACGTGCTGCGTGGACCAAGAGGGCGTCACACTCGGCCAAGCTGGAGCGGCTCATGCGAGCATCATCTTACGGACGCCGGCCCCGCGCCGCTCGGTCTTCTTCGTCGCGAGCCGACCGCTGGTCCCCATGGTATGTGCGAGCCATGAGCCTGTGGGGCGCGTCGACGGATGAGCTGTTGGAAGTGATGATGTCGTCCAACATTTGCAGGGGGTACGTCGTCACCGATGAGGCGGGACGGGTGGTGCCGAGCCACCCCGAGCTCGCCCCGCTCGCCGAGCACATCGCCAACGACGAGCGCGACTACCACGGCCACCGCGGTATCTTCTTCGAGATCGGTGACGAGAGCGGGCACCTCCTGTCGGCCTTCGTCCACAAGACGGCGCGCGGGCAGGCGGTCGGGGGGGTGCGCTTCTGGCACTACGACACGGTGGAGACGCTGGTGCGCGATGGGCTCCGGCTGAGCCGCGGGATGGGCCACAAGAACGCCCTCGCCGGTTTATGGTGGGGGGGCGGCAAAGGTGTGATCGCACGGCGAGCGGGGATCGATCACCGCGATGTCGACACGCGCGCCGCGATTTACCGCGACTACGGGCGCTTCATCACGGGGCTGCGCGGCTGCTACGTCACCGCGGAGGACGCCGGGACGACGCCTGCCGATATGGCGCACGTGTTCGAGACGACACGCCACGTGACGTGCATCCCCCCCGAGCTCGGGGGCAGCGGCAACCCGAGCGTGCTCACCGCGGCGGGGGTGGTGGTGGCCATGGAGGCAGCGCTCGAGGCGCTCGGGCTCGGCTCGCTCGAGGGCAAGGTGGTGGCGAGCGAGGGGCTGGGCAACGTGGCTCGTCATATGGTGGGCAGGCTGCTCGATCGCGGCGTCCGACGGATCGTCGGCACCGACATCGACGAGCGCGCGCTCCGAGAGGCCCGGCGGATGTATCCCACCGAGCGCCTCGAGACGCGACACGTCGAGCGGAGCGATGAGAGCCTCTTCGACGAGGCCTGCGACGTGTTTGCGCCGAACGCGGTGGGGGCGACCCTCGCGCCGCGCAGCATCGAGCGGCTCAAGGCGCGCGTGGTGTGCGGCGCCGCCAACAACCAGCTCGAGGAGCCCGAACGCGACGCCGAGGCCCTGCGCACGCGCGGCATCACCTACGTGCCCGACTTCCTCGCGAACCGCATGGGCATCGTGAGCTGCGCCAACGAGCAATATGGTGTGCTCGACGACGACCCCGCGGTCACGCGGCACCTCGACCGTGACGCCCCCCACGGGATACACCGCCGGACCCTCGAGGTGCTCGAGCGGGCGCGCGCCTCGGGACGCACGCCGGCCCTCGAGGCGGAGCTGCTCGCCGAGGAGCTCTCGCGCGAGGCTCACCCGATCTGGGGCGATCGTGGTCAGCAGATCATCGACGCGCTGATCGCCGAGGGCTGGGCGCGCTCGGCGCCCAACCTCACCATCCCCGCGCCGCGCGAGTAGCGTCGAGCGCGCGGTGGCGCGGTCACAACATCGCGACCGGGTCGATGTCGATCACGATGCGCGTCTTCTTGTCCATCTCGTCGCGGGCGAGCATCAGCGCCGCCACGACCGCCCGCAGGGGCGCGCGGGTGCGAGCCCGAAGCATGACGCGAAAGCGAAAGCGAGAGCGCAACCGCGGGATCGGCGCGGGGGCCGGACCGAGCACCTCCACCTCACGACGCGCCGCCACCGGGGTAGAGCGCGCGTGCGCGGCGAGGCGTGCGGCGGTGGTGCGCGCGACGTCTTCGGAGAGCGCGTCGATGCGGACGAGGGCGAGCCGTGAGAACGGCGGGTAGCGCGCCTCGTGGCGATCGCGAAGCTCGTGGTCGAGGAAGCCGCTCACGTCTTGTTTCGCCGCGAACAGGATGGCGGGGTGCTCCGGGTTCCTGGTCTGGATGAGCACGCGCCCCTTCTTGTCGTGGCGCCCGGCGCGGCCGGCCACCTGCACCAAGAGCTGAAAGCCGCGCTCCGCGGCGCGGAAGTCGGGCATCGACAGCGCGGCGTCGGCGTTGACCACCCCCACCATCGTCACCGAAGGCAGATCGTGGCCTTTGGTGACCATCTGCGTGCCCACGAGGATATCGATCTCGTGAGCGCGCATGCGGTCGAGCACCTTCACCGACTTGGCGCCGGCAGCCACGTCGCGGTCGAGACGCGCCACTCGCGCGGTTGGGAATGCGGCCGCGATGGTGCTCTCGAGCTTCTCGGTGCCCAAACCCTCGAGCTCGAGCGTTCCCCGCTTGCACTCCGGGCATCGCGGAGGTAGCGGCATTTGAAAATCGCAGTAATGGCAACGGAGCCGCCCTCCCAGGCGTCGGTGATAGGTGAGGGCGACGGCGCAGGCGCTGCAGGTCGATACCGTGCCACAGCCGTCACACACCACCGCGGGAGCGAAGCCGCGGCGGTTGAGGAACACGATCACTTGCTCGCCCGCCTCGAGGGCCTGCTCGATGCCGCGGTAGAGCGGGAGCGACAACATGCGGTCACCGCTCGGCCCGGGCCCGATGCGCTTGAGATCGACGACGTCGACGGTAGGCAAGCTCGCGCGGGTGGCGCGCTCCGGGAGGCGGATCATGGCCAGCTTGTCGCGGCGCACGAGGGCCACCGACTCGAGCGAGGGTGTGGCCGAGCCGAGCACCACGGTGGCCCCCGCGCGATGGGCCCGCAGGATCGCCATGTCGCGGGCGTGGTAGCGGACGCCCTCCTCCTGTTTGAACGAGCCGTCGTGCTCCTCGTCCACCACGATCAGGCCGAGCCGCGGCACCGGCGCGAAGAGCGCCGAGCGCGCGCCGACCGCGACCCGGAGCTCGGCGTGCCGCAGCTTGCGCCACATCTGGTGGCGGTCGCGATCGGAGAGCCCGCTGTGAAGCACCGCCACCGCATCGCCGAAGCGCGCCCGAAAGCGGCTCACCAGCTGAGGCGTGAGGGCGATCTCCGGCACCAACACCAGCGCTCCGCGATCGCGGGCGAGGCACGTGGCGATGGCGTTCATGTACACCTCGGTCTTGCCCGAGCCGGTGATGCCAAAGAGCAGGAAGCCGCGCGGTCCGTTGGCGCCGTCGTCGAGCGAGGCGGCGATCCGCTCGACGGCGTCGCGCTGGGCTTCGTTGAGCTCGGGGGGTGTGTCGCGCTCCGCCGGCTCGCGGAAGAACGCGTCGGCGCTGAGTCGCCGTACCTCGGTCGTGACCAGGCCGAGGCCCTCCAGCTTGCGGATCGCCGACCTGGCGTTCTTGTGCCGCTTCTCGAGCCGGGCCACGCTCTCTCTGCCGGCGCCGCGCAGGAGGGCGAGGACAGCGGCGGCCTGTCCGCGCAGCGAGCCTGGCTTCTCCACGGCGTCGGTGGCGACGGCAAAGAGGACCTCGCGCCCACCGATCTGTTTGGTGCGCCCGAGCCCCTCGTGGAGGGCGAGCTTGCCCTGCAGCTGCAGCGCCTCCACCTTCTCGCGCTCGACGGCGGGTAGCGCGAGCCGCAGCACCTCGCCGATGGGCGCGAAGTAGTAGGCTGCGAGCTCCGAGAGAAACGAGAGGAGCTCGTGGGGCAACACGGGCTCCGGATCCAGCACCGCGGTGATGTCGCGGATCTTGTCGGGGGGCAGCTCCGGGGGGGGCACGTCGACGGCGAGCACGATGGCCAACGTCTTGCGCCGTCCGAAGGTGCAGAGCACGCGGGCGCCGGCCACCACCTCGAGCCCTGCCGGCACCCGATAGGTGAAGCTCTTGCCGAGGGGCACGGGGATGCCCACCGCGGCGTAGCGCACCGCGGTCTCAGGGGGTGAAGATGCCACCATCTCCCAGCGGGGCGTTCGCGGCGTCGAACCCACCCCACACGATCATCGCGTCGCCGGTCGAGATCGCGGTGTGCTCGGTGCGGGGGGCGAGCACGGTTGGCGTCGGCTCGGTCCAGAGGTTTCCGCTCGAGGAATAGACGGCGCCGGTGCCGAGCACGCCGCTCAGCGTGCTGCGTCCGCCCCACACCACCATCAACCCCGGACCGTCGAGCCACACCGCGGTGTGCTCGCGTCGGGCGAGCGGAGCCGTTCCCCCGAGGCCTTCCCACTGGATGGCGCCGGCGTTCACGCGGTGACCGAGGTTGTTGTCCTCGGTGCCGTTGAAGCCCCCGAACACGATCATGTGCGTGCCGTCGAAGACCGCGGTGTGTCGATCGCGCGCCGACGGCTGCCCGGTGGCGGGGAGCTGGCTCCATACGTTCGCGTTGGGCTCGTAGCGCAGGCCCCCGGCCACGCCCCCCGTGGGCCAGTAGGTGTTGGTGAGCACGAGCGATGGGGCGTCGCCGAAGCCGCCGTACACCCACATCTCGGTGCCTGCCCAAACCGCGCTGTGGCGCTCGCGGGTGGCGACCGGCGCGGGCGGCGGGGCCATCGCGGTCCAGCTGTTGGCGGCGGGATCGTAGACGGCGCCGGTGTCGAGCTGTTCGCCCGTGGCGTCGAGACCACCCCAAACGATCAGCTTGCTCCCCGTCCACACCGCCGCGTGCTCGATCCTTCCCGAGGGTGCGCCTTGGGTGCTCATCGGCGCCCACGTGTTGGTCGCGGGATCGAACAACGCGCCGTCGTTGTGGAAGACGGCGCCGTCCCGCCCCCCCCACACGATGAGGTGCGAGCCGGTCCACACCGACGCCGCGAGCTGTCGGGGCGAGGGGGCGCCCACGGCGCTGGTCGGCGTCCACTCGAGCGCGACCGGGTCGTACATGGCGCCGGTCGCCAAGTTGGCGGCGGCGCCGGTGTTGACGGTGCCGCCCCACACCACCATCACGGCGCCGGTCCAGGCCGCTACGTGGCGAGCGCGCGCCTCGGGAGCGCCGGGGCTCACCACCGGCTCCCAGCGATCGACGCACTGCCCCATGTCGCATGGGCCGAAGCACGGCTTGTTGCATTGGCCGCAGTGCTGAGGATCGGTCGCGTGATCCACGCACAAAGCGGGCGCACACCACGAGTCTCCTGCCACCGGACAGATACACGCGCCCTCGCTGCACACGGTGCCGGGCATGGAGCCACAGTCGGCGAGCTCGAGGCACTCCACGCAGACGCCGCGGACGGTGTCGCACACGGCGGTGGGCGCGGGGCAGTCGCTGTTCGACACGCACGGAACTGGCGCCGCGCCGCCTTCGGCGAGGCCTCCGCTCCCGCCCGTCCCCGGCGTCCCGCCCGCCCCGGGGGTGGTCTCGGTGGGGGGCTGAATGCTGAGCGCGTCGGCACACGCTCCGAGGGCGCTCACCGCAGCGAGCACGCCAACACCCGCTACCGCCCAGCCATCCCACCCCAGTCGACGGCTTCTCGTGCCCCTCTCGCCCATGGCCACTTTCATGGCGTCCAAGTCGAGAACGTGTCAAGCCCTCGATACCCGAGCGGGCGAAGGCGTCGCCCGCCCAGCCCCCTTCGAGCGCAGCCTTCGCTTGGCGCAGCCGTGACCACAGGGTAAGAACCCCGCCCCCATGTTTCGCTACGCCGTCGTCCTCGTGGCCCTGTCGGTCGCCACCGGTTGTCAGCCGGAGATCGGCGATGAGTGCCAGACCGCCATCGACTGCAGCGCGCTGGGCGATCGTCTCTGCGACGCGACCCAGCCGGGCGGCTACTGCACCGAGTTCAACTGCGAGCCGGACCAATGCACCGACGAGGCGACGTGTGTGTCGTTCAACATCGATCTGGATCCCGCCTGCCGAGGTCTCGACGATGCGCGGTTCGGGCGCTACGGCCGCACCTTCTGCATGTACGTGTGCGACGACAACGACGACTGCCGTGACGGTTACGAGTGCGTGCGCCCCGTCGATCGCGCGGCGCGGGTGATCGATCTCGAGACCGACACCGACAATCCCCAAGACACCAAGGTGTGCCTGGTGAAGGGCTCTCGCCCTGCCGTCCCCGACGAGACCCCCAACGCGTGCCTCCCCAACCCCGAGCCCGAGCCGCTCACGCCCTACGTGCCCCCGGGCAGCGGAGGCGCGGGAGGCGCTGGAGGGGCCGGGGGCGCGGGAGGCGCTGGAGGGGCCGGCGGCGCCGGAGGGACCGGCGGCGCTGGAGGGGCCGGCGGCGCTGGAGGAGCCGGGGGCGCGGGAGGAGCCGGAGGGGCCGGCGGCGTCGGCGGCTCCGGTGGTGCCGGCGGGAACTGAACGCCGGTTTATGCTCGGTCGTTCGTCCAGACGAAGCGTCGAGGCAGCGCTGCGTGATCTCGGGAGCGACAAGGTCGCCGTGCGCGCGTCAGCGGCTGGCGACCTCGCCGAGCACGCGGACGCCCATCCCGACGCGGTGGTCGCGGCGCTCGCCCGCGCGCTCGACGATGAACATGCCGACGTGCGCGCCGCTGCCGCCAGCGCCCTCGGGGACGCAGGGGCTCGGGCTGCGGTGGAGGCGCTCGTTCGCGCCACCGAAGACGTCAACGCCTTCGTGCGTCAGATGGCGCTCTCTGCGCTCGGTGAGCTCGCCGACGAGCGCGCGCTACCCTGCTTCGAGAGGGCCCTCGCGTCGGAGACACCGAGCGACCGCTTTCAGGCGGTGATGGGCTTCTCCCGCACGAGCAAGAGCAGCGAGCGCGTGCGCGGCGTGCTCCTCGACGCCACACGTGACCCCGATCACCTCGTGCGCCACATCGCGCTGCGCATGGCCGAGGAGCGCGGCTCCGACGCCGAGCCCGTCGAGACCGCCTTCGTGGAGCGCGCGCGCGCCATGCTCGACGACGACAGCGACGTGGTGCGCGTCGCGGCGGCCATCGTGCTCGGGCGCGTCGGGCGACGCGATGGCGCCCCTATCCTCTGCGACGTGGTGCAGCGGGACATCATCACGACCGAGCACGACGACGAAGCGGCGGCCATCGAGCTCTGTGGCGAGCTCGGTCTCACCGCCGCTCGAGAGGCGCTCGAGAAGCGCGCCTTCGGGCGGGTGATCCTGCTCACGCCCGACCCTTTCGCCTGGCACGCGCGCGTGGCTCTCGCCGCGATGCGACACCCAAGGGCCGTGCGCTGGGTGCTCGACGAGCTCACCTCGTGGACGCGTGAGCGGCGCACGCTCGCGGTGGCCGCCGCGGGGCGCGCCCGGCTGCGCGAGACCCTCGCCACGCTCGAGGCGATGGTGGGCGACGAGGACCGCGCCGATCAACACGCGCTCGACGAAGCCATCGCACGGCTGAGGGGCGCATGAGCCGCGAGAACGCGGTGCGCTACGATGGCGAGCGGCGCGACCACGTCGAGAGCTACTTTCTCAAAGCCACCGCCCCCACCGCCGACCGCGCGGTGTGGATCAAGGCCACCATCCTGTCGTCGCGAGAAGGCCCCGCGGTGGTCGAGGGCTGGGCCATCGCCTTCGATCGGCGACCCGGCAAGCACGCCGTCGGGTCCAAGCACCGCCTCCCGTTCCGCGAGGCCCGCTTTGGTGCGAGCGAGCTCGACATCGCGTGGCGCATCCCTGGAGGCGACGAGCACTTCACGCTCGCGCCCGGACGAGCGCGCGGCCTCATCGCAAACCACGGCGCGACCCGTCACGGCCCGCTTCGGTGGGAGCTCAGCCTCGACGGCGCTGCCGCGCCCCTCGAGCTCTTGCCTTCGCCGAAGCTCTACGACGCCTCGTTTCCTTCGTCGAAGACCGTCACGCCGTTCCCGGATCTCGCGATCTCCGGCACGTTCTGTGTGGGCGACAACACCTGGGAGCTCGATCGGTGGTCGGGGATGCAAGGTCACAACTGGGGCGTCGGTCACGCCGAGCACTACGCCTGGACGCACTGCAACCAGTGGAATGAGCCCGACGCGCTCGTGCTCGAGGCGGTGACGGCGCGGGTTCGGATCGCGGGGCAGCTCTTGCCGCCGCTCACGAGCGTGTGCATTCGCCACGCGGGGGAGGATCACGCCTTCAACGGGCCGCTCTCGCTGCTCACCACGCGCGCGCAGCTCGGCCTGCGCCGCTACGGTTTCTCCGCCGCGAACCGGGGCGGGCGCGTCGACGCGGTGATCGACGCCTCCGTGGAGGACTTCGTCGGGCTGCACTACGAGAACCCCACCGGCGCCATGACGCACTGCCTCAACGCCAAGCTCGCGCGCGCGCGCGTTCGCTTCGAGCCTCGCGGTGGCGTGCCGATCACACTCTCGACCAGCGCCGCCGCGCTCGAAGTTGGTACGCTGAGGAGCGACCATGGAGTGAGGATGATTCTGTGATGAGCGGCCCCCTCGAGCCGGACGACCCCGCGCCTGGCGAGGACGTCTTCACCGATGACGACCTCGCGCCGAGCAGCGGAGAGCTCGCGACCCGACGCAAGCAGGAGCGCCGCGTCGTCATCGACACCGCCGCGACCATCGTGGCCGTCCTCGCCTACGCCATGATCGCGGGCGGCATGATCGCCCTCGGTGCCTGCGCCGCGCCCTACGTGTTCGAGCTCACGCCTCACCCGTGGTCGGGCAAGGCGATGGGCGCGGCCTTCTCGCGCTTCGACGTGATCGCGGTCGCGTGCGCGGTGGTCGGTCTCGGCGCGGAGGTGGTTCGCACCATGCTCACGCTGCGGAGCCCCTACGCCCGGGCGTGGTTGCCTCGAGTGCGCCGCTACGTCGCGATCGCGCTCGCGCTCGGCGCCGTCTATTCGGGAACTCAGCTCTCTCCTCGCATCATGGAGCTCCACGAAGCGGGCGTGCGGCGCAACGTTGGGGCGGAGGGGACCGAGCTCGAGCGCATTCACCAACAGGCCGAGCTCGTCGGTAAGATCGACGTGGCGCTGGCCGCGCTGCTCATCGCTCTGCACATCGTAACTTTGGGCGGTGGGCTGCGGATGGGCGATGATGACGAAGACGTGCTCGCCCCCCTGCCCCCAGGGCCCACAAAGCGATAACATCGGGTCGAGCATCTTTTTCGATTTCGAGCCATGTCCGATCCGCGCGCCCCGAACGACGCTTCGTCCCGCCACGACTCCCGCATGCTCAGTGGCTTCATGAACCACGACTACGTGTTGTGCTTCAGCGTGCGCGACGAGGAGAAGCGGAGGCGCCTCGTGGCGCTGTGTGAGGGGCCTTGGCAGGGCGACGAGGTGACGGAGAATACTTGGGAAATCTCCAATGACCTGAGCCCCGACGACCTCGAGCGGGCACTGCTCGAGGTGATCGACGACGGCGATCGCGTGGCCTACTACTATCTCACCCCTCCGATGAGCAGCGGGATCCCAGGCGTCCCCGACGCGAAGCGGATCTTTCGCGTGGTCATCGCGTGACGAACCCAACCCTGAACCGGACCGATTGGTTGCTTGACGCCCCGTCGAACGCCGCTATACGCTCGAATCGGACCGACTCCCAACAGTTTTTTCGAGCAATTGCGGGAGCCTAGAAACCACAGTCGTGGCTAACTTCGACGAGAAGACCCGCGTGACCCAGGTCATCCGCCCGGACGGGGGCGATGACGACACCAGCAACCGCACGGACTGCTTGGTGGTGATCTACACCAAGGAGCCGACGTTGCTCGGGAAGCGGTTCGTGCTCGATGAGAGTCCCACCCGCGTGGGGCGCGGCTCCGACAACACGATCGTCCTCGACTCAGACTCGGTGTCGCGGCGTCACGCGCACTTCGAGGCGCGTGGAAAGAGCTGGATCGTCGCCGACGACGGGAGCACCAACGGCACCTACTGCAACGACGAGCAGGTCGTCCGCGAGCTGGTGCTTCGCAACGGCGATCGGGTGAAGATCGGCTCGACCATCTTCAAGTTTCTCTCCGGCGCCGACGTGGAAGCGCAGTACCACGAGGAGATCTACCGCCTCACCATCATCGATGGTCTCACGCAGGTGCACAACAAGCGCTACCTGTACGAGGCGCTCGAGCGCGAGCTCATCCGCGGGCGCCGCCACAACCGCTACCTGGCGGTGTTGATGTTCGACATCGATCACTTCAAGCGCATCAACGATCTTCACGGCCACCTCGCTGGCGACTTCGTGCTGAAGGAGCTGGCGCGAATCGTCCAGTCACGGATCCGCCGCGACGAGGTGTTCGCCCGCTACGGCGGCGAGGAGTTCTGCATCATCCTCCCCGAGACCATGCTCGAGGGCGCGGTCGAGCTGGGCGAGCGCTTGCGGCAGCAAATCGAGACGCACACGTTCGTGTTCCAGCAAGACAAGATCAAGGTGACGATCAGCGTCGGCGCGGCGGTGCTCACCGACGAAGACCGCAACGCCGGGGAGCTGCTCAAGCGCGCCGACGAGCGCCTCTACCAAGCGAAGAACTCGGGGCGCAACCGAGTCTGCGCGTGAGCTCCACGGGGGAGCGCCTGCTCGAGCGGCTGGCCGCGGTGGAGTGCCCGGCGTTTGGCCACAGACGGCGCACGCGTGAGGGCGGTTCACAGGGCCCAACACCCATCGTGCTCGCCCGCGGCGCAGGCAGCCACGTCTGGGACGTGGACGGCAAGCGCTACCTCGATCTGGTGGCTGGCTTCGGCGCGGTCTTGCTCGGTCACGGGCACCCCGCCATCCAACGCGCGCTCCACGAGCAGAGCGAGCGGCTGGTGCAAGGACTGGGCGACGTGTTCTCGTCCGACACCAAGGTGGCGCTCCTCGAGGCGCTCGCCGCGCTGCATCCCGCCCCCGACGCCCAGGTGCTGCTCGGACAAGCCGGCGGCGACGCCATCACCGCGGCCATGAAGACCGCCTCGCTCGCCACCGGCCGCTCGCACTTCCTGGCGTTCGACGGCGCCTATCACGGGCTCGGCTACGCGCCTCTCGCGGCGTGCGGCTTCAGCCAGTCGTTTCGCGCGCCGTTCGCCGAGCAGCTGAGCCAGAACGTGCGGTTCGCGCCGTTTCCCGGGGTGCGCGGCGCTACCGCGAAGGCGTCGCTCGAGCTGGTGCGGGAGCTCCTCGACGCGCAGATCGCGGCCGTGCTCGTGGAGCCGGTGCTCGGCCGCGGGGGCTGTGTCGTCCCTCCGAGCGGCTTCTTGGCGGAGGTCGCCGCGCTCGCTCGGGCCCAGGGTGCGCTCGTCATCGCCGACGAGATCTGGACCGGCCTCGGCCGCACCGGGGCGCTCCTCTGCACGCGCGCCGAGGGCGTCCTGCCCGACATCCTGTGCCTCGGAAAGGGCCTCGGGGGCGGGCTCAGCATCTCGGCGTGCATCGCGCCGGCGGAGGTGATGGCGGGATGGACTCGGGCCGCGACGATCCACACGTCCACGCACGCCGGGGCGCCGCTGGCGTGTGCCACCGCCCTCGCCACGCTCGCCGCCCTCGAGCGCGAGGGTCTGATCGGTCGCGCTCGCGCCCTCGGAGACGCCGCCCGCGCGGAGCTCGCCGAGCGGGTCGGTGACCGAGCCGTCGTGCGGGGAGCTGGCCTCATGATCGGCGTCCAGCTCGCCGACGCGGCGTCGGCCCAGCACGCGATGGCGGCCCTGCTCGAGCGCGGCTTCCTCACCATCACCGGCGGCGTCGCCGGCGACGTCCTCACGCTCACCCCGCCGCTCACCATCGAGCGCGACGACCTCTCGGCGTTCGGCGTGGCCCTCGCCGAGGTGCTCCCGGGCTGACGTGGCCGCGGGAAGCGCGGAGCCCCCACGCCACCGCGCGGGGGCGGGCGAGGGAGCGGTCGAGCACGCCGTAGGGGAAGCACGCGAGGCCGAGCCGCGTTACCATGGGGCATGGCACTCACCAGGCGCGCGCTCGGGATCTCGCTCGCGAGCGCGACCGTGGCGCGCTTCGCGGGGGCCAACACGAGCGAGGCCGCGGGCGACGCGTCGTTCGCGTGGCGGCCCGTCGACGACGCCGCGACGACCCACGACGACGCCACACCGACGACCGGCGCTCCCGAGCCCGAGCTGCTCGAGGCCACCCTCGCCGAGGGCACTCGCTTCGAGACCCCAGCCTTCGTGCTCGACAGCCGACGGAGCGGCCCCACCGTGGCGATCATCGCCGGCATCCACGGCAACGAGACGGCGCCTCCTCGCGCAGCCCGGCTGCTGCTCACCACGAGCCTCCACCGCGGCCGCCTCTTCGTCGTCCCCGAGGTGAACCGCCCGGCCCTCGCCGCGGGCTCGCGCTTCACCCCTCGGAGCCGCCACGCCGATCTCAACCGGAACTTCCCCGCCGGCGCGCGGGCCCACCCACGAGGCGAGATGGCGCCTGCGTTGTGGGAGGCGCTCGGCGATCTCGAGCCCGACTGGGTGTTCGATCTGCACGAAGGCTGGGGGTTCTCGGCCAGCAGCGCCAGCATGGGGAGCTCGGTGGTGTGCGCCAACGCCGCCACGCGCGCCCTCGACCACGCCTGTCGCGACATGGCCGAGACCATCCTCACCGCGGTGAACCGCACGGTGACCACGCCATCCCGTCGCTTCACGCTGCTCCGCCCGGGCCCCGCGGGCAGCCTCGCCCGGAGCCTCGTCGACGCCGCTGTCCCGTCCCTCGTCTTCGAGACCACTTGGGTGCAAGCGATCGACCTGCGCGTCGCGCAACAGCGCCTCATGGTGGCGGCGGCCCTCACGCGGCTGGGCATGTTGCGAGATTGAGGTGCGCGATGCACGAGGAGAGTGACGCGCTGCACGACCGCGTGCGCGGATTCATCGAGCGCGCGATGGCATGGGTGGGTCGCGGCGCGCTCGACGAGGGGTTGTTCGAGGAGCTCGAGCACCTGAGCTGTGCGGTGGCGCGGTTCCAGGCCGCGCGGGTCTCGGTGGTGGGCCGGTTGTGGCAGGTCCATGGGCTGCGGGACGTCGATCGGATGGCGTCGATCCCCGCCGTCCCCACCGACGCGTTTCGATTGCGCCGGGTGGCGGCGCACCCCGAAGCCGACGACGTGCGCTGCTTCATGACCAGCGGGACGACCGCCTCGTCCCGCGGCAAACACCCCATGCGGACGACCGGCACCTACGAACGAGCGGCGCTGGCGTGGGGGGCTCACATGCTGTGGCCGGAGCGCGCGGCCGTCTCGGGGGCGCACACCCCAACGTATGGGCGGCTGCCGATGGTGGTGCTCGCCAGCCCCGAGCGACTCGCACCCGAGTCGTCGCTGACGTTCATGCTCGCACGCTTCGCGGAGGTGCTCGGCGGCGACGCGACGTGGCACTTCGACGGGGCGAGGGTCGACGTGGACGGGATCATTGCCCGTCTCGAGGGCCTCGGCCGCAGCGAGACGCCGACGCTCGTCGCGGGCACGTCGTTCGCGTTCGTGCACTTCTTGGACGAGCTCGCTCGGCGTGGACGGGACGCGCTGCCGCTGCCCGAGGGGAGCCGCGTGATGCAGACCGGTGGCTTCAAGGGCCGGTCACGGGAGATCGACGCCGAGGCGCTCCGGGCGCTGATCGCCGGCGCGTTCGCGGTGCCGCTCGAGCGCGTCGTGGGCGAGTATGGGATGACGGAGCTCTCGAGCCAGCTCTACCAGGGTGGGCTGCGGGGCCTCCCCGGCGACGGGTATCACCCACCCCCCTGGGTGCGCGTCACCGCCGTGGCCCCAGACACCCTCACCGCGCTCCCTCCAGGCACCGTCGGCCTCGCTCGCGTCGTGGATCTCGCCAACGTGGACGGGTCGGTCGCGATCCAAACGGCCGACCGCGTGCGCGTCGAGGCCGACGGCTCGGTGTCGCTCCTCGGACGCGCGCCGGGCGCGCCGCCACGCGGCTGTTCCCTCGCGCTCGAACACCTCCTCGAGCACGAAGCCTGACGCCACGACCCCGCTACGAGGTTACGCTCTCGCCACACCATGACGCGAAGAGGGACACCGCGGCGGACACCACGAGCGCGGGTGCTCGCGGTGCTGAGCGCCGGACGCCGGCTCGCCGACCCCGGCGACCCCCTCGGCCAGGCCGCGCGTCTTCGGCTGCCCGCGGCGAGCCGCCTCTCCCGGGAAGGCGTCGAGCTCGCGCTCACCGAGCATCTCGAGCACGACCCCTCCGACGCCGAGCTCGACGCGCTCCTCGCGTCGAGCGCGAAGGCCCCCCGCTGCCACGTCGTGATGAGCGCCAACGTATGCACCGCGCCGCTGCGAGCCCTGGCCCTCGCCCTCGCCTCGAGTGAGGAGGTGCTCGTGAAGCCCTCGCGCCGCGATCCAGTCGTCGCCGAGCTCCTCGTCGAGGCGCTCGGCTGGCCTACCTGTCGCTTGGTGGGCGAGCTCGCCGCGACGCCGGGCGACGTGGTGCACGCGTATGGCGCCGACGAGACGCTCGCCGCCATCGCGGCCGCGCTGCCGTCGGGGGTCACGCTCCGCGGCCATGGCACGGGCATCGGGGTCGCGGTCGTCGAGGCCGGCGACGACCTCGGCGCCGCAGGCCGCGCGCTCGCCGACGATCTCGTGCCATTCGACGGCCGCGGGTGTCTGTCGCCCCGCCTCGTCGTCACCGGCGCCGACGCGACGGCCCTCGGTCGCGCGCTCCACGAGGCCCTGGGCGAGCGGGGCAGCGCCGTGCCGAGGGGGCCGCTGACCGCCGATGAGAGGGCGGCCCTCCGCGCCAGCGGAGAGCTCTTCTCCGCCGTGGGCGAGGCCTTCGTAGGCCCCCACCACGCGGTCTTCGTGGATCCATCCCCGGAGGCGCTCGCGCTCGCGCCGCCATGCCGCGCCACGGTCGTACTCGGGAGCGCGGGCGTCGAGCTGCTCGCCGCGCTCGCGCCACACGTAGCGTCCCTCGGCACCCGTGACGGCGAGACCCGCGGCGTCCTCGCCCGCGCGCTCGGAGGGGTGTGCCCACGCGCACGCCGCTCACGTCTCGGGCACATGCAGAAGCCACCCCTGGATGGTCCCGTCGATCTGCGCTAGGGGTGGTGTGCTCCGCGAGGAGCAGAGCCCTCTGGAGACGCCCGTCGTGTTGATTTTGGTTGCGCCGCGAAGACCGATTGGTTTGGAACCACGAGCGCGCGTGGCGCGTCGCCGCCTTGGATGACGCGATGGGTCAGCTAGACCACGTCGTCGACTATCTGTCGTTCGTCGCGAAGAGCAAACCCCTCAGCGTGTTGCTCTCCGAGGCGCCACGTCGCATCGCCGCTTGTGTGGGCGCGGAGGTCGCCTCGCTGTACCTGCTCGAGGGCGAAGGCGAGGAGCTCGTGCTCCGTGGGAACGTCGGCTTCCCGTTCCGAGCCCGCGGCAAGGTGCGGCTCCGCGTGGGCGAGGGCCTCACCGGTCGTGCCGTCGAGCTCCAGTACCCCGTGTCGTCGAACGACGCGCCCGACGAGGAGCGCTACCGCGGCTTCCCCGAGCTCGACGAGGAGCGCTTCCCCTCCTTCGTCGCGGTTCCCATCATCGGCACCAAGGGGCCCCTCGGGGCGGTGGTCGTGCAGCGCAGCGGGGGCCACCCGTTCACCGAGGCCGACATCAGCCTGATCGCGGCGCTCACCGCGCCGATCTCCACCGGCCTCCGCATGGCGCGCCTCCTCACCGAGCTGCGCGACACGAGCACGCGTCAGGCCGGTGGAGGCACCAAGAAGATCACCTTGCCCGGGGTGCCGATGGTGCCAGGCCGCGCGGTCGGCGCCGTGGCCGCCATCCGGCGCCCCGCCACCTCGCCGCGACGCGCCGCCCGCGACGAAGACGCCGACGCCTTTCGCGCCGCCCACGACGCGGCGCAGACCAGCTTGCGCCGCCTCGCCGAGCTCGCCGACACCCGTCGACTCCCCGACACCCGCGCCTTCATCGATCGCTACCTGATCATGCTCGAGGATCAGCGCCTGATCGATCGCACCCACGAGATGATCCGCGCCGGCGAGAGCCTCGGCCACGCGCTCGGCGAGGTGGCGCGAGAGGCCACGCGCGTGGCCAACGACACGCAAGACGCCTATCTCATCGAGCGGGCCGGAGATCTCGAGCAGCTCTGCGACGCGCTCTTGATGCTGGCCCACCCCGACGCTCGCGCCCGGCTTCCCTCGAAGCCGGTGGTGCTCGCGGATCAGCTCTCCATCTACGACGTGTTGATTTCGGTGAGAGCCCAGCCCGCAGGGTTCGTCCTCTCCGAGCACGCTCCTCGTGAGCGCACCCGCCTCCTCCTCGAGCTGATCGGGGTGCCTGCCATCACCGACGTGGTGGGCGCGTTTCGTTGGGTGTCCCCCGGCGACATCGCCATGGTCGACGGAGACCACGGGTTTCTCATCATCAACCCGTCACGCGCCGACATCGCCGCCTTCCGGGCCGAGCGCAAACGCGGGCGCGCGAGTCGACCGGAGCGGCTCAGCCACCTGCCGAAGCCTTGAACACCCGGGACCGGTACCACCGCAGCTCTTCGATCGACTCGCGGATGTCGTCGAGCGCGCGGTGCGTCTCCTTCTTTCGCGGCGCGGCCTCCGCTGGATACCAGCGCGCCACCAGCTCCTTGAGGCTGGAGACGTCGATGTTTCGATAGTGGAGGTGGGCGTCGAAGCGCGGCATGTAGCGCTCGATGAACTGGCGATCTTTCCAGATGGAGTTGCCACAGAGCGGCGAGGTGCGTGGCTCGCAGTGCTCCTCGAGGAACGCCAGCGACGCTGCCTCCGCCGCCTCGAGGCTCGTGGTCGAGGCCCGAACGCGCTCGGTGAGCCCGGAGCGCGCATGCATCGCCACCACGTCGGGGTGCATGCCGGCCAACACCTCGTCGGGCTGGTGAACGACGAGGTTGGGTCCCTCGGCGACCAGGTTCAGCTCCCCGTCGGTCACCAGCGTCGCGATCTCCACGATCACGCAGGTCTGGGGATCGAGCCCGGTCATCTCGAGGTCGACCCACACCAAGACGTCGCTTCTCCGCATGACCCCTGATACCACGGCCGCCACCGCGGGCCGGAGACTTGCGCGCAGACGTCAAACGGGTGCAAAGTCACGGCGATGGACCACCGGCGCCACTCCCGACGAGCACGAGCGAGGGCCGCGGCGCCAGCCGCCAGCTCGAGATCGATCGTCATGCGCGGGGCCGCCCTGCTCGTCGGCGCGAGCTTGTCGCTCGCCCTCACCGGCTGCGATGGCCGGATCTCCCAGTGCAATGCGCTCATCCGCGTCATCAACGCCGAGCAGGAGCCGATCAAGCGCGCCAGCGGCAGCGACCCCGAAGCGCTCCGAAAGCTCGCCGACGCGCTCGACACCGTGGGCAGCAAGGTGTCCGGGGTTCAGGTGAAAGACGAGAAGGTCGTCGGCTTTCGCGACCAGTACGGCGCCATGGCCAAGGAGCTCGCGGAGGCAGCCCGCCAGACGGCCCTGGCTCTCGAAGAGAACGACGCCAAGAAGGCCGCCAAGGCCGCCGATCACATGTCGAGCTTCGGCACCCGCGAGAGCGAGCTCGTCGGCGAGATCAACGGCTACTGTTCGGGAAAGCCGTGATGCCGGCGGGCGTCCGCGCGCGCGCCGCGAGGGGCGCGTTTGAGCGTGGGCGCCGTGCGAGCGTTCCGCGCGGCGCCCCGCCTCCGTGCTAAGAAACGTCGATGAGCGACGTTTACATCTTCGACGCAGTGCGCACACCTCGTGGCCGCGGGCGCGCCGGCAAGGGCGCCCTCTCGGGCGTTCATCCCCAAGAGCTGGTGGCGCAGGCGCTCCGTCACCTCGCCGACCGCAACGGGCTCGAGCCGTCCCGGGTCGACGATGTGATCATCGGCTGCGTCTCGCAAGTGGGCGAGCAGGGCGCCTGCATCGCGCGCAACGCGATCCTCGCCGCGGGCTGGCCCTACGAGGTCACCGGCTGCACGGTCAACCGCTTCTGCGGCTCGGGCCTCCAGGCCGTCAACTTCGCCGCATTCGGCGTCGCCACGGGCGATCAGAAGCTCACCATCGGGGGCGGCGTGGAGAGCATGTCACGCGTTCCGATGGGGTCGGACAACGGCGGCATCGACGGCAACAACATGGCGCTCCGCGCCAAGATCAAGCAGGTCCCGCAGGGGATCAGCGCCGACCTCATCGCTTCGCTCGAGAAGTTCACCCGGGAGCAGGTCGACGCCTTCGCGCTCACCAGCCAACGGAAGGCCGAGGTCGCCTCGAGCGAGGGGCGCTTCGCGAAGAGCCTCTTCCCGGTGGTCGACGCCGACGGCAAGGTGCTGCTCGAGCGCGACGAGCACCCGCGCCCGGAGACCACGCTCGAGGGGCTCGCCTCGCTCCAGCCCGCTTTCGAAGGGATGGGCGCCGCCAAGGCTGGCCCCAACGGCGAGACCCTCGATGAGCTCGCCCTCGAGGTCTACCCCCACGCCAAGGCCATCCAGCACGTGCACACGGCCGGCAACTCCAGCGGCATCGTGGATGGGGCCGCGCTCGTGCTCCTCGGCGACAAGGAGTTCGGCGAGTCGCTCGGTCTCCGCGCCCGCGCGCGCATCCGCGCGACCGCGACCGCCGGCGCCGAGCCGGTCATCATGCTCACCGCTCCCGCCCCCGCCTCGCAGAAGGCGCTCGAGCTCGCGGGCATGACCACCAAAGACATCGATCTGTGGGAGATCAACGAGGCCTTCGCCTGTGTGCCGCTGCAGACCATGCGGCGCCTCGAGATCGATCCCGCGCGCGTCAACGTCAACGGCGGCGCCATCGCGCTAGGCCACCCCCTCGGCGCCACTGGCGCGTGTCTCCTCGGTACCGCTCTCGACGAGCTCGAGCGCGCCGACAAGACGAACGCGCTCGTCACCCTGTGTATCGGCGGCGGGATGGGCATCGCGACGATCATCGAGCGGGTGTAGCCTCAGCGGGTGAGCGACGTTCCCGAAGACAGCCGGTCCGAGGAGACCGAGTTCCAGGGGCGCTCACCCGATGTCGCCGACGCGTCAGGTGGCGCCGAGCTCGGCGAGCGTTGGCTCACCACCATCCCCAGGCTCGCCGATCACCAGCTGCGGGTGGCCTACGCGCGCGCCGAGCTCGAGCGCACTGCGGCGGGGGTGCTCGCCAAGGCGCTCAACGTGGTGTGCCAGCGCGCCGAGGCGAGCGACGGGGGGGCGCGGCAGGTGGTCTTTGCCTTCGTGCCCACCCTCGTCGACTCCGACGTGATCGAGCGCGTGTGGTCGCTCCGCGCGACCGCCAACGCGATGGCGCTCTTGTCGGTGTCGCGGCTGCTCCGAGCCTCCACCCCCGAGGGTCACCACCTCGATCAGAACGCGGCCCACGGCGCCCAAGGCGTCCTTCAGAACGCCTCCGGTCGACCGCTCACCCTCGGCGAGCGGCGCGCCCTCGCGCGTCGCCCCTCTCGCGCCACCCTCGACAAGCTCCTGCGCGACCCGCATCCGATGGTCACCCGCATCCTCCTCGGCAACCCTCGTATCACCGAGGACGACGTCGTCCGCATGGCCGCCGTACGTCCGGCGGTGGCACGCATCTCGTCCGAAATCGCGATGGCCTGGTCACGGTCGAGCCGCGTGCGCCTGGCCCTCATCCAGAACCCCACCGCGCCCGCCGCCGTCGCCGTGCCGCTCCTCGCGCTGTTGACGCGCCAGGAGCTCGATCAGGTGGCGCGCGCGGCCGACCTGCCTTCCGTCACGCGGGCTACCGCCCTCGAGCACTACGAGCTCCGCCCGCCGATGCCGGCCACCGAGCCGCCTCCCCACCGACACTGACCGACGCAGCCCGATCTCCGCCGGCCGTGCGCGAGGGCCGCTCAGCGGCGCTGGGTCACGAGGTCGTCGAGGCGGTTGTGAACGATCGCCTTGATCTTGAGCTTCTTGTCCTCGGGAAGATCGAGGAAGGCCACCCCCACCCCCGGCTCGAGACCGCTCCCCGGCGACGGGTGCGCGTTCACCCACACCACCTGCACCCGCTGATCGATGGTGACCGGCGGGCTCGCGAGGCGCATCCGCAAGACGAACCGGTCCCCCATCTGAAAGCGCTGTCCACTCTCGATGTACACGCCGCCTTCGGAGATGTTGCGGAGGTACGCTCTTCGAAATCCGTCCGCGTCGTCGTACGAAGCCTCGTAGTCGACGGGCACGCGGATGGCGCCGCGCTGACTCGAAGGTGGGCACTGCTCCGAGGAGGTGGCGTGCTCGATCGCGTCTTTGAGCTCCACCCACCGTCGCGCCTCTTCGATGCTCAGGCGCACCTTGGCCCGCTTCAGATCGAGCTCCTTGAACTCGGCTACCCAGGACGACAGCGTTCCTTCCATCGTGCCACCGCACCGTAGCCCAACCGCGACCGGCCTCAAACGTGTGGTGCGTGGCGGTCGGCCGAGAGCTCCCCGCTGCGAAACACCGCGGCCACCTCTGGCGGGAGCCGTCGAAGCTTCAGATCGTCGGCGACGCATGCGAGCAGCGTCTCCGCTTCGCAGATCACGGTGGCACCCCGCATCATCCGGTAGCGGTAGCGCACGGTCACCCGCGTCAGCTCCGCCACCGTGGTCTCGATCTCGAGGATGTCGTCGAAGCGCGCAGCCGCTCGATACCGCAGCTTCGCCTCCACCACCGGGAGGTGGATCCCGTGGCGCACCCACGCGTCGTACGACACCCCGCGGCGGTGCAACCAGTCCACCCGCGCCGCCTCACAATAGGTGAGGTAGGCCGCGTGATGCACCACACCCATCAGATCCGTCTCGCAGAAGCGCACCTGCAAGCGGTGCGTCGAGGTCGCCGGGTCGCTCACCGGTCGCGTCTACCAGAGCCGCCGTCAGAAGCGCAGCAGATCCCGCAGCTCGACGGTGCGATCGAGCTGGCGCTTCCGTTCCGCGTGGGCGAGGCGCAGCCGGGCCGTGGTCACGAACGGGTCCTCGGGGGCGAGCCTCTCCACCCCGTCGATCAGCGCCGGCGCGTGGGCGCCGAGGCCGAGCGCGGACAGCGCGGCGGTGTGTTCCTTCAGCGTGCGCGAGAGCACCGTCGCGGTCGACGTGTCCACCACGCCATCGTGGTCTACTGCCGCGACGACCCGTCCCGAGAGGGCGTGGACGGTCACCGTGCGGTCACTCGGTCCCAACGCCTGTGGCGCGTAGCGGAGCCAGGGGCCCTCGATGGTGAGGTGGCTCATGATGCGCGGATCCCAGCGCGCGTCGAGCTCCACGAGGAGCGGCCGCTCGTCGGCGAGCAGGCTCAGGCCATACTCGGTGGCCTGCCCACCGAGCGCATAGTCGCGCAGCAGCTGGGCGACCGACGGCGCGCTCGGCACGAGGTTGTTGGTCACGCTGCCGTGTCGGAGCAGCGGCGCGGGCACCACCACCACGTCGGGCCGCTGGCCGGCGAGCACCTGCGCGCTCCACAGCCGCCAGGTGAGCGGCACCGAGTGCACGAGCAGCGCGGCCCCCCGCGGGAGTTGCTCGAGCGCCTCGTCGGTCCACTCCTCGGCTGCGAAGCGCACGCTCCTATCCGCGGCGAAAGCGGCCTCTTCGCAGGCTACGGCCACGATGGTGACGTGGAACATCACGGTGAGCACCGCCGCCGTCCGCGCCATCGGCACCCGCAGGTTGCACAGGAACACCACCACCTCCGACACCCCGATGGCGGCCGCCACCGACAGCGCGCACACGGCCAGGGCGCGCAGCGGAGCGAGAGGCTCGGCGCTGAGGGTGGGCACCACCCCGAGCGGGTAGGCGATATCCACGAGCACCAGACCCACGAGGGCGCTCATCCACGCGCGGCGCGACTCGCGCCACACACCGAGCAACAGACCCGCCACCGCCAGCCCGAGCGCGACCACCCCCACCTCCGCCATCCACGCCGAGAGCGCGGCCTTGCGCGTCACGTTCACGTCCATGCTCTTCAGGCTCACCGCGCTGAGCGCCTGGCCCACGTCGGTGAGGCTCCGCGGCGCGAGCGGCCGCAAGAGGGTTGGTGCGAGCAGCAGCCCGAACACGAGCACCGCCGCGAGGCCGAGCCACGGCACGAGCACGAGGGGTGGACGTTTGCCGGCCGAGACGGCGACGAACGCCACCACCGCCGCCGTGGCGAGGCCAGCGGGGAGGCTCTCGGCGAGGGTCGCGCCCGCGAGCAACGCCACCCAGAGCCAACGGCGCGCCGTCTCCGGCACGAGCGTCCGCGTGTCGGGTCGCGTGATCTCCATGGTCACGTCGAGCGCGGCCAGACCGCACGCCGCGGCCACCGACGCGCCACCTCCCACCGTGCCCTCGCACTGCCAGCTGGTGCTGAGCATGGCCATCGAGGAAGCCACCAACGAGAGGATGGAGGCGAGCCACGCCGACAGCTGCTCGTGCCCGAGCAGGCGCCGCGCCACCCGGAACAGCAGCCAGCCCGCGAGGCCCACCGCGAAGGCCGACACCATCGCTGCGCGATACGGTGCGGGGCCGAGCGGCAACATCGCCGCCAGCTGATTGAGGGGCAGCGACAAGCCGCCGCCGATCCCCACCACGGCCAGGCCCTGATCGCGCACGGCGGTCACGTCGGCTCGCCACTGGCTCGCGCCGGTGGCCCGCCAGAGCGCCACCGCCGCGGGTAGGCAGAACGCCACCCAGGCGAGCGAGAGCTCGAGCGCGCGCTCGAGGCGGCCGCCACGCGGGGGCGCCTCCACGAGGCCCCTCGTTCCGGCCGACCGCTGTTTACGCTCCACGTTGAGTGACTGCCAGATCCTCGACTTTCCTGACAAGTTTTGGGAAAACCGAGCTCCGCGCGGCACGGCTCGGTGGTGGGCCCGCGGAGCCTCCTCGGGTGTGTCTCCGGCGCCCGCCGCCGCGCTCCCAGGCAAATTCCGTCGCAACGCGTTTCGGAGGCCGCGCTTTTCCGAGACAATGCCCACCGACACCCTGCGCCCGCGCGACCGGCGTGCAGCTGCGCGCCCGAGACACGACATGAGTGAGACCAACGGCCACCCAGAGTCCACCGAGTCCCACGACGAGCCAGCGACCGAGCTGGACGCGACGGGGTTCGACGCCCCCGAGGGCGAGCTCGGCCTCGATCAGGTGTACCTCGTCCTGCAGAACGGCAGCGAGCGCCGCGTCATCGAGGTCGCGGATCAGCGCGAGCTCGTCGGGGGACGGGGCGAGGAGTGCGACATCCCCCTCGAGAGCCAAACCAAGGTGTCTCGGCGCCACTTCGCGGTGCGGCGCGCCGGCAAATTCCTCACCCTCGAAGACCTCGACTCGACCAACGGCACCAAGCTCAACGGCGTCACCTTACGTGGCGCGGAGCGGCGCCTCGTGGGCGGAGACGTCATCCAAGCGGGCACCGCCACGCTCACCGTCGCTGCCGCCTCGGGCACCGGCATCGCGAGCACCGGGGTCACCAGCCGCCTCGAGCTCGAGCTTCAGCGGATCGGCGCCGCCGGCGACTCCGCCACCCTCGTGCGGATCGATCTGCCAGGAGACGCCAGCGGCGAGGCCACCGATCGCCTGCGTCACCTCATGAGCCGCAGCGCGGTGTTCGAGGAGCGTGACGAGGGCCAGTACGCGGCGCTCCTCGAGGGCGTCGACGGGGACGCGTTCGCCGCGAGCGTGCGCACGCTCTTCGAAAGCGCCGAGATCACCGCGGTGAGGTTTCCTGCCGACGGCGCCACGTTCTCGGAGCTGTGGCGCGCCGCCGGCCGTGCCCAGGCCGAAGACGACGTCGATCTGCCCAAGGGCGTCTGCGTCGCCGATCCCGCCATGATGAAGGTGTTCCGCGTGGCTCAGCGCGTCGCCCGCACCGACACCACCGTGCTCATCCTCGGCGAGACCGGCTCCGGCAAGGAGGTGCTCGCCGAGCAGCTCCACAAGTTCAGCGCGCGAGCGGCCAGGCCCTACGTGCGCCTGAACTGCGCCTCCCTGCCCGAGACCCTCCTGTCGAGCGAGCTGTTCGGTCACGAGCGCGGGGCCTTCACCGGCGCCGATCGGCGCAAGGTGGGCTACTTCGAGGCCGCCAACGGCGGCACCCTGCTGCTCGACGAGATCGGCGAGCTCTCGCTCAGCATGCAGGTGAAGCTCCTGCGCGTGCTCGAGAACCGCACCGTGCTCCGGCTCGGTGCCACGGCCGAGGTGCCGGTGGACGTGCGGGTGATCTGCGCCACCCATCGCGATCTGCAAGCGATGGTGAGCGAGGGTACGTTTCGCGAAGATCTCTACTACCGGGTGAGCGCCTTCACGCTCACCGTGCCGCCCCTCCGCGAGCGCCCCATCGAGGTTGGCCTCCTCACCGAGCTGTTCGTGCGACAGCACGCCGAGCGGATGGGCATGGCTCCGCCCGCGGTGAGCGACGCCGTGCTCGCGGCCCTCACGAGCCATCGCTGGCCGGGCAACGTGCGCGAGCTACGCAACGCCATCGAGCACGCCTTCGTGATGTGCGACGGCGACACCATCTTGCCCGAGCACCTGCCCGAGAGCCTGCGCACGCCGGCCCACGAGGCCGCGCCCGGCACCGACGTCGCCGCCGCGGGCGGCGTGAAAGACAAGCTCGAGCAGATCGAGCGCGCGAGCATCGTCAAGGCCCTCGCCGACGAAGGGGGCAACCAGACGCGGGCCGCCAAGCGCCTCGGCATGTCGCGCCGTGCCCTCATCTACAAGCTCGGAAAATACGACATCAAGCGGCACCGCTGACTCGGGGGGGGGGCGCGCGGGCGCGGCGCTCGGGCGCGGCCCTCGCCAAGCACCGCGCGTTGGGCCCCGGGCGCTGGCGGCCCCGCCCCGGCTCGGGTAGGCAGATCGCGTCTCACCACCTCCGAGCACCTCATGTCCATCGTCCTTTACCATCACCCCTTCTCTCGCGCGGCCACCGTGCTCTGGATGCTCGAGGAGCTCGGCACCGGGTACGAGCTCCGCTACGTCGACTTCCAGAAGGGCGAGCACAAGAGCCCCGAGATCCTCGCGCTGAACCCGATGGGCAAGCTCCCCATCCTCGTCGACGGCGACGTGGTCGTCACCGAGACCGCCGCGATCGGGCTCTATCTCGCGGATCGCCACGCCCCCGGTCGCCTCGCGCCCGCGCTCGAGGATGCGAAGCGCGGCACCTATCTGCGCTGGTCGCTCTTCGCCCCTTCGGTGATCGAGCCCGGCGTCTTGGCGAAGGCCGCCGGTTGGGAGTACAAGCCGGGGCAGGCCGGGTGGGGCGAGCACGACGCGATGCTCGCCGCCATGGAGCACGCGCTCTCCGCGGGTCCGTTCCTCCTCGGCGAGACGTTCTCGATGGCCGACGTGATCTTCGGCGCGACGGTGCGGTTCATGCTCACGTTCAAGATGCTCGAGCCGCGCCCCGCTTTCACCGCCTACGCCGAGCGGCTCGCGGCGCGCCCCGCCGTCCAGCGGGCGGAGGAGCGCAACCAGGCGGTCATCGCCGAGCGCGGCCTCGCGCGCGGCTGAGTCGGAGCCGCTGGCGAGCGCGGCCTCCGAGCCGAGGGGCGTTACACGGGGGCGGCGCGGTACGGCCGTCGACGCGTTCGGCCGTCGACGCGTTCGGCCGTCGACGCGTTCGGCCGTCAACTCGCTCGCAGCATCTTCACCGCCGCGAGCAGCGCCGCGATCGCTGCCGCGACCACGAGCACCACCACCAGCCAGCGCTGCGAGCGCACCGGCACCACGAGCGCCTCGTCGCCGTCACCGCCGCGCTCGGCGTGTTCGCCACGCCGTGGAGCGCCCTTGTGCAGCCCACCGGAGCGCGACGCGCCCGCGCGGAAGTCGCTCGGGCGTGGCACGTTTGCGTGCACCGTCGCCTCTTCCTCGAGCGCCCCCGAAGTGTCCTCCGTGGACCCGTCTTCGTCCGTGGAGAGCTCGCCCTCCACGGTGCCCCCGTCGTCGAGCGATTCGGTCGCGGTCGCGTCCTTCGCCGGCGCGCCGCGCGCTGCCGCCCGATACACCCCGGTCGCCGCCTCGGCCTCCTCGTCGTCGTCACCACGCCGCCAGCGGGTGGTGCGGCGCAGCGCCTCGGCATCCGTCGGCGGCGGTGCGCGGCGCCGCTCCGCCTCCGCCAGCGGCCGCGCTTGGCGCCGCTCGGCCTCCGCTTTGGCCCGCGCCGCCGCGCGTGCGAAACCCACGCGCGTGGCCTTGAGATCCTCGTCGTCGTCGTCGTCCAACTCGGCCTGCGGCAGCGGCGCCCGAGGTCGCTCGACCGTGTCCTCGCTCTCCTCATCTTCCACTTCCGTCGGCGGATCGGCCACGCTCCCCGCTTCGCTTTCGGCCGCGTGATCCCCCGACGAAGCCAGACGCTTGCGTCGGCGACGCAGAACGGTGGCGTCGGCGAGCTGCTCGGCCGAGCGACCGCTCGCCCGCTGCACCTCTGCCTCGAGCGCTTGCGCCTCCAGCCGCTGCACCTCCGCCGCACGAGCCCGGAGCTCGTCGCCCACCACGCGCTCCACCCACTCCCCGATCTGGCGGCTCGTCGCCACCCCCACCGTGTCTTCGAGGGCCACCGCAAACTCTCGCGCCGTGTCGTAGCGGGCGTCGCGCTGGCGGTTCAGTCCGCGCATCACGATCGCGTCGAGCGCCGACGGCACCGCGGCCACCGCGCTTGGCGGGTCGACGTCGGCCTCGAGGATCTTCGGGATCAGGTTGAAGCTGTCGGCCCTGCGGTCGCTCGTTGGGAAGAGCCTTCGCCCGGTGAGCACCTCCCACAGCACCACCGCCGCCGCGTACACGTCGCTGCGTCGGTCGGGCTCCTCGCCGAGGATCTGCTCGGGCGCCATGTACCCCACCTTGCCCTTGAGCTGCCCCGCGCGCGTCGTCTGCAGGCGCCCCTTGCCCTTCGCGATGCCGAAGTCGAGCAGTCGCGCCAACCCGTCTTCGCCCACCAACACGTTCTGCGGCGACACGTCGCGATGCACGATCCCGAGCGGCTCCCCG
Organism: uncultured Polyangiaceae bacterium; assembly: GCA_964401935.1. Lineage (GTDB taxonomy): Bacteria > Myxococcota_A > Polyangia > Polyangiales > Polyangiaceae > JAPYTK01. Next base: position 41,129 of record CAYOAL010000066.1, read on the forward strand.
CGCTCGTCGGTAGCCTCGTGAGCCGCGTGCAGGGCGTGCAGCACCCCACAAAGGATGCCCGTCGCCACCTGCGGCGGCACGCGTTCCCCTCGCCGCTCGAGCTTGCTCAAGAGGCGTGAGAGCGACTCCCCCGCGACGTAGTCCATCACCAGGAAGAGCTCGTCGTCGGCCGCGACCATGTCGAGGGTGGCCACCACGTTCGGGTGCCGGATCCGCGACGCGAGCCGGGCTTCGTCGAGCAGCGTCGAGATGAACTCGTGCGACTCGAGGAACTCTCCGCGCAAGCGCTTGATGGCCACCGTGCGCGCGAAGCCCGCCGCCCCCAGCTGGCGGCCGAAATGCACCGTCGCCATGCCCCCCGAGGCGATCGGGCCATGGAGCGCGTACCGCCCACCGATGATCTGTTCGTAGGAGGCGTGGGATCGTTGCACGGCGCGGTTGGAGGGCGCGGGGAGGCGCTCGTGGCGCCGCTCGCCCGAGGCCCCCGAGAGGACCGAATCACGCCCGGAACCCGGAAGCCTACACCAACTGCACGTGCTTGCGTTAGAGTGCGGAACCATTCACCAAACGACGCAACAGGGGTGACAGGAGACACGCTTGGCCCGCTTCATCGATCACGTCCGACGAACCCACTACTGCGGCCAGCTCCGCGCGAGCGACATCGGCACCGAGGTGGTGCTGTACGGCTGGATCGCCCATCGCCGCGATTTCGGAGGCTGCATCTTCATCGATCTGCGCGACCGTGAGGGCATCGCGCAGGTGGTGTTCGACACCGCCTTCGTTCCGCAGGGCGACGTGCGGCGCGTGGAGGCGCTCGCCGACGAGCCGTTGTGGGTGCCCCAGACCGTGCAGGACGCGCACGATCGGGCGGATGCGGCCCGGCGCGAGTGGGTCATCGGCGTGCGAGGGGTGGTGGTGCATCGCGGCGACAAGAACGTCAACCCGAAGCTCGACACCGGCGAGGTGGAGGTGCGGGTCGCGGAGATGGAGATCTTCAACAGCGCCGAGACGCCGCCGTTCTCCCTCGAGGACGACATCGCGACCGACGAGGAGATCCGACTCCGCTATCGCTACCTCGATCTCCGGCGGACGCCGCTGCAGCGCATCCTGCGCACGCGACACCACATCAACCAGGCCACCCGCAAGTACCTCGCCGCCCAAGGCGCGCTCGAGCTCGAGACGCCCATGATGTGCAAGTACACCCCTGGCGGCGCGCGGAACTTCCTCGTCCCTTCGCGCCTCTCGCCGGGGAAGTTCTACGCCCTCGCGGAGAGCCCGCAGCTCTTCAAGCAGCTCTTCATGGTGGCGGGCTTCGACAAGTACTTCCAGATCGTCAAATGCTTCCGCGACGAGGACCTCCGCCTCGATCGGCAGCCCGAGTTCACGCAGATCGACATCGAGATGTCTTTCGTCAACCAAGACGACGTCTTTCGCCTCATCGAGGGCCTCGTGTTCTCCATCTTCGAAGAGACCGGCGCCGCCGATCTGAAGGCGCTCTACCCCTCTGGACGCTTCCCGCAGATGCCTTTCGAGGAGTCGGAGGCGCGCTTCGGCAACGACAAGCCCGATCTGCGCTTCGGCCTCGAGCTCTCCGACCTCACCGACGTCGTCATCGCCGAGGGCGGCGGCGGCATCCCCCTGCTCGAGGCGATCGCCAAGAAGTTCGCCGACGGCACCTACCGCCGTGAGGTGCCGGGCGAGATCGTGAAGGCCTTCGTCATCCCCGCGGCGGCTCAGCTGTCGCGGCCTCAGCTCGAGGCGCTGGAGAAGGGGCTCAAGGAGATCAAGGGCTTCAAGGGCCTGGCCCGCGCCAAGGTCGCGGCCGATGGCACCTGGACCCAGTCGCCGCTCGCCAAACACGCCACCGACGCATTTCGCGCCGCCGTTCACGAGGCCACGGGCGCCAAGGAGGGCGACGTCGTCTGCTTCCAGTTCGGCGACCCTGGTGTCGTGAACGCGGCCCTATCCAAGCTGCGCCTCGACGTGGGCAAGCGCATGGGCCTCATCCCGGAGTTCGGGCACGGCGGCGTCTGGAAGTTTCTCTGGGTCGTCAACCCTCCGATGTTCGAGAAGACCGACACCGGCTGGGTCGCCGCCCACCACGCGTTCACGCGGCCCGTCGACGAGCACGTGCCCCTGCTCGACACCGATCCGGCGCGCGTGCTCTGTTACCGCTACGATCTCGTCCTCAACGGCTTCGAGATCGGTGGGGGCAGCATCCGGCTCCACGACCCCGACGTGCAGCGCAAGGTCTTCGAGGTCATTGGCATTCGCGAGGAGTCAGCGCGCGAAATGTTCGGCTTCCTGCTCGATGCGCTACGATCGGGGGCGCCTCCTCACGGCGGCATCGCCATCGGCATGGATCGGCTGACGATGTTGCTGAGCGGAGCCCAGACCTTGCGTGACGTGATCCCATTCCCAAAGAACAACCAGGGCGTCGATCAGATGTCGGGGGCGCCGGTGCTCGTCGCGCCGGCCCAGCTCGACGAGCTCTACGTTCGGTCTACCGCCCCCATCAAGGAGTGATCCCCTTGCGGGGTGATCGAGTCGGAGCATGACGAGTGACGCGATGGCCCATCCTGCCCCTGGCGACGCGGTCGCCAGTGGGGCCGGCGCGCGTGTGCTCGTCATCGACGACAGCCTCACCATCCTCAAGGTGGTGAGCATCATCCTCAAGAGCCATGGGTACGACGTGGCGGTGGCGCGCGATGGTGCCGAGGGGTTCGAGCAGCTCCGGCTCGGGACGCCCTTCGATCTCGTCTTGCTCGACTTCGTGATGCCGCGCATGAACGGCTACCAGTTCTGCCGCCAGCTCCGCGCCGACGAGCAGCACCGCCACCTCCCGGTGGTGCTCATGAGCGCACGCACCAACACCATCGGCGATCGGTTCGTCGAGCAGACCGGCGCCGTCGACGCCCTCAGCAAGCCCTTCGACTCCCGCGCCCTCGTCGCGGTGGTGGGCAACGTGTTGAGCAAGCGCCTCGTCGAGGAGCGGCGGAGCATGCCCAACCCGGAGACCATGGTCGACGAGGAGGAGCTCTCCGCCGGCCCCTTCGCCGGCCCGCAGAGCGAGCACTTCCGCTCTCTCGGCAAGATGAGCGACTTCATCGTGCAGGCGGTGGCGCCCGCCATCACCCGCCTTCGACCCCAAGATCTCACCGTCGCCGAGCTCGTGGAGAACACGATCGCCCGAACCCTCACCCCTCAGCTCATGGTGGAGCTCGTCCAGGCGGGGAGCGATCTCGAGCTCGAGGAGGGCGGCGTGCGGGAGATCGTCCGCGGCGATCTCGGCCTCATGCCCCTCGCTGAGGTGCTCCAGATGTTCCAGCTCAGGCGCCAGACGGGGGTGATGGTCGCCCACGACAAGGCGCGCAAGCGTCACGCTCGCTTCTACATCCGCGATGGGATGCTCGACTTCGCGGAGGCCTCGGGCCTCAACGACGAGTTCCGCCTCGGCCGCTACTTCGTCGAGCCGGGTTGGCTTCGGCGTGACGAGCTCGAGCACGAGCTCTCGCAGCGCCCGCCGGGACGGCTCATGGGCGAGTGGCTCTACGAGACCGAGCGTGTGAGCGAAGCGCAGCTCCGGCACGCGCTCGCCAAGCAGTCGGCCGAGATCGTCTACGAGGTGCTCCGCTGGACGGAGGGCCGCTTCATCCTCACCACCGCCGAGTTCTCCGACACCGCCGAGCGCGCGCGGCTCGAGCTCGGCCTCAGCGAGCTCGTCCTCGAGGGGTTCCGTCGGGTCGACGAGTGGCGCCTGATGGCCGACACCATCGACTTCGACGCGATCCTGGTGGTCGACCAGGTGGCGCTCGGCACCCTCGACGACAGCAAGCTCGGCCAGTGGGAGCGCCCCGTCCTCATGGCCATCGACGGCAAGCGCACTGCCCGCGAGGTGATGGAGGTGAGCGACCTCGCCTCCTTCGACGCCATCAAGGTCATCTACGGCTTCTTGCAGTCACGCATCGTGCGCGCCATCGATCCGGCGCGGCGCGAAGCCGCCGCCAAGCGCGCCGCCGAGGAGCTCGACTCCGCGAAGGGCACCCTCGAGGCCGCGCGCGCCAGCTCGGCCCATCCCCCCGGCGGAGCCAGCGGCGGCACCAACACGACGCACGGCACCAGCAGCGCCCCCGGCACCAGCGGCAACCCCGGTCCCCTCGGTTCCTTCGACGGCATCGCCGCCTTCGATCCCCCGACCCCCCCTCCCGATCGGCCCCATCCTGCGTCGCCGGCCGCCCCCGACCCGGCGCAAGCCTCGGCCGACGCCGATCCCGCGGACGCCCCTACCCGCGCCTTCGACGCCAGCGCGCTCCCGGAGCCCGCCCACCCGCTCGAGCCCGACGATCCCGAGACCAGCGGCCCCGCCGAAGAGCCCACCCGAGCGCATTGACGCCTTGACGCCTTCACCCCGGAAGACGCCCGCAGGGGCTCCGGCGGCGGCGTTACTCCTTCTGGGTCGCGAGATAGCGCCGAAAGAACCCGGTCTCCTTGTCCCACGCGGAGCGGATCTCTTTCTCGGTGGAGCTCTCGATCAGGCCACCGATGCCGAACACCTTCGCCTCCATCGTCACCTCGTCGGTGCGGCGACACTTCCCCTCGCCGGCAGACTCGACCCGCACCGAGCCCTCGGTCTTCAGCTTCTCGGCCATCGTGTTGGGGATCATCTTCCAGTGCCACGTGTTCTTCGCCGCGTCGAAGCGCCCCTCTTCTTCGTAGCCGAAGCTGTCTCCGAGGAGCTTCATCACCGGCCCCGGCATGTTCAGCTTCGGCACCACCCGCAGCCGCCGCGTCGTCTCGTCCTGGCTCACCACCTCGAACGACTTGAACCCAAGCTCTTCGAGGTAGAACTTCTGGTTGTACTCCTTGCTCAGGAACACCTTCCAGAACGTCTCCACGTCGCAGTCGAACGTGTTCGTCGTGCTCGCTTTGCGCATCCCCGAGCGTTAGCACGACTCCGCCCTCGACGAAGCCACCGCCCACCAACACCCCCCGCCCCGAGGCCCTCGAGCCCCCTTCTCCCAACCCCCAACCAACACAAAGAGGGTGGCGCCCAGCCACCACTTGAAGCAAGACCACAGAGCCGGAGGAGTGGCCGAGTGGTCGAAGGCAGCGGTTTTGAAAACCGCCGTAGGGGCAACTCTACCGGGGGTTCGAATCCCTCCTCCTCCGCCCAAATCACAGAAGAAGCACCGAACGCGACCTCTTGGTCACGACCGTCCACGACCAAGACCGCGACCAAGGCCGTGACCAAGGCCGTGACCAAGGCCGTGACCAAGGCCGTGACCAAGGCCGTGACCAAG
>CAYOAL010000066.1:46528-51189 GCA_964401935.1 uncultured Polyangiaceae bacterium
GTCGTGACCAAAACAGCGATTCCCCGAACCGCAGTCGTCGCCGCGATCGGTCGCACCGCGACGCGAGACGATCGACGGCAGCTTGGAAATCTCTTCGTAGAGCGAGAGCAGGCGTTGGCCTAACTGGCGGAGTCGACCATCGAGAGCTCGCCGCGGAGCCAGGATGGCCGTTACCTGCTGGTCGCGGCCCGCCGCAGCCATCGCGAGCGCCTCGCGAGCACGCTCTGGCTCCGACGTCATCGCCTTGAAGAAGTAGCGACGGGCGTGGGCCCAACAGTTCACTTCCGTGATCGAGCCATCCACGTAGAGGTGGTCGTAGACTGCGTGGGCGTCCGCGACGAGAAAGCCCTCGTAGCCAGCGAGCACCTCGTCGACTGCCGCACTGGTGTGGTCCTTGGTGAATTCGAAGAGGCCGTGCCGGCCCGGCACGAAGAGCACCCAGAAATGCCCGGTGCGGCACTTTGTGCGGGCTCAAGTCTTCACGCGATCTGCGTGCACCTCAAGCCAGGCGACGAGCTGATCACGCGTGACCGTGCCCGCCGCCAGCGCGAGGAATAGCTGTTCCTGGTCGTCGACCGTCGCTGTGATCTCATGACCGTTCAACACGAGGAATACCTCAAGCGCGGCATGCGCGACCCGCTTGTTTCCATCGATGAAACCGTGGCCTCTTATGAGCGAGAAGCAAAGGGCCGCGGCCTTCGTGCTCAGCGTTTGGATAGAGCTCCTGCCCGTCGAAAGTGACCCTCGGCTGCGCGACAGCCGACTCGACCACGCCAAGGTCGCGAACGCCGGCACTTCCACCGGTGGCATGGAGCACCCGGTCGTGCAGATTGAGCACCTCCGCGAGGGTCAGATACCGCATCGCTAGGCGAGCCGACGGTACAACTCAGCGTTCTTCCGCATCACACGCTCAGCGGCGGCGTTGAAGTCTTCGTCGGCCTGGCCGAGCAGATCGGCGACAGCTGCGCGCGCGAGCTCCTCGGGGGCTACGCCGAGGGCCTTCGCACGTTCACGGAGCTGCGCCTCCTGAGGCTCGGAGAGGTCGATCGCGATCTTCACGAGCAAAGTGTAACCGAGGACCGTGGTCGAGTCATGAGGCTGGTGGCGGCCACGGCCGAGATCGGCACAATGTCTTGGGGTTCAGCTGCGAGGACCGACCGACGAAGGAGGGAGGGCCTCGTCAGCCTTGCGCGACTACCACTCGGAGCGCTCCAGCACCCGACGCGCCGCACGCTGGATCGCCGGATCTGGTTCGCCGCCGATCGCCGCGCACACTCTGTCGAAGGACTCAGTGACCTGGTCTGGCGAGTACCTGGAGACGAACTCCGCGACCGCCCGCGAGTACAGCTCGCTGCGCGACATTATGAGGTGCTTCGCCAAGTGCTCCGCTCTTTCGAACACCTCGTCCGGAACCGAGATGGCGATCTTCATACCCAGGGTAACCGGTGGGGCGCCAGGTGTCGAGCCCACGGTCGAGCGTAAACGCGCACGCAGCCGCAGGTGCCTCGCACGTCACCGGCTGCCTCGCCACAGCTCTGGCTAACGTCTTGAGGCTCAGCTGCAAGCAGCCGACTGAGCGAAGCGAAGGAGGATGATTGTCTGCTGCAGCCTCTTGTTCGACTGCGCTTTCGTGGGCGGGATCGTCATCCGTTCTCTGACCTCCTCCAGTCATCGTACGCCTCCGCCATCTCTTTCGCGGCCCGTTGTGGCGAGACCCGACCAATTAGTGTCGCAAGTCCCGGGCAGAAGACGTCGCCGTCCAGTGCTGGGTGGGATCCGTGGAGCCGGAGTACAGCGCGAAGCGCGCGGTAGGCGTTTGCCGCTTCCACAGCGCCTGGCGCAAACATCGTCGGCGCCACGATGAGGTAGGGGATCCTCGGGTGGTCCGTTGGCACCACCACACTGGCGCCCACAGGCAAGTGGCCCTCTGGTCGTGATCGCACTGCCTCGAGCGCGTCTGGACGACCTTCTCGAAGAACGCCGCGTACTGCTGGTCGATCCCGCCATCCATGAAGCCGTGGCTGTTGGCGGGAGAAACGATTGCGCTGTGGGCCAAGGTCAGGATGTCGCCATGTTGAACGGTGACGTCCTGGTGCTCGGCGAACGCCTCCTGCAAAGCAAGGACGACCGCTGACGATGCATCTACGAAGTGCAAGCGCGTGGCCAAGGTCATTCATCGTCGCGAGATTTCATGGTTTTGGTGCGAGCTGTTTTCTGGGTAGGTGGTTCTGGATAGCGTGGTCGGTGGTGGCGTTCGGTTGCGGGATAGTTTGGGGGCTGTGGCTCGGGCTGGGTGCAATGGTTCAATTCTAGGTGGGGGGGGCTGGGCCGAGTCGGTCGAGGGGACTCTGTACGCCGTGGCCGCCTCGGTTGAGGACGTGGGTGTAGATCATGGTGGTGCTCACGTCCTTGTGGCCAAGGAGCTCCTGGATGGTGCGGATGTCGTAGCCCTGCGCGAGGAGGTGTGTGGCGAACGAGTGTCGGAGGGTGTGTGTGCTCGCGTGCTTGGTGATTCCGGCGTCGCGCACCGCCTTGTGCACCGCTCGCTGGACGGCTGATTCGTGGAGGTGGTGGCGCCGGCGCTCGCCGGTTGTGTCGTCGCGGCATAGTCGGGAGGCAGGGAAGAGCCACTGCCAGCCCAGCTCCCGCGAGGCGTTCGGGTACTTCGCGCGCAAGGCGGTGGGCAGCTCCACATGCCCCGCGCCGCGCTGCAGGTCGCGAGCGTGCTGCGCTCTGACCGCCTCGATTTGATTCACGATGGCCGACAGGAGCCGCCTCGGCAACATCGTCACGCGGTCGCTTCGCCCCTTGCCATCGCGAACGAGGATCTCGCAGCGCTGGAGATCGAGGTCTTTGAGCCGAAGCCGCATGCCGTCCATCAGCCGCAAGCCGGCTCCGTCCATAATGGGACATCGTTCCCGGAGCCGGTGTGCGGGCCGCCACCAATGAGAGACTTTTACTTCGAGGCACCTGTCGGCCTCAGGTCAGGAACCAACGACGCCGTGTGGGTCAAGGAGGACATGCCCATGTTGCTCCACACGTTCGAGTACATCGCGAGGCACGCCATCCTCAATTGGCGGCAGGCCGGGGCCGACGTGGCTCAGACGTCTGCCGAGGCCGGGGCCGACGTGGCTCAGACGTCTGCCGAGGCTACGCTCGACGACGCATGAGTGCGTGTGCTGAGCGGAAGGGGCGGTGGTCAGTGCAGCGTGCCGCGTGGTGACCCACTTTCGTCGCCTCTGAGGCTGGCCAGAACCGCCTTTGCCTGGAGGCGTCCCGGTGACGCGGATCGATCCGGAGCCCGATCTCAAGCTCGGCAGCGGCGTACTCGGTGGACGCCGTCGTCATGGCCTCCGCCGCGCAGCGAGGCGATCATGTGCATACGTCGGACATCCCTGACCTCCAAAGGCTTCAACGTGCGTTTCCCGAGGTGCGACTCTTCGGCACGTGACGGGCGCCACCCAACACGGAGCTGCAGGCCGACAATCAACCTCCTTCGCTCCCGGGCACGAACCGCCTCTGTGACCCGGCCCGAACCGTCGGCACGCGACGGCCGGAGTGGAGCGCGAACACGGGCGCGCAACGTCAAAGTCATGATGTGAAGGCATGCTGGGTGTGGGGTATACTCCCGGTGTGAGAGACGAGGCTCAGCGGCGTGTCGTGACCGGGCGCGTGGTGCGTCCCGGTGAGGCTACACCATCGGACGACGAGTGGCGGACACTCACACCGGCCGAACGCATCTCCGCGGTGTGGGAGTTGACGCGGCTGTCGGCCCACTGGCGGTACACCGACGATGAGCTCCGACTACAGAGAACTGTTGGCCGAGTTCAACGCCCATCGCGTTGAGTTTGTCGTCGTCGGCGCTCACGCACTTGCGGCGCACGGACGGATCCGCGCGACGAAGGATCTAGACGTCTGGGTGAGGCCGGATCCAGGCAACGCCCCGCGGGTCCTCGCCGCGATCAAGTCCTTCGGGGCGCCCCTGTACGATCTCACGGTAGAGGACTTCTCGAGTCCGGGCGTCGTGTTTCAAATCGGGGTGTCCCCGGTGCGTATCGACGTGATCACGGCAATCGATGCCGTCGACTTCGATGAAGCGTGGCGTGACCGCGTCGCCACCTCTTTCGAGGGCGAGCCCGTCTTCGTTCTCTCCCGATCCCTACTGCTCCGAAACAAGAAAGCCGCCGGACGGACCCAGGATCTCGCCGATGTCGAATGGCTCGAGAAGCACCCACCATGAAGACGCCCGAACAAGCGAATGCACCTGACGTTCGCCGTTCCTCCCTTCGGTCGGGCGGTCGCACGCAGGTGATTCGCAACACGCTAGCCCGACCTGACATCGTCATGGGTGACCGTCCCGAGCTGCCCGATCCGAATCTCTACGTTCACTCGAAACGCCGCTCAACGCTGCCGCGGTGGCGAAGCTGTTCGAGAAGGCGGGGCGGGACGTGTGCAAGTGCAGCTGGACCGACTACGAGCTGGTCACGGACTGGGCTGAACTCATCATCGAACGCAGCGAGGACGCTCTCTTGCTGCACGGTTCAGTGCTCGAAGCGCAAGCCGATGGACACCGGGTCGCAGAGGTCCTCAGGCAAGCCACGATCACCTTCTCGCTGGAGTGCTACGCAGGGTGTTAGCGCCCCCTCTTGTTGAGGGGCGGG
>CAYOAL010000067.1:0-31902 GCA_964401935.1 uncultured Polyangiaceae bacterium
TTGGAATGGGCAGCTTGGAATGGGCAGCTTGGAATGGGCAGCTTGGAATGGGCAGCTTGGAATGGGCAGACATTCGATTCGGTCTCAGGCGCTCGCGCCTCCCGCGACCGGCGCCGACCGGCCTTCTCCTCGTCGGGAGCAGACGCGAAGTCATGGGGGTGTGCTCGCCCTGCGGGATGGAGCGCACCTCGCTCGCTAGCGTGAACGCCGTGGCCCACGCTCATCGAGGCGGCGCGGCGGTCGTTTTGGTGTGGCGCGTGTGGCGGTCGTGCTCACAGCCTCATGGATAGTGCTCCGCACCCTCCCCCCACGCCTTTCCGGTCGGCTCTTGAAGCTGTGTCTCTCGGAGGGTGCGCCCCCCCAGGGAGCGCGCGCCTCACTTGATGCCGACGATATAGACGAGCCAGCCCTCCTGGTTCTCCTCTTCTTCGGTGACGCGGTAGTAGTCGTCTTTCTCGTCGTCCTCGACGGGATCCCACCAGATCTCGACGCGCTTGAAGCCGGCCTCGTACAGACACTCGCGCACCTCGGGCACGGTCCAGAGCCGCCAGTCGTAGGTGAAGGCCTTCTTCATCCGCGAGCCATCGGGGAACTCGAAGTGGATGTGGCAGAGGATCTCGTTGGTGATGGGGTTGTACTTGGCCTGCTCCCACACGTAGGTGAAACCGGGCAGCTCGCGGCGCTCCTCCAGCTCTACGATGGCCTCCGTGCCTCCGAACAGCTCGCAGAAGAACAGCCCGTCGTCGACCAAGCTCGCGTGGGCAACCTTGAAGTAGTCGAGCAGCTCCTTGCGCTGCTTGAAGACGCAGTAGCTGAAGTTGAGCGCGCAGCCGACGTCGACCTTCGGCTCCTTCACGTCGAGCACGTTGGCGTTGACGAGCGTGACGCGTTCCTGCACCGACTTCTTCTCGGGCTGGACGTGGTTCTCGAACGCCCAGTCGAGGGTGGGCTTGTGGATGTCGACCGAGACCGCGGTGCGCTTCTTGTGGCTCTTCACCCAGGTGGTCGATAGATAGGCGGTGCCGCAGAAGTCCTCCCGAAAGCTCAACGCCTTGCGACCGCGGTGCTTCTTGAACACCATGTCGAAGAAGTCGATCTCCGCCTTCGGATCCTGCACCGACTTCTCGTAAAGGCGGTGGCGGTCCGCGGTTTGGGCCATCTTCTGCTTCTTGTCCTTGTGCTTCTTCTTCTTGTTGGGCATCGCAAGACCGGTGACTGAGCCTCGACGGTCGAGGCGGGGCAAGCTACGACAGCGGCGGTGAAACGCAAAGCGCTCAGGCAGCTCTTCCTCGTGCTGAGCGCCGTGTTCTCCGCGGCGAACCTATCGTGCCCGACGGTGCCGCGGCCGGCGCCCCGCCCGGTCGCGCTCCCTACCCCCACCGCCGCGCCGAGCGCCGCCACCGACCGGGCACCGGAGCGTGCGGCCCGCGTGCGCCACGCCCTAAAGCTCGGCGCGCAATATCTCGTGGGCTCGGTCGAGCCCGATGGCCGCTTCATCTACCGCATCAACCTCGATCCAAGCGTGAAGGTGAAGCCGTCGTACAACATGCTCCGCCACGCCGGCACGATGTACGCGCTGGCCACCTACCACGAGCGGTGGCCCTCGCCGGAGCTCGCCGACGCTCTCGCCAAGAGCGCGGGTTTTCTGCGGCGCTTCATGGGCCCGCCGGCGGAGCGGGACGACACGCTCGCGGTGTGGGAGACCGAGGAGCGCGAGGAGGCGAAGCTCGGCGGCGCGGGCCTCGCGTTGGTGGCCTTGGCGGCCCAGGAGAGCGCCGGAGTCGGCACCGCCGATCTGCCCGCGATGAGCCGCCTCGGGAGCTTCATCACCTACCTGCAGAAGCCGGACGGGGGCTTCTACTCGAAGTACTTCACGGCGCGGGGCAAGAGCGACACGTGGACCTCCCTCTATTATCCGGGCGAGGCGGCGCTCGGCCTGTTGATGCTGCACGAGCTCTCTCCGGCGAGCGGCTGGCTCGACGCGGCGGTGCACGCGCTCGGGTTCTTGGCCGAGCAACGACGCGGACGGGCGCGGGTGGAGCCCGACCACTGGGCGCTCATCGCGACCGGACGCCTCTTCGCGCTGCATGGCCACGCCGAGTGGCCGCGCGACCGCGGCCTGCTGAAGACCCACGCCCTGCAGATCTGCGAGAGCGTCCTGTCCGCGGAGCAGGTGCTCGACCCGAGCTCCCCGCTCTACGGGGCCTTCGACCCCGAGGGTCGAACGACGCCGGCGGCCACGCGCCTCGAAGGCCTCATCGCCGCGCTCCCGCTGCTCGAAGACGGCGTGGACACCGCGCTCGAGGCCCGTGCTCGGAAGGCGATCGACGCCGGAATCGAGCTGCTCCTGCGGGCCCAGGTGACGGAGGGCGACTACGCCGGGGCCCTGCCACGCGCGCTGAGCTCGACGGACCCCCGCGCGACCGAGGTGCGCATCGACTACGTGCAGCACGCGATGAGCGCGTGGATGGGCTACCTCGAGCTGGTCGAGAGCGCGCCCCCCCCCGGCCCTCGCCCCCGGTGAGCCAGCGTCAGAACGAGCTGATCAGCGTCTGGCAGTCGGGCGTGTTCGCGCGCGTCATGCAGTAAGCGCCGAGACAGCTCGAGAGATCGTTCTCGAGCGCGTCGCAGCTGTTGTTGCACGTGTCGCTCGCGTCCATGCAGTCTTGATACGCCTCGCGCTCGTCCCCGCAGCCGCTCTCGTCCTCGATGTTGAACGCGGCCTCGCAGAACCGCGCGCAATCTCCCTTGATCGACGTGCAGTCACGCGTCTGGGCCTCCTCGCAGGTGTCGACGCAGCTCTCTTCGGAGCTACACGCGCCCGCCGCCATCACGAGGCCCAACCACAAGCACGCTCCAAGCAACCGTTTCATGATCCCTACCTCCTCTGCCGCCAGCGCGGCACCCTGAGGGAGCATTGCAACCCACGCGCCACCGCAACCACGCGATCCATGGTGGCGCACCGTGAACCGAGGTCGCCATGCGTGGGCGTGGCCGAGGAGCCGCCTTTACGTGTGGCCTACGGCGCGCCCGAGCCCGACCCAACGAGCAGGCTTTACAACCGGCCCACAAACGGTACCGTGCGCCGCTATTCGGGGCCGGGCCCCGAGGGGGTCGTATGCAGAAAAGCTTCCTCGCCGACGTCGTTCTCCCCATCTCGCTCGCGTTCATCATGCTCGGCATGGGCCTGTCGCTCGTGAAGGACGACTTCAAGCGGGTGGTCCAGTTCCCCAAGGCGGCCGTGGTGGGGCTGGTGTGCCAGATGATCCTCCTGCCCCTGGTGGGGTGGGCGGTGGTGCACCTCGTCCGGATGGACCAGCCCGAGCTCGCGGTGGGGCTCATGGTGCTCACGTTCTGCCCGGGCGGCGCGACGTCCAACATGCTCACGTTCCTCGCCCGCGGCGACGTGGCCCTCTCCATCACCCTGACCGCGGTGGTGAGCGTGGTGTCGCCCTTCACCATCCCGATCCTGACGTCGATCGCGATGACCCAGCTCATGGGCGAGGGACAGACCATCGCTCTCCCCATCGGCCAGACCATCGCCGCGCTCCTGTTGATCACGGTGGTCCCGGTGGCGATCGGGATGGCGATCAAGGCCAAGAAGCCGGAGTGGGCGGTCAAGGCCGAGAAGCCGGTGAAGATCGCCTCGGTGGTGATCCTGTTCGCGATCATCGCCGCCCTCGTCAAGAAACAAGCCGCCGACCTGCCGCGCTTCTTCGCGCAGACCGGCCTCGCGACGCTCTCGTTGAACGTGATCTCGATGACCCTCGGCTTCCTCGCGGCCCGCGCCGCGAAGCTCGAGCGATCGCAGCAGGTCACCATCGGCCTGGAGGTGGGGATCCAGAACGGGACCACCGCCATCCTGGTGACCCAGAGCCTGCTCGGCAACTCGGTGATGGCCATCGCGCCCGCCATCTACAGCCTCATCATGTTCGTGACCGGTGGCCTGTTCGGCTACGTGATCAACATCGGTCGATCTCGCGAGCCGGCCGCCGAGGAGGCCTAACCGGCCGAGCGCGGCCCGCGCGTGGGGGTCCGCGGACGCGTGGGAGACTGCGGTCAGGCGTCGTCGTGCTGCGCCAGGGACGAGAACTCGGGTCGGCGCCCCTGTTCACGCATGAGCGCGTCGTACTCTTCGAAGAGGCTCTTGTCGCCGCCCGCCTTCCGGAGATCGAGCCCGAGCACCCGCGCGGTGAGGAGGCCGGCGAGCGCGAGCACGCGGTCGCGCTCGGTGTAGCGGCCCACCGACCTCAGGTTGTTGAGGGTGCGCTTGATGGTCTCGATCAGGCGCTCCTGGAGCCGCGCGGGGACGCTGGGCACCGCGAACGCGGCCGCGAGGTCGTCGACGTGGGCCGCGATGGGTGGCGCGTAGCTCCCGTCGCGCTGGCGAAGGCGCTCCTCACGCCGCTCCTTGGCCCCCTCCACGTAGGCGTCGAGCACACCCAGAATATCCTCCACGCTGAAGGGCTTGGCGATGTACACGATCTGCAGATCTCGGCTTTTCTTCTCCAGCCTGCGGTCGTCATCGCCGGTGACGAGGGCCACCGTCATGTCCGGGTTGTTCCGGCGGAGGTACTCCCCCAACACCAAGCCATCCATGCCGGGGAGCTTCTGATCGAGGAACGCTACCTGGAACGTCCAGAAGGGCAAGAGCTCGAGCCCCTCCTCGGCCGAGGCGGCGGTGATGACTTGGTGCTCGACCCGGTGGATGATCGCGCTGAGGAGCTCGGTCATCGCCGGGTCGTCGTCGATCACGAGCACGTTTAGCTGTTCTCTGCCCATCGCCCCATCGCCAGCTACCGCCGCCCCCCGTCGAAGACCCGCCACAACTCTACCGGGTTGTCGCCCGACCGGTGATACAGTTTGTCGAATCGTGGGTGCGAGGTCAGATGACACGGCGCGGTAAACGCGGCTCGCCGCTCGTCCCCGAGCGGATCGGGCGCTACGAGGTGCTCCTCCCCATCGCCAGCGGCGGTATGGGGACGGTGTATCTCGCGCGCAGCCGCGGCCTCGGGGGCTTCCAGCGCGAGGTGGCGCTCAAGGTGATGCACGCGCACCTCCGGGAGGAAGAGCACTTCTCGACCGACCTCATCGAGGAGGCCAAGCTCGCGGTACGGATTCAGCACCCCAACGTGGTGCAGGTGCTCGACGTGGGCGACGACCCGCACGGCGTGTTCCTCGTGATGGAGTACGTGGAGGGCGACTCGCTCGCCGGCCTCATGCGCGCCCGCCGCAAGCACGAGGCGACGGTCCCCGCCCCGATTGGGATCCGCATCCTCCTCGACGCGCTGCTGGGCCTGCACGCCGCGCACGAGCTGTCCGACGAGTCGGGAGCGCCGCTGTGCCTCGTGCACCGCGATTTCTCGCCGCAGAACATCCTCGTCGGAGTGGACGGCAGCTCGAAGCTCACCGACTTCGGCGTGGCGAAGGCCACGACGCGGCTGAGCCACACCGCGACCGGGTTGGTGAAGGGCAAGATCCACTACATGTCGCCCGAGCAGGCCCGCACCGAGCCGATCGATCGGCGCTGCGACGTGTGGGCGGGGGGGGTGATGGCCTGGGAGACCCTCGCCGGCCGCCGCCTCTACAAAGACCGCAACGACGCGTCGATCCTGCTCAAGCTCATCACCGAGCCACCGCCGCGCCTGCGCACCGTGATGCGCGACATCCCTCAGCCGCTCGAAGACGTCGTCGCCCACGCGTTGGCCATGGATGTGCGGAAGCGCTGTCCCACCGCGAAGCGCTTCGCCGAGGAGCTCGAGCGCG
Organism: uncultured Polyangiaceae bacterium; assembly: GCA_964401935.1. Classification (GTDB taxonomy): domain Bacteria; phylum Myxococcota_A; class Polyangia; order Polyangiales; family Polyangiaceae; genus JAPYTK01. Next base: position 5,767 of record CAYOAL010000067.1, read on the forward strand.
CGGCAGCGGCGAGCGTGGGTGTGGCCTCGATGGACGAGGTGGCCGCGTTCCTCCACGCCACCTCGGGCGAGAGCCTCAAGAAGCGACGCGAGCAGGTGTCCGAGGTGCTGAAGCTGCGCAGCGAGCTCAACGAGATCGCGCGCGAGTCGACCATTGACACGCTCGAGCTGACCACCTCACCGCTCGACACCCGCGGCGTGCGCGACGCGACCGGCGAGACGTCGGTCGGCGAGCTCCGCGACCTCGGACCTGGGCAGCGCGAAGAAGAACAGACGCAAGTCACCCACTCCACCCAGACCACGCGGGACGCCCGCACCTCCGCCACGCGGTCGCGGCTGGCCCTCGGCGCGACCGCGCTCCTGCTCGCAGTGGGTGTCGGCTACGCGTTCACGCGACCGCCCGGCGACGCAGCCGCGCGCGCAGACGTCGCCGCCGCCGGCCCCGCGGACACGAGCCCCGGAGCGTCGTCCCTCGCCCCCGCCGATGGGGCGGCAGCGCCGGCGACCACCGCCGACGCGAGCCCGGAGCCGCCCTCGGACGCCCCGGCCACGGGACTCGTGCGGATCGACGTCCAGGCCAACGCGCCGCTCGTCGCGGTGCAGGTCGGCCCGAAGACGCTCACCGTGACGCCGCCCAACGCGAGGGTGCAGCTCGAGCTCGAGGAGGCCACCTCGGCGGCGGCCCAGCCGGTGGTGGCCACGGCCGCCGACGGTCGCGTGGCGCGTGTCACTTTGGCTGCGCGGGGGACGTCGGTCGCGATACAGTTCCCACCGCGCTCGGCCGCGCCGAGCCCCCGACCGCTGCCGCGGCCGACCGCGGCACCGCTCGCCACCAACCCCCACCAATGAGCCACCTCTCGCGTTGGGCGATCGCCGTCTCGGTTCTGTGGTGCACGCTGCTCTCGACCACGAGCGCACACGCCGACGACAACACGGTGGCGGCGGGCGAGACCTTCCGTGCGGCGGAGGCCGCTTACACCCGCGGTGATTTCAAGGCGGCGGCCCAGTCCTTCGAGGTGTCCCACCGCCTCGTCCCCCACCCCAACGCCATCTACAACGCTGGGCTCGCGTGGCAAGCGGCTGGCGAGCTCGCGCGCGCTGCCGACGCCCTGGCCGAGGCGCTGGCCATGGACGGCATCTCGGAGGCCCAAGCCGCGGACGGCGAGGCACGACTCGCCGTGCTGCGCCCGCAGCTCGCGGTGGCGGTGGTGCTCGGCCCGGAGGGCACGCGGGTGACGGTGGCCCACGCCCTGGCCCGTCCCACGCCCACCTCGATTCATTTGCGCCCCGGCAGCTACGAGCTGACCGCAGAGCTCGCCGGTGGCCAACGCGTCACCCGCAAGCTCGAGGTGGCGTCGCCCGGCGCAGAGCTCGAGGTCGATCTCACCGCCGAGGTGCCGACGGTGGCCCCCGCGCCCACGCCGACGACGGCGCTGCCGGTGCCCGGTCCCGTCCCCGATCCCGACGCGCCGTCAGCCACGCAGAACGAGGCGCAGTGGGTGAGCGGCTGGGTCCTCGCCGGAGCAGGGGTCGTGGCGGGGGGCGTCGCGATCGGGCTCGGCGTCGCCGCGCTGCAAGCCCGCGACGAGTTCGAAGCGTCGGGAAACACGGACGCCGGCGCCCGTGACCGCGCCGCCACCCTCCGAACCACGACCAACGTGATGTGGGCGACGGCCGGCGTGCTCGCCCTCACCGGCACGCTCCTGTTGGTGTTCGCGGGCGGCCCCGACGAGCCCGAGAACCCCCCGGACGCGGCTCGGGTCCGCATTCGCCCGAACCCCGACGGCTTCACCCTCACCTTCTGAGCGACGCCTCGCCGTAGAGACGCCGCCGCTGTCGACTCATGGACTGGTGCTATCTCGGTCACGCCATGTGGCACGTCTCGGTGGGAGAGCTCCGCCTCCTGTTCGATCCTCAGCTCGGCGCGACCCACCACGGAGGACTGTTCGAGATCAACCCGCCCCGCGAGATCGACGCCGCCGCGCTCCAAGCCGACTTCGTCATCGTCTCGCACCGGCACCCCGACCACTTCGACGTGGCCACCCTGCGCCAGCTGGCCGCGCTCGATCCCGACACCGTCGTCGTCACCTCCGACGCCCTCATCGAGCGGGTGGCCCGCCGCGTGGGCTTCAACACCGTGGCGCGGGTCGACGCGCTCCATCGGATCGAGCTCGCCGACGCCCTTTTGTTCACCACCCCCTCCTACGGCGCAGAGATCGAGTGGGGCGTGATGGTCGCCAGCGCCGACGGGGTGGTGTGGAACCAGATCGACACCGTACTCCGTGACGCCGCGGACGTGACCCGCACGTTGGCCCAGGCGGCGGAGGCCCTCGGCCGTCCGGAGCTTTGCGACGGCGTCGATCTGGGCATCGTCCAGTGGCAACCCCTGCTCGAGATCAACCACACCCTCGCCCGCCACATCGGCTTTCCCACCGCGGAGTATGCGGCGCTGCTCGAGAAGATCGCGGCCCTCGGGGCCCGCGCCATCGTGCCTGGCTCTGCCGGCGCTCGTCATGTCGAGCCCTACGCGTGGCTCAACCGCACCGTCTACCCGGTGCCAGAGCGGCGGCTCTTGCGCGACGTCGCGGTGCGGTGTCCCACGGTGAGCGCCTATCCGAGCGGCATCGGCGACGTGTACGCTGTCACCCGCGAGGGCGTGAGCCACCGGAGCGGCGGCGGCGCGGGCCTCGTGCGCGTCACCGGCGCCAAAGACCCCTGCCCCTTCGTGCCGTTCGAGATCCCGGCGCTGATCGACCCCAACCTCGACGGGCGCCCCGAGGCAGCGCTCGCGGCAGTCGCGGAGCCGTGGATCGAAGGGCCGCTCGCGCTGGCGCTCGAGCGGGCCTACCCCGAGATGCACGCCGCCGACCCGCTGAAGCTCGTGCTCGAGGTCGTGTACCCGTCTCGCCGCGACGCTTACACCTTCGAGCTCGGCGGCGCGGGCGCGCGCTGCACGCGGCAGCTCGACGACGACTACGACGTGCTCAACACCATCGCGGCCTCGCAGCTCGTCGACGTGATTGAAGGTCGCAAGCACTGGGGCACCCCGCTCCTCGGGGGCCTCCTCCGCGCCAGCCACCGCGCCTACCGAGTGCACGACGGCGGGCTCGCGCGCACCAACGTCGGGATCATCTTCCTCTACTATGCGCTCTCCTACGCCGACGCGACCGAGCGCTGGGTGGAGCACCTGCTCGCCACCGAGAGCGCCTGAGTCCGGACGCGCCGCGAGCCGGTGAGCCGAGCGTCGGCCAGCCTCGACGCCGCGCCGTCACGCGGGGGGCGCGCTCGGCGGGGAGGCGTCGTCCGTCTCCGACGCCGGTGGCGGCGGGGAGAACGTCGCGGCGCGCCAGCGCGCCGTGAGGTCGCGCGCTCGTGCGTCGCGCTCCCAGGCGGTCACGGCCTCCGACCACTCTCGACTCAGGCGGACACGGTGTTCATCGGTGAGCATGTTGGTCTCTCGGGGCCCGTCAGCCGTCGACGGGGTCGTTGGGGGTGGGGAGCTTCCGCAGGCAGACCTTCGGGCTGGGGTCGGGCGGGGGTGGTGCGCGCTTCAGACAGACGCGGGGTGCGGGCTCGGCGCTGTCGTTCGGCATCGGAACGGCGAGGCATATCGACGGCTCGACGGGCATGTCGAGGCACGCCGTGGGCGCGACCGACGGCTCCGGGGTCGCCACCGTGGTCGACGCCGAGGGCGTGCCAGGGCCGAGCGAGGAGCCGGGCGTGGGCTCGACCGCGACGTCGAGACAGACGGCGGGGTTCCTGTCGCACCCGCCGAGGGCGACGCCGGCCATGGCCGAGGCGATGAAGAACTGCCGCCGCGCCAAGATCACGTCGCGGGCCTGCTTACGCTTCTTATCGTCGTCGCTCATGCTCATCTCACAACCCTTGGGCTCGAAGGTGCTGCACCAGCTCGTCGAAGAACTCGAGGTGGCTCCACGCGTTCCCGAGACCGGGACTGTCCCCGAACAGCTGCCCGATCTGATCCATGTGATCGGCGGGAAGGCAGCCGAGGAAGCGCCCCCAGCGGGCGTCGCGAACGCGCACCAGCCCGTCGTTCGGATAGGGATCGCCGAGGCCGCCGTCGAGGATCGCCTCGCTCACCGACAAGAGCGGCTCGATCGGATCGCGCTCGCCTCCCCACGACGCGATGAGTTTGGGCGCGTCGTTGACCGCACAGTCGCTGCCACCGTCGTGGTGGTCGCTGCGGCCGGCGATGGAGGCGTAGTAGATGCCGGGACGGTCGAGGTACGTGGCGTTGAACGTCGCCGCCCCCTCCTCGGAGAGCTCGCGGAGCGCGGCGGCGAGGCTCGTCTCCGCGCCGACCTCGTCGTAGAGGGCCTGCCCCGCCAGCTGCACGAGCAGATCGAGGAGGTCTTGCAGCGCCGGATCGGCCACGAGCTTCAGCACGATGTCGGCCACCGGCGTGCCGTGGTGCGGGGTCTGCAGGGTGATCACCGACGCGACCCGCTCGGGGTAGAGCGACGCGACCACCCGCGCGTCGAGGCCCCCCTGCGAGTGGCCCACGATGTTCACCTTCTCGTGGCCGGTCTCGGCGAGGATGCTTTCGATCTTCTCGGCGAGCTGCGCGCCACGCGTCGTCGAGTCGTTGAACGGATCCACCTCTGGCGTGAAGACCAGCGGCTCGCCGCGCGTCGCGAGGTGGGCCTTCACCCCGTGGAAGTAGTCGACGAAGCCCGCCCCCGCAAAGTCGTCGAAGCCGAAGAAGCCGTGCGCGAGCACGATGGGATAGGGCGGACCGAGGGCCGCAGCGCCGCCACCACTCTGCGCGCTGCTGCTCACGTGCGCGGAGGGCCCCGTCCCACCCGCCGCGCTCGAGCCACCGCCGCCGCCGCCGCCCCCGAGCTGCTCGAAGCCGCCGGTGGTGCCGTCACCGCCGCAGCCCACGACGACCGCACCCACGAGACAAGCCGAGAGCCCCCACACCGCGGTCGGCACCAACCTGCGCAGCCCGCCCATCGCTGCGTTATACGCTGCTTCCCAGCTTGACGCGAGCAGCGCGATCCGTTCGGTTAACCCCATGCGCTCCGCTCGCCGCCTCGCCCTCGCGCTCACGATGCTCGCCAGCTGTCACTCCACCGACGGAGGCGGCGGCGGTGGGTCGGGGCCGGTAGCGTCTGCGGCGAGCGGCGTCGGCAGCGCGGCCGTCGTCCCGACCCCGACCGCGAGCCCGTCGGCGCCTGGCGACGCGCCGTCGCCAGGCCCCGCGCCTTCCGGCGACGCGCGCACCGTGAGGCTCGCGAGCGGCGCCACGCTCCTCATGCCGGAGCAGGCCACCTTGCGCGAGATGAAGAACGCGGCGCAGCGCCTCCCGGGGGTGGTGAAGGCCGCCCACAAGTACGAGCTCGGCAGCGAGAAACGCCTGGTGCTGGTCAACGAGATGGATCGCGAGGGGCAGAGCTGCGAGGCGATCCTCGATCGCGAGCTCGAGCGCGCCAACAAGGCGAAGAACGAGACCGACCAAGAGAAGCGCGCGATGCGGCAGATGCAGGGCGTCACCGAGCTCCAGATCGCGGGCCACCGCGCGCTCTACGCGGTGTCGGCCAATCGTGCCCCGAGCCCAGGAGGCGAGGCGCCGGACGCGTCACGACCGATGATGGGCGTCTCGACGCTCATCCTGTGCCGCGGCGACGACTACGTCGTGATCATGCACGCCACCGATCAGGCCGAGACCCCCGAAGAGACGAAGCAGACGCTGGTAGACATCGCCAAGAGCTTCAAGCCGGCCGGGTGACTCCACTCGAGACGAAGCGCGCTTGGTGTTGGGCCCCGGGCGCGACACGGTGGGAGGGAGCCCCACGCGCAGCGTGGGGAGGGTGCGGCTGCACCTTCCAGGGAACTCAAGGCGCGAGCCGATAGCCCACGCCGCGGACGGTGAGCAGCAACGTCGGGGCGGCAGGGTTGTCTTCGAGCTTCCCTCGCAGCTGGGCCACGAAGTTGTCGATGGTGCGGTGGGTGCCGGCGTGACCTTCGCCCCACACCGCCTCATAGATCTGCTTTCGGCTGAGGGCTCGCCCCTGCGCGCGCACGAGCGTCGCGAACACGCTGTACTCGGTGGCGGTGAGCTCCACCGGGTCTCCGCGCTTGGTGATGAGCCGCGTCACCGGATCGAGCGTCACCTCGCCGAACGTCCAGCGCTCCGCCGAGACAGGACCGCGCCCCCGCCGCAGCGCCGCCCGCACGCGGGCGAGCAGCTCGGGAAGGCTGAACGGCTTGATGACATAGTCCTCGGCCCCGAGATCGAGCCCCATCACCTTGTCGTAGTCTTCGGTGCGCGCGCTCACCACGAGCACCGGGGTGCGGAGACCCTCGAGCTGCATGGCTCGCAGCACCTCGTAGCCGTTCAGCTTGGGGAGCATCACGTCGAGGATGCACAGATCCCATTGGGCGTCGCGCAGCCGCTCGAGGCCGAGCGCGCCGTCCTCCGCCACCTCGACCTCATACCCCTCGCGGCGCAGGTTCATCCGCAACCCCAGCTGAATCGAGGGGTCGTCCTCCACCACCAGAATGCGCGCGGCGTGGTCCATGGGCGAAAGCCTGCGACATCCTAGTAGGGTGAATCCGCGCTTCGCCACCCCGAAACACGTCGATGTCGCCCACGAGACGGGATGACGACGGCGCCGCGGATCATGCGCGCGCGTCCTCCGCCACCTCTTGGACGCGGGACACCCCCTGGTCACGGTGCGCCGCTTGATCACGGGGGAGCACGACGGTGAAGGTGCTGCCGACCCCAGGCTCGCTCTCTACCTCCACCCGGCCCCCGTGGGCGAGCGCCACGTGGCGCACGATCGCCAAGCCCAGCCCCGAGCCCTCGACGTCGCGTGAGAGCAGGTCGTTGATGCGATAGAACTTCTGGAAGATGTTCTTGTGCTCGCGCTTCGGGATACCGATGCCATCGTCTGCCACGGCCAGACGGAGGTGGCGGAGGTCGCCATGGGCGGAGACGACGATGCGGGGCGACTCGCCCCCGTACTTCACGGCGTTGCCCAGCAGGTTGACCAGAGCGTCCACGAGCGCCTCACGGTCGGCGTACACCTCGATGCCGGGCTCCACGTCCAGCTCGATGTCGTGGCGCTGGCCGAGCTGAGTGACCTGAAAGGCCTCGAGCGCAGCCGTGATGATGGAGTCGCTCGTGTGGCGCTTCATGTCGTAGACCCGGCGCCCCGATTCCATGCGTCCCCAGTCGAGGAGCCGCTCGATGCGCTCGCTCAGGCGAATCGTCTCCTTCTGGAGGATGTCGAGACAGAGCGCCGTCTCCGCTGGATCGCGCCCGTCATCCGCCTGAAGCATCTCGACGAACATGCGAATCGAGGTGAGCGGCGTGCGCAGCTCATGGCTCACCTTCGAGACGAAGTCGAGCTGAAGGCGCGACAGGTTGGCCTCCCGGCCGAGGTACACGAGCGACAGCACGCCCCCGGTGACCATGCATCCCACCAGGGTGATGGAGAGGATGCCGAACAAGAGGTTGAGCTGCGCCTGCCAGAGCACGAGCATCAGGATGCCCATGATCAGCAAGAGCGCCGTGGGAACGATCACCAGCCAGATGAGCAGATAGACGATGCGCCGAAACCCCCGGCTGTGGTCCTCGGAGCCGGCGACGAGTCCGCTAGACATGTGGTCTAGTGTAGCAGGAGGCTCCGCCGACATCGATCCGCCCTCGCTCGCGGGATGGGGCTTCCATCGACGGTGGGGCGCCTTATCCTGGAGCCCATGGCCCGCCTCATCCTCCTCCGGCACGGAGACGCCGCGCACGGCAGCCTCGATCAGTCGGACGCCGAACGTCCCCTCACCCACCACGGACGACGGCAAGCGGCCCGGGTGTCCGAGCTCCTCGACGAGGCCGGTTGGCTGCCGGAGCTCGTGCTCACGAGCCCCGCGCTGCGAGCGCTGACGACCGCCGAGGCCGTCGCCGCGCGCAGCGGAGTGGCCGTGACCACCGTGCCGTCTTTGTACGACGGTGGCGTCCGCGAGCTCCAAGCGCAGCTGTGTCACGTCGAGCCGTCGATCGCGACCGTCCTCGTCGTGGGGCACAACCCCACCCTGAGCGAGCTCGCGAGCGCGCTCACCCGCGTGAACGTGTCCCTCGGAACGGCCAACGCCGCCCTCGTCGAGGCCCGCGGGGACGAGGGCTGGAGCGAGGCGCCGCGCGCCGACGCCACGTGGCGGCTCCACAGGCACCTCTTGCCGGTGTGAGGCGGACCCCGGCCGGCCGAGCCCGCCCCCGGGGCGACCGGTGAACACACCCGTACGAATGCGCGAAAAGTCGGGAAGATTGTTCGTTTCCCCTCCGTACGACCCGCCACACACACAAGGAGGAGACCATGCGCCGTAAGGTGTGGTTGTTGATCGCGGGCGCCCTGTTGCTGACGACAGGCTGCGTCGGCATGACGGCGACCCCTGCCGTTCAAGGGAAAGCCTGGGTCGTCGACGGGAGCATTTTCGGCTCCAGCATGTACCACTGCGAAGCCAACGGTGGCGAGCCGGTCTGCTGGGAGGTCGAGCAGGTGGAGGCCGAATGATGCGTCGAGCCATGATTGTTGCCACCACCCTCGCGCTGTCGGCACCCGCCGTCGGCTGCTCTCACGTGACGTCGTCGGTCGCCGGCCAGAACAACGTCAACGGAGAGGCGTGGTACGTGGAGACGACCTCCTTCGGAGGTCTCGTGTTCGCTTCCACCGTGTACTACTGCGCGGACGCCAGCGGCGGGCCAGCGCGGTGCAAGGAGGCGAAGATGATCGACGTCGGGGAGGGGGGAGCCGCCGTCAAGAGCGACTTCGACATGGGCGACGACCAGCCCAAGAAGAAGAAGAAGAAGCCGAAGAAGAAGAAGAAGGTCGACGTCGAGGAGGACGACGACGACGACGACGACGACGACGAGGCGAAGGGCGACGACGACGACGACGACGAGGAAGAGCCCAAGAAGAAGAAGAAGAAAAAGAAGAAGGTCGACGAAGACGACGACGACGACGAGTGACAGGTCGGGTCGACCGACGTACGGAGGGGCGAGGACCGGGTGATCCGGGTCTCGCCCTCCGCCAATTTCGCCGTGTCTGCCGCGCCCAATCCGAGCTTCGCCTTCGCTCCCCATCGCACGTGGCCGGAGCTCGTCTGGCACGTGCTCGCCCACGTGCACGGCACCGCCGCGCTCCCTGCGAGCGTGTTCGACCCGGTCTACGTCCAGTTCGTGGAGCACCACGCCGGTCCGGCCCACGCGCGACCTCTCGGGGAGGACGCCGCGGTGCTCGCGGCGCTGCTCGCCGATCACGAAGCGCTCGCTCGCGCTCAACTTACGGCGCTGCTGTTTGAGAGCGTGGAGGAGGCTGCGCGCGCGGCGACGACCGATCTCGCCGACCTCGAGGCCTCCCCCGGGCTCGTGGCCGCGCTCTCCCCGGTGACCCAAGCCGCCGAGCTCTTGCGTTGCGCGGCCTGGCTCGAGCAGCCGGTCCTCACGCTGCTCCCGCCGGTGCCGGTGCCCGACGCGACGCTGGTGCGGGCGCTCACCGATGTGCTCCCCGCGTGTCCACGGCTGGCGCGCTACCCGCTGGTGCCGGTTCGCTCGCTGCGGCTACGCGGCCGCCTGATGGCTGACGCGATCTGGGTTGGGACGCCCTGCCGCGCGCTCGCGCTCGAGCCCGACCACGTGGCCTGGCAGGCGGCCCACGAGGCCACCGTCGGCGAGGTCGCGGAGCGTGCTCGCTCCCATCGTGGCGTCACCGAGCGCGACGTCGAGCACGTCGCGGTGGTGCTGCTCGCGGAGCGCGCAAGGGAGAGCGGGCTCGACCGCGCCCACGCGCGCTGGCTCGCCCATTTTGCGGCGATCCCCACGCCACGAGCGAGCGCCCTCGCGCCGCGTCTCCTGGCCCTCTTTCGCGCCCTCACGACGTCGGATGGTGGCGCTTGAGCGCGCCGCGATCCGGCACGTAGAGCACGCGACCGAGGCTCCGGCGCTCGATGGCGCCTCCCTGCTCGACGAAGAGCGTGAGCTCCTGTCCACCGGCCTGCTCGCCCACGGGGGCCACCAGCCTCCCCCCCGGTGCGAGCGCCTCGAGCCAAGCCTCGGGCACCTCGTCGACGGCGAACGCCACGTAGATCTTCGAGGCGCCACGCCAACGCTCGATGTCGTGGGCATCCCCGATCTCGAACCGCGCCTGAGGATAGGTCGCGAGGTTCTCCGTCGCCACCCGGGCGAGGCTCGCCTCGATCTCGAGCGACAGCACGCGCCCCCCCTCCCCCACGAGCTCGCTCGCGAGCGCGGCCCCGTAGCCTGTGCCTCCGCCGAGCTCCACCAGCGCGTCCCCGGGCCCGAGCTCGAGCGCCTCGAAGGCGGTCACGTAGGCGTGCATGGCGCTGATCGTCGAGCCGCCGTCCTCGGTGAGGGGGAGCGCGACATCCCGAGAAGCCTCGTGAACATGCTCGACGTCGACGTAGCGCTCGCGCGGCACCCGCTCGATGGCCGCCGCGAGCTCGGACGAGAGCGCTATCCCCCGCGCCGCGAGCGCGTCCAACCGCGCCTGCCCGCTCAGCTCCGCGAGCTCCACGTCGTCGGCCACGCCGGCGATGCGAGCCCCGTCCGTGCTGCCGGTGAGCTCGCGCCACAGGTGCCACAGGCCCAGCGTGTGGGCGTAGCGCCTTGGGGAGCAGATCTCGACCTGCTCCTCGATGGCGCGCATGAAGTAGTCGCGCGCTGGCCCGCCGTACACATAGCGCTTCGGGATCTCGAGCAGGATGGGGTCGAAGAGCTCGCGCTTGAGGGTGAGCGTGCGCCGGAAGTCGAGCTCCGCGGAGGGGTCGACCCACTCCGCGAGGAAGTCTTGATCGCCGTCGTGCCACCAGGGGTAGCGGTGCACCCGCATGCCCGTCTGTTGCGTCCACGCGTCGCGCTCTTCGTCGATGGGCGAGCCCGGATAGAGCCGGAACGGATCGACCGAGAGAAAGCCCGTGGTCCCGGCCGCGTCCCCGAGGAACAGCTCCCGCAGGTAGGCCGCGCTCGTCCGCATCGACGCCTCGGTCTCCCCCGGGTGACCGACGATGACGTTGGCCCCGAACGGCACGTCGAGCTCGCGCGCCCACCGCGCCACCTCGAGCATGTGCTCCAGGTAGTCTTCGAGCCGGCCCGCCTTGCGGATGCGCTTCAGCTGCTCGGGGTCGCCCGACTCGAGCCCGAAGCCGGGGGACACGTTGGCCCGCTTCATCAGCTCGAGATCTTCGCGATCGATCAGATCCACCCGGATGAGGAGCCAGGTCTTGCGCGCGCGGCTCGGCCGCCTGGCGAGCCCCTCCAGGAACGCCTTGCGCCACCGCGACTTCATGCCGAAGAGGGCGTCGGCGATGAACAGGGTCCACCGGCCGAGATCGAGGAAGCGATCGAGGCGATGGATCTCCTCCACCGCACGCTCCGGCTCCAGCGCTCGCCACGAGACGTCGCGCTTCGCGCGCTCCATGCAGAACGCACAGTCGAAGGGGCAACCCCGCGACAGGTAGAGCTCGGCCTGCGAGGCCACCCCCCGTGCGACTGGGCGGTAGCGCTCGAGCAGCGACCAGTCGTACTCGGTGAGGTTGGGATCGGCGAGCGACTCGGGTCCCACCACGCGCATGAGCGGGCGCTTGCCGCCGTCGAGGGCCTTCACGAGGCGGAGCAACGGGCCCTCGCCGTCGCCCACCACCACGAAGTCGATCGGTGAGCCGTCGCGGGTGAAGTCGTTGGGCCGCGCGCTCGCGTGGTAGCCGCCGGTCACCACCCACGCCCGGGGGAGGAGGCGCTTGATCTCGGCCCCGAGGGCCATGACCTTCAGGTAGTCGTACGACGAGTAGCAGGAGAGACCGACCAGGTCGTAGCCGCGGCCGAGGAGCCTCCCCAGATCGATCGGCCCCAGCGCCCGCTCCATGTCGAGATCCACCACGTCGACCACCGCGTCGGCGTGGCGACGCAGCACCGAGGCGATGCTCAACAGCTGAGGCACGCCGAAGTTGGCGCCCCCCGCGAAGAGGCCCCCCGGCCACAAGAGCAACACCTTCGGTCGATCCCGCGCCGGCGTCTTGCCCCTCTCCGACGTCATCCCCACGGCACCAGGAGGGCTGCCCCGAGCGTGAGCCCGCCGCGCGTCACAAGATCACCTCCAGACGCCTCACGCCGTTCGCCCGCTCTCGCTCGAGGCGAGCCTCGAAGTCGTCGTCGATGTGTTGCCACACGAAGGGGTCGGGGTAACGCCGTCCCGCGTCGTCACGGCCGAGCATGAACTGCGCGGCCGCCCCGCAGCCGCCGCCGCACGAGTCGGCATAGGCGCAGCCCTCGCAAAACTCGGGGAGCTGACGTTTGTAGGTGGTGATCACGTCGTCCGCCATGAGCGCAGCCAGATCGACCGACGCGTCGAGGATGTCGTCGACGGCTCCGATCGCCGTGTTGTGCAGCGTGCAGTTCCTCAGCTTGCCGTCGGGGCCGAGCGCCACCTCTTGCATCGAGGTGCCGATGGCGCAGAAGCCAAACTCGAGCGGGGCAAACTCGGAGAGCTCCATGGTGCACGGCGGCACTGGCATGGTGCAGCTGATCCGCATGCCTCGGTCGCGGGCGAACGGCACCGCTTGCTCGAAGGCGGCGATCAGGCTGGCACGCGTGGGGAGCAGGCGCGCGGCGTGGCTCACCGCGTAGCCCGCGGGGGAGAAGCGACTGAGCGCGATCTGCCGCACCCCGAGCGAGTGCCAGAGGGACAGGATCTCGCCGAGCACCGGCCCGTTCTGCTTGGTAACCACCACGCAGCCCACCACGGGCACGCCGTGTTTCGCCAGCGCCCGGATCCCACGCAGCGTGGGCTCGAAGTGACCGGGCCCCACGTGCTCCTCGTGCAGCTCGGCGGTGGGGCCGTTGAGCGTGACCTGCACGTAGGTCACGTCGTAGGTGGCGAGCCGCGCTGCGATGCGCTCGGTGATGAGGCCGCCGTTCGAGATGAACTGCACCCGCGCGCCGCGGGAGCGCAACAGATCCAACAGCTCCCAGATGTCGGGGCGCGCGAACGGCTCACCGCCGGTGAGCGTGAAGTGGTCGATGTCGAGCGCGTCGAGGAGCTTCTCGGCGCGACGCAGGAGCTTGTCGGTGTCGGCGGTGTCCACCCCCGCCCCGTTGTCCGCGCGCCAGTCGTTGTAACAGTAGGTGCACTTCTGGTTGCAGGTTGCGGTCAGCTCGATGGCCACGCTGTAGAGCTTGGGCCGCGCGTTCGCGGCGCCCTCCGGTGGCCGCCCCTCGTTGCCGGACATCCCTCTACGGTAGCAGGAACTCGCAGGTGTCGGCTACGCCACGCGCCCCGTTGACGTGAACGAGAACGAAGGGAAAGCTCCCCCGATGGGTCACCCCCACCTCGTCGCCTGGACGGTCGCCTCGACGGTCGCCTGGGCGGCGTGTGTCCTCGTCGGCTGCGGCGTCCCCAGCCGAGACGCGCCGAGCCCGGCGGCGAGGGGTGCCGCCACGGCCGACGCGCCCCCCGGCGGCCGATCGAGCGGCCCCGGCCACGCTCGCGGCGCGTCGTCTTCCGCTGCGGAGCCCCGAGAGCCCGGCCCCGCGGCGCCGCTCGCGGCTGGGTCCGACGGGCGCGTGCGCTTCCTCGCCGTCGGCGATCTGCTCCTCACCCGGCGCGTGGAGCGCGCGATCACCAGCAAAGGCGACCCCTCGTGGCCCTTTCGCGAGCTCACGGCCGTGCTCGGCGCCGTCGACTTCACCTTCGCGAACCTGGAGTCGCCGCTCAAGCCGGACACCCCCCTCGAGGGGCTCCTCGCGGCGCGGCTCTTGGCGCTCAACCTCGCCAACAATCACATCATGGACGGCGGGCTCGAGGGGCTGCTTCGCACCCGCGAGCGCCTCACCGAGGCGGGCATCCAGACCACCGGCGTCGGCCACGACCTCGAACGGGCGTGGGAGCCGGCGATCGTGACCGTGCGGGGAGTGACGATCGGCTTCCTCGGCGCCTCCTACACCTCCAAGAACTCGAGCCGCCTCGTGCGCCTGCCCTACGTGGCGCGGATCGATCAGCGCTCGGAGCTCCGAGGCGCCCTGCGGAGCTTGCGCAAGAAGGTCGACTTCATGGTGGCGACCATGCACGCGGGCACGGAGTACATCCGCTTTCCGGTGGCCGAGCAGATCCAGTTCGCCCACACCGCCATCGAGCACGGGGCCGATCTGGTCGTGGGCACCCACCCTCACGTGGTGCAGCGGGTCGCACGCTATCGCGGGCGCTACATCTTCTACTCGCTCGGCAACTTCGTGTTCGACCAACAGGCGCCGCCGGAGGTGCTCGAGTCGGCGGCGGTGCGCGTCACGCTGCGCGAAGACGACAAGACGCTCGAGCGGCTCGAGGTGGTGCCGCTCGCCAACCCCGACACGCTCTCCCCACAGCTGGCCACCGAGCCGGTCGCCCGCGCCATCCTCACCCGCATGGGCCTGTTGGAGGCCGTCCTGTTCGACGCGAACGCTTCGCCGGCCCCGGCCGCAGCTGCCCCATGACCGGCGTGAGCCGGTCGCTCGCGCCGGTCGAGGAGGGCACCAACGAGCGATTGCCTCGGGCGCCTGGGCCGCCTAAGTAGTCGTTCGCACGCCCCGAACACGCCGACGTGCCTCGTTTGGCGGTGCGCGTCCCTGGCCATGAACGACACGCAGAAGCTCGACCACCGCCACAAGGGCGGCGCGCCCGGTGCGATCCCCGAGGAGCTCGACGACGCGCTGCTCGTGAAGATGCAGGACTTGATGACCACCTCGCGCGTGCTCGAGGAGCGTCTCATCCGCATGCAGCGGCAAGGCGACGGCTACTTCTGGATCGGCGGTCCCGGCGAAGAAGCCTTCAACGTCGCCCTCGGGCTCCTGGTGAAGAAGGGCCGAGGGCTCGATCACGACTACCTTCACCTGCACTACCGCTCGAGCCCCACGCTGCTCGCGATGGGAGCCGATCCCGTCGACTCGCTGCGGTTGATGGCCAACACGGCCACCGATCCGTACACACGCGGTCGCAACTTCGTGGGCCACTACTCGGTGCGGGAGTGGAACGTGTGCCCGATCTCGTCGCCGATCGAGGTGCAGTATTCGATCGCGATCGGCACCGCGCTCGCGCAGCGGCGCCACGGCGGCGACGGCATCACCATCGTGCAAGGCGGTGACGCCGGCACCGCCGAGGGAGACTTCGCCAGCTGCCTGGTGTGGAGCAGCCGGCCCGGCGCGGAGCTCCCCATCCTCATCATCGTGACCAACAACCACTGGGGGATCTCCACCCACGCGAGCACCCAACACGGCGACAACCCCATCGCGGCGCGCGGCGAGGCGTTCGGGATGCGCACGATGGTCATCGACGGCAACGACGCGGTCGCGGCCTACCAGGGCCTCTCCGAGGCGATGCGCTACGTGCGCACCGAACGGAGACCGCTCGTGCTCGAGGCGAAGGTCTCGCGGCTCTATGGCCACTCTTCGTCGTCGGGCGCCAACTTCGTCGACGACGAGGTCGACTGCGTGGCAGAGCTCGACGCGTTGCTCGCGCGGCGCGGCGTCGTCAGCCTCGAGGAGGCAGCCAAGAAGCGCAAGGCCACCTACGAGTA
This sequence comes from uncultured Polyangiaceae bacterium, assembly GCA_964401935.1. Lineage (GTDB taxonomy): Bacteria > Myxococcota_A > Polyangia > Polyangiales > Polyangiaceae > JAPYTK01. Next base: position 21,351 of record CAYOAL010000067.1, read on the forward strand.
CCTCCAAGAGAAGGCGCGCGAGGTGCTCACCGAGCCACGCCCGGAGCCGTCCGACGCGTTCGACTTCGTCTTCGCGGAGCGCAACATCGTGGCGGAGGACTGACATGGCCAGCATGGTTCAAGCGGTGCGGATGGCGCTCCACGTCGGCGAGACGAAGCTCGGCGTGACCGACGTCTTTGGCGAGGATGTGGGCCCGCCCCTCGGCGGCGTGTTCACCGCCACCCAGGGCATCGAGAGCGCTTGGAACACGCCCCTCGACGAACGGGGGATCGTCGGGGCCGCCATCGGGCTGGCCCTCGCCGGTCAGAAGCCCGTCGCCGAGATCCAGTTCTGCGACTACGCGTTCAACACGATCGATCTGCTCAAGCTCGCAGGGAATCTCTACTGGTCGTGCGCCGGCGACTTCAACTGCCCGCTCACCCTGATGACGCCCGTGGGCGCCGGCATCCACGGCAGCATCTATCACTCCCACTCCTTCGACGCGCAGGCGACGCGCATCCCGGGCTGGAAGATCTTCATGCCCAGCCACCCCCGTGACGCCTACGGGATGTTGCTCTCCGCGATCGAGGATCCGAACCCGGTGATGGTGCTCTTGCCCAAAGCGCTGATGCGGGTGCGCGCGACGAGCCCCGAGCAGCTCATCGGGGGCGAGCCGTCGGATCATCGCGCGCTCAACCGCATGATCGACGCCCCGCTCGGTGACCGCAAAGGTTGGCGTCCGGAGTGGCCCGACACCGCGCTCGAGATGGTCCCGTTCGGGGAGGCGAAGGTGGTGCGGGAGGGCTCCGACGTGACGGTCGTGAGCTACGGGCGCGGCGTGCACCTGTGCCTGTCCGCAGCCACCACCCTCGCCGGGGAAGGCATCGAGGCGGAGGTGATCGATCTCCGCTGCTTGCATCCCTACGACTGGCCGACGCTCGAGCGCAGCATCGGGCGCACCGGCCGGGTGGTGTTCGTCAACGAAGACACCGAAGTGACCAACTTCGGCGAGCACCTGATCCGCCGCACGGTGGAGGAGCTCTTCGACAGCCTCGCCGTGGCGCCGGGGCTGCACGCGGGGGCCCACATCCCGGGCATCGGCCTCGCCGAGGAGCTCGAGAACGCGTCGGTGCCGACCCCGAGCTCGGTGGTGGCGGCGATCCGCGAGGTGGCGCGGCGACCGGCCACCCGCCAGCGCGCCCCGGAGCGCGTACCGGCCGCGCGGCCGCGCTCACGAGGGCCCCGCCTCGAGGAGCTGTTGACCGGGCGTCCGGAGGACTTCGATCATGCCCACGCCATCGCGCTGGCATACGCTCGCCGCTAGCCTCCTCCTCAGCGCCTGCGGTCCTCCGCGCGACCTCGTGACGGGCGGCGCGACGTCGCACGACGCGCACGGTCCGGCCTTCACGGTCGGCGAACCCCCTCCCTCCCAAGCCGCCCGCGCGACCTTCGAGCGCCCGCCCATCCTTCCCCTCGAGCGCGCGGGCTGTCGCTTCGAGGTGGCGCGGTGGGACAACACCCAACAGGGAGCGAACCTGTACCTCGCGGCCGGCACCCAGCCCTGGGGCTATCTCCCGAAGCACGCCACCGTCCCCGCCAGCGTCACGATCGAGAGCGGCTGGGGCCTCGGGGTGATCGAGCTCGCCCAATCGGGGGTCGCCATCAAGGCCATCGTTCACGCCGACGAGCTCGCCGTGCGCGCCCGCCAGACGGTGGTGCTCGAGGGCTACGCGGTCCCGCTCCCACGGCGCCGCCTCGTCCTCGGTGAGATCGGCGGCGGCGACGTGCAGGTGAGCTTCTTCTTGGGCAGCGAGTTCGTCGACGGCACCTGGCTCCGCGCCGAGTGGGGCTGCGGCGACGTCGGGCTCGAGGTGGCGGCCTTCGAGCCGCCGGTCCTCGCGGCCCCCTCGCTCGGCCCCGCGTTCCTCTCCGCGGGCAGGCTCGTCGAGCTCCGGGCGGCGCCAGCAGGGCCCGTGGTCGCGCGCCTCCAGCCCGAGGACGACCTCTCGGTCGACGTCCTCGAGCGCCGTCAGAACATGGCGCGCATCCGCTGGGTGTCGGAGGACATGTTGTTCTTCGGCTGGGTCGACGCGACCTCGGCCCTCGCGCCGCTCGGCGCCCTCTACGGCATGGGAGGGCTCGGCCTGGCCGGCTCGGCGCGTGCCGCGCCCGAGAAGCGGCCGTGGCCGGTGCGCTGCAACAAAGACCTCCCGCTGGTGGTGTGGCAGCGGGGCCTCGCCCGCACGGTGGGGACGCTCGGTCCCACCGCCCGCTTCGAGCCCAGCGTGATGCTCGGCGAGCTCACCGCGATCCACATCCGCGATCTCGACATCGAGCTCCGCGACGGCAGCTTCTACACGGTGGCCGCCGAGCTCTCGAAGCACTGCGCGGCCGTCACCGAGCCGTGACCCTCCACCCGCCCATGACCTCGTTTCGCGAGCGCCTGCGCCACGATCGCTGTTGGGATCGGCGCACCCAAGACCTCTTCGACGCGCACGGGGAGCCCCTCGATGACTGCATCCTCCAGAACCGCGAGGAGCTCATCGGTCTGTGTGAGCTGATCGAGGCGACCAGCGTGCGCTCGTTCCTCGAGATCGGGATCTGGACCGGGCGCCTCACGTCGACGCTGCACCGGCTGTTCGCCTTCGAGCGCGTGGCCGCGTGCGATCACGGCTACGCCGAGCAGCTCGGGCTACGCATCGCCCTCCCCCCCGAGGTTCGCTTCCTGCGCGCCAACTCCGACTCCGAGGCCTTCGCGCGCTGGCGCGGAGAGCTCGGTCACATCGATCTGGTGTTCATCGACGCCAACCACAGCTACCGCGCGGTGCGGCGCGACTTCGAGATCAACCGCGCGTTTCCCCACCGCCTGCTCGCGTTTCACGACATCGTGGGCGCCAACCGGCACACGGCCGGGGTGGCGCGTTTCTGGCGCGAGCTCGACGAAGGCCACAAGCTCGAGATCGTGCGGCCGCACCCGGAGATCGGCAGCGCGGCGCCCACGATGGGGATCGGCATCTGGTCGAGCACGCCGCTGCCCCCCCTTCAGCTCGGCGCGGTGCAGTCGTAGTAGCCGCTCGCGGCGACGAACGCGCAGCTCTGCCCCTCGGCGGCGCAGTCGATCTCGACGAGCTCGCCGCTGCTGCAGTAGCGCAACAGCTCTCCGTCGCACTCGCCCTCGAAGGTGACGCCGCCGCAGGGATCGGGAGGCTCGACGCAGTCGTAGCCGACCACGTCGTCGTAGAGCGCACAGATCTTCCCTTGGGCGGCGCAGTCGCTCTCGACGAGCTCTCCGCCGTCGCACCAGGCGAGGAGCTCTCCTTGGCACTGCCCGAAGTAGTCGACGCCGCCACAGTCGTCCGCGGGTCCTCCACCGGCGCCGCCCTCGTTCGACGCCCCGCCTCCCGCCCCCTTTCCGCTCGACCCGCTCCCCGTGCTCGGGCCGGGGGGACCGGCGGGGGGCGCCGGCGGGTCGTCACCTGGCGGCGCCGCATCGCAGGGCGTCCCGGGGGCGATCACACACTCGCTGAACGAGGCGCCGTCATCGCGACACTCCCGAGTGCCAGGGTTGCCTCCCGGACAGCGACAGAAGACGTGGTCGCCGGCGTTGCACACGCGCTCCTCGTCCTGGATCTCGGGGAAGTCGATGAAGCAGGCGCTGGCCAAGACCAGGGCCGCCGCGCTCAACGCGGTGGTGGGACCCAATTGCACGGATCGATTCGCTCACTCTCGGGCCCCGTCTCAGCGCGCCGATCATCGACCGGCCGGCCAGTTTGTATCACGGCGGAGGGGCCGACGCCAGGCACAGCTTGACCACGGCGCCGAGGTCGTCTGCAATCGAGGCGTGAGACGCGCTCCCGCCGCTACGCTGACCGTGCTCGCTCTGCTCGCGGGGTCGACCCCAGCAGAGGCCCAGCCGCCGGCTACGGGCGAGGCCCCGATGGGCCCGCCGCCGCTGGCGCCCCCGCCGAGCGGCCCCCTCCCCCCGGCGAGCGGCCCGCTCGGCGCGGGGCCCGGTGCCTTCGCGCCGCCGGCACCTCGCTACACCGGCGACACCACGGAGAACGACGTGCTGTTGTTGGGCGTCGGGGTGGGCCTCACCGTGCTCGGAGCGGTCGGGATGATCGCGGGCATCGGGATCGCCGCCAACTCGGAGCGCACCGATCCCTGTTACAGCGGCACCTGCCCCGACATCGAGCTCGAGCTCCGCGCCGGCGGGCTGGTGCTCGCCTTCGTGGGCCTCGGCATGTTGGGCGCCGGCATCCCGATGATCGCGGTCGGCGCGCGTCAGGTGCCCGAGCTCGCCAAGGTGGGCGGGGCCCAGCTCGAGCTCTCCCCGAGCGGGCTCCGCCTCCGCTTCTGACGCTCGCCGTCGGCGCAGGCGTCGGCCGAGGGTGCAGCCTGCGAACGCGTCAGCGGAGCAGCTCCACGAGGCCGCCGCGCCCGTCGAGGCGGAGTCGGTCGCCGGTGGACACCGCGCGAAACACCCCCGCCGCGTTGACGATCGCGGGGCGCCGCGCCTCCCTCAGCAGGATGGACGCGTGCGACAGCTCGCCGCCGATCTCCGCGACCACGCCTCCCACGCGAGGGAACACGACCGCCCACGACGGCTCGAGGGCCGCCACCACCAGGATCGTCTGTGGGGTGAGCGCCGCCGAGCCGAGCAGCGAGGTGAGATCCTCGGCGCGGAGCGCCACCCCCTCCACCACCGCGTCGCTCAGCGCGATGCCCTCGAACACGGTCTTCCCCGCCTCCGTCGCGTGCTCCCGCGCGGCGCGGGCGACACAGCCGGCGAGCTCGTCGCGCGAGGCGGTGTGAGGCAAGGCGAGCCCACGCGCGGCCTCTACGCGCTCGCGGCGAAGAGCGACCGCCGCCCGCCAGTCGTCCGTGTCGAGATCGGCACCACGCAGCATGAACACGTCGTCCGGTGCGTCGAGCCGCCGCGTGTCCACCGCCGCTCGGCCGCGCTCGAGGATGGCCGCGCGCAGGCGCTGCCAGCGGCGCATGAGCTCGTCGCGAAACCACTCGCGACGCGCATCGATGAGGAAGAGCGGCGCGAGCAGCCACGGTGGCGAGCGGCGGAGCGCGCGCGGCGCCCGCTCCGAGGTGCCCTCGAGCGACCGCGCCGTCGCCTCGAGATCACCGAGCAGTTGGTCGCGCAGCTCGGCGAAGCGTGGCCGCGCGGGATCGCTCTCGAGGGGGCCGCGGTGGCCGTAGGTCGCGAGCCAGGCGTCGAGGGCCGCCTCCCGCTCGGAGGCCGGCACCGCGGCGAGCCCCTGGTAGTCGTCCATCATGTCTTGGGTGACCACCCCCGCCTCGCCCCGAACGCGAAGAACCCGACGCACCCGCTGCATGCCGGTGAGCACGCTGTTGATGGCGAAGTTGGTGCCGATGGCGAGCCTCATCGCGGCGACGTTCGCGGCGTAGAGGGCCCGGAGGTCGTCCGCCGCGTCGATCTCGCGATCGAGCGCGGCGAGGTGTCGGCGCACGGTCAACACCGTCCACAACGACCGCAGCTGGAGCCACACAAGGCGCGGCGCGCTGGCGAGGAAGCGGCGCCACAACACGCGCGCGTCCGCCGGCCCGCCACCGCCTCCGCCTACGCCCGCCACCACGAACCGACGCGGGAGCCCCCAGTGATCCATGAGCCGAAAGAAGAACGAGAAGTTCATCCAGGCTCGCTCGGCGAGCTCGATGGCGTAGTGGTCACCCCACGCCGACACGCGCCGATCCACGGCGCCGAAGAACCCGAGCACGTCGCGCCCAGCCTCCACGAGCACCGACACGATCCAGGGGCTCGGAGGATCGCCGAGGATCTCCTTGTGGTTGGCCAGGCTCAAGGTGGGGTTCTTCGCGAGCTCGAACAGGGCGGGGCGCGCCTGGAGCAGCACGAAGCCCTCCGCGTCGCGGGCGAACTCGATGTCGAGGACCGCCGGCCCACGCGCCACGTCACGCGCGAACACCGCGTGAACGCGTCGCATCCAGCGCGACCACGCCTCGTCGCGCGCGAAATGTCCGCGCACCACCGCCCCGCGCGCGTGCCCCGAGGTGAGCGCCTCGTTGCTCCCGCGGGCCATCGTCTTCTCGAAGTAGAAACCGTCGAGGAAGGCGACTCCCGCCTCTTCGCCCTCCACCAGCGGCTGCACGAAGGCCACGCCGAGCGGCTCGCCGGCGGCGTCGCGCGGCAGCGCCGCGATCACGTCGTCGAGGGCGGCGCCGAACGCCTCCGGCTCGCGAACCACCACCGACAGGAGCTGCCCCGCGTTCGAGGTCTCGAAGGTGTCCTCGGTGGGAGAGCCCGACCGGATGATGCAGGGCCGCGAACCGAGGGCCGCAGGCGCCACCATCGAGCGCGATGCCTCGACGCTGCGGGCGCGCACCCAGAACGTCTCGGGCACGCGGAGGCCGCGCTCCGCCGCGCGGCGGAGGTTGTCGAGCTTGGGGATCGTCGGATCACGGAATCGTCTCAGGGTTTCCCAGCTCATCGTTGTCCCGCTCCTCCCGGTGGTACACACGGGCACGCCCCGCTCACTCGTTCTCGTTCGGTGCCTCCGCGTGTCCGTCGTGCGCGTCTTGCGCGGCTCGAACGTCAACCTCGCTCGCGGCGACGGCCTCGGCGAGCGCGCGCACGAAGCTCTCCGGGGCCTCGATCATCGGATAGTGCGCCCAGTCGTCGAACATCACCAGCGGCCAGCGAACCCCGAGCGCGGTGGCCGTCACCTCGAGCTCCCGAGGGGTGACGACCCGATCCTGTGCGCCCCACCACACCGTGACCCCTTCGAGGCAGGCGGGCTCCTCGGCGAAGCGGCGCTCCAGCCGCCGGAGCAGGGCCGGGGTGAGCCAATCGAACATGTCGGCAAACGCGGCGCAGCGCGCGTAGCCGTCGAAGAAGGCCGCCACCTCCTCGTCGGTGAGGGTGGTGGTGAACTGCTTCTTCACGAAGCGCCGCTGGTACCAGCGCGCGGCGAAGAGCGGCGGGAGCACGCGACGGAGCGGTCCCAAGCGCACGAGCCGTGGCACCCAGCGCTTCTCCAGCCCCCACAGCACCGGCGCGTGAAGACACAGCTTCACGCCGGTGAGGCACCCCGCGGCCCGCAGGCACAGCGCGATCAGCCCTCCGATGCCGGTGCCGAGCGCGAGGGCTGGTGCGACCGCGTTCACCTCCTCGGCCAAGGTGGCCACGAAGGCGTCGAAGCTGGGCGCGCTCGCGCGGCCCTCGAACCCAGGATAGGCGGCCTCCACGAGCTCGAAGCGGGCCACCTCGCCGCGGCCGGTGAGGTCGTCGAGCGCCGCGCGCGCGCGTGTGAGGCGAGCGGCCGCGTGGCCGTTGCCCCCGAGGTAATACACCCGCGGAGCGCTCATGGCTTGCGCGCGAGCCGCTCCAACACCCCCGCCACGAGGAGCGGCCAGGCGATGGTCGCGTCGGCCGCCACCTCGGCGAAGCGCCCGCCCTCCTCGGGAGGAATGAACTTCCCCCAGGAGACGCCCTCCGAGTAGGTGCAGCCGCTCAGCCCTCCCCAGTGCACTGGCTCGGGGCAGATCCGGACCCCGTAGCGAAACCGGTGGAGCTTGCCACTCGAGCCAGCGCGCGAGTGGATGAGATCGATGTAGGGGCTCACCTGCTGCGCCCAGTTGCGGGGCACCCCGCCGCCGATGGTGAAGATGCCGAGGTGCTTCGCGCGCTGGACGCGCTCGGTGTAGTCCTCGAGATCGAGGAACGGGTCGAAGGTGATGGTGCGTTTCCCGAGCGCGCGCCGCTGGCGGTTGTGGAGCGCGAAGTCGAGCCCGAGCTCGGAGTCGGTGAAGGCGGGGATGTAGACCGGCACGGCGTGCTCCACCGCGCTCTTGAGGATGCCGCGCCCGGGCATGTGGTCGCGGAGGTGGGCGCCGAGGATGTGGCACAGCGCGTGGGCCGAGGCCTGCTCACCGTCGGGCCAAGCGGCGAGGATCTCCGCGAAGATCGCCTCGAGATCGTCGAGGTTCTTCTCGAGCTCCAGCGTGTCGTACACCCGGTCGAAGCCGGCGTAGTAGCGCTGCCGATCGGTGAGATGGGGCGACACCTTGAAGTGACGGCCCCCCACCGCTTCGATGAGCCCGTGGGCCATCAGCGCGCCGGTGGACACCACGATATCGAGCATCCCATGCTCGATCATGTCGCACAGCACCAGCCCTTGCTTGGCCACGGTCATGGCCCCGCTGAAGGTGCCGACCACGAGACAGTCGGGGTCACGCACCATCGTCTCGAGCACGTCGGCGGCGGCGCCGAGCTGCCGTCCACCGAAGGCGGTCTCACGCATCGCCTCGAGCAGGTCTGAGTAGGTCGCGCAGCGCGCCAGATCGAGCGGAACGGTGGGCGAGAGGCCGAGATCGCTGCCGTCGAGAAAGTCGCTCTTGTCGCGTGGCCCCTCCATCCCCGCGAGCTTGTCCAGCGTATCGTCGTGGGAGACATCGCTCTCTTCGCTCATGCCCCGTGACCATGCCCGACCTCGGCGTTTCAGACAACCACTCCACCAGCTGCGCTATGCTGGCGGCGTGTCGGGACCTCCCCACAACGCGCGGTGCCCCCGCTGCGGACAGCGCGCCCCCATCGTCCTCCGGGGGCTCGAGGCCACGTGCACCGCGTGTGGAGGACGCCGACTCCCGTTCACCGCCAAGTCGCTCAACCTCGCCGGCAAGGGGTCGCGCATCGGTGGCGCCGCGGCGCGCTTCTTTGGGTGGGCCTCGATCCTCGGCGGCGTGTCGTTGGCCGCGTTCATCGGCCTGTTGGTACAGAGCCTGTGGCCGGCAGGCCTGCTCGGCTATGCGTTCGCGATCCCCATCCTGCTCATCAGCCTCGCGATCGGGATCACGCTGTTGGTGGGCGGGAGCAGGCTCGGACGGCACGGCGCGCAACGCGAGAAGAGCACGCAGCTCGAGGCGATTCGCTCGATGGCAGCCCACAACCGGGGGGTGCTCACGGCGCGCCAGGTGGCGCGAACGCTGAGCCTCCCAGAGGAGCAGGCGGACGCGATGCTCACCGAGCTGGCCAAGCGCCCCGACGAACGCGTCAGCCTCGACGTGGACGACGACGGCAATCTGTTCTACCTCTTCGGGCTCGACAGCGAGCAGCTGTCCGAGGCCCGCTGGCGGATCGCCAACCCCGAGCTCGACGCCGCGGTCGTCGCCGAGGCCGAGGCCGAGGCCGAGGCAGCTCGCCTCGAGGCGGCCGCTCGTGCGCGTCGCCAGATCCGCTGACGCGGTCGTCCACCCACGTGTCGAGAGCGTTCGCCCAGTACATGGCGCGCTCAGCGGTCGGCGTCGTGGGCGGCGCCGGCGAGCGCGGCCTCGTCAGCGTCCTCGCGGACACGGAGGCTGGTCGCCGCCACCACGATCAGGGCCAGGGACACGCCGAGCAGCGCCCCTTTGAGGAGGAGGCTCGTAGCCCCGAGCACCCCGATCGCGGCGATCGGCACGAAGATGAGCATGAACGCCGTCACGGTGTAGGGGCGGCGCTCTCGGCGCGCCTCTTTCGCGGACCAGAGCACGCGAGGCGGGACGAGCGACGGGACGGGGTGGATGGATGCGGTGTTCATACCCTGGAGAACGGCCCGTGGACCCCGGCCTTGAGCGACCATCATGGGTTCAAGATCGCGGGCGAGTGACCGTTCTCGTGCTCGAGGAGCAACATGACGACGAACTCTCTCCCTGTGGTGGTCGAGTCTTTGCGCGCGCTCGTGCTCGCCGGCGATGACGCGCACGTGGCAGCCCCCGCTGCGAGCGCCGCCGAGCGCGTGTCCAGCGAGGTCCCCCGTCTCCGGCTGGCGTCGCCACTGCTCCCCCCACCCGCCCCCCCCAGCCTCTCCGAGGCCGAAGCGGCAGAGCTCGAGGCGCTCAGAGACAACGTGCGTGAGCTCCAGCGGGCGGTGGCGGAGCTCTCGAGCGCGGCGACGCCGAGCGAGCACGCGGCGGCAACGCCGGCCTCGCCCCCCGCCGAGCAGAGCCTGACCCTCCTGGTTCTCGACGGCGACCTCGCGAAGCTCGTCGCCACGATGCGGCTCGCCAACGCCACCGCTCGCGCCGGACGCGACGTGCACCTCTTCGTGGCCGCGAGCGCAGTGCCGTGGCTGCACCGACGAAACGCGCGCCCGGGGCGCCCGGGACGCGCCACCCCCCCAGCGGCCCTGGGGTGGCCGCTCCGCTGGCTCTTCCGTCTCGAGCTCTTCGGTCTCGGTCCGCGGCTCGCAGCGCGGCGCCTGCGGAAGGCACAACGCTCGGAGTGGGCCGCGCTCCTCGCCGAGGCGGGCGCCGCCGGCGTCCAGCTCCGCGTGTGCAGAGAGACGCTCGAGCGCATCGGTTGGTCGCAGGCAGAGTTGCTCGACCACCCCTGGCTCGATACCTACGAGCACCACGAGCTCGCCGAGCAGACCGCGCGCGCCGGCGCCCGAGCGACGAGCTGACCGCTGCCGCCGACCGCGGCAGCGAGCCGCGGCGGAGGGTCTGTCTGGCCGGAGCGAGACGTGACCGTCGCTGGTCGGTGGAGCGAGACGTGACCATCGCTGCTCGGTGGAGCGAGACGTGACCATCGCTGCTCGGTGG
>CAYOAL010000067.1:32002-51179 GCA_964401935.1 uncultured Polyangiaceae bacterium
GAGACGTGACCATCGCTGCTCGGTGGAGCGAGACGTGACCATCGCTGCTCGGTGGAGCGAGACGTGACCATCGCTGCTCGGTGGGGCGCGTTGCTCGGTGGCGCGAGACGTGACCGTCGCGGCTCGGAGCGTGAGAGCCCCCGCGTGAGGGCTCTCGCCCGACGCCATCGCTCGGCTCCTGGCTCCCGAGGTTCCCCCGACCGCGCCTCGAGGGAGGGGGCTCCCGAGGGCACGTCGGGCGGGCCTTCAGTTTTTGGCCGGCGGGCCGGCGACGAGCTCGAGGAAACCACGACCGAGGGCGAGGCCGGCGGGGTCACGGGCCACGACCTGAAGGAGGGCGGGTCCGCCGAGGGTGCGTCCGGCCACGCGCGTGTGCCACATCGGACCACTCCGCGTCCACGCCGCGGCGATGAGCTTGCCCCCAACCGTCACCTCGAGCCCGAGCGGCATCTCGCCGGGCACCAAGCGGCCCGTCGGGTCGTCCAGCCTCACCGCGATGCTCACCTCGTCGCTCGGCCACACCGGCGCGCTCGGACCCAGGGTGATGTGGGCCTCGAGCGTGCGGCGCGCGACCCGAAAGGTGGTGGTGCTGGCGCGGTCGCCGGCGAGCCGAATGCGCAGACGCTGACCTCGCGGCGGGGCCTGGAACGCGCCCAAGACCGGCACGAACGCCCGCTTCCCCACCGACACCTCGAGCCCGCGCGGGTCGAGCAGCTGGAGCCGCCCGGTCGACGGCATCAAGATCTCGCGCGACGGCGCGATGTAGGCCCCCTTGGGCAACAGCGCGCGCACGACGCGCAGCGCCCGCGGCGCCGACGGGGGGGCCTCGAGCCCCTGCTCGTCGCGCGGGGTGACGCGGGCCCAGTAGCGCCCCTCGGGGAGCGTCGTCGACAAACTCGACTCCGTGACCTCGAGGCGCTGGACCACCTGGCGCATCCCCGGATCGGTGGCCACCTCGACGCGGTAGGCGACGGCCGACGGCACCGGGTGCCAGGCGGCCTGCACCGTGGCGTTCGGGCCCTCGATCGCCAGCGCGATCGGGTTCTGCTTGGGCGCGTCCACGTCCCACGTGGGGGTCACCACCGGCGGGCGCTCGAGCACATGTTGGCCGCGCACCACGTGGGCCTGCTTCGGGGTGAGCTCCACCCACTTGCGCCCCACCTTCACCGCGGCAGCGCCGTTGGGGATCACGACCAGCGCGCCCCCCGCCACGCGAACGAGCGCGCTCGCGCTCTGGATCATGATGGGTGCCGCGTTGGGAGCCTCGACGATGAGGGGTGAGCGCGCCGCGCCATGGGTGACGTGCAGCGTGCCTCGCAACAGCCGGACCACCTGACAGCGCTGGGCGAGGCCGGTGGGATCGGCCGGGAGGCGCGCAAACTGCGGTGAGGCCGCCTGCATCGACGCGCTCGCCTCGAGCAGGAGCGTGCTCCCGCCCTCGGCCGTCACGCGGCAGCCGTCGCGGCACACGAGCTTCTCGCCAAACTTCAGGGCCCGTGCCTCAGCGAGCGGCTGCCACGGCAGACCATCGAAGAAGCGCGTCGCCGCCCCCTCCCCGGCTGGATCCACCGTCCAGGGACGGACCTCGCCGCGGGCGTCCGACGTGGTCGCGAAGCCCACGAGCGCCAGGGCCAACAACCCGCCGAGTGTAGATGTGCGCATCGTCCGTCCTCCCAGTCGATTGGGTGCCTCAGAGCCCGCGGTCGGCGACGAAGGCGTCGTAACCACGCTCGAAGAGCTCGCGGTCGCGCTCGGTCGCGCCAGTGATGGCCACGCCGAAGCCGGGAGGAGCCACGGCGCCTTCGTGGGCTCCAGCGCGGCGGCGCCACACCACCTTGGCCTCGAGGTGTACGCGGCGGGGGCTGCGCGGCGGCACCAGCTCGAGCCAGAGGCTCTCGCCCACGTCGGGTGGCGAGACGGTGCGCACGTAGAGGCCGTCGCGGCTCACGTTGTAGCTGTGTCCCACGTGGGCGGTCGTCTGTCCGGGGCTGCGAAACTGAACGCAGGTGCCGTAGAGAACCCGCGCCGTGCGCCGCATGTCCACGTTGTGATGACTCCACATCGCGTTCGCGACGAACAACAGCGTGTCAGGCGAGGCGAAGGCGTCGTGCACGTCGATCGCCACGTCGGTCGCGCCGGCGATGGCGGACCGCTGCTCGAGCAGCTGGCTCGGCGGCGTGTTGATGATCCACGCGGCGTCGGGGTTCAGCGCCCGCGCAAACTCCGCGAAGGGCGCGACGGCCTCGATCTCGCGGGCGATGGACGCGCTCACGATCACGGCCGCCACGGTGACGTCGCGCGCCGCGCGGGTGAGCTCGGCTGGGCTCGAGGCGAAGGACGCGGTGAAACCCGCGCGCCCGAACGCCCGGGCGATGGCCCCGCGAGCGACCGGCGACGCGTCCACGACCAGCACCCGCTCGGTCTTGCGCGCCGAGATCGGCGCCTCGGCCAGGTGCGCGAGCCCGCGCAAGGTGCGAGCGACGGCGACCTCGGTCGCCAAGCAACAGTCGTCGATACCGGCCGCGAGCGACTCCTCGAAGGTGACGTCGTCGAGCTCGGGGGCCAGGGCCACGAGCACGGCGTCCTCCATGCCCACCCGACCGCGAATGGCCACCGCGGTCTCCGCCATCGCGTTGGCCCGGAACGGCACCAGCACGACCGACGGCGTGGTCCCCGCCGCGTGCTCCACCGTGTCGTCGAGCACACAGCCCGCGGCCCGCGCCGCCGCGCTGACGGCCTGGACGAGCTCGGGTTGCTCACAGCCCACGAGCGAGACGGCTCGGACCGGGCTCTTCGGACCAGGGTGGCTCAACTCGGCGCTCCGCGCCTCCAGCGTGTCTCTCGGGCTCGTGTGCATGGGCTCGTCCTCCACTTCACGAGGGGGAACGGCCACCCCCACCGTGACTTGAGCGATCGCCCCATCTTCGCTGTCCCAAAACGGATGCCGGCGCGCTCCGGTCCTCGCTCGAACCACGCTCAAGTCGCGCGCAAACGCTCCGTTCTCTCTCCCAGGCCCCCAAGGAGACATCATGAGCATAGACAGGCGACGCCACCCGCGACTGAGACTCGAGGTCCCCGTCGACATCGACCAAGGGCACCACCTCTATCTGGGAAACACCGCCGACATCAGCGACGGTGGGATCTTCGTGCGTACGGACGCGCCGATCCGCGTCGGCGCCTCGGTCCGACTCCACCTCACCTCGGGGCACCATGTGATCACCGTGATCGGTCGCGTCGCCTGGCGACGCCGACCCGAGGCCGGCGCGGTGGCCGGCATCGGCGTGCAGTTCACCGAGATGTCGCCCCACGCCCGCGCCACCCTCCGAGCGCTGATGCGGGAGCTCACGCCCGTCCTCCACCCTCTCCCGCCGGTCACTGGCGAGCTGCGACCCCGGGGCTCGCGCACGAGCCTCGAGGTGGGCGTGCGGAGCCCGAGCGCATCCGCCCCCGCGCCGGCTACGGTCCGCCGGCCGTGAGCAGCCTCCGCTCCAGCTTGGGCAGCACACAGGCGGCCATGCGCTCGATGAGCTCGTCGAGCTCGACCGCGGTGTTGATGAGCCCGCGATGCTGGGGACGGATGAAGCCCTCCTTGTGGGCGTGCTCCAAGAACGCGAGCAAGGCGTCGTAGTAGCCATGCGCGTTCAGCATGCCCACCGGCTTGTCGTGGTACTCGAGCTGGGTCCAGGTGGTCACCTCGAAGATCTCCTCGAGGGTGCCCCAGCCCCCGGGGAGCGCGATGAACGCGTCGGCGAGCTCCGCCATCTTCGTCTTGCGCTCGTGCATCGTGTTGGTGATGAAAAGCTCGGAGATCCCTTCGTGAGCGAGCTCGAGATCGCGGAGCTTCTCCGGGATGACACCGTACACCTTGCCCCCGGCGGCGAGGGCCGCGTCGGCGAGGGCGCCCATCAGGCCAACGTTGCCGCCGCCGTAGACCACGTCGATCCCGCGCCCCGCGAGGCGCGCTCCCACCTCCCGTGCCGTGTCGAAGTAGCGCTCTGGCGCGCCGTTCGACGAGCCGCAGTACACGCAGATCCGGCGGAACGTCCTCATCATGCTCCCGGATGACGCGTGCTCTTCTTGCGCAGCCGGGCCCGCCCCGTCGTCGCCATCAGCATCCCCTCCGCGCCCGGGCTGAGCTCGGCGGCGTTGGCCTCGTCGGTGTCGATGTGCATCTCGAGCCGAAACTGCGGATGCACTCGGATCAACACGTCGCCGAACACGAGATCACGGCCGTCGGAGTCGATCGCCACCTCCACCACGTCTTTGTCCACCACCCCGAAACGCTCCGCGTCCTCCGGGGCCATGTGGATGTGGCGGCGCGCGCAGATCGCGCCCTCCTCGAGCACCACCTGCCCTTTCGGCCCCACCAGCGTCACGCCCGCGCTGCCACCGACGTCGCCGGAGTCGCGCACCGGCGCGTCGATCCCGAGGAAGAACTCGTCCGTGCGCGAGATCTCCACCTGGTTCTTGCTGCGCACGGGGCCGAGCACCCGCACCTTCTCGATGGTGCGCTTGGGCCCCACCACGTCGAGCACCTCCTCACAGGCGAACTGTCCCGGCTGCGACAGCTCGTTCCTGGGGGTGAGCTCGTGGCCAGGCCCGAAGAGCAGGCCCACCGTCTCCTTGGTGAGGTGGATGTGACGCGCGGAGATGGCGACGGGGATGGTCTGGCGCTGCTCGACCCGATCGCGCCCACCAGCCACCGCCGCGGTGTGTTGGGCGATCGCGTGCTGCTCGTCGGTGGCGATCACCAACAGGTGGGTGCGGCTCGTGTCGGTGGAGATGCGCGTGACGGCGCTGCCGCCGACCGAACGGTTGAGATCCTCGTCGATGCGGGCGCCAAACACCTCGAGGTGCTGGCAGATGCGGTGTCGCATGGCGGCGCTGTTCTCTCCGATGCCGCCGGTGAAGACGATGGCGTCCACGCCGCCGAGCACCGCCGCGTAAGCGCCGATGTACTTGCGCACCCGATGGGCGAACACCTGGATGGCGAGGCGACAGCGCTCATCCCCGTTCGCTGCGCGCTCCTCGATGTCCCGCATGTCGTTGCCCACGCCGCTCAGCCCCGCGAGCCCGCTGCGCTTGTTGAGGAGCGCGTCGAGCCCGTCCACGTCGAGCCCCGCCGAGCGCATGAGGTGGATGAGCACCCCCGGATCCAAATCGCCAGGGCGCGTCCCCATCACCAACCCCTCGAGCGGCGTCATGCCCATGCTCGTCTCCACCGAACGCCCATACTCCACCGCACACATGCTCGCGCCGTTGCCGAGATGACAGGTGATGAGACGCAGCTCCGAGAGCTCACTCTGAAGGAAGGCTGCGGCGCGGGCTGCCACGTAGGCGTGGCTCGTCCCGTGAAACCCATAGCGGCGAATCCCGTGGGCGTCGGCGAGCTCCGCGTCGATGGCGTAGCGCTTGGCCCGGTTGGGCAGCGTGGCGTGGAACGCGGTGTCGAACACCGCGACGTGGAGCAGGTCGGGGAGCAGCTTCCGCGCGGCCACGATCCCCGCGAGGTTGGCGGGGTTGTGGATCGGGGCGAGGGGGATGAGCTCGCGGATCGTCTGCACCACCGCCTCGTCGACACGCACCGGCTCCGAGAAGCGCTCTCCGCCGTGCACGCAGCGATGGCCCACACCGTCGAGCGCGGCACCTCCGAGACGCTCGAGCAGCACCGGCAGCGCCTCGGCCAGCACCGTCTCGTGGTCGTGGCCTCGCGCGGGCCGCGGCGGCTCCTCGTCGAAGCGCACCTCGGTGCCCGACTCGCCGAGCCGCTCCACGCGCAGCTTGGCGAGCCGCCGGCCGTCGTCGTGATCGATCACCTCCGCCTTGATCGAGGAGCTTCCGCAGTTGATGACGAGGATGAGCATGAGCGGATCCAAAGTCTATCGCGCCGGCGTCGCCAAACGCTTTCTCGAACGTGGAGAGATTTTCGCTCCGGCGCCGCGTCGCGAGCGGCGGCGAGGCGTGGGCCGCGAGGGCCCACCACGCGGCTCACCGGCTCACGCTCGAGCGCCGAGCAGCGCCCGCGCGCAGGGCAGCACCACCGCCGTGATCACCTCGGCCCTGAGGCGCTGCTCCGCGTCCGCGCCGAGCAGCCCATGCGTCGCGAGGGGCCCGAGCCCGGCGCGCTCGGTGGGTGCCGCCGCGGCCTCGCGCTCGAGGGCATCGAGCTCACGCGCGAGCGCCTCCCGCACCTCACCGCCGGCGTCGGGGCGCGACGCCGCCCACGCCAAGATGCGCCAGCCGAGCTCCGCGTGGCGTTCCTCGTCGTCGGCGATCACCGCGAGCACGCGCCGCACCGCCGGATCGACGGCGCTCTCCGCCCCGCGCCGCGCCACCAGCGCCGCCGTCGTCTCTCCGACACAGCCGTCCAGGAGCGTCTCACAGGCCAGCGCGACCAGCTCCGTGGTGGGCGGCGCGGGTGCGGGGAGCGCGCCGGGGGCGAGGGGCTCGCCGGTGTGACGCGCGGCGAGCCCGTAGCAGAGCTCGGCGTGGCGGATCTCGTCGAGCGCGGCGTGGTGACACGCGACGAGCAGCTCCGGCGGCGCGCCACAGGCGAGGAGCGACAGCGACAGCTGCGCGAACGCGGCCACCGAGGCGTGCTCGAGCGCCGCATCGGCGGTCCACCGCGCGCCGAGCTCGAGCCGCTCGGTGCCGGTGAGCGCTCCGTCGCGCCCCGCGTCGCCCCCCCTCGACCAGCTCGAGCGCGCGACGCACGTGTCGGCCACGAGGAGCTGCCCGCGTTCGTCGCGCAGGGCGCGTCCACGGATCACCGGACGGTAGGGCCGCACGTCGTCGTAGCAGCACAAGCTCAGCTCGCGAAATCCGGTGGCCTCCCGCACCCAGTTGGTTCGCCACGCCGAGTTCTGCTCATGGAAGGGCGCGCCATAGACCCCCCCCGGACCGCTGCCGAAGTCGACGGCGGCCGGACACTCGAGCTTGCCTGCGACCGGGTGGCGACTGCCCTTCGGCATCGCGGCCAGACAGACGAGGTGGCTCTGATGGTTCGGCGGGCGCGTCGTGGCTTCGGCCAGCGCCTTCACGTCGGCGCAGCGGCTGTAACAACAGTTGTTGTCGTCGCCCTTGTGCTGGCGGAAGCGGGTGGTGAGCGCGCTGTCGAACGAGAGGTCGCCCCCATCCACGCCCACCACGACCTCTCGCCCCACGTCGGGTGACGCCGAACACTGCTCGTAGGGCGCCTTCATCGGGGCGTCGGGCGCACGATAGGTTCTCCCACACACGATGGTGCGCGCGCGATCGCGGCCGCAGTCGAAGGTCCGCGCCTGCGCGTGGGTGAAGAGCTCTTCGTCCTCCGCGTCGTCGGGAGCGGCGCTCGTCGCCGTCGCGCTCGCCACCGGTGGGATCTCGAGCACGGTGGGGCCACCCCCTCCATCCGGCGTCTGCTTGGCGCAGGCCAACACCGGGAGCCCGAAGACGCTCAGCACACGGAGACGGAGGCGAGAGTAGGACACCTCCCACGAGTAGCAGGTTCGCACGACGTTGACGACGCACGAGCCACGTCGCCGGCAACGACGCAGAATCCGCTGCCAGCATGCGCTACGCTCCGGCCCATGAACGAGCCCCCGCCCGATTCGCGTCGCGACGCGGTCGGCACCGCGCTCGGCGGTGACCGCTACGCCGTGACCGGCGTGCTCGGCGAGGGCTCGCAAGGGGCCACCCTCGAGGCGATCGACAAGAAGGATGGAACCCTCGTCGCCATCAAGCGCTTTCGCATCCGAGGCTCGCGCAGCTGGAAAGAGGTGGAGCTCGCCGAGCGCGAGGCGAAGGTGCTCGGGCGCCTCGAGCACCCCCAGCTGCCGAAGCTCCTCGATCACTTCGAGGAGGGCGGCGCCCTCTACCTCGTGATGGAGCGCATCGCCGGAGAGACACTCGCCGCCACCGCGCGGCTCGGTCGGAGCGATGTGATTCGCTTCCTCCACGACGCGGATCGCGTCCTCGCCTATCTGCATGGCCAGACGCCGCCGATCATCCACCGCGACATCAAGCCCTCGAACGTGATCCGGCGCCCCACCGACCGAGGCCCCCACACGCACGTGCTCGTCGACTTCGGCTCCGTGCGCGACAGCTTCAAGCCGGCCGGGGGCAGCACGGTGGTGGGCACGTTCGGCTACATGGCCCCCGAGCAGTTCCAAGGGCGCGCGTTGCCCCAGTCGGACGTGTACGCGGTGGGCGCGACCGCGCTCCGCATGCTCACCGGGGTGGAGCCCGAGGCCTTGCCCCACAAGGGCCTCGCCATCGACGTGGGCGCAGCGCTTCCCAACGACCCCGACCTCGCGCAGGTGCTCGCGCGGCTGCTCGAGCCCGACCCAGATCGACGTCCAGCGCGCATCGCGCCGCTCCTCGCCGCGCTCGCGACGGCGGCGCCTCCGGCCCGTCGCGCCGCGCCCGAGCACGAGCGTGAGGTCGACGGCGCCGCGGCAGCGGCGCCGGCCCTGTCCAAGCGGGAGCGGAAGCGTGAGCGAAAACGCCAGAAGAAGCGCGACAAGGAGCTGGAGAAGGCGCGCGGGCGACGGGAGCGCGAGGCGCGTCGGCGCCGCGCCGCCGAGCGCGCCGGGGAGGGGGTGCCGCCCTTCGTCCTGCCCTTCGTGTTGTTCGGGCTGAGCGTCGCCCGCATCGCGGTGAACGTCACCCTCCGCGCCGTCGTCCCGGCGGTGCTCGTGGCGCTGTCGGTCGTCTTCGGCGAGGGGCTGCGGCGCGCGGCGCGAGCGGTTCGAGAGGCCGGCGCGGTGTCGGATCGAGCGCTCGCGCGCGCCACGCGCCACGTGATGGGGCGCCGCGCCGACGAGGCCCCGCCGGTCGGCCCGCGCATCGAGGCCAGCGCGGGCGACGCCTCGTCCCCGCCGCGCGGCACCGAGCCACAGCGGGTCGCTCCCGAGCTCTCGCGCGGTGTGATCGACGACGTGGAGGAGGCCCTCGAGGAGGTCGCCGAGGAGGTCGCCGAAGAGCTCGAGGCCTTCGCGGCGCGTCGCAAGGAGCGGCGCAAGCGCCGATGAAGGCCACGGGCGACGCGCTTGTGGTCGCGGTGATCGGCGACGTGCACGGTCGCTTCTCGGAGCACGACCGTCGCTGGTTCGACGACTCCGACTACGACGTCGTCGCCTTCGTCGGCGACCTCGCTACGTTTCGGGACGACGGCCGCGAGGTGGCGCGCCGCATCGCGCGGCTCCAGAAGCCCACCTTGCTCATGCCCGGGAACCACGACGGGATCTCCCTCCCCCACCTCGCGGCCGAGACCCTCGGCGCGGGCCCGCTCGTTCCGTTGTTCGCGCTCGATCAGCACCGGCGCCGGCGCCGCTTCGAGAGAGCCGCCCACCCGCTCGCGCTGTGCGGCTACTGCAGCCACCCGATCCACACCGGCTGGGGCGAGCTCACCGTCATCGGCGCCCGGCCTCACTCCCATGGTGGCCGCGAGCTGGCGTTTCGTAGCCTGCTCCGGCGCCTCCACGGTGTGGACAGCATCGAGGCGTCGGCCGCGCGGCTCGAGCGGCTCGTCGACGCGGCCTCCGACGAGATCGTGTTCTTGGCCCACAACGGCCCCACCGGGCTCGGCGCGAGGCGCGACGCGATCTGGGGCTGCGACTTCAAGGTGGAGGAGGGCGACCACGGCGATCCCGATCTCGCGCTCGCCATCGACTACGCGCGACGGCGGGGCAAGCGCGTGCGCGCGGTGGTGGCCGGGCACATGCACCACCGCCTGAAGGGGGGTGGTGCGCGCCGCTGGCGCGAGGTGCGCGACGACACTTTGTTCGTGAACGCGGCCCGCGTGCCCCGGATCGAGCGCGCCGACCGCGACGGCGAGCGGCTCCACCACCACGTGCGGCTGACGTTGACCGCGAGCGCGGCCGTCGCCGAGCCCATCCAGGTGAGGCTGTGAGAGGCCTCGGGTGAGCGTCGTCCCCTACCCCATTCGAAAATAATCCAGCCACCGGACAAATACGCTCGCCGCCTCGTGCGTGTTCTCTCTCATGGCGAACACGAGAGGGCGGTCGGTGCGGTGGCTGATGCTGGGGATGCTTGGGCTCGCCGCGCCCGGCGCGGGCGCGGTCGCTGGGGGCGCGGTCGCTGGAGGCGCGGTGGTGTTGGGGCTCACGAGCCTGGGTTGCGCGGAGTCACGACAGCAACCCCCAGGCGAGGGGCAAGACCCCGTCGTTCCCCCCTCCGACGCCCAGCCCCCGCCCCCCACCCCCGCGCCGGAGACGGCGCCCGCGCCCTCGGGCCCCGCCAAGACCCCGCTCGCGGCCCGCTCGGCGACGGGCTCCTCGCTCCAGCTCAGCCGCTGGCAGAACCGGGAGGTGGCGCTCGTGGTCGACACGGACGCTCGCGCCGTGCGGGTGACCGACGCCGAGACGCTCGACGAGCTCGGCCACGTGTCGCTCGACGGCCAGCCCACGCAGTTGGTGGTCGCGCGGGACGGGCGCGCCTACGTGGCCCTGCGCGATCGGAGTCGGGTGGTGGCGCTCGAGGCGTCCCCCCAAAAGCCGCTCGAGGTGGTGAGCTCCTTCGAGGTGGCGACCGAGCCGGTGGCCCTCGCCACCGATCCGGCCGGAGAGCGGCTCGTGGTCACCTCGGCCTGGGGCGCGCGCCTCGCCGTCTACGACGTGCGCACCCACGCCCGCGCGCTCGACGTGGCGCTGCCGCGAGAGCCGCGGGGAGTCTCGGTCTCGCCCGACGGCGCGACCGCGCACGTCGCCCACATGGTCGGCTCACGCATCAGCAAGGTGAACCTCAGCGACGGCAGCACCACCGAGCTCACCCTCGCCGGCACCGACTTCACCCACCGACCGCGCCCCATCGGCTGCTTCATGCCGCTGCGCCACCGCCCGGGCAAGCCGGTCGAGCCGCTCGGGGGCATGCTGCGCGATGGGCTCGGCGACCACATCATCCACGAGCGCGACGCGGTGCAGGGCTTCGCCATCGCGAGGCTCGACGACCGCGTGTTCGTGCCCCAGGTGCTCGTGCACCGCGGCGAGGTGTCGGTGGGAGGCTACGGCACCAGCGAGAGCTTCCCGAGCCACCAGCCCACGCTCGCCGCGATCGATCCCGAAGACGTGGTCACCCTTCGCGTCGCCAACCAGGGCTTCGCGGCCGCAGGCTCCCGCTACGGCTTCGCGGGTGGGTCTCGCCGCGACGGCTGTCTCCTGCCACGCGCCGCCGCCACCGATCCCGTGTCACGGACGGTGCTCGTGGGCTGCCACGGCACCAACGAGGTGGTGGCCATCAGCGCCGACGGCACCGGGGGGCTCACCGCCGGCACCCGCCGACGCTGGAGCGTCCCCGACGGGCCGAGCGGCATCGCCGTCGATCCGGACAAGCGACGGGCCCTTTTGTGGTCGCAGTTCGCACGCACCCTCGCGGTGCTCACGCTCCCTCCTGCCCCACGCCCTCCGCGCGCGAAGGCGGGCGCCACCGAGCCCCCGCCCGACGCCTTCACCCTCCCCCCGAAGCAGGCCCCGGAGCGCACCGTGAAGCTCCGGGACCTCCCCGACGCGCCCTCCGGCCTCACCGCGTCGGTGGCGAAGGGGCGCCTCCTCTTCCACGCCGCCGGCGATCCGCGCATCTCCCTCGATGGCCGCGCCTGCGCGAGCTGCCACCCCGACGGCCGCGAAGATGGCCTCACCTGGCCCACGCCGTTCGGCGCCCGGCAGACCCCCATGCTCGCGGGGCGGCTCGGCGACGCCACCGCGCCGTTCGGTTGGCAGGGCGACGCCGACACGGTGCACGCCCACCTGCGCCAGACCCTCACGCGCCTCGGGGGCACGGGCCTCGACGACGCCTCGCTCGACGCGCTCGTCGACTACTGCCACGCGATGGCCACCCCTCCCACGCTCGCCGACGCGCCGGACGCCGTGGAGGCGACGGCAGGCCTCAGCTGGGAGCAGGTCCACCGGGGGAAGGAGCTGTTCTTCTCCGAGGCGGTGGGCTGCGCCACCTGCCACAAGAACGGCGACGGCAGCGACGGCAGCCGCCACGACGTGGGCTCCGGGGCGCTGCTCGACACGCCCTCGCTCGCGTTCGTGGCGGGCACCGCACCCTATTTCCACGACGGCCGCTACGCCACGTTGGCCGCGCTGCTCGAGCACACCCAAGGCACCATGGGGTGGTCCGGCAAGCTCCCGGCCGAGGATCTCCAGGCCCTCGAGGCCTACCTCAAGACACTGTGAGCCTGGCCCCCGGGCCCCGCTCGCCACTCCCCGGAGGGGGGCGCTGGCTAACCGTGGGCTTCGGCGATGGCCTCGTCGGAGCCCTCCCCGAGCCACCGATCCACCCGCACGAACGGGAGGTTGCGTCGACGCGCCACCTCCAGGATGCGCGGGAGCGCCTTCACGCTGGCGGGGATGAAGTCGCCGCGCTCCGACGCGTCGTGGAGCAGCACGATGGCCCCGTCATGGAGCTTGCGCGTGATCTTCGCGGCGACCGTCTCCGGCTTGGCGCCTGCCCAGCCGTCCACCCCGCGGGCCGACCATCCCACCACGGCGAGATCGAGCTCTGCCACCACCTTCGCCATCGACGGGCTCACGTGACCGATCGGGGCCCGAAACAGGGTGGGGCGCACCCCGGTCACCTTCTGCACGACGGCGATGGCCTTCTGCAGATCGTCGCGCACCCGGTTCGGTGGGAAGAGCGAGAACAGCCGCGAGTGGGAGTAGCTGTGGATCCCGACCGCGTGCCCGCGCTCCACGATCTGCTCCACGAGCTCGGGGTGCTTCTCTGCCTTGTGGCCGATCACGAAGAACGTCGCCTTCGCCCCTGCCGCGTCGAGCAGCTCGAGGATCTGGGGCGTCGACGCGGGATCCGGCCCGTCGTCGAACGTGAGCGCCACCCCGCGCGCGCTCTTCGGCCCGGCGGTGACCACGTCGGCGAACATGCTGAACCGCGACAGCACCACCCCCCACACGCACAGGTTCAGGTAGAAGAACAACGCCGAGAGCGCGACCCATAGCGGGGGCGGCTCGTACGCCACGGCCGCCACCGTCATCGCCAGGCCACCAGCGGTCGCGAAATAGAAGAGCAGCCGCGCGGGAGGCATCGTCTACTTGTGCGCCCGACGCCGGGCTGCCTCCGCCGCCGCCGCCTCGAGCTCGGCCGCTTCCGCCTCGGCCTCCTGGGCGTCTCCCCCCGCAGCGGCCACCCGCTTCTTCGTCGCGGGCGCCTTCTCTGCCGCCTCGCTCTTTGCTTGAGGTTGGTTGTCGGCGTCGTAGAAGCCAGCGAGGAGCCCCGCCACCGCCGCCAGCGACGTGACCGCGAACGCGCCGAGCTCGGGGGTGCCGCTCACCGCGCCGAGGCCCGGGAGCAGCGTCACGTCGAAGGGCACGTCGAACGTGAGGAAGCGGCGCGCGAGCCACATGAGGCCGGGAGCGAGGATCGCCCCGGCGGCCGCCTTCATGCCCGCTTCGATGCGGCCGTCCTTGTCCCAGATGGGCTTCCCCGCCACCAAGCCGACGAGGACCCCCACCACCGCCGCCACCGGGTACGCGACGATCGCGCCGGGGGTGGCCATTCCTGCTGCCGCGAGGGCGTACCCGACGAGGCCGCCAAGGATGAGGCCCTTCAGGAGCCCGACCACGAGCCTCACCAGGAACATGGGCTCGATCTAATGTGGCCCATGGGGGTGCGCAAGGCGCAGCGCCACCGGCGGAGGGGAACGCGTCGTTTGCGCCCTGGCGACCACCCCGCAAAAGGCCGGGGGCCGCGCCTCGTGGATTCGCCCCCCATCCCCCGCCGAGGCGACTAAGCTCGGGGTGTGAGCGTCCCGAGGTTGTCCGTCTTGTCGATCGTCGTCGCCGCCGGCCTGACCAGCCTCGGCTGCACCACCAACCGCGACGCGGCGGTGCCCATGGTGCGCGTGCGGGCGGAGAAAGACCTGCAGTGTCCAGGAGATCGCATCAGCGTGCGCTCCGGCATCGGCGGCAAGTACACCGCCACCGGCTGCGGCAAGAGCGCGGTCTACAACTCGGCGTGCGAAGGGCTGTCGTGCTCGGTGACGCTCGAAGACGAGGAGGCCCCCGGGTGGCGCGACCGGCCCGATCCCGACTCGATCGAGCGACACCGCTGACGCGCGGGCCAGGCTGGGGCGGGCCGAGGAGCCCGAAGCCCGCGAGCGCGGCAAGTGTGCTAACAAAGGCCAAGATGCGGCGCTCGGCTCCTCAGCTTCGTTGGCTCCTGCCTCTCGTGGTGCTGCTCGCCGCCGTGCTCGGCGCCTGCCAGGGCTGTCGCAACTCCGCCGCCGATCCCAACCACGGCGCGGAGACGCCGCTCGACCGACCCTCGGTGCGCCTCTATCTCGTGAGCACCCTCGCCGGCGCCCTCGAGCCCTGTGGCTGCAGCAAGGATCAGCTCGGCGGGGTGGATCACCTCGCGGCCTTCATCCACAAGGACAAGGCCGGGGCTTCGGCCCACGCGGTGCTCGCCGCCGGCCCCCTCTTTTTCATCGATCCGAAGCTCACCGAGCGCCAAGCCTCCCAAGATCGGTTCAAGGCGGACGCGCTCGCAGACGCCGTGAAGTCGCTCGGTCTCGCGGCCTGGGCCCCCGGCTTCAACGACTGGGCGGCAGGCGCCGACGCCCTCGCCGAGCTCACCGACAAGAGCGGCGCCGCGGCCCTCGCGGCAGGGATCGCGGGGCCAGGGCTCACCACGCGTCGGCTCCTCACCGCCGGCGAGCTCAAGATCGGCGTGGTCGGTCTGGCCAGCCCCCAAGACCGCCTCGGTCGCTTCCCGGACGGGATCACGCCACCGGCCGATCCCAAGACCGTGCTCGAGGCCGAGATCGCCGCGCTGAAGCGTGAGGGCGCGCGGCTCATCGTGGCCCTCACCGCCATGCCTCGAGGCCAGGCCCTCCGCCTCGCCGAGACCGAAGGGCTGCACGTGTTGCTCGTGGGTCAGCCGAGCTCGGAGGGCCACGGCAACACCGAGCAACCGCCGCCCGAGCTCGTGGGGGGGACGCTGGTGGTAGAGACCGCCAACCATGGCCAGACGGTGGCGGTGGTGGACGTGTTCGTGCGCGGCGACGGCGAGCTCACGCTAGCGGACGCGGGGGGCGTGAAGAAGGCGGAGACCCTCGCCGATCTCGCGCGTCGGATCCGCGAGCTCGAGGCGCGCCTCAACAGCTGGGAGAAGGGCGGCAAGGTAGACGCCAAAGATCTCGCCGCGCGCAAGGCCGATCTCGAGAAGCTGCACGCGGAGAGAGCACAGCTCGACAAGGACGGCGAGAGTCCGCGTGGGAGCTTCTTTCGCTACCGCGTGGAGGAGGTGCGCGAGCGCCTCGGCGAAGACGCCAGCGTCACGCAGCGGATGCTCGCGTACTACAAGCAGGTCAACGAGCACAACAAGAAGGCCTTCGCCAACCTCCTGCCGCCCCCAGCCGCCGAGGGCGAGGCCGCCTTCGTGGGCGTCGAGGAGTGCACCACCTGCCACGCGGAGGCGCGCGCGGTGTGGGACAAGACACCGCACGCCAAGGCCTACGCCACGCTCGTGAAAGACTTCAAGGAGTACAACCTCGAGTGTGTGGCGTGCCACGTGACCGGCTACGGCAAGCCCGGCGGCTCCACCGTCACCCACAACGAAAAGCTCCAGGACGTGCAGTGCGAAGACTGCCACGGCCCCGGCTCCCTGCACGTCGCCGATCCCGAGAACCCCAAGCTCATCCAGCTCGCGCCGGATCCCCAGTCGTGCGTGAGCCGCTGCCACCATCCGCCGCACGTCGAGGGCTTCGACCCGGTGGCCAAGATGGATCTCATCCTCGGCCCCGGTCACGGCAAATAGGTCGGCCGCCCCTCACGCCACACGCCCGGAGCGCGCGGTGGCGGCGGAGCTCGGAGGCTGCCGCGCCCGTCGACGGCGTCCTGTGGCGTGACGCGCGCCGGAAGGGGGCGCTGCGCCTTGGCATCACGGCCGATGAAGACCAGCGAGAGACGGACGACTCAAAGACCCAGCGATCCGGGGGTCCACGATGCACCTCGAGGGGACCGTGCCGACGGCAGTTGGCATTCCGCTTTGGGGTGTGACTCGGCTGTATGTGCGGAACACCCACCGCCGACGCGGGCCCCGATGCAGGCACCACGTTGGCGCATCATGCGAATCTCTGAGTCCCTGAGTCGTCCGTCCCTCGCCTCCTTCGCCCTCGGATGGCCCTCCGACACGACCGCCCTCGCGGCGACCGGGTCGCCCGAGAAAACCGGCCAGCCGGTCGAACAACCAATGTGTAACGCACCCCACGGAGCTTGCCAAGGACAAAGTCGCGCGCCGCGTCGATTTCGCCAGAAGCCGCCCAATCGCGCGCTATCCGCCGGCGCTGCGTTCCGCGGCGAGGGCCTCGAGGCGGGCGCAGGCGTGGGCATACTTACCGGTCAGCCGGTCGATTTGGGATGATTCGCAGATGGCGCAGGCCACGTCCTCGGTCGCGATCGCGACCGCCGCCCCGAGCCGCCCATGGCGCTCGAAGGTGCGCACGGCGACCGCGAGGGCATCGGCGGCGAAGGCTGGCTTGCGGAACGACGTGGCGTCTGCGACGACGCGGATCGGGGCCTCGATCCCCACGCCACGCCACGCCCGCAGCGCGGCGTCGCGGAAGAGCTGGGGATACACGAGCGAGTTGACGTGTTGGTTCGCGTCGGTGTGATCCACCCCGAACACGACCGGCGCCGGATCGAGCGCCCAGCCGGAGGTCCAGGCCGCGCCCTCGGGCAGCGCGAGCAACGCGACGGGCTCGACGCGCGGCACCCGACGGGCCGGCACCTGCGGCAGGGGGGGAGCGTCGAGGGCGAGCACCCGGCGCTCCCCGGGCGGCGCGAAGGGGCGCGTGAACACGTGCTCGGCGAACACCCTCCCCACCGCGAGCTCCTCGCCCTCCCCCGGGGGAGGCGGTCCGTACACACGCGCGCGCGGCGCGAAGAGCGATAGCCACACGCACAAGAGGATGCGCTCGACGTCGTCGCCGGCCCCGACCGTCGCGAGCGCGTAGCGCGACTCGGCGCGCACCCCCGCCGCGAGCCCGATCGGGCCGTCGCCGCTCTCGCAGTGGAGGCGAGACAGGATGGGGACGATGCCGGTGCCGCGGAGGGGCGCGAAGAGGCGCGACGCCACCGGGGCCCAGAACGTCTTTCCGAGCGCGGGCGCCATCGCCACCGTGCGCAGGAAGCCGTCCTGGGTGACGTCCTCGTAGCGCAGCTCCATGTGCCCCTCGGCGCGGTGGCTGGGGTCGAGATCCTTGGGCGGCTCGAGCATGGTGCCGATCCCTACCTTCGCCGCCAACCGCCGTCACCTCGCGCGGAGGGGCTCCGCTCCGTCGCCTGGGGTAGACTCCCGCGCTCCCATGCCCCTCTTCACCAACGACGCGGTCGTGCTCGGCGTGCTCGTGGTCATCCTCGCGGTGATCTTCGCCACCGAGGCCGATCCACGCTTCAAGCGCTTCTACCGGTTCGTCCCCGCGCTCCTGCTCTGCTACTTCGTGCCCGGCTTGCTCGGCAGCGCCGGCGTCATCTCCGGCGAGAGCTCTCAGCTCTACTTCGTGGCCTCGCGCTACCTGCTGCCGGCGAGCCTCGTGCTCCTCACGCTGAGTCTCGATCTGCCGGAGATCAAGAAGCTCGGCCCCAAGATCCTCGTCATGTTCTTTTCCGGCACGCTCGGGGTGATGGTCGGCGGCCCCATCGTGTTGCTGCTCTTCACGTACCTCTCGCCAGACCTCGTCGGCGGCGAGGGGCCGGAGGCGGTGTGGCGCGGGATGGCCACCGTCGCCGGGAGCTGGATCGGGGGCGGCGCCAACCAGACCGCGATGAAGGAGGTGTTCGGGGTGGGCGACGCGGTGTTCTCGAGCTGGATCGCGGTGGACGTGCTCGTGGCCAACGTGTGGATGGCGTTCCTCTTGTACGGCGCGGGGATCGCCAAGCGCATCGACGAGCGCACCGGCGCCGACACCTCCGCCATCGAGGCGTTGAAGGCGAAGGTGGCCGCGTATCAGGCGGAGCATCAGCGCATCGCCGACAAGACCGATCTGTTCGCGATCCTCGGGGTGGGGCTCGGCGCCACCGCCGTGGCCCACTTCGGCGCCGATTTGTTGGCGCCGTGGATCGAGCGCGAAATGCCGGGCCTCGAGAAGTTCAGCCTCACGAGCAAGTTCTTCTGGCTGATCGTGATCGCCACCACCCTCGGCGTCGGCGTGTCGTTCACCAGGCTGCGACGCCTCGAGGGCGCCGGCGCCTCGCGCGTGGGCTCGGTGCTGCTCTACATCCTGGTGGCGACCATCGGCATGAACATGAACCTGCTCGCGGTGTTCGAGCGACCCGGCATCTTCTTGGTCGGCCTTTGTTGGATCGCGATCCACGCGGTCCTCATGCTCGTCGTCGGGCGGCTCCTGCGGGCTCCGTTCTTCTTCGTCGCGGTGGGCAGCCAGGCCAACATCGGCGGCGCGGCCTCGGCGCCGGTGGTGGCTTCGGCGTTTCACCCCGTGCTCGCGCCGGTGGGGGTGATGATGGCGGTGCTCGGCTACGCCGTGGGTACCTATGGGGCGTGGCTCTGCGGGCTCGCGATGGAGCGGGTCGCCCGGTGAAGCTCGAGCGCCATGGGCGCCGTCCGGCCGCGGTGCGTGTGCGCGACGCGCTCGGCCGTGCGACCGCCGATCGAATCCTCCGCGCCACCTGGGCCGAGCGGCGCTGGCTCGTGGACGCGAGCACCGGCGGCAGGGACGAGCACCGCCGCGCGCAGCTGCTCTACACCCCGGTCGACGAAGCCCACGAGGTGGCCGCCTGGGTGGAGGCCGCGCTCGGCCAGCTCTGCGACGGGCTCGGGGTGGAGCGCTTCGTGCCCCGCCGACGAGAGCTGCAGATCACGGTGCACGGCGACGGCGACTTCTACAAGGCGCACACCGACGATCAAGGCCCCGACGTGGCGCCGCGCGCCCTCAGCTTCCTCTACTACGTTCATCGCACCCCCAAGCCGT
This sequence comes from uncultured Polyangiaceae bacterium, assembly GCA_964401935.1. GTDB lineage: Bacteria > Myxococcota_A > Polyangia > Polyangiales > Polyangiaceae > JAPYTK01. Next base: position 50,952 of record CAYOAL010000067.1, read on the forward strand.
TCGAGGGGGGCGAGCTCGTGATCCACGACGACGAGAGGGTCGAGCTCGCGCCGATCCACGACAGCATCGTCGTATTTCCGAGCGCGCTCGAGCACGAGGTGCGCCCGGTGCGGGTCCCCTCCGGCGAGCTCGCGGACGGCCGCTTCACGGTCAACGGCTGGCTCTGGCGCTGAGCACCCGCCTGGCCTGGTAGAACCGCGGCGGCGGTCAGGGGGTGGGTCCGGTCGT
>CAYOAL010000068.1:0-50939 GCA_964401935.1 uncultured Polyangiaceae bacterium
CACCGGCGGCACCGGCGGCACCGGCGGCACCGGCGGCACCGGCGGCACCGGCGGCACCGGCGGCACCGGCGGCACCGGCGGCACCGGCGGCACCGGCGGCACCGGCGGCGAAGGTGGGGGTGGCGCTGCGTGCGAAAACGGCGCCGAGGCCACCGCCATCGCTGGCAACCACCCCACCCCCCACGCCGTGATGACCATCCCCGCCGGCGACATCGAGGCCGGCACCGAGCAGACGTACACGATGGAGGCGGGGGGCGGGATGGGCGGTCACACCCACGAGCTCACGCTCACCAGCGACGACTTCGACGAGCTGAAGGCCGGAGGCTCGGTGATGGTGACCTCGACCACCGGCGGCAACAACGATCACTCTCACGTGATCACGCTCAGCTGCATGTGAGCCGACGAAGGAAAAAAAAACAGCGTCACGCGGCCGCCGGGGGGGGGACAGCTACCGCTGTGACGCTGACGTGAAGGGTAAAGCACGAGGAGTGCCAACGCGCGACGACGTGTTTCCAACGATTTCCCTTCGCGTGGACGGGCCGTCGTTCAAACCTGTCATTTCACCGTTGCAGGCCTGAAAGGCGCTCAACCGAGCGTTCACCGCAAGCGCTCGACTTGGCGTTCGCAGGCCTTGTGGCACGCCTGCTTGGCGTCGGCCGAGCCTGCGTCGCACTGCGACGTGCAGGCCGCCTTGCACTCCGCCCGACAGTCCGCGTCGATCTGCTCCGCGGCCACCCCTCGGTGCTGGTTCTGTTGCACACAGTCCGCCACGCAGCCGCGCACGTTCGGCAAGGTGAAGGCGCCCTCGGGGACGGCGTCCCCGTCCGGCCCCCCGAGCCGCTCGCCCCACGGCGCCGGGGAGCGGGATCGGGTGGGGTCCTCCCCCCCCGTGGGCGGCCCGTCTCCGGCTGGCGTCCCTGTCGCTCCGGCGGTCGCCGCCGCCGAAGCGCTGCCGAGCGGAAGTGGCGCTTCGCCTCGGCCCGCGTCACAGCTCACCGGCCCGAGCGCCGAGAGCGCGAGCAGCACCACCACGGGCAAGACGGCCTTGTCTCGGCCAGGGCGACGGGCCCGCTCGAACCATGACATGGGTCCACGATAGCAGCCTCGACGACCGCTCCGGTACGGGTTAGATCCGCGGCCATGAGCGCAAGCAGCAAGAGGCCGACCAAGGACAAGCTCGCCGCCTTCGCGGAGGCGGTGCGCCAGGAGCTCGAGTTTCGCGGGCAGGACGAGGTCTACGGTGTCGCTGTCGAGATCGGCCACCTCGCTGCAGGGGCCGACGGTCACATGGACCAAGGCGAACGCGAGGCGATCATCGAGGCGGTCGACATCCTCTCGCAAGGGGTGGTCATCGAGCTCGAGGTCGACGCGATCATCGAGGCCGCCGACGCCCAAGAGGCGACCCCCGACGCGCGCGCCGAAGCGCTCGGCAAACGGCTCGCCGCCCTCGCACAGGCCGAGGCCGGCTTGCTGTTCGGCGCGTTCGTGGCCCAAGCGAGCTCGGGGATCGACAAGGAAGAGCGCAAGGTGCTGCGTGCGGTCGGTCGCGCCGCCGGCCTCTCCGATCGGCGCATCCGATCGATCCTCAAGGTGGTGGGGGCGGAGTCTCCGGAGAGCGAGTGACGGCGGGCGTCGTCGCGGCGGGCGTGGCCTCAGCGCGGCGGTTGCGAGCGCGCGACACGACCCGCACGAGCACGAACAACACGGCGCCGGAGAGCACATAGGGCCTGGCCGTCTCCCAGTGATCGATGGCCGCGTCCCCGGCGAGCACGAGCACGGTCACCCCCGGTAGGAGCCCGAGCGCGGTCCCCACCATCATGTCGCCGAAGCGGACCCGTGAGGTGGCGAGCAGCCAGTGCATCAGCGGCGCCATGAACGTGAGGAGACGGATGATGGCGACAGTGCGGATCCCACGGTCGACGAGGGCCTGCTCGTAGCGCTTCATCGCGGGCGGCATGCGCTGCTGGATCAGATCCTGGACCGTGCCGCTGACGAGGTAGCGGGCCACCACGAACACCACCGCCGAGGCGACCATCGCCCCCACGAACGCGGTGGGCAGCGCCACCGTCCATGGCCACACGATCCCCGCCACCACCACGAAGATCACCGACGGCACATGCAAGAGCTCGCCGAGGGCGAAGAGAGCCACGAAGGCGAGCGGTCCCCACCAGCCCGCGCGCTCCGCCCAGCCCGAGAGCCGCGCGCGATCGAGGCCGTCGAGCAGCCCCGACTGCCACACCGCCGCGATGGTCCCCACGAGGACCACCGCAGCCACGATCTTCAGCAGGCGCCTTCGGTCGGACATGCCACCCCGAGCCTACCCCACGCGTCGCGCGGGGCACCCATCAACGGCAGCCTCGCCCCACGCGTCGCGCGGGGCACCCTAGCGGCAGCTCAGAGCTCGTCGGCGGAGAAGCTCATGATCGGCTCTTTGCCCGCCTTGATGATGCGGATGAGCGCCTCCGACTCGGGGAGGATCATGTCGAAGAAGTAGCGCGCCGTCTTCACCTTGGTTTCGGCCGCCGCCGCCGAGGTCTCCACCGCGTGTTTCACCTGCTGCGTCCAGGAGTAGGCCAAGGTGACCAGGCCGAAGAGGTTGAGGTAGTTCGACGCGGCCGCGCCCGCCACCTCCGGATCCTGCATCGCCTTGCCGCCCATCTCGGTGGTGACCGCGATGAGCGTCCCGAGCGCGGCCCCGAGCCGGTCGCCGAACGGCTTCACCGTCTCGTTGCCCTGGCAGCCCTCGACGAGCTTCTGCACTTCTTTGCAGAACACCTGAAACGCTCTCCCACCGTGACGAGGGAGCTTCCGTCCGACCAGATCGAGCGCCTGAATGTGATTGGTGCCCTCGTAGATCATCGCGATACGAACGTCGCGCAGGTACTGCTCGATCGACCAGTCGACGGTGTAGCCTGCCCCGCCGCACACCTGCATCGCCTCGCTCACGTTGAGGAAGCCGCGCTCGGTGCAGTAGCTCTTCACCACCGGTGTGAGCAACGCGGCCAGCTCCTCGGCCTCGAGGCGCTCGGCCTCGTCCTCGGAGTGATGCGCGAGCTCGAGGAGCACGCTCACCCACGTCGCGAGCCCACGCATGCCCTCGTTCGTCGACTTGATGTTGAGCAGCATCCTGCGCACGTCGGGGTGCACCAGGATGTTGTCGGCCGGGGCGTTGGCCTCGCGCTTCGCTGGATCGAGGGCGCGGCTCTGCCGACGATCCTTCGCGAAGGCGAGCGCCGTCTGATACGCGATCTCCCCCAGCGCGATGCCCTCCACGCCCACGAGGAGCCGTGCCCCGTTCATCATCGTGAACATCGCGCGCATCCCGCGATGGGGCTCACCCACCAGCCAGCCCTCGGCGTCCTCCATGTCCATCACGCAGGTGGGCGAGCCGTGGATCCCCATCTTGTGTTCGAGCCCCGTGCACTTGATGGCGTTCTGCTTGCCATCGAGCGTGATCTTCGGGACGAGGAACGTGCTGATGCCCTTGATGCCCTCGGGCGCGTCGGGGAGCCGCGCGAGCACGAGGTGGAGCACGTTCTCGGTGAGATCGTGCTCTCCGAAGGTGATCCAGATCTTGGTGCCGGTGAGCTTGAAGTGATCGCCGAACGGCACCGCCTTGGTGCGCACCATGCCGAGATCGGTGCCGCACTGCGGCTCGGTGAGGCACATGGTGCCCGACCACTCCCCGGTGACGAGCTTGGTGAGATAGGCCGCCTTCAGCTCATCGGACGCGTGGTGCTCGAGCGCCTCCACGAGCCCCGCGGTGAGGCCCGGGCACATGCTCAGGCTCTTGTTCGTCGAGGTCCACATCTCGCTGAAGAACGTGCCGAGCGGCTGGGGCGCGCCAGCGCCACCAAACTCGGGCGAGCCGTGAATGCCGACAAAACCGTTCTCCACCATCTTGGCGTAGGCCTCACGGAAGCCGGGGGGGGTGGTGACCGCGCCCGTCTTGGGATCCCAGGAGAGCCCCGTCTGATCGCCCACTCGGTTGGTGGGCAACATCACCTCCTCGGCGAAGGTCGCGCTCTGCCGGAGCATCGCCGCGGCGATCTCGCCGTCGTAGGCGGAGAAGGCAGAGAGTGCCGCGATTCGGTCGTAGCCGAAGGCCGCGAGCTGAAACAGCATGTCGTCGATCGGAGCCTTGTAGATTTGCATGGCGCTTTCCTCCTCGAGGGGTCTTCAAGATGGTTTAGGTGGAAACCACTCAGTCGTTTATATATAAACATTTCCTCGGTAACGCAATGCGTCAAGGCAGCTCCCAGAGTCGATTGCACGAACCCACAGGAGACGAGCTCTGGCCCGCTGGGTTCAGCGCATGGATCCGCATCGGCGTCGTGTACGCCCGCACGACGCAGCACCTCGCGTCGCTCCTCCGCCCGTTCGAGCTGAGCGTGGCTCAGTTCGACGCCCTCGCGCACCTGTACGTCGAAGACGGCATCAGTCAACAAGAGCTGGCCGAGCGGTTGCTCGTGACCAAGGGCAACGTGACCGGCCTCCTGAATCGGCTGACGGATCGGGGCTTCGTCGAGCGGCGCGAGGACCCCCGCGACCGGCGGCAGAACCGCATCGTCCTCACCCGAGCGGGCAGGAAGGTGGCGAAGAGAACGCTCGAGGTGCAGGCGCGGCTCGTGTCCGACATGATGGGGCACCTCAGCGAGCGCGAGCAGGCCACGCTGAGCAAGCTGCTCGGACGTCTCGCGCAGCACTTCGAGGAGCGTCCGCTCGACGCAGCCCCTTGATGCGGGCCGCGTGCCGCTTGCCGGGCCTCGACTCCACTCCCCCGATCCTCGCTGTCGAGCGACCGTGACGCGCGTCGGTGCTCGCGCCGGCGGGCCTCAGCCGCACTCGCGGTGTTTGCAGCCCCCTTGGCCTTTGCACTCGTTCTTGCCGGCGCAGCTGTGGTTGTGCTCCTTGGAGGCGCAGCCGCCTTTGCCCTTGCAGTCGTTCTTTCCCGCGCAACAGTCCGCGGCCGCGCTGTCGGCGGGGGTGGCGCTCGCCTTCGCCTCTCCGGACGACGGTTTGTCGCCGCCCTCACACGCGTTGAGCCCCCCCAACAGACCGCCCGCGGCCGCCAAGGCCAGAACCCGTCGTAGCTGCATGGGCGCCACCATAGCGCATGGGCGCCGGGGCGCGACCGCACATCGCACCGCCGCTTCACGCTGCGCACCGCCGCCGCAGCTGCGCGCGCCCGCCTGCGCTGCTCCTCCGCTCACTCGGCCCCTCCGCTACTCGGGCGCCTCTTCTTCGCCCTTGTTCTCGATGAGCTCCTTCAGCATCACGCAGCGCTCGCGTCCCTGCTCCGTCGGCGCCTCCACCGAGCACGCCTGCCGATGCAGCTCCGTCGCGCGCTTCATGTTCTTGGGCGTCCCCTCCCCACGAGCGTGGAGGAGCCCGAGCCGCGCACAGCCGATCTGATCGCCGCCGCGACATGCCTTGTCATTGAGTCGGAACGAGAGCTTGATGTCCTGCTCGATGCCCGAGCCCGAATAAGCGAGGTTCGCGAGGTTGGTGCAGCCCCGCATGTTTCCGTCCTCGCAGGCGTTGTCGTAGAGCTTGGCTGCGCGCTCGAGATCTTGCTCGATCCCCAGCATCGCGCGCTCCAGGATTTCACCGAGCGACACGCAGCCGTCGGACGCGCCGTCTTCGCACGCCTTGTCGAGGAACGCCACCACCTCCTGGCCGGTCAGCTTGTCCGAGTCGAGCCGCGTCTGGTACACGCAGCCCACCGGCTCGCCGCCACGGCACGAGCGCTCGATGAGCGATCGCGCCTCTTTGTCGTCTTTCGTGAGGCCCGCCTCGCCGTTGAGGAACATCACCCCGAGGTGGGCGCACCCGAGCAGCCCACCGCCATCGCACGCCTGCTTGAACAGCTCGAAGGCGCGCTGCTCGTCTTTCTGAAGGCCGCCTTGGCCAGCCTTCACCATGCCGCCGAGCTGTGCGCACGCGGTGAGCTCCCCGGCGTCGCAGCTCGAGGTGAGGAGCTCCACGGCGCGCACCGCGTCGCGCGTGAGGTTGCCCTTGCCGAGCTGATGGGCCTTGGCGAGGTGCACGCAGCCGAGCAGCTGCCCGCCATCACAGGCCTGCTTGTAGAAGCCGACGGCCTGCTCCTCGTTCTTCACCCAGCCGCCGCGACCCCGCTCGACCATCCGCCCGAGCAACGTGCAGCCCTTCAGATCGCCCCCCTTGCACGCCTTGTCGTAGAGCTCACGGGCGCGCTTCTCGTCGCGCCACTCCCCGCGAGCGCCACCGCGCTCGAGCACCGAAGCGAGGGCCACGCAGCCCGCGTTCAGGCCATCGTCGCAGGCCGTGTTGTAGTAGTCACGCGCGGCGTCGATCTCGCCCGCCCGATCGCGCTGCTCGCCGAGGCCGATGCATCCCACCGCGCCCCGGGTCATGTCCTCGTGGCCGACCCGGCAGGTGCGCTTGAACAGGGCGGTGGCTGCCCGCTCACTCTTGAGGGCGCCGCCCTTCCCCTGCACGTACAGGTTGGCGAGCGAGGTGCAGGCGTGCGCCACGCACTTGCCCTCCACACAGCCCGTCTTCTCGGCGCGGGTGCTCCACTCGCCGAGCGCCTTCTCACTCGACACCTCACCCACGCCACACGCCCGCTCGTAGAGCGTGCGCGCCTTCACCTCGTCGAGCTTCACCCCGTCGCCGATGGTGTACATCTTGCCGAGCCGGGCACAGCTCTCGAGCGAGCCCGACTCGCAGGCCGACTCGCACGCCGCAGCGTCCACCTGATCGCCGAGGCACGACTTGGCCCCGGCCGGGACCGCCTTGCCGGCACCGCCGTCGTCAGGTGCATCCTTCATGTACTTGAACGCGACCGCACCCACCGCGAGCGCGGCCACGCCGATCGCGAGCCAGCGGGAGCCGCCACCACCGTCGGCGGTGGTGGTGGTGACCGCGCGGCGCGCCTCATCGCGCACCACCGGACCGTCGCTGGTGACGCTCGCCTTGAGCTTGTTCTTCGCAGCCACCTTGTCGCCGTCGACGGTGATCGCGGGCGACGAGATCCGGGGCAGCGGGGGCGGCTCGAGCGCAAGCTGCCGCGCGCGCTCGCGGGCTTCGTCCTTCCTGCTGACGCCGAGCGGGGCCGCCGCGAGCCGCGTGGACACGTTGTCGATCGCCTCCTCCGCCACCTCCATGGGTGACTCGTCGAGCAGCTCGAGCAGCGCGCCGATCGCCTCGCCGGCGGTCTGGTAGCGCTCGGAGGCGTTCTTTCGCAAGCAGCGGGAGAACCACACGTCGAAGCCGGCAGGCAGGAGCGCGGCGTTGCGCCCGGCCCGCGTCGACGCTGGCTCGTGGTCCTCGAAGGCCACCTTCATCGGCAGCTCCGACAGCGTCTCCACGCCCCAATACTGACCGGGGAGATCCCCGGTGAAGATCTCGTAGGCGATGAGACCGAGCGCCCAGACGTCGGTCGCGGGAGACACCCCGGACGCGATGGTGATGCCCTGCTTGGCGGCGAGCTTGCGCGTCGTCGAGCCCATCTGCTCCGGGGCGTTGTACGCCGGGGTGCCGATCTGGGTCGCGGTGCGGATCATCTCCCCCTCCATCACCTTGGCGATGCCGAAGTCCATCACCTTCACGAGCGCGTTGCCGTGCTTGTCTTCGGTGAGGAACAAGTTGCTCGGCTTGAGGTCGCGGTGCACGACGCCCGCTTGATGGGCCTGGTCGAGGGCGCCCATGAGCTGCTCGAGCACCGAGCGGGCGAGCTCGGGAGCGAGCGGACCGTGCTCGAGCACCTTCTCGAGCGTCTCGCCCTCGAGCAGCTCCATCACGATGAAGGGGATGCCGCGCCCTTCGTCGAGGCCCGCGTCGTACACCTGCACGATGTGCTCGTGATCGCCGATGACCGCGGAGACCTTCGCCTCCTTGGCGAACAGGTGCATGAACTCGGGACGCGCACCGAGCTGGGTGTGCAGCACCTTGAGCGCGATCTGTTTGTGGGTGGCCGAGTTGGTCGCTCGGTAGACCACCGCCATCCCCCCCTCGTCGAGCACGCCGTCGATGACATAATGGCCCCCCACCACATCACCGACGGCAAGCTTCTCTTTCTTGGAAGCACGCGCCGGTACTTCGGCGTAGACGGTGCCAGGCTTGCGCATCATTCCCCTACCTCGATCTCGGTTCTTCGTTGGGTCGTATGTCGAACGCTGACGTGGCCGACGTGGCCGACGCGCCTTCTCGCTCAGGTATCAGTAGCCGCAGCGCCAAATTCGGGGACGGGTATTGGTCCACCAGCAACGATACCGTGGTCGATTTTTCTGCCACGAGCGCTGGGTGCGGGCGCGCCGCGCCGGCTGGACCTGCTTCTTGGCGCTGGTGGCCTGCTTGCCGTCGGTTTCCTTGGGAGGAGGCGTCGCGAAGCGTCCTTCCGCGTCGGGGGCGGTCTCGGGCTCGGCGGGGGTGGCTGCCTCCGCGGTCGGCGCGCCCTTCACGCCGAGCACCGGGGCCACCGCCTCGTCGGTCGACGGGAGGCGCGTCTTGGGCATCGCGAACACCGGCACCTTCACGTCGGCGAACGACGGCGTCGCCGCTTTGAGGCCGCTCCCCGCCGAGGCAGGATCGGCAGCGTGGCCGGCGTACACCTTCGACCCCGCGAACATCTTCTGCGCGAGGCCGGGGTTGGCGATCACGAACTTGTTCATGTGGGGGCTGAACAAGTAGCGCGTGGGTGCGAAGTAGAACGGCAGCACGGTCTTGGCCGCGCCTTCGGGCGCCTCGGGTGCCATCGGAGCCCAGCCGACGAACTTGCGGTTGTCGTCGGCGACGCGCCACACCACCCACGCCGGCGCGTGCTCGGTGCCTGGCTTCCACATCCAGTTGGTCGTCGGCGACCACGCCCAGCGGCCGTAGTGGAACGGGATCTTCCCCCACGCCATGTCGCTCACCCAGGCCCACTCCCCTTGATCGGTCACCGCCCAGTGCCCGTGGTCGCGGTACGGTGCCCACTCTTCGCCCACCGTCGCCGGGTTCGGGATCCAGACGTCACCGTGGGTGGGATCTTTCAGCCACTTGCCGTGGGGTGCGAGCTCTTGCTTGAAGTGCTCGATCAGATCGATCTTGACGAGCTCGACCTTGGGCTTGGCTTCCCCTCCCGTCGCGTCCCCAGTCGCCCCCTTCTTCACGGTCGGGGCTTTGGCGTCGGCAGCGGCCGGCTTGCCTGCAGCCTTCGCGTCGGTCGCGGCCGGCGCGGCCTTCTGCGGGGACGCCTTGGCGGGAGCGCGCTTGGCGTCGCTCGCCTTCGGCGCCTTCGCCGCCGGTTTCTTCTTGTCCGCCTTCTTCTTGTCCGTCTTCTTGGTGTCGGACTTGTGGCCCCAAGGGACGTCCTGCGCGGCGGCCGGGGTGGTCAGGAAACACAGCGCGGCGAGCGCGGCGGCCGCGAGCGGCAGCCTTCGGAGCCACGCGGGTCGTTCCGGTGCGTTGTGGAGCAAGGAGTGATCGGGAAGGCCGTCGTTCGACAGGCCGTTGTTGGGCACGCGGTTGTTGGGCACGCGGTTGTTGGGCACGGAGCCATCCCCTTCCATCAAGGTGTCGAGCTGAGCGAGCGGTCGCTGACCGCTCGAGGCACACGCGGTTTCGGCGGGAGACCCCTGCCTTTTCGTCGTGGTGGATCAGGTTGGGTGTGATGCCACGACGACGGGTTGTCAAATGCGCGAATGCAGGGACGCGCGACCCGCGTCTGCAGTCGCTCGGGGGAGCGCGCGGTGGCCTCGGCGGCCACCCCATTATGACGGACAGGCCCGCGAGCACACCACACCGAAACGCTCTCGTCGCGACGACGCGACACAGCGCCAAGGTGTCTTCCCGCGACCCTCGAAGAGCCATCACGCACGACCACGGTTCGTCCTTCCTGCTGACCGATCGCCTCACCCCGCGCTGGGGTGTGACCGCGCGCGGCGCCGAGGCCGCGCGTTCGCGGGCCGTGCGCGTGCGACGCCTCCCGGTGCGCCGCATGGGGGTGCGCCGCATGGGGGTGCGCCGCATGGGGGTGCGCTGCATGGGGGTGCGCTGCATGGGGGTGCGCCGCACGCGGCGCTTCCGCGCAGACCCACAGCCCAAGCAGCCCACGCCCCCAGCCAAGCCGCGCTGTGTTTCCAGCGCGGGTGTTCGAAGGCCGTTGGACGTCTGAAGGCAGCCGAAGTTTCGTCGGATCTCTCAATGCTCGTTTCCGCTCCCGTGTGTGTCACCCAGGAAGCCTCCGAGCGATATTCTTGCTAGCACAACGGATCCGAGCGCGCCCACACTTTTTGTTCAGCGGCTCCGCGCAGTGGGGGCACGCGCCTCGAGCGTGCCCGGTCGGCCCACCGGGGTGTGCGACGTCCGCGCGCACATGCGGAGCGCATGTCACACACATGGCGGCTCGTGGTCGCCCAAACCCTTGAGATCCTGCAAGGCCCGTCTTGGCGCGACGGTTGCTGTGTGGGAGCCCCATGACCCTCCCCCTCCGCGTCTTCGTTCTCGCGACCGTCGCGCTCCTCCTCGCTGCGGGGTGCGCGGGGGGCGCCGCCTCGATGCACCCGGTGGCGGCGCCCTCGGCCGACGTGTCCCCCCTCGACGGTGAGACCCGCTGTGCCGGGGACGTGTGCTTCAGCTACGCCCGCGAGTGAATCCGCTGCGCCCGCGAGTGAAATGGCCCCACGGCGGCGTGTCTCAGAAGCCGGGGACGCAGCTCCCATCGCTGGGTGCGGTCGTCACCGGGACGTCGTCGCAGCCGGCCACGCACGCGGGGGCTCCTCCCGCGCCGCCACCCCCGCCAACGCCACCACCAGCTCCTCCGGCGCCACCCGCGCTCATCCCGCCCGCGCCACCCGTCGCGCCGCCGGCACCGCCGCCGCCCCCAGCGCCGCCCGTCCCGCCCCCAGCGCCGCCCGTCCCGCCGCCGGCGCCGCCGGTTCCGCCACCGGCGCCGCCGGTTCCGCCACCCGCGCCGCCGGCGCCGCACTCACCACCGATGGTTCCCTGACAGATCCCAACGTCATCGTTGAAGTCGAGGAACGTCTTGTCGCACGTGCCGGTGGGCCCGCAGTCTGCGTCCGAGCAGCACCACCGGCGGCAGAGCCCCTCGTCGGAGAAACACGTGAGGTTCGGTCCACACCAGGGGCCGGCGTCGTGATCACACGCGTCGCAGATCGCCTCGGTGGCGGCGGAAGCGCCATAACACTCGAACGCCGTGCCGTCGGGGTTGATGTCACACGCCGCACCCGCCGCGCAGCCCTCTGCGGTGACGGGGTTGCACGGGAACGGATCCGCGGTCATTCCGCCACCGCCGGTGGTGGTGGCGGCGGTGGTCGGCCCGGGGCCGACCGTGGGACCCACCGTCGGCGAGGTGGTGGACGGGCCGCTCGTGGCACCGCCGCTGCCATCGTCGGCGGGGAGCTCGTCCCCGCAACCCGCCCAAAGCCCGACCAAGAGCGTCAACGATCCAAAAAAGAGGGTGCGGGGAGAGACGTGCATGACGGCGAGAGTACGGCAACTCACGTGCTCGTGACAACGCAACCTTGCACCGCGATTGTAATTAAGTGACAAGAGAGAGGCCCACGCGCCACTGCGCCAGGACGTGTCGGTCAGCGCGCTATCGCAGCCGCCACACGCACGACCCGATCCCGCACCCTTCCATGATGCAGCTGAACATGTCGTTCTCGAGGTGGTCCTTCACCGCCGCGAGGACCGAGCCGCAGCTCTCCTGCGTGAGATCTCCACGGGCCCATCGGTAGCCCGAACACGCCGTCACCGCGTTGGTGCAGCGGTCACGATGGCGCGGCTCGTCGATCGCGTCGCTGGTCCCCACGAGGAAACAGTCTTGGAGCGCGTCGTAGTTGCAAATCGCGTCCGTCTTGCTGCGTGACGTAAGGCAGCTCACGGCCTTCTCGGCCGCCTCCGACTCGAGCCCGTCGATCAACATGGGGCAGTCGTTCTTGGTGTCGAAGAAGCTCTCGCAGTGGGGCCCCGGCGGCGGCTCGAGCTGCTCGCAAAGCTGACGCAGCGCCTTGTCGTCGAGGGGTCCGGTCGAGCCGGGCTCGACCTTCGTGACCGGGTCCGCGATCACCGGCTCGTCGCCGGTGGCCGGCTCCACCTCGACGGGCGTGGCCACCCTCACGTTGTCGACGTTGGCGCTCGGGCCGCCGCAGCTCGCCAAGGCCGACGTGGAGCCGGCGGCGATGGTAGCGGAGAGCAACAGGAACCGGGACCGATCGATCTGCATTTTGAACCCCAGACCGCACTCATACCACCTCGACGCGCGGCGCTCTGCCCCGTCGAGCCCGAGCGCGCAGCAACCACGGGCGAGGCTGCGCGATGCCGCCCGGGGGCTACTGCTGCGGCCCGAGCGTCGCGGTGCTCGACAACGTCCCGTCCCGCGGCGCGCAACGGCGCACGGGCTGCCGCGCTGTCATCATCAGCTGGGTGTCTCCCGGGCCCCCGAACCCCTCGAGGGTGTAGGCGGGCGCGGCGACGGGCATGGGAGCACCGCACACGACCGGAGCCGCCGCGGCCGTTGCCGGTGCCACCGGAGGTGACGTCGACGCTGCGCAGCCGGTGACGAGGGACGATGCGAAGGCGACAAGAATCAGCGGGCGGCGGAGCATGAGGAAGAGTCCTTGAGCCGCACCATGCATCCCATATGCCACAGTGTAAGCAATTGGAATCCATGTCCGCGCCGCACCAAATCCAACCCAACTGAACAATTTCATCCCCACCATCGGCGATCCACACGTCCTTCCGAGGGCTTGGGGTAGCCGCGGGGTGCGATCCCGTCCGGCGCGGACGCGGCGGGCGCCCGGTGAAGCCCAAGAACCCGAAAAACCGACCAGCTGGCCTACTCCCGCACCACCAACATGGTAACGAACGGGCCCCAGGATGGATCGTCAGGGCTCCATGGAGGGCGGCTCGAGTTACTAATATTCAGCAACATACAGCGATGATCGTCCGGCATGCGTGTTGCAATTCTCGACTGCGTCAACCAACCAGCCGGCCGATTCGCCCGAACCCAACGCAGCGAACCAACGCAGCGGCAAGCTCCCAACCGAGCTTGCTCGGGAGAGTCGCCGGCCCCCAAGGACGGCTCGAGGGAGGAACGGGTATGGAGCCTATGGACAGCTGTGCCACGAAGATGGCCCTGGCGCTTGTTGGCGCCCTTCTGCTCGCCGCCACCGGCTGCAGCATCTCCGATCCTGACGACGCCGAGGGCCAGAAGGCCGCGCTCGAAGGCAGCGGTGGCGCGAGCGCGACCGGCACCGGCGGCGCCGGGGGCGCGGGCGGCGCGGGCGGCGCTGCCTCCACCGCGAGCAGCACCGCATCGAGCGGCAGCGGCAGCGGCAGCGGCTCGAGCTCGTCGTCGAGCTCGACCGGGAGTGGGTCCACCGGCTCCGGCAGCGACTGCTCGATCATGTCGAGCAACACCGCCTGCGCCGACTGTCTCGCCAACTACTGCTGCATGGTGATCAACGCCTGCATGGACGAGGCGTACCTCAGCTGCGTCGGGTGCATCGACTCGTTCCTCTCCGGCGACGGAGACGCGGGCTGTGACCAGGACGTGGGGAAGAACCACTGGGTGGTCGAGTGCGTCTCGTTCAACTGCGTCGACGAGTGTGCGGAGGACTGAGGCATGAAGATCGTCTCGCTCGGCCCGCTCGCCACCGGCGGCTTCACCTGGTGTCCACCCTCGGGCGGACACGCGTTCGCCGTGATCGTCAAGGCGACCTTCGAGTTGTTGCCAGGGACCGCTCGCCTCGCGGAGGTGCAGGACGGTCTCAACGAGCTCGACAACCACTGGGACGATGACGAGCGCTGCTCGGTGTATGCGCCCTCGGACATGGTGCCCTTCAAAGAGCGCGCCGACGTGACGCTCGTGGGCGACGCCCACGCCCCGACCCCGGCCGGCGCCCGCACCGTCGTGACCCGCCTCGCCGTGGCCGGCTTGGACAAGAAGGTGGCCGTGTTCTGCGAGCGGAGGCTCGACGACAAGGGCCGGATCGTGGAAGGAGAGCCGTTCAAGCGCATGGCGCTCCGCTACGAGCGAGCGCCGGGCGGCAAGCTCACCGACAACCCGGTCGGCGTCGAGCCGGCCACCAAGGCCAACCGCGGCGAGGTGCTCCGCAAGCTGCCCAACCTGCAACTCCACGGCCCGAAGCGACGGGGCCGCGCGCTGCCCGCCGGCTATGGCCCCATCGCCCCGCACTGGCCGTCGCGTCGCCGGCTCCTGCGGGACGCGGCGAAGCTCTTCGTGGGCGACGGCTGGCGCGAGGTGGAGCTCCCCGCCGGCCTCGACGCGACCTACTTCAACGACGCGCCGCTCGATCAGCGCGTGGATCGCATCCGCAGCGACGAGCGCATCGTGCTCGAGAACCTGCACCCGCGCTGGCCCCGCCTGTCGACCCGGCTCCCCGGCGTCACCCCTCGGGCGGTGGCGATGATCGATGGCGCCGTGCTCGACGTCGCGCTCACGGCCGACTCGTTGTGGATCGACATGACGCGCGGCGTGTGCACCGTCACCTGGCGCGGCTCGGTGTCGATCGCTGCCCGCGAGGCGACCGGACGCGTCGTGATCGCGCTCGCGCAGCCAGGCGAGGAGCTGTCGGCGGACGACGTCGCAGCGCGAGAGCGCCCGCGCGAGCTCTGTCCCTCGTCGGTGCGGGTCGCCGCAGGGACGGCGCCCGACTCGGCGCGCTCGTGGTCGGGTCGTGACTCCGACGTCGGCTGGCTGGCGCAGCCGGTGGGCTGTATCGACGCCCAGCGGCCGCGGATGCAGACCGTGGATCTCGCGTCTGGCGGCGAAGACTTCCACCTCGCCGGCTCGGCGCCGCTCCCCTTCATCGAGCCCTCGCCCACCGAGACGCTCCTGGCGCACCCGGATCCGAGCGTGCCCGCCGTCGGAGAGCCGCCGTTCGTCCGACGCGCGCCTGCGCTGGGCGCTCCTGCGCTGGGCGCTCCTGCGCTGGGCGCATCGGTCGCGAGCAAGACCTTGGCGTCGGCGGCCCCCGCCCTGCTCGGCGTTGCCCCCCACCCCATCGCGCCGCCCGCGCTCCCGACGACGCCCACCGTCGCGCCCCCGAGCACCGCCGCTCCGAGCCCCTGGGCCGGCAAGCTCGCCGCCGCCCATCACGAGCCGACCCCCCCGCGCACCACCGACCGCGACAGCGTCACGCCTCCCCCGCTGATGCTCGTGCCCCCGCCCGCGCCGTCGTCGGCGCCCCCCCCGCCTGTCGACGACCTGCTCGCGCCCCTCGACAAGCGCCACCGCGTCGAGGTGCTCGGCTACGAGCAGCGCGAGCTCGAGCGCGTGCGCAAGACGTGGACGCTGGAGGACGATGAGCACGGCGTGGAGCGCCTCGACCGCGAGCTACGGGAGGCCTTCGGCAGCAGCCCCTCCCTCGAGCCCGAGCAAGCGGAGCGGCACCTGATGCGGGTGATGCGTACCCACGGCGCCTCCGGTGTACAGGCCATGCGCGAGGCGATGATGGACGCGGTGGACGAGGACGGCGTGTTCGACGCGCCGCTCGTGCTCGCCCACGGGACGCTGCGACCGACGTTCGACCCGATCGAGGTTCTGCGCGCGACCATCGGGAGCGTCGCCACCTATCTCCACGACCACGAGCCGCTGCGCCGTGAGGTGGAGAGCGCGCGCGACATCCTCGCCACGCAGCCCATCGCGCCGGACGCGGCGGAGGAGCTCACCGAACGCATCCGCCGCACCTTCGACGACGCCGTCGACGTGGCCAAGGTGGATCAGCGGGTGGAGCGCATGCTCCTCGAAGGCCGGAGCTTCCTGCGCAAGCACGTGCTCAAGGGGCGATTCGTCCGCGCCGAGCTCACGGTGGGTGGCGAGACGATGCCCTGCTACTTGAGCGAGCGGGTCGCCCGCGCGCTGCCGCTTTTCGATGAGCTGCCGGTGCGCGCGATCGCCGAGCTCCAGCCGCGCCAAGACCAACTCGAACCCAGCCCGCGCGCCCTGCGGGTGATCGCCCTCGGCCGCGTCGTCGCGCGCCACAAGGAGTGCTGACATGGACCTCGCCCAGCTGACCTTCGAGAACGGGGAGAGCTCCCTGTCGGTTCGAGAGTTCGACGTCCGCCAGACGATGTCCGACCTCTTCGAGATCCGCATCGTCGCGCGCTCGCCGAGCGCGGATCTCGACTTCGAGGAGCTCATCGGCCAACGCACCATGTTCTCGCTCCGAACCCCGGCCCAGAACGCGCTCACGCCCGTCCGCACCTGGACCGGGGTGTGCTCGCGCTGCGAGCAGGTGCGCGCCGAGGTGAACGGCCTCTCCACCTACGAGCTGACGCTCGTGCCTCACCTCTGGTTGCTCACCAAGCGGCGCAACCACCGCCTGTTCCAGCACGTGTCGGTGGTGGAGATCGCCCACGCGATGCTCAGCGAGTGGGACGTGCCCCACCGGTTGAACGTCGATCGCGGAGCGCACCCTCCGCTCGAGCTGCGGGCGCAGTATGGCGAGAGCGACTACGACTTCCTGTGCCGCCTGCTCGAGGACGCCGGCATCTCGTTCTCCTTCGTGGAAGCCCCCGACGTGGGCACCCTGCTCGTGCTCTCCGACGAGCCCCACGGCGCCGACCCTCGGCTCGCGCCGCTCCCCTTCGTCGACGAGCCCAGCGACGCGGAGGTGGCGGGCGTGGAGCACGTCACGGGCGTGAGCGTGCGGCGCGAGATCCGACCCGCGCGCGTCGTGATCCGCGACTTCGACTTCCGCAAACCCCGCTACGAGCTGCTCGCGCAGGCCTCCGCCGAGGCGGGCCTCGAAGAGCGGCTCGAGCAGTTCGTCTACGCGCCCGGCGCGTTCAAGACCGAGGGCCATCAGAGCAGCGACACCCCCACCGCCGATGATCTCGGGGTGGCGCGCGCCGACGAGCTGGCAGGCGTGGGGCTCGCGCGTCGCATGCTCGAGGGTGAGCGCTCGCGTCGACGCCAGATCGGCTTCACCACCAACGCCTACGACGTCGCGCCCGGGGTGACGCTGCACATCACCGGTCACCCGCGCGGCGAGCTCGTGGGCAAGACCCTCGTCACCGAGCTGCGGCTGCGAGGCGAGATCGCCAAGCCCGAGGAGTGGTCGGCGGTGGGTCGCGCGGTGTTCGCCGAGACACCCTACCGGCCGGAGCGGCGCACCCAGAAGCCGCGCATCCTCGGGGTGCAGAGCGCGATCGTGGTCGGCCCCGAGGACGAGACGGTCTACACCGACGAGTTCGGCCGGGTGCGGGTGCAGTTTCACTGGGACCGCGAGGGGCAGTTCGACCCGAAGAGCTCGTGCTGGATGCGCGTCAGCCAAGGCTGGGCCGGGCCCGGCTACGGCCTGTTCAATCTCCCCCGCGTGGGCCACGAGGTGCTGGTCGGCTTCGTGGACGGCGATCCGGACCAACCCATCATCGTGGGCCGGGTGTTCAACGGAGCGCAGCAGGTTCCCTACCCGCTGCCCGGCAGCAAGATGATGAGCGGCTGGAAGACCGACTCCAACTCCAACATCATCCTGTTCGACGACACCCCCGGCGACGAGATGTTCTACACCCAGGCCGAGAAGGACAAGCTCGGCATCGTGAAGCGCCACGAGGCGTACATCACGGGCGGGCGGCGCATCAAGTACGTCGGCACCGCCAACAAGGCGCTCATCACCACCACCGACACGCTCGTGGCGTGCGGCGGGATCAAGCGCCTCAACGGCCTCACCAACAGCGCGACAGCGGCCTTCGCGTGGAAGGCCCACGCCGGCTTCAACGCCACCATCAAGGCCGGCAACAAGTTCGACGCGCACGTGCAGCCGGTGCTGCCGTTCATCACCGCCCTGCTCGACATCAAAGACGCCAAGATCCAGATCGCGAAGAAGCTCCCCGCTGGCGCAGCCCCCGATCTCAAGCAGCTGCTCCCGATCCGCGCCGGTGGCCCTCCGCCCGGCTCGCCGGAGGCGGTGGCGAGCCCCACCATGACCTTCGAGGAGACCGAGGCCGCCCTGAAGAAGGAGCTCGTGGTGGTGGGCTCGGCGGTGGGCCAATTCGAGCCAACCGAGGTGGACGACCTCGAGGCGTCCAAAGACATGGACGAGGCCGTGGACAAGGTGGTGGCCAAGCTCGAGGCCAAGGGTGGCCCGGAGGCCGTCGCGGCGTTCGCGAACGCTCAGCTCCTCACCCAGCAGCTCAAGACGCTGCAGCAGAAGCAGGCGCAACAGAGCCAGCAGAACCAGGACATGCCCGAGGAGACGGGGATGTTCGAGAAGCTCCTGCTCGCGATCCTCGAGCTCATCATCCCGAAGACGAAGATCGAGATCAAACACCAGAAGATCAAGCTCGAGACCGACAAGGCGAAGATCGAGATCAAGAAGGACAACATCAAGCTCGAGGCCAAGGGCGACATCGAGATCAAGGCCGACGGCAAAGTGAAGATCGAGGGCGAGAGCGTGTCGATCTCGCCGAGCCCCTGCAAGTGCGGTTGAGGAGACGACGATGACCTACAAGACCTGGATCCTGAGCCTCTGCCTGCCCGCCCTGGCGATCGCCGCCTGCGCCGACGAGACCCAACCGGTGAACGAGGCGGAGCCCACCTCGGAGTCACCGCCGGAGGAGGTCGAGCCCGAGGAGGCCGGCGCCGGTGGCTCCGACGAGCAGCCCGCCCCGGTGGCCGATTGCCCCCACCAAGGCCCGCCGGTGATCGATCCCAACTCCCTGCAGGCTTGCCCGAGTTACGTGTGTGGCGGCGGTGCGCACTGTGTCCCCTGGTCGCTCGTGCCTGGCGAGCAGGCGGAGCTCCTCGCCGCCTGCAACAAAGACTCGGCGTGTGTGCCCGACAACATGATCGAGACGATGGGCAACTTCCTCCTCGAGCCGTGCGACGCCGTGCTCGGCCTCGAGGGACGCTGCGTGTCGAGCTGCATCCCCCAGGTAGCCGAGCGCGCCGACTCGCTGTCGCAGGCCTCTTGCGGCGAGTTCGAGCTGTGTGTGCCGTGTTACGACCCGCTCTCGGGGGAAGACACGGGTGTGTGCAGCATGACCTGCGACGTGGGGCCCGCCGAGCCGCCTCCCCCCGAGCTCCCGAGCTGCTGCGGCGACGACAGCGGCACCTGCATCCCGAAAGAGGTACTCCCCCAGGAGGCGCTCGACGGCCTCACGTCGAAGACCTGCGAGTCGGACTCGATGTGTGTGCCCAACGTGATGATCGATCCGACCTTCGAAGGCGAGCCCTGCGCCCCCGACATCATCCTGCAGATGCTCGGCATCGACGACGGCGCGTGCCTGCCCGAGTGCCTCGACGCGGTGTCGGGGATCGGCCGTGGGAGCTGCCCCGCCGGCTTCAAGTGCGCCCCCTGCGACGCGCTCGGGGAGTCGACCGGCGCCTGCGGCGACCCCTGGTAGGCCACGCTCAGTTGAGGATCAGGTCGAGGATGGCCTGCGGCTCGAAGCTGTTGTCCTTCCACTCCGCGCGCGGCTGCAGCCCGGGGCCGAGCAGCGCCGCGCGCACGGTGTGGGCTTTGCCCGCCGTGGGGTCGTCCTTCGCGATCACGCCGAAGATCCGCGGGAGCGCCTCTTCGAGGAGCTCCACCTCCCCGGTCGCGAAGGTCCAGTCGGGGAGCTCGCGCAGCATCACCTCCCCGTAGGCAGCGAGCACCTCGGGCGTGTCGTTCTCCGGATCGATGGTGAGCGTCAACAGGCGCAGCGCTTTGCCCTCCGTGCGCCCCGCCGCCTCCGCCTGCTTCCAGAGCTTGCCGGTGTCGAACATCTTCTGCGTGGTGAGGGGACACGCCGTCGCCACCGAGCACGTGGTGAAGATGAGCCCCACGAGCAGGAAGCCGTCGCCGAGGTCGCGCAGGCGAAACCGCTCACCGCGGTGATTCACGAGCTCGAAGTTGGGGATCGGGTTCGGATGCACCCAGGTGTCGGCGAGCCGCTTCCAAGCAGGCACCGACGGTGGCGGTGCCGCGCTCGTGGTCGTCTTGGCCCCCGGCACCGATCCGGACGCGGTGCCCCCCGGCGCAGCGGAGCCCTCTCCCGACGCGCTGCCCCGCAGGTTCGAGCCGGGCGCCCCTGCGTCGGACGTGGCCCGTGACGGCTCGTCACAGCCAAGCGCGAGGGCAGACAGCCACAGGAGCGTGGAGAGCCGCATCGCTGGTATCATGGTCCGAAATCGGCGACGGCAAAAGCCGCGTCGCGGCGCTCACGGGATTACCGCGCCGCGCAGCTTGGTGGCCGTCGTCGCGCCGGTGTCCACCGTCGTCCCATCCGGCGCGACGGTGAGCACACCGAGCGCGCCGTCGAACACCATGAACCGCCCTGCCGCCGGATCCCACACCGCGCCCGTCGCCTCGGCGGGCGCGGCCCCGACGTGAGCGAGATCGAGCACGTCGGGCAGGGTCGGATCGATGCTCTGGAAGAACGGCAGATCGAGCCCGGTGAAGCGATAGAGCAAGCCATCGCTGGGGTTGAAGGCGAGCGCCTCGCCGCAGCAGGCCTGTGTGGGCAGCGATAGCACCGACGTCATCGCGGCCGTGTTCGTGTCGATCGTGAACAGCGTCTCGGCGTCCTGACCCCCGTCGCCGGTCATCGCGAAGAGCGTCCCCGCCGCGTCGAAGGCCAACGCAGCCACCGAGTCGGCGAGCTCCCCCACGACGCGCGCTCGGCCCGTGGCGAGGTTGAGCTGGGCCAGGTGACGGCCGGTGTTCACGTCCTTCACCACCACGAACACCGCCCCGGTCACCGGGCTCTGGGCGATGGCCACGGCGCCCGTGGCCTCGAGCTGGGGCACCGCGAGCTCGAGCGCCTGCAGCTCCGCGAAGCCCTGCCGATCGAGGTAGACGAGGCGCAGATCTCCGCGCTCGATGGCGGCCAGCGTGGGGCAGCGGTTGGAGGCGCCCGGGCTCGGGGGCGCGATGCGCCAGGTGTTGGCGTGATCCTCGCTGGTCTCGTCGGCGCCCGCGAACCCATTGCCGCCGAAGTCGAGCTCGAGACCCTCGCCATAGAGGCAGCGAACGAGCGCTTGGTTGGCCGGTGGGGCGCTCGCCGCGCTCTGCATGGCCACCGGGGTCTCGGGCTGATAGGTCGAGCCGCCGACGGTCACGCCGCTTTTGTCCATCGCCGCCACCGGTCCGCCCCACACCACGTAGTCCACGTCGGTGACCAGCTCGCTCGCCCCGTCCCAGTGGAACAACACGAGCATCTCCTGCGTCGTGCCGAACCGCGAGATGTTGGTGAACTCGCCGAGCATCGCCGGCGCCCCCGCGTCGGCGCCGTCGAGATCGAAATCGGGGGCGCGACCGAACGCGCTGGTGAAGGCGGTGGCGGAAGCGAGCGACACCACCACGCGCCGTCCGGCGGGGACCACGTGGCCAGGCGGGAAGCGCAACCGGAAGTCGGACGGGTCGGGGGCGCCTCCCCCCTCGGTGATGAGGTAGTAGCTCGCGTAGTCGGCGAGGTAGAGGTCGTCGAGCGGGACGTCGAACAGCCCCGGGTTGTAGAGCTCCACGAGCTGCGACCCCACCGGGCCGAGCACCAGCTCGCTGAGCAAGAGCCCGCCGGGGCACGGTCCACAGCTCCCGCCGCAGTCCACGTCGACTTCGTCGCCACTCTCGAGGTGGTGCCAGTGACCATCGCTGCAGCTCGCTGGCTCGCAGGTACCCCCCATGCCGTCGGGACAGTCGTCGGCGTTGTCGCCGTTGCCGTCGTCGCACACCTCGTTGCCGCTCCACACGTGGCCGTCACCGCAGCGCGCGGGCTGACACGTCCCGCCGTTGATCACGTCGTCGGGGCAGGCGTCGTCGTTGTCGTTGTTGCCGTCGTCACAGCCCTCTCCAGCTTGCACGACGCCGTCGCCGCAGAACGGCAGCGAGACGCGGCCTCCCTCGCCCTCGCCGCCCGCCCCGTCACCGCCCACGCCCCCGGTGGCGGTGGTCGTCGCGGGACCGCTCCCTCCGCTCGCGGTCGTCACCGGGCCGGTGGTGGAGGGCGGACCGTCGTCGCCACAGCCGGCGGCCACGCCGCCAACGACGACGACCGCGCAGCAGGCCAACAAGAGCGTGCGCTCGTGCTTCATCACGGGTTCTCCTCCCTCATGGAGCGCCGGTGCCCATCGCGTCCGTGCGGTGAAGCATGACCGCGCCCGCCGCGGTGGTGTGCACCACCGCGAAGCCGTCGCCGTCGGTGGCGATCGCCGGGGGGCGCGTCGGGTCGTGGTCTTGCCCGAGGCACACCCAGTCGCCACGTGGGGTGAGATCGAGATCGAACGCGCGGAGCTCCGCTTCACCGCTCACGCGCCCCACCACCACCGCGAAGCCGTCCCCCGTCGACGCCACCCCATAGGCGAGCTCGGCCCCCGCCAAGCCGACCACCTCGTCGGTGGGCTGCCCGGTGGGATCGAGGAGCAACAAGAGGGGCCGATACGACGGCGGCTCGCCGGTGAGGAGCACGACGTAGCCGGTGTCGGTGGCGGCCACCTGCGCCACACTGTGCACCGCCGCCGACTCATAGAGCAGCGATGGGTCGCCGATGGGCCCCTCGAGATCGGCGCGCATGAAGAGCGTCTTGTTCTCTCCCACCGCCGGATCGCCCGACCACACGATGCCCACCTCCGGCCCGCGACTGGCCGAAGCGAGGAACGCGAAGGTGGAATAGGCGCCGAGCGTCACCGTGAACGCGGGCCCCGCGAGCGAGTCGCTGCTCGTGAAGCCACGAGCGTCGATGCGGGTGTTGTAGGCCCACGAGACGAGCGTGTCGCCCGCGTTGGAGGCCACCGAGAGCACCGCCGGCTCCACGAGGGCGATCCCCACCGGCGGCGTCAACATCTCACCGTCCTCGTCGAGGCGCAGGAACTGAATCGCGGTGTCGTTGCTCGCGGCGATCCCGCCCGTCGCTCCTTCGGACACGATCGCCGAGCGGTTCGGCAGGAGCAGCGTCGGCGTGCCGTCGGCGTTGTCGCCATCGCGGTCGAAGAACACGTAGCCGTCTTCGCCGTTCGCCATCCAGCGGCCGCCGACGCTCGCGAGCTGGTGCACGAGCGGCGCGGACGCCATGTCGTAAACCTCCACTCCCGCGACCGCGGGAGCCGCACAGGCCGTGTCGGGGATGAGGGCGTGACCGCCACCGCCCCCACCCGCTCCACCGCCGGCACCGCCTGCGCCGCCATCTGCGGAGCCGCCGCTTCCGCCCGCGCCGCCGGAGCTCGTCATGCCGCCTCCCTGCCCCGGTCCGCTCGGACCGCCGGGGGTGCCCGACAGCCCGTCATCGTCACCACAGGCCGCCGAGGCTAGCCCCAACCAAAGCGCTCCGGCCCAGGCAAGATGGAGGCGGCGGAGGCGCATCGTGCGAGCGCTCGTCGGCCCCGTCACTCGTTGTTCAAGCATGAAAACTGAATGTCCCAGTCGTAGAGAGTCGGCGTCGCGCTGCCGCTCGAGGTGGGGTCGAGGGTAACCCGCATTTGGAGGTAGGGTCGCTGGGCGTCGACGTCTCCGAGGACGTTCTTCAGGTTGATGGGGGCGCTCGGATACACGTCCGGCTGCGCGTTGGTCGCGATGGACACCAGCTTCCAGCTGCCCGTCGCGGCCTCGGCGGCCGTGTTGCCGGTGCGCATCTCGAAGGTGATGGTGGCGTCGCCGGGCACGGTGGAGTCGTAGGAGAAGTACTGCCACACCGGGCCCGACATCGCGTACGCGCTGCAGTCTCCGAAGTAGGTGTAGGGGGCAGGCTGATACTGGGTGTACCCGCCGATGCAAGCCCCCACCACCTCGATCGCTGCGTTGGGATCCGCCTGCACCGTGTTGCAGGTCGAGGGACAAAGGGTGACCTCGGTCGGCGCCGCGTTGTCATCGAGAAAGAACTCGTCGCTCGCCCCGCTGCACGCCGCCGCGTTCGTCACCTGGGTGAGGGGCGTGGCCGGCGTCATGCCGTTCGGCAGATAGTCCACGTCGATCTGGTTGGGATCGACCTGCCCCGCGTTCGGGATGGGGATGTCGCAGGTGATGAGCGCCGACCGAATCCCTTGGAGCGCCGCGGTGAGATCCGCGTTGAGGTTCGAGGAGCCGGTGAGGTTGATCATCGTGGTGCCGCCGGCGTTGGCGATGGCGTTGAGCAGGGTGGTGTCGGCGCCGGGCAGGGCCACCGCGTAGGTGAGCACCCCCTGGCTCGCGAGCGCGTCGGAGGCCTTCTTGGCGATCTGGTTGCGGGTGCTCGCGTTGCCGTTGTAGATACAGCTCCCCTGCTTGCCACCGTCGCTGACGTAGACCACCACCTCCTGACCGCCGGGGTTCGCGGCCGAGTACTCGGTGGCCCACTTGCAGGCGCCGCCGAGCGACGCGATGTGCGGCGTCCCGAGCTCGTCGCCCACGTTGGACACGAAGTCGACCAAGGTCTGCTGGTGCGCGGCGTTCTGCAAGCTGTCGAGGGGGGCCACCGGCACCGCGCAGGCGTCCACGCTGCACGCCGAGTTGTTGCAGCCCACCACCGGGTCGTCGCCGTAGGTGCGCAGGGTCACGTTGAGGAAGTCGGACCCGGGATCTTCGAGGAACGCGATGGTGGCGTCCCGCGCGTCGTCCCAGATCCCCGAAGTGAACATCGAGCGCGAGTTGTCGAGCACGTAGAACATGTTCACCGGCGGCAGCGACTGCGACACCGTCTGCGACGAGCAGCTGCACTGCGCGCTGGTGTGGTAGACCGACCAGTTGTTGGCGCAGGCGTCACCGGCCTGGCTGCTCGACTCTGCGAGGGGGCCCGGGGGCGTCCCGGGCGGGGTGGGCAGGTTCGCGTAGACGGTCTTGGTGCCGTTCCAGGAGCAATCGTTGACGGTGATGCACTGCCCCGGATCGATGGGGACCGAGGTGGTGCAGCGGTCGTGGATCGACCCCGTGAACGACTGGCACTTCTGGAAGTCGGGGGCAGCAGCGTCCATCACGCCGATCTCGATGCCCGCCGGCGCTTGCACGCTGCCGCGGTTGCAGACGGTGATCTCGCCCGCGCTGCACACCACGGGCACCGTGATGTCGATGCCGCCCGCGTTGGGATCGAACTGCCCTTCCCCCCAGGCGGTGCATGCCCCCGTCGACGTGTCGCAGAAGTGGTCGAACTGGCAGTCGTTGGCCTCGGTGCACGGCTGGTTGCCGTAGACGTTGTCGTCCAGGCCGCGTTTGGTCCAGGCCGAGGGGAGCCCGGCCGCGTTGCCGCCCGGGGGCGGGGCCGTCCCCGTGGCCTCGAGATCCGGCTCGGGGTCCTCCCCGTAGTGCTGGCACCACGGGTTGCAGGGGTTCGAGGCGCAGTCGCTCTGGGAGCCGAGGGCCGCCGTCTCGAGGCCATCGGACTCGAGGCACGCGCCCCAGGTGCCACCGTCGCAGCGCTGCTCTCCGACGAAGCAGTTGTCTTCATCGAGCTGGATCTTGCAGGTTCGAACCGCGCCGTCGTCACACGGTCCGGACGCGAGCGCCGGAGCGCCGCCACCCCCCACCGGATCGACGATCGGCGCGCCCCCGCGAGGGAGGTCGCCCTCACCGCAGGCGCCGGCGAGAACCGCGAGCAGGGCGACGGTGCCCCCTCCCGCGAGCGCCCGCGTCAGGCCCGAACGGCCGGCGGCGAGCCGACCTGCGTCGGCTCGTCCAACATCGCTACCTGAACCCCCAGATCGAGCTCGCTGCATGATCAGCCGTTGTCGATGTCGCCCGGCTCGAGACAATCGCTCCAGGATCCATCCTCGCACACCTGCTCGCCAACGAAACAATTGTTCTCGTTGATCTGAATCTTGCAGCCCCGCACCTCGCCCTCCTCGCAGGCGCCGTCGAGCACGTCGTCTTCCTCCTCGAGATCGGCGAGGTCATCGATGGGCACGTTGCTGATGCCGCGCGGGCCCTCTTGTTCGACGACACAACCGGTCGCGAGGGGAAGCGAAGCAGACAGGATCACGAGGACGGTCCACAGCTTGCTCATGGGGTGCTCCTGAGGGTCCTCCCGCCCGCGTCGCGGGACAGGCAGGGTGCCCGAGCTTGCGTTCGGTCGTGCGGGAGAGCGACCTCCACACGGTGACGAACGCCGACCTGCTTATCTCAGGTCATGGTTGCTGGTTCGGCGGCCCTTCAAACCATGGGAGCTCCGAGTGGCTCCGTTAGGTCAATGGCTTTGCGCCCACGCCTTTCGTACGTGGTAGCCCTTTTCGCTCAATGCTCAGTGAACTTAAACCACGGCCCGTCGTCCGAGCAACCCTCTCGTTGGAATTTTCGCAAATTGAGTGGTTGTGTGTGGGCTCCAGTAGCCGCTCGCACACAAGGACCGCGCGGGCCTAATAATTAGTGCTTCAATCCATTGAACCGCCGCGCCGTCGGCCCTCCAACGAAGCATAACGGCCGCCCTCGACGAAGCTTGAGCGCGCGCAGCCAGACCACCACCTCAGCGCGTCGTGGCCCCCGCCACGATGGCTTCGACCACCGATGGATCGGCGAGCGTCGACACGTCGCCGAGCTCGTCCGGGCGCCCCTCCGCGACCATGCGCAGGATGCGGCGCATCACCTTGCCACTGCGCGTCTTCGGCAGGCCCGGCACGTATTGCACCGCGTCCACCCGCGCGAACGCGCCGATGTCGGCGCGCAGGGCCTCTTGCACCTCGGCCTTCACCGCGTCGGAGGGCGCGGCGCCGGGTTGCAGCACGAGGTACGCGTAGACCCCTTGGCCCTTCACGGGGTGCGGGTAGCCCACCACCGCCGCCTCCGCCACGGCCTCCACGTTGAGGATCGCGGCCTCGAGCTCCGCGGTCCCGAGGCGGTGGCCGCTCACGTTCAGCACGTCGTCCACGCGCCCCGTGATCCGGTGGTAGCCGTCGGCGTCGCGCGCGCAGCCGTCGCCGGTGAAGTAGCGGCCCGGGTAGCGTGAGAAGTACGTGGCCACGAAGCGCTCGTGGTCCCCCCACACGGTGCGCGCTTGGCCCGGCCACGGGTGCGCGAGGCACAGCTGCCCCTCGCACGGTCCCCGGAGCTCGCGACCGTCGGCGTCGACGATCACGGGGAGGATGCCCGGGAGGGGCAGCGTGGCGAAGCCGGGCTTGGTGGGCGTCGCCGGGGCGATCGGCGAGATCGCGATCCCTCCGGTCTCGGTCTGCCACCACGTGTCGACGATGGTGCAGCGGCCCTCCCCCACCACGTCGAAGTACCAGCGCCACGCCTCGGGGTTAATGGGCTCCCCCACCGTGCCGAGGACGCGGAGGCTCGAGCGATCGTGTCGCTTCACCGGCGCCTCGCCGTGGGCGGCGAGGGCGCGGATCGCGGTCGGGGCCGTGTAGAAGATGGTGACCCTGTGCCGCTCGACCAGATCCCAGTAGCGGGCCGGCGTGGGGTGGTGGGGCACCGACTCGAACATCAGGGTGGTGGCCCCGTTGGCGAGCGGGCCGTAGACGATGTACGTGTGGCCGGTGATCCAGCCCACGTCGGCGACGCAGGCGTAGATGTCGTCGGGGCGCAGATCGAACACGATCTGGTGGGTGTAGGCCGCGTAGGTGAGGTAGCCCCCGCCGGTGTGGACCAGGCCCTTGGGGCGCCCGGTGGAGCCCGAGGTGTAGAGGATGAACAGGGGGTCCTCGGCGTGGCAGACGACGGGCTCACAGCGCGGGGGCTGGGCGTCGAGCACCTCGTGCCACCACACGTCGCGCCCCTCGATCATGGGCACCTCCGCGCCGGTGCGCCGGAACACGACCACCTTCTTGACGTGGTGCTCGCCGCTGAGCGCCTCGTCGGTCACCTGCTTGAGGGGGATGACGCGCTGGCCGCGCCGCCCTTCGTCTTGGGTGATCACGAGCTCGGCCCGGCAGTCGCGCACCCGGTCGCGGAGGGACTCCGCCGAGAAGCCCCCGAACACCACCGAGTGCACGGCCCCGAGGCGGGCGCAGGCGAGCATGGCGATGGCCGCCTCGGGCACCATCCCCATGTAGATGATGGCGCGCTCGCCCTTCTGCAGGCCGAGCGCTCGCAGCGCGTTGGCGGCTCTGCACACCTCGTCGTGGAGCTCGCGGTAGGTGAGCGTGCGGGTGTCGCTCGGCTCGTCGCCTTCCCAGAGGATCGCGACCTTGTCGGGCTGCGTCGCCACGTGACGATCGAGGCAGGAGACGGTGACGTTGAGCTCGCCGTCGTTGAACCACGAGAGCGGGCCATCGCCCAGGGTGTGAAAGCTCCCCGAGAGCCCGAGCGTGGGCGGCTTGCTCCAAGCGATGCGCTCGCGGGTCACCGACAGCCAGAAGCCATCGGGATCGCTGGCCGCGCGCAGCCACTCTTCGCGCCACGCGTCGAGGTTGTGGATAGGGCTCGGCGAGCCGCTCCTCACTCGCTCAGGAACTGCAACGCTCTCGACGCTCTCCATGACGGCTCTCCTCCCACAGTCGGCCCAGCGCGAGCTGAACGCTCGCCGCCGGGGGGGGACGGGTTACCACGGGGCGTGGTGAGCGTCAGGCGGCTCGACGCGGTCGCCCTCGCCGCGGCTCAGCGGACGTACTGGTAGTTGGCGCCGCGCTTCACGTCGAAGTGGAAGTGATCGCGGTGGGCGCGGTTCGAGCCCGGCGTGAGCATGTGATGGAAGATGTGCGCGCGCGCGACCGCGCAGATCACGTTTCGCAGCAGGATCGACGAGGCGTCGGGCTCGTGAATCACCGCGTCGGGGCCGCACGAGGCGTCCCCCACCCCGCCGTGCCAGTCGCGCTCAACCTTCAGCAGGCGGCCGTCCTGGTGGCGCAGCGAGAGGATGTCCATCGCCAAGCCGTAGCCGTGCTGGCTCTTGTGACCACGGTGCGCGATCTTCGCGCCCTCGCGGTACATGCTCCCGATGTAGATCTGGGCGATGCCGTGGCTGGCGAGCAGCTTGGTGAGGTCGTCGAGGGCGAGGCCGAGCCGGCAGTCGAGCAGGCCGAAGGGGCTCGGCGACGGGGGGCTGATGATGCGCACGCCGTTGAGATCGCCGGTGATGCGCACCGGATCGGCGATCCCTCGGACCTGCTTCTTCTCCGGCGTGAGGGGCAGGTTGCGCTGCTTCAGCTCGGCGCGACAGGCGGCGGGCGTGAGCTCGGCGTAACGCACCGCCGGCGCGCTCTTGGTGAGCGGGGGGATCGGCACCCGGTACGAGGTGCCTCCAGCGGCGACCGGGGTGGAGTTGGACGGGCTCGCCGCCCCCGCCGACGGGCGCCGAGGCTCCGGGGCGGAGGCGCCGGGCGTGGCGGCCGGCGCGACCGCGGCAGGGGGAGCCGCGCCCGCCGTCGGTGCGCCGCTCCCGGGGACGGCCACGGCGGACCCGCCGTGCGGTCCCTGCGCGAGCGGAGGCGACAGGACGACGCCGGGCCCGGGGGGCGCAGTCATCGCGGGGTAAGGCGTCATCCCCTGAGCAGGGCCGTGAGCCGGCGCGGGGTACGGTCCGGCGAGCGACGGATCCGTCACCCAGTAGGGCGCGGGCGCACGCACGCACCCGACGAGGCCGGCGAGCCCCACGAGGAGCAGAGCTGTGCGTCGCAACGACACGCACCCACCATAGCGCGTCCACGCCGCGCGCGAGAAAATCATCGCGGATCGCGCCCGCACCGCCTGCCGGAGCACGTCCACGACACCCGCTTGGCGAAGGGGCGTGGTGGGCCAGGGCCAGGGCCGGGAGCCAGGGCCAGGACCAGGGCTTGGCAGGGAACGGTGGGCCCTCCGGCAGAGATGCGCTACCTTCCCGGGGGCTGTGATAAGGCGGTGGACTTGCTTGACCCTGGCGCTGTGCGCCTGCGGGGATCCGGAGCCGGCGCCGCCGGTCGTCCCGCTGCGCGGGGCGGCGAGCCTGTGCGTGCCGGGAGCGGCCAAGGAGGCGTATCCGGCGGCCGAGGCGTGGGAGCCCAACGCGGGTCCCGGTGCGGGGACGCCGACGTTCAGCGCCGATCAGCTCCTGCTCCCGTGCGCGTACCTCGACGGCGGCGAGCGCGACCGCACCGATCACCACAACATCGTCACCATGTACGACGGGTACCTCTTGATGCCCTGGGCGCCGGAGTGGGCCGGCGGCGGGCTCACCCTCTGGGACGTGAGCGATCCCTGCGCGCCGGTCACCGTCGGCTACGGCACCTCGGAGTTCATGCGCGAGACCCACTCCATCGGCTTCTCCAGCATCGGCGGTCGCTGGGCGGTGGTGAACTACCTCGGCGCCTTCAACATCGGCGGCGTGCAGTTTTGGGATCTCGCGGATCCCACCCGGCCGACGGCGGTGGCGGAGGTGGCGGTGGACGGCTTCCTCTACCCCGACGCCTACGCCCGCGTGAGCCTGAGCGTGTTCTGGCAGGCGCCCTACGTGTACGTGGCGACCGCCGACAACGGCGTGTACGTGATCGACGCGACCGATCCGACCGACGCCTTCGTGGTGGGCCAGGTGGCCTTCGAGCCGGTGCTGCGCGCGGGCCAGGTGCAGGCGGTGGGCAACCTCCTCATCGTGAGCGAGGCGGAGGGGCCGCGCACGGTGCTGCTCGATCTGTCCACGCCCGAGTCGCCGCAGCCGATCGGGGGTGGCGACTTCTCGATCCGTGACGGCGAAGGCGTGATCCGCGAGGCCTACTTCTCGAACGTGGCCGGTGGCTTCGTGTTCTACGCGCGCAAGGACGCCGGGGGCGGCATCATCGTCTACGACATCCGCGATCCGTCGAACCCCAAGTTCGCAGGAGACATCTCCGGCAACGGCAACGGGGGCTACGTGTTCGTGAAGGACGACGTGGCGTTCGTGGGCGAAGGCAGCTTCGCGGCGGCCTACGACGTCAGCGACCTCACCGATATCCAGCTCATCACCGACGGGTTCCTCCTCGAGGGCGATCTCGACACGATCACGCCGATCGCGAACTACGTGGTGCTCAGCGTCGACGACGAGGCCAACGAGGACGAGGGCTCGTCGATCAACCCGTTCACGGAGGAGCCGGACACGACGCCGCCGCACGTGACCTGGGCCTTTCCTCCGGACGGGGACCGCGCGCTCGCGGTGACCTCGCGCTTCGGGGTGACGTTCAACGAGCTCGTCGACGTGAAGAGCGCGTGGGAGGGCTCGGTGCGCCTCTACGAGACGGATCTCGGCCCCGACGCGGGACGCGTACACGGCGTGGTGAGCGCGCAGGAGAACATGGTGAACTTCGTGCCGAGCTGCACGTTGAAGCCCGGCACGCGCTACACGCTCGCGATCCCTGCCGGGGGCATCATCGATTTCAGCGGCAACCCCGTCACCGAGGCGTTCACGGCCTCCTTCCAGACCGCGGGGGGCTGATGAGCCGCCGCGTTCACAAGGTGCACCTTTCCCGCTTCGCCCTCGTCGCGCTCACGCTGCTGTTCGCGAGCTGCGCCGACGACGAGACCACGCCGCTGCCCGCAGAGAGCCTGACGGTCGACGCCGGGCCCTCCCGCTACGCGCTGGTGGGCGAGGAGGTCACGCTCGACGGCGTCACCGCCACTGGCGCCGCGAGCTTCAGCTGGAACTTCGGCAACGGTGAGCAGTGGGACGCTCCGCGCGCGGAGGCGGTGGGGACCGTGACCTACGAGGCGCCCGGACGCTACACGGCGGTGGTGAGCGCCTTCGACCGCGGCGGCAACAAGCGCACCGACTCACTGGTGGTGACGGTCACCCACCCCATCGTGCACAGGCCGACGCAGAGCGCGACCCTCGCCGTAGACGGCGACGAGCTCGCGGTGGTGAGCCCCGACACGAGCGAGCTCACCCGCATGCGCTGGAGCGACTCGGGCGCGCTGTCGGTGCTCGCGCGCGAGCCCACCTGCGCGACGCCACGCACGGTGTCCCCCTTTCGCGGGTTCTGGGTGGTGGCGTGCCAAGACGAGCCAGCGCTGCTGTTCCTCGCGCGCGAGGCCGGAGGACCGCGGTTCGAGGTCGCGCTGCCGCCCGCGTCGCGGCCCTACGGGGTGGTGGGCGCCGCCGACGAGGTGGTGGTCACGCTCAACGCCACCGGTCAGATCGCGCGCGTCGCGCTCGACGCGGGCGGGGCGGGGGCGACGGTGACGAGCGTGGAGGACGCCATCCCCGACGCGCGCGGCGTCGCGGTGCTGCCCGACGGGCGCCTGGCCGTGACACGCTGGCG
The DNA here is from genome assembly GCA_964401935.1 of uncultured Polyangiaceae bacterium. Lineage (GTDB taxonomy): Bacteria > Myxococcota_A > Polyangia > Polyangiales > Polyangiaceae > JAPYTK01. The sequence goes on from CAYOAL010000068.1 coordinate 32,039, forward strand.
CAGCCCCGACGCGCGGGGCGAGATCGCGATCCTCGGTGGCGGCGCGCCGGAGCTGTGGACGTTGGGGGTCGATGACCAGCTCTCGAGCGACACCGAGAGCGGCGGCGTGCCCTCGTACCTGGATCAGGTGCTCGTGTCGCCCAACGGCCGCGACGCGGTGGTGCCCTCGCTCCAGGCCAACATCATCGAAGGAGCCTTCGTGAGCGGCAAGGCCCTCACCTTCCAGACCACGGTGCGCGCGGTGCTCTCCTACCTCGACGTGGAGGCCGGCGCCGAGGCGCTCGAGCGCCGCAAGCAGTTCGACAATCGCGGCTTCGCGACGGCGGCAGTGTTCACGAGCCGTGGCGACTTCGTGTTCGTGGCGATGCGCGGTGCCCGCGCCGTCGACCGCCTCGACATGCTCACTGGCGGCGCGAGCGGCAGCCTCCTCGACGTGGGCTTCGCGCCCTCGGGCCTCGCGCTCTCCCCCGACGACCGCTTCCTCTTCGTCGACGCGTACCTGTCGCGGGAGGTGGTGGCGTTCGACGTGAGCGACCTCTCCGCACCCCCCGCGCCGGTGGCACGGGAGCGCACGGTGACCAGCGAGCCGCTCACGCCCACGGTGCTCCGCGGCAAGCAGCTCTTCAACGACTCGTTCGACCCGCGCCTCGCCAAAGACGCCTACGTCGCCTGCGCCCACTGTCACCTCGACGGGCTCGACGACCACCGCACCTGGGACTTCACCGATCGTGGGGAGGGCCTGCGCAACACGATCACCCTCGAGGGACGGAGCGGCGACGGCCACGGGCCGATCCACTGGTCCGGCAACTTCGACGAGATCCAAGACTTCGAGCACGACATCCGCGGGCCGTTCGGGGGCAGCGGGCTGATGAACGACGCCGACTTCGCGAGCGGCGCGGCCGGCGAGACGCTCGGCGCCCCCAAGGCCGGTCTGTCCCCGGATCTCGACGCGCTCGCGGCCTACGTCGCCTCGCTCGCCACGTTCGCCCCGAGCCCCCACCGCGCGATGGACGGCTCGCTCCCGGAGGCCGCCGTGCGCGGCAAGGCGCTCTTCGAGTCGCCGACGGTGGGGTGCAGCGGCTGCCACCTCGGGCCTCGGCTCACCGACAGCCAGTTTCTGACGCCGGCCGAGCCGCTACTCCACGACGTGGGCACGCTTGGACCGGGCTCGGGGCAACGCCTCGGGGGCCCGCTGCCTGGGCTCGACACCCCTACCCTCCACGGGCTGTGGGCCACCGCGCCGTACCTGCACGACGGCTCGGCGCCGGCCCTGCGCGACGTGCTCACGACCCACAACATCGGCGACACCCACGGCGTCACCAGCACCTTGACTGCCGACGAGCTCGACGACCTGCTCGCGTACCTCTTGTGCCTCGACGGCCGCACCGACTGACCACGAGGCTCAAGTCCCGACCGACGGCCAAAGGGTGGGCGAAGCGCGCATGGGAGGTGGGGCCCCCGCGCAACCCGGTGGGTGAGGGGCCCGCGCGCAGCGTGGGGGGAGGTGCGGAGCACCCTCCAGCAGCTCAATTGCCGCCGCTCCCTGCATCGCCCCCGGCCCCTCCCCCACCCTGCTCGTCGGTGGGATCGCAGGCCGTGAACACCTCGACGAGCGGATCTTCGGAGCCAGAGAGGAGATCACACGTGGCGCCGCACAACACCACGCGGCTCGGCGTGCCCTCGTTCGGCGGCACGTCGTAGTGGAAGCCACCGGTGACCGGATCGCAGCCCGCCTCCGAGCCAACGAACGGCACCCAGATCGGGTCGCCGGCGTCCGGGAAGACGCGCACCCACACCTCGTCGAAGTCGATCATCTCGCCTTCGGTGACCAGCTCGAACTCGCAGTCGAGGAGATCGGCGCGCACCTCGTTGAGCGCCTCGAGGAGCTCGTCGGAGACGTTGCTCTCGGTGCTGACGATGAACGCGTCCTCGGTGCCGCCGGCCACGGCGATGGCGCCCAGGTTCTGCGCCGCTTCCAGCTCCTCGTTGGGTGTGAACACGCCGATGACGTAGGTGGGGATCCCCTGGCCGAAACCGGCCGCCGCGACCGCCGCGAGGTTCTGGATGGGGAGGATGGGATCGGGGCCGTAGAGGTCGGGATCGCACACGGTGGGGAAGCCGTCCGTCACGAACAACACGAAGGTCTTGTGGCTGGGGTTGACCTCACCGTTGGCGACCGCGGCGGCGATGACACCCTCGAGGGCGGGCAGCGAGGGCGTCCCCCCGGTGAGGGGCCGCGCGGCGAGGATGTTCGTCAGGGTGTTGGCCCCTTGCGGGAGCGAGACGAGACCCGACTGCGAGGTCTCGTAGGCGTCCTCGTCGCACGTGAAGCGGTTGTCACAGCCTCCGGTCGGGGTGCAGGGCCCTGTGCTGCACGAGAGCCCTCCGTCGCCCGAGGCCACACAGAACGGCTGCCCACCTTGGCTGGTGCACCGACCGAGCACCTGGCAGGTGTCTTGGGGGAAACCGAGGTTCGCGCAGTCCCCATCGTCGAAGCAGGTGACGAGCGCGTTGGGGCACACCTTGCGCGGGAAGCAGCTCTCGGGCTCGCCACACTGCGCGTCGCTCGTGCAGTAAGGGGCGACGCTCGTGTCCACGATGGGGAAGAACGCGAGCGAGGCGTCCATGCCCTTGGACTCCGACGCGGCGAAGAAGGTGCCGAGCGCGTCGCTCACCGCGTCCCACTTGGTCCCGCCGTTCTGAAGGCCAAACGCCATCGAGCCGGACGAGTCGAGCATCATGAACAAGTCGGCGGGCGCGAGGGCGGCCACGGAGTTGAAGACGACACACTCGCCGGGACCGCCACCGAAGCCACCTTGTCCCCCCTCGCCTCCCTGCCCGGCGACGTTCCCGCCGACACCGCCCATGCCTCCGACCCCGCCGCCGAGGCCGCCGGAGCCGGCCGGCTCCACCGGCCGGCCGCCCTGACCTCGCGGCTCGCCGCCGACGTCGAGGGTGCTGCGCGCGCCGCAGGCGGCGGCGACGAACACGGCGCTGAACGCCACCCCAGCGAGAATGGATCGGGTCGCCATGACACGCACAGCCTACCCGAACCGCGGCCGGCCGCTACTGCTTCGGCACGGGGCGGCGCCGTCGCTCCGGCTCACTTCTTGTCGGAGATCATGAGATCGCCCTGTTGCACGAACGCCAAGACGACGTAGGGCAGCGCGGGGTTCTGCGTGGTGCGGTAGCGATGTTTGGCCCACCACTGGGTCATCAACACGAGCGTCGGTTTGTTCCACTGCGTCCCTTCCCCGTCGTCGAAGAACTGGTAGATGAGCGCGGGGCCCACGCGGTGGGTGGGGGTGCTGATGTTCTTGCCGTCGAGGTGCTCGTCTCGATAGATGGCGTGGGTGACGGTGTGGCGCAGGCCGATGATGAGATCGAAATCGGTGACGATGAGCATGTCGGCGTCGTTGGTGACCGTCCACCCCTCGTTGGGGACCAAGACGTCGAGCGTCGCCTCGTAGAACACGGTGTCGCCGTCCTTCAGATCCTGGGCGTGGTAGTGGCCCATCACGTTGCTGCGGAACGCGACGCCGCCCAGCCCGAACTGGAACGTGCCCGACACGATCGCGCGGTGCCCGATGGAGGTGTAGTCCTGGTCGCGGGTGTCGATGAGCAACGAGTCGTCGTACTCGGCTTGTGCGTTCGGGAACGAGCGGGTGTAGCTGAACGACTTGAAGGTGCCGAGCATGCCGTAGGAGGCCCAGAAGTTGAGGATCTTCGCCGGCTGGATTTCCATGCGGGCGCCGACCACGCCGAAGGCGGGGGTGATCTCGGTGTCGAGCTCGATCGTGCCGTAGCTCTCGTGGAAGATCGTCTCCGGGCTGTGTGACAGCTGCATCCGATAACCGGTGCGAAAGCGGTTGGTCAGCCCGAGCGGGTTGGCGCGCAGCGCGGTGAGGTTGTGGAAGAACCAGCGGTGGTCGTGGGCCGGCTCGCGCACGATGCCTTCGGGCTGTGGCTGCGTGAAATCGGGCACGACGAAGGCGGGATGAAAGGGCGCGTCGGGGTCTTCGATCTCGAAGTCGTCGTCGTCGTCGTCGTCGTCGCCGGGCTCGGGCCGAGTTGGGGGCTCTTCCCCATGGTCGGGCTCGTCGTCCGGCTCGGCCTCCGGCTGGGCGAGGGTGTCGGGATCCGGATCCGGTGAGTCGCCCTGCGCAAAGAGGGGCGAGGTGGCAAGCAGCGTGAGCAGTACCGAGGTCGTCCCCATTACCTTCGTGTGATGCATCGGGGGATCCTACTGCGCCTTGCGGGAGTCCCGAATCACTTCGCGCAAATGCTACGAGTCGGGGACCTTCATGGTGCGGCCGGGGAGCGTGACGTGGCAGAGGCCGGCGTCAGGGGGACCGCCCTCGTCTCGCCGTCGTCGTGCTCCCGTGGGGCCTGGGGCTCGGCCACGGCCGCGGCCGTCATCGCCTCGTGCATCATGGCGGCGCCGCTGACGCGGCACCCCGGCGTGTGGGAGCTCCCGCCACAACCAGCGAGCGTCGCGACGGCGAGGGCCAGCGCGCCGCGCGCGACGCGTCCGAGAGCGATCATGAAGCTGGATACGGCGGGCTGAGGTGAGAGTTACACCGGTACGGCGCCCCACCAGCGCGGCCCGAGGACATGGGCCACGTCGCGGCCCCACGCACCCGATGTCGTCAGCGGTTGGCCGACAGCCAGCTCCGGCAGCTCTTCGCGACCACGTCGTCGACGTTGGCGGCGGCCGCGGTGTCGACGCAACGCTGATAGGCCTGCTCGGCCTTGTCGAAGAGCGGCTGCTGGAGCGCTGCCAGCTGGGTTTGTCGCGCTGCGCGAACGCTCGCCCAGTCGAGCGGCTGGCCGTCGGCGCCGACGTGGGGGCTCGCACCCTCCTCCTGCCATGCGTCGGGCGCGGCGAGCTCGCGGAGGAGCTGGAGCGTCTGGGCGTACATCGTGGCCTGTCGGGCGTGGCTCGCTACCACCCAGCGCGCGGGCGTCTCCGGCTTGATGTCGTCGATCCGCTGGTACTCGCGAGCCGCCGCGAGGATGCGCCGCTCGCGCATCTCGACCCAGCGCTTGAGCTGCTTCCCGACGAACTTCTCGACGTCGGCGGGGCTGTCGCTTCCCTCGCGGGTGGGGAGCTCGACCGACTCGACCTGCTCCCGCTTTCTCTCCGCCAGGAAGAAGAGGGCCTCACCGAAGGCGTCCATCGCCCGGGTCACGCGGGCATCGCCGGTGGCGGGATCGGCGCGTCGCAGCGTGGCCGCGAGCCTCGCCGGGGGTTGCCACTTCGCGAGCACCTTGCGGTAGCCGCGCAGCGCGAGCTCGGGCTCGCCCATCATGGCGTCGGCGAAGGCTTGCATGGCCAGCACCTGAAGCTGGTGATCGAGGCTCGCGCCGCGGGCAGACTTCGCGAGCTCGACGAGCTTGTCCTTGCCGTCGAAGTAGAGCTTCTTGTCGAACGACGCGGACACGTCGGCGAGCTCCGGGCCCGCGTCCACCCGCCCGATGTCCTCGAAGGTCACCACCACCGGCGCCTTCGAGACCGGCTCCGGCGTGGTCGGCTCCGGCGCAGGCTTGACCGAGGGGGCAGCGGCCTTGTCGGGAGAGCTTCGATCCACCTCCGGACGCACCGTCGCGGTGGTGGCGCAGGCACAGAGCGCGAACGATGACACGAGGAGCAGGGACCTGAGCGACATGGAATCCTCCGAAGGGGTGAGCGGCTATCGCGCCCACACGCAGTGACCGGGATCTCCCAACGCGGAGCGTCCAGACCCAGTCGGTTTCGGCAACCCTTCAAACCCTAGCCCCCTGGTGGAGGCCTTAGGTCAATGGCTTTGCGCCCACGCCTTTCGGACGTGGTGGCCCTTTTCGATAGCGTTGACACCAATGTGCCGAACGGCCAGCTGCCTTGCAACTTCAAAATTGCAGCAGCAACAACTCGACTGCGAGGTTGTGGGGTCGACGCGCAGAACGCACCACCGTCGTCCGCAGCGCGATGCAGGCACGCGCGCAGCCGCCTGGGGTGCAGCGTCAACGGGGAGCGGGGAGGTACATCGCCGAGAAGCGGGTCAGATCGACGACGCCGTTCTCGCGCGCCCAGCGCTCCGTGCTCTCCTTCAGCGCGCGTCCCTCGTCCCCGCCGACCAGTCGAGCGCGCAGGTGACGCGCCGCCATGACCGCGGCGCCCATGTCCACGGCCAGAAGGCGCCTCTCGGCCGCGGCGAGCTCGCGGGACGCGCGCGTCTCGTCGCCGCGCGACCACGCGATGCAGGCGGCAAGGGCGGCGGCGACCGCCGACGCCCACGGGATGCCCTCCCCTGCCATCGAACGCACGTGCCCCTCTGCGCGCGCGAGCAGGCCGTCGCGCTTGCCTCGCGCCTCGGCGGCCCACGCGATGTTCGCCCGCGCGTGGTTGAACCGGTGCTGGACGCGGGCCATCCTGCCGATGAACGGCAACATGTGGGGGCGGAGCGGGGAGTCCTCGGCGAGGCGCAGCGCGAGCGCGCCGCGTCTCTCGTACAAGGCCAGCGCGAGCTGATTGTTCGTGTGCCATATCCTCGGCACCAAGCCCCCGCGGCCCCACACGTGGAGCGCGTGAGCGATCACCTGCCGCGCTTCGCTCGGGCGATCGTGCGCACACAGCACCCACGACCAGATGAAGCTCATCCAAACCTCGCCGAAGTGCTGGCCGCGCTCGCTCAGATCGCGCAATACGGGCGGCAGCGCCCGCGCCGCCTCGTCGACCTGCCCCATCCAGTAGAGGGCATCGAAGCGGGTCAACAGAAGGCGCGACCACCACGGCGGCAGACGCCCGATCCGCTGCACGTCGAGCGCATCGATCTGCTCGAGCAGGGTGAGCACGCGGCGCCAGCTCCCCGCGAAACACGCGCGCAGCGCTCGCGCCCCCAGGCCGAAGCACGCGGCGCGCGGCGTGCCGAGCCGCGCGACCAGGGCGTCGAGCGAGGCCTGGACCCGTCGTGTGCTCTGCCCCATCAGGCTCTCGGTGATCACCTCCAGCGTCAGCGCCACCAGCGCGCGCTCGGGATCGCCCGTGCCGAGCGCGCGGGGAACGAGCTCGCTCACGACCAGGCTAGCCGCAGGCGGATTGTCGCTGAGGAGCCCCACCACCCCCGAGGCGAGTAGGTCGACGGTGCCGAGCGCCTCGCTCGAGACGGTACGCGTCGAGCGCTCCGCGACGCGGTAGCCCCGCAGCGCGAGACGAGCGCGCCGCGGCACGAGCGCGGCCCAGGTGCTCAGCCCCCCCGCAGGCATCACCAAACCGCGCCGCGCGAACAGCGCCGCCATCACCTCCCGACCGCGCTCCATGTGTCCAGCGATGAAGAGCTGCTCGCCGGCGCGGCGCTCGAGCTCGAACGCCTCGTCGCGCGGGGCCCCCTGCGCGGCGAGGAGATAGGCGTTGGCCGACTCGCCGCCACGCCCCGCTTCCGCGAGCACGTCGCCGAGCTCGCGACGCAACGCGCGGAGGTGCTCCCCTTCGATGCCCCGGCGGACCTCGAGCTCCAGCACCCGCGACAAGAGGCGCGCCGCGTGGTCGAAGGCGTGGGCCGCGGCCGCGCGACGAGCCCCCTCGCGCAGCACCTCCGCTGCGCGCTCGAGCTCACCCGCGGCCGCGAGGTGCTGGCCGAGGTGCTCGGGCTCGCGCACGTTCACCGCCTCGAGCGCGCGGGCGAGACGGCGATGGGCGGCCCGCACGCCGTCGGGTGGCGTCGCGCGGAGCACCCCTTCCCGGATGCGGTCGTGGTAGCTCTCCACCACGTCCTCGTCGCCGCCGTCGAGCTCTCGCACGCGCACCAGGCGCTCGGTGCGCAACACGGCCAGCGCGCCGCGAAGATCGTCCTCGGGGTGGGCGGCGCGGCACACGGCGAGCGAGAGCGGGCGCGCCGCCACCGCGATCGACTCGAGCAGCCGGTGCGCAGGCATCGAGAGCCGAGCGAGGCGGCCGCGGAGCGCGCGATCGAGGGTGGGCAGCGGATCGCCGCTGGCGCCACGCACCAGCTCGTGGACGAAGAACGGGCAGCCGCGCGCCTCACCGAGGATGTGGGCGACGAAGTCCCCCTCGGGCACGGCGTCGCCGACGAGACCGCGGACGAGCGCGTCGGCCTCGTCGCCCGTCAAGGCTCCGAGGGCCACCGTCGACCACGCGATCGAGGCGAGCACTCCCTTGTGGAGCTCGAAGAGCTTGACGAGCAGGGGGCTCGTGCTCGCCTCCTCGCCCCGGTAGGCGCCCACGAAGAGCAACGGGGGTGCGTCGGGCGGGCGCAAGATCTCGCCGAGGAGGGCGGCGCTGTCGGCGTCGCCCCAGTGCAGATCGTCGACGGCGAGCACCACCGGCCGCTGGAGCGCGATCCGCGTCACCAGCTCTCGCAGAGCGCTCATCGCCTGGTTGCGCTCCTCGTCTCGAGTGGGCTGGCGGCCGCGGACCGGCGCGTTGCGGATGGCCTCCACCTGGTGGAGCACGGGGAAGAGCCTCTCGAGCGCGCGCGCGTGACGAGGCAACACCGCGCGCACCTCGGCCGGCGATGCGTGGGCGAGGTGGCGGCTGAGCTGATCGACGACGGCGTCGAGCGCTTTGTAGGGCAGCGACTCTTCGGCCCAGCAGCGACCACGCAGCACGAGGACGTCGGGGCGTTCGCGGGCGAGCTCGCGGAGGAAGCGGTCGACGAGCGCGGTCTTGCCCATGCCCGAGGAGCCGACCACGAGCGCGACCGCCGGCTGCCAAGCTTCGAGGCTGTCGAACGCGCGCCGCAACCGCGCCAGCTCCTGCTCCCGCCCCACGAAGAGCTCATCGCGGCGACCCGATTCCAACTCCGCCGGCTGCCGAATCTCTTGCTCGAGCACCTCGAGCGTGCGGCGTGCGCTCGGCCGCGCGCTCGGCTCGGGGCTCAGCAGCGCACAGCAGAGCTCGGCGAGCTCGGGCGGGAGGGAGGGGTCGAGCGCGCGTGGCCCGGGGAAAAAACCCGCGCGCTTGTTGGCAGCGATCTCGTCGCCGTGGGCGGCGGCGAAGGGGGACACACCGGTCAACGCCTCGTAGAGCATCACCCCCACCGCGTAGAGGTCGCAGGCGGCGGTGAGCGGACCCGGCACGTACTGTTCGGGGGCCATGAAGTGGGGGGTTCCCGCCACCTGGGTGCTCTCGTGGGCGTCGAGCTCGAGGGCGAGCCCGAAATCGAGGAGCACCACCCGCCCTCCCGGTTCGACCACCACGTTGGACGGCTTCACGTCGCGGTGCAGTCGGCCCGAGGCGTGGATCGCGCCGAGCCCTCTCACGAGCCCGGCGAAGGCCGCAGCCCGCTGCGACGGGGCGCGCCGCACGAAGGCGTCGAACGGCTCGCCGTTCACCAGCTCCATGGTGAAGTACCAGTGCTCGCCGTCGGTGCCGAGCTCGTCCAGCCGCACCAGGTTGGGGTGCACCACCCCCGACAACAGCCTGAACTCGCGCTTGAAGCGCAGCAGCCAGTCGGCGCGCGCGCTGCGGAGCCGCTTGAGCGCGATGCGCGCCCCGTCCCGCGGATCTTCGGCCTCGTACACCGCGCCGAAGGTGCCCTCGCCGAGCGGCCGCACGAGGCGGAACCGCCCCACGTGGCTCACGGGAACGGCGGGAGCGCTCGCGAGCGCGCCGAGGAGCGGGTCGTCGAGGGCCGTGTCGAGGGTGAGATCGCTCACGAGCTCCCCTCCAAGATCCCGGCCGCGCGGCAGCGCTCTCGGATCTCTCCCTTGAGGTGCTGGAAGCGCTTGCGCAGCCGCGCCTCGCGACGCGCTCTCGCGGGCGGTGGCTCCTCGCCCCCCAACACCCGCGCGATGTCGCTCCACGACATCCTGCGATCGAGGCGCAACACCAACAGGGCACGGTCGTCGGGCTCGAGCGCGGCGCGGATGCGCTCGAGCTGACTTTTGGCCTCGGTGCGGAGGTAGGGCAACGTGGCCGACCGCACGCGCTCGGCGAGGGCGTGGGCCTCCGAGAGCGGCAGCCGCCGCTCGGGGCGCCGGTGCGGCGAGCGTCGTAGGTGCGCGGCCGCGTGACGGGCGAGCGCGTAAAACCAGGTGCGGAGGCTGGCCTCGCCGCGAAACGTCGGGAGGCCCGCCCACAGATCGGCCGAGGCCTGCGCGAACGTCTCGCGCGCGTCCTCCTCGTCGTGGAGATAGCGCACGAGGAACCCCAGCACCTCCGGCCCGTAGCCGGCGATGGCGCGCTCGGCGGCCTCCGCGAGCTCGCCGTGCTCGAGCGCGGCGCGGATTTCCTCCTCCAGCCCCATCCGCCCGTGAGTATACGCTCGGGTCAGTCGATTTTTTTTCACGAACGCCGGGAGCCGGCTCCTCCACTACATGTTGGTCGCACTCACGGGAGCCAGTGGGCACATCGGCGGGAACGTCGCACGAGAGCTCTGCGCGGCGGGGCACGAGGTGATCGCCTTGCGGCGCAAGACCTCCACCCCCCAGGGGCTCGGCGCCTTGCCGTTGACCTGGGTGGAGGGCGACCTCCTCGACGGGGAGAGCCTCCAGCGCCTCTGCGAGGGCGCCGACGCCGTCATCCACTGCGCCGCCGACTTCGCGATCTACACCCGCGACCCCGCGGGTCTTGTGCGAGCGTCGGTAGACGGCACCAAGAATCTCCTCGACGCGGCGGCCGCGGCGGGGGTCGGACGCGTGGTGGTCACCGGCTCTGCGGCGTCGGTGGGGGCGTCGGAGCGGCCGGACGACCTCCGCACCGAGCGCGACTGGCCGACGGCGCCGAGCGTGCCCTACTATCACGCCAAGGTGGAGGCGGAGAAGCTCGCCACCCGGCGCGCCGTCGAGCTCGGGCTGCCCACGGTGGTGCTCTTGCCGACGCTCGTGCTCGGCCCTCACGACCACCGCCTCACCCCGTCGATGCGACCCGTCCTCGAGATCGCCAACGGCAAGCAGCCCACCGCCCCCGGCGGCCTGAACCTGGTGTCGGTGCACGACGTCGCGCGCGCCCACGTGCTCGCCCTGCACCGCGGCGAGCCGGGCGAGCGCTACCTCATCGCCGGCGAGAACGTCACCCTGCGCCAGCTTGGAGCGCTGGTGGCGGCTTACACCGAGCGCGTGCCCCAGCACCTCGAGGTGCCGAAGTGGCTCGTCCGCCTCGTGGCGGGGGTGATGGAGGCTGGCGCGACGGTCACCGGGAGGCCGGCCGGTCTCACCCGCGCGCTGGTCGACGATGTCTTCGGCAAGTACGCCTGGGTCGACGGGAGCAAAGCGCGGGCTGCGTTCAACCTCACGATGCGCAGCGCCACCGACGTGGTCGAGGAAACGCTGCGCTGGTTCCTCACCGCCGGCCGCCTCGACGCCAAGGTGGCGTTGCGGGTCGCGAGCCATCTCTCCCCGGCGAAGGCCGCCTGACGCGCTCGGAACGCCATGCGGATCCTCTTCGGCACCACCGGCACCCGCGGCGACGTGGAGCCCTGCATCGCGCTCGCGCGAGCGCTCGGGGCGGCGGGGTGCGAGGTCACCCTCGGCACCCACGAAGACTACGAGGCCGAGGCACGGCGCCACGGCCTCGAATTTCGGCGCGTCGGCGGGAGCTTCAAGGCCATCGCCCAGTCCGACCTCGGCCGCGCCTGGCTCGACTCGGGCTCGAACCCGCTGCGCTACGCGCGGCTCCTCGATCGGATCTTCACCCCGCTCCAACAGGGCTTGATCGACGACGCGGACGAGGCGATGGAGGGCCACGACGCGCTCGTCTTCTACCCCCTCGCCACCCACTTCATGCACGCCGCCGAGCGCCGTGGGCTCCCCATCGTCGGCACCCCGTTCATCCCCTGGGTGCCCACTGCCCGCATGGCGCCGGTCGTGCTTCCGCAGCACATCCCAACCGGCTTTCTGCGCGCGCGCCTCGGTCACCTCGTGCACGCCGCGATGCTGCGACCTTTCAACCCCGGCGCGGCCGCGCATCGCGAGCGCGTGGGCTTGCCGCCGATGCGTGGCGCGAGCATGACGCTTCACGCCTTCGCCTGCGGCGTCCCCCATGTGCACCTCTACAGCGAACAGGTGGTGCCGCGGCCGGACGACTGGCCGGCGTGGGCAGAGCTCGGCGGCTTCTGCTTCCTCGACGAGCCTGGTTACGAACCGCCGCCCGCGCTCGAGGCGTTCCTGTCGGCGGGCCCACCCCCGATCTACGTGGGCTTCGGTAGCATGACCGGCCTGCATCCCGACGCCCTCGGCGCCGTGATCGAGCAGGCGGTGGTGCGCGCTGGCGTGCGGGCGGTGGTCGCGACCGGGTGGGGAGCGATCCGCGGAGGGAACGCACACCCCGACATCTTCCACGTCGAGGACGTCCCCCACCGCTGGCTGTTTCCCCGCGTCGGCGCGGTGGTGCACCACGGGGGCGTCGGCACGCTCGCCGCGGGCCTGCGCGCGGGCAGACCCACCGTCGTCGTCCCGTTCTTCGGCGACCAGCCGTTCTGGGCCAGCCGCGTGTGCGCCCTCGGTGTCGGGCCGCCGCCGGTGCCGCGCCAGAGGCTCACCGCTCCCCGCCTCGCCACCGCGATCACCGCCGCTCTCGCGCCGCCCATGGTGGCCGCCGCCGAGCGACTGGGGCGCGCCCTGACCCGAGAGGATGGCCTCACTCGCTCCGCCGAGCGCGTCCTCGACGGGCTGGAGCGGCAGCGACGGAGCGTCCGCTCGGCAGCCCGCACCTGCGCAGCCGAGAGCGCCCTCTCGCGCTGGTCCTGACGGTGAGGCGGCGCTTGCCGCCGGCGCAAGAATCCGACCGAGCGGACACGTCGGGGCCCGGTCGCGCCGAGCAGCGTTGGCTTGCGCGACCGGGCGCGTCGTGTTCGATTCGGTGCGATGCTTCAGGGAGGCTCGAGCACAGGTCCGTCGAAGACCAAGATCCTCCTCGTCGACGACGACGAGGCCATCGTTCGAGCCCTCGCGCGCGCGTTCCGTGATCAGCACGAGGTGCTGACGGCGAACGGAGGCCAGCAGGGCCTCGCCGTGCTCGAGCAGCACCCCGACGTCGCGGTCGTGCTCAGCGACTTCTCCATGCCCGGGCTCGACGGGGTGGCGTTCCTGCGCCGCACGCTCGCGCTCGCGCCTCGCGCGACCCGGATCCTCACGAGCGGCCTCGGTGAGCTCTCTGCGTTCCGCGAGGCGATCGACGAGTGTCAGCTCTACACCTTCGTCGCCAAGCCGTTCGATCTCGACGCGGTGCTCATCATCGTGCAACGCGCGGCCGAGCATCACGTGCTCGTCGAGAAGAACCACGGGCTCGTCGCCGAGCTCGCCGAGCGGGCGGCGCGCGAGGAGGCGCTCCGTCGTGCCTTTCAGCAGTACGTCCCGGCCGAGGTGATCAACGACTTGGTCGAGCACGGCGGGCCGGCGAGCCTCGTCGGACTCGAGCGCGACGTCACCATCCTGCTCGCCGACCTACGCGGCTTCACCACGTTCGCGGAGCGGCGCCCTCCGGGCGAGGTGGTGCTCGTCCTCAATCGGTTCTTCGAGGCCATGGCGCGCCCTCTGCTCGCTCACGGCGGCACCATCGACAAGTACGTCGGCGACTCGATCCTCGCCCACTTCGGAGGCCTGCACCCCACGCGCAGCGCGGCCACCGACGCGGTGCGCGCGGCCCTCGCCATGCGTTCGGCGCTGCGAGCGCTCGACGAAGAGCTGAGGATCGAGGGCTTGCCCTCGCTCCACTTCGGGGTCGGCATCAACACCGGGCGCTGCATCCTGGGCAACGTGGGGTGCGCCGCGCGGATGGACTACACCATCATCGGTGACGCGGTGAACGTGGCCGCCCGCGTGGAGGAGCTCACCAAGCACAAGCTCGATGCGGTGCTCATCACCGAGTCGACGCGGCTCGCGCTCGAGGACGACTTCGAGCTGGTGGCGTGGGCCCCCGTCAGCATCCGGGGGCGCGAGCAGCCGGTCGCGGTCTTCGAAGTCGTAGACGCCAACGCCTAGCGCCGAGTGTGGCCGTCCGGACCGGCGCCGCCGGGCCCGCGCGGCCAAGCGCGCCGAGGAGCCCGCGGCCTCAGCCGAAGGCGATGGTGAAGAGCGGGAGCGACGTCGGCACCGTGGCGTTGGGCCGCGGCAGATCGTCGTCGTCATCGTCGTCGCGACGGTCGGCACTCCGCGAAGCGAAGAGCTTGGCGCTCCGCGAAGCGAAAGACCCAAGGCGCGTGAGCGCGGTCCCACGTTTCGAGGCACGCTTGTCGAAAGCCCGAGCGAAGAACGAGGAACGCTTCATAGATTCGTGGCGCCCTATATCACAAGCCCTCGCCGCTTGGCCAGGAATCGCAGTAGCAGGACACGTGGGGCGTGTCAGAGCTTGATGATCGTGTCACGCGCGCGCCGCGTGCTCTTCGGCGGAGGGGCCGCTGGCGGCGGGTGCTCGGCCCACCAGGTCGCCGCAGCGCTCGGGGTCCAGGGCCGTGCGAGCGGGATGGCGTCGAGGCGAGACGCGACGTCGTGAGCGGTCGCTGGTCGGTCCGACGGCGACTTGGCGAGACAGTCGAGGATCAGGCGGTCGAGCCCGGGCGGCAGCGCGACACCGGCCCGCACGCTCGGGGCCACGGGCTCGCTCTCGAGGTGCCCGAAGATCACCTTCACCGCCGTCTCACCCTCGAAGACGAGCTCGCCGGTCACCATCCAGTAGGCGACGCAACCCAGCGCATAGAGATCCACCCGATGGTCGATCGGCTCACTGCGCGTCACCGTCTCGGGGGCCAAATACGCCGGCGTCCCCGCGATCGCGTTGTCACCCGTCAGCCGGTTGGAGCCCGGCGCCCCGCTCGGCTTCGCGTCGTCGCGCAGCGCCACGATGCCGAAGTCGAGCACCTTGACCCGATCGTGCTCGGTCCCGAGGCGGCACACGTAGATGTTGGCGGGCTTGATGTCGCGATGGATGAGGCCACTGTCGTGCGCCTCGGCGAGCGAGGCGCAGATCTGCCGCAGCAGGTGGATCGCGCGGGCGGGGTCGAGCGCCCCGTGACGCTCCACCAGCGCCTCGAGGTCGATCCCGTCGAGGAGCTCCATCACGTAGTAGAGGCTCCCATCCTTCGTCCGTCCGAAGTCGTACAGGACGATGGTGCTCTGTGAGCTGAGCATCGAGGTGGCGCGTGCCTCCCGCTCGAAGCGCTTCAGCACCCGCGCCCGGTCCATCTGCTTCTCGCGGCCGCCTCGCCCACGTCCCCCGAGGGCGTCCGGCGACAGGAGCTTGATCGCGGCCGGCCGTGCGAGCATCCGATGCTCCGCCCGCCACACCTCCCCCATGCCGCCGCGGCCGAGGAGCTCGATCAGGCGATAGCTGCCCATCTCGCGGGCCTTGCGAGCGTCCCTGCCGAGCTGGTGGATGATCCGTGAGAACAGCATCGCGAGGCCGGCCGCGCCGAAGTTGGGCGTCACGAGGTAGAGGGTGAGAGCGAACGAGGGCCGTGGGACGCCGAGCAACACCGCCACGTGGATGGCCACGAGCCCCATCGTGGCCGAGGCCATCGAAGCCACGAGCGTGCGCCCCGGCGAGCTCGGCACCACCAGCGGGAAGAGGGCGATCCACAGGCACACCCACGACACGCCACGCACCCTCCCCTCGGGGTGAAACGTCGCGAGCCCCTCGGCGAGCGCGATCCCGAGGGCGCCGAGCACCTCGAAGCCGAGGCCCAAGTCTGCGAGGAGCCGCGTCGACAGGCCGGCGCGGGTGAGGGCGAACATCGTGAGGCACAGGAGCACGCAGCCGACGGCCACCGCGTTGGCGGGAGCGAAGTTCGTCGTCTGGCCGAGCGGCGCGAGGTTCATGAACCCAAACACGATGCCGATCACGAGCGCGCAGGCCAGGCTCGCCGCGGCGAGGCGGCGAGCGCGGCCGCCCAGCTCGTCGTGCATCGCGTCGTCGACCACGCGCCACCATACTCCGGCCCCAGCCCTCAGAACCACCGCCGCGCGCCGGAGCGCGCTCGGCCTCGTCCTCCCGACGAGCCCGAGACGCGCGGAACTTCGGGCGGTCTCCCCCGCCGGGCGCGATCGCCAGGCTACCGCGGAGCCGGCACGGGCGTGCCGGCGCCACCCAGGGAAATCGACTATGCTCCACCGGACACGCGAACAACCGTGACGACGAACAGCCCACGCACCGATGGTCCCCGCCGCGAGTTCGCCCGCGCGCTCGAGCGAATCGAAGAGCTGCTCGTGGCGATCCCCGGTGATCGATCCACCGCGGCGAGCAAGCGCATCCGTGAAGTGCGCGAGCTCTTGCTCGATCAGCGACCGCCGCGGTTCGCGCTCGTCGGGCGTCGCGGGAGCGGGAAGTCGTCGCTCGTCAACGCGCTCTTCGACGAGGCGGTGGCGCCGGTCGGCCACGAACGCGCCCAGACCGGGGCGCCGGTGTGGTTCAACTACCGCGGCTCGCGGGGGCAGCTCGAGCTCCTCGACACGCGCGGGTTCCAGGAAGCTCACGCCCCGGAGCAAGCCGACGGTGCGCGCGACGCCCTCGAGTCGATCCTCGATCAGCTCGAGGCCCACTGTCCCGACGCGATCCTCTTCCTCGTGAAGGCCACGGAGGCGGGAGCCGCGATGGATGGAGATCTCGCGGAGCTCGAGCGCCTGTGGAAGCGGCTGCGCAAAGTGCACGGCGCCAAGGTGCCGGTGGTGGCGGTGGTCACCCAGTGCGATCTGCTCGAGCCCAAGGTGGTGCGCCTCCACGAGCCCGACGAGGAAGACGCGGACGACTACGCCGAGAAGCTCCAGCGCGTGAAGCGCATCGAGCGTCAGGTCGCAGATCAGGTGCGAGGCGTGAGCTCCACGTTGGAGGACGCGTTCGTCACCGCCATCGGGGTGTCGGCCTACCAGTCGTGGCGGCGCGACGGCACCCGTCGTAGCGACGAGCGCTGGCACGTGGAGGCGCTCGTGGAGCTGCTCTACGAGGAGCTACCGGGGGAGGCACGGCTCGAGCTCGTGCGCCTCGCCCAGGCCAAGACCCTCAAGCGTCGCGTGGCGCGCGCCATCACCAGCACCGTGGCGTCGGTATGCGCCATGGTGGCAGCCGCCCCCATCCCCGGCGCCGACATCATCCCCATCACCTCGCTTCAGGTGCTCTTGGTGAGCGCGATCGGCTACATCGGCGGGCGCACCCTCGAGCCGCGCACCGCCGCGGAGTTCGTGGCCGCCGCGGGGGTCAACGTGGGGGCGGGTTTCGCGATGCGCGAGGCAGCCCGCGCTATCGTCAAGCTCATCCCCGGCGCCGGCAGCCTGGCCTCGGCCGCCATCGCCTTCGCCGGTACGATGGGCATCGGCGAGGCGGCCACCGCCTACTTCATCGATCGGGTGCCCATCGACGAGGCCAAGGCGCACCTCATCCTGGAAGAAGCTCAGGCCCAGGCCATCTTCGAAAAGAGCGAGACCCCTGCGACCGCCGCCGAGGAAGTCGTCGACGGCGAGCTCCTCGACTGACCCGCGCGCTCTCCGCTCCCCGAGAGCTCTCGCGCGTCGCGGAGCGGTGGGCGCGCCAACACGCTATCGTCGACCGTCCCCTCGCCGCCTCGCCCTCAACGTCGGCCGTCCCTCGGCGTCTCGCCCTCATCCGGCGAGCTCGCCCAGCACGAAGGTGGGGAGCTTGGGCAGCGCTTGCCCGCCCCGCTGCCGCCACGCGCGCGCCGTCTGCTCCACCACCGGGATGCGCACGTCGGGATGGGGGTGGGTGCGCTCGAACCCGAACAACAAGCTGTCGGAGAGCGACATCGCGGTGCGCGCGCGGAACGCCATGAGCATGAGCAACGCGCCGTCCTCGGTCCAGCCGGTACCCTCGCCTGCGCCGGCCGCGAGCACGTTCTCCACGCCGTAGACGTCCGAGGCGAGCTCGCTCGGCTGATTGAAGAGGGGGACGCGGCGTGAGAGCAACCGGCCCACGTCGGCGGTGGTGGCGGTGTCGTGGTCGTGACCGACGCAGCCGGTGTGGCTCAGTCGATGATGGGCGAGCTCGTGGGCGATCACGAACGCGATCCCCTCGTCGAACAAGCGCGCCTGCCGTCGGCGCTTGTCGGGGTGCGCGTCCTGGTTCGCGTTGATGAAGGCACCTGGAGGCAAGAGCGCCGCTGAGCGTGCGAGGAGAGCGAGGTAGCCGTCGCGCTTGTTGGTGTGGAACACCTCGTCGGTGGCCTGAGCGCGTGCGAGCTGCGCCTGCACCACCATGAGCCCATCGGTCACGGTGATGAACGCCCCCCGCTTGGTGCACGCCGCGAAGGCGTTCACGTCCCCCGCCGAGGGGGTGAAAACGAACGGGACGTCCGCCAAGAGCGCGCGCTCGCTCGGCGGAAGCGCGCGCAAGAGCGCCTGGTGAATCGCGACCGCCCGCCTCCGGAGCGCAGCGACGTCGCCGCGCTCGATGGCGCGAGCCGCGCTCTCCTTGGCGGCGTCGGGGGCGGTCGGCTTCGCGGCGGATGCCGAGCTCTCGCCTCGCGCGGAGCGCGTGGGTTTCGACTTCTTGGCTCGGCTCGCGGTCCCCCCGTCATCGTCCACCGGGATCGGGATCCAGTCGGGCTCGTCCGAACGACACCCCCCGAGCAAGAACAGGGAGATCGCGCCCACAACGAGGACGAAACGGAGACTCTTACGGATGGCCAGGTCCACATACAGCCTTACGTGATCGAGGCCTCCGAGATTCGCAACGAGCGGAAGAGAACACGAATCCAACACCGGCAAGTCACGTCACGGGCGAACCAAGGGGACCTCGCACCAAGGGTCGATTCTCAGAAGGACGGGGACCTGCGTCGTTTGAGTGCGGACACCTCTCAGGCGCGGCGCGATGGACACTTCCCTCGATCGGGCGCGTGCGAGCGACTCGTTTCAGGTGAATTGGGGTCCACAGCCAGAGCCTGGCGCACCATGTGGCCGTGAACGACCGAGCGCTTGCGCTCGTTTCACTGCGCACTCGTTCAAGGCACTTCAAGGCCCT
>CAYOAL010000069.1:0-50747 GCA_964401935.1 uncultured Polyangiaceae bacterium
CCAGCACGCCACCGCCCGACGGCCGCCGTCGGTGGCCACCCCGTAGCCCCCTCCGAGGTAGTTGGTGAGGATGCGGAAGTGGCGGGCGAGCTGTTGTCGGCTGCGTCGCACCGATGGATCGCGCGCGAGCGTGGCCAACAGCTCCGAGGTTTGTGCGGAGAGGTGGAGGATGCGAAACGGGATGGTCACCGGCCACGGGGTGACCCGCACCGAGGTTAGGCGAGGTGGACGGGAGAACCCGATCCCGCGCTCGGCGGCGAGGTTCAGACCGAGGAGCAAGCCCGCGGAGGTGCAGTTCGAGCCGGCCGCGACGACGATCTCGCGCGGCGGGGGAAGCAGCCCCGCTTGCACCTGCTCGGCGAGCTCGAGCGCCGCCGAGACGTAGCCGAGCGCGCCGAGGGGGACCGCGCCGCCCGGCTCCATGATGTAGGCCTTCACGCCGCGCGCGCGAGCGGCGCGGGCGGTGCGCCATATCCCGTAGGGGAGGGCCGACCAGTGCGGCAGATCGGTGACGGGCGGGTGGGGGCGCCGCGACAGCACGAGCTCGAGGTTCGCGAGCGCGGCGGGAGAGGGCGGCTGAGGGTAGACGCAGACCCCGGGCGTAAGGCCGACCCGGGGGGCATGCATCGCCGAGGCGGCCGCGTGGTTCGAGCCGTAGGCCCCGGTGGAGTAGATCTCGGTGGCCCCTCGATCGAGGGCGTCGGCGAAGAGCACCTCGAGCGTGCGGATCTTGTTCCCACCATAGAGCGGGGAGGTGAGATCGTCGCGCTTCTCGAAGAGCTCGGCGTCGGGGCGACCGAGCGCGCGGGCGATGCCGCTCTGCGCGACGACGGGCGTGGGATAGTGACCGATGCGCTCGAAGCGCAGTCGTCCGCGGAGGGCCGGCCAGCGCTCGAGGAGGGGCCGCGGTGCGTGCTCGTCGACGCGGGCCATGGGGTCCTTGTGGGTCATGCGCGCCGCTCGGAGGGGAGCCGAAGCACCGCGCCGCTCGGTGGCGGGGAGGCACCGAACGCGATGGTCGAGAGCTCGCGTGCCACGAAGGCCGGGGTGTTGAAGGCCTCGTCGCGCTTGAGCTGCACGAACTTCTCGCGCTCGGGGAACTCGGCCTCGCTCATCCCGCGGATCTGAGCCTGCATGTCGGTGTCGATCACCCCTGGGGCCACCGAGTAGGCGCGGAGGGCCGCCCCTTCCTCGAGCGCGACACACTCGGTGAGCCGGTCGACGGCCGCCTTGCCAGCGCAGTAGGCGCCCCAGCCGGCGTAGCCCTTGAGCGCCGCTCCCGACGAGATGTTGATGAGCACCCCCTCGCGCCCGGTGGCGCGGAGATGGTGGACGAACGCCTTGGTGCCGTGCAGCACCCCCGCCACGTTGATCGCGAGGTGCCGCATCAGCGCGTCGGTGCCGAGCGCGCGCACGAAGACGACCGGATCGAGCACGCCAGCGTTGTTGATCCAGAGATCGATCGGCCCGTGCGCGCTGGCCACCGCCGCTGCGAACTCCATCACCGCCGCCTCGTCGGTGACGTCGAGCTCGCGCGCGACGCCCTCCACGCCGACGATCGCGGTGCGCGCGCAAAGGCCGAGCTTGGCCCCCCGCCGCGCCAGCTCCTCGGCCAGGCCTCGACCGAGCCCTCGGCTCGCGCCGGTGATGACCACGACCTTCGAGGAGACATCGAGCATGGAGCTCGCGTACTCCATCCGTGTGCCGACCGCAGCGGGATCGTGCTCTCGGGAACCAGCGTCGGGTGGAGGGCGTCCATCGCCCCATGGACGACTGGGAGGCACGGCTCTGTCGTGAGCCCGAGCCGCTGTCGCGGGCCCTCGGCGCGCTCGGGGCGCTGGGAGGGCTCTACGTCGACGACGCGTGCGGTGGGCTCGAGCACGTCTTCAACGACTGCGAGCTCGCGTCGGTGCTCCCGCCACGGCTCGGTCTTTCGCTGGGCGAGCGGGCGGCGTTCGCGCTGGTGCTCGGTCTCGCGTTCTTCGTGGCCGGCGCGGGCCTCGCGCGCTCCCTCAAGGAGGGGCACCGCATAGGCTGGTCGTCGCAGTTCGTGATGGCGGTCGCTGGCCTCCTCGCCGGCGTGGTCGCGCTCGTCGTGACACACCACGGTGTCGTGCTCGCGCTCATGGTGACCGCGATCGGCGCGCCCTGGGTGGCGGTTTCTGCCTACGGCGCCAGGCGCGCTTGGGAGGCGCGAGCGGCCACCCCGGCCCACCGCATCTTCCGCCGCGTGATGTGGCTCGGCCCGATCGGCTTCGCCGCGACGCTGCTCTCGCGCCTCGCGCGGCGGGCGCTCGAGTACGAGGGCGACCACCTCCCCGACGTGTTCGCGGCGGGCACGTTGGCCTTGGTGGCGTCGGTCGCGGTGGCCATGCTCGGCGCCACCCTCGTCGAAGGACGGCGGCTCCGCCGCCTCGAGGCGAGGCTGGTGGGGCTCTGGGCGCGTGAGGGCCCGCGCGGCGGGATCGGTGGGCTGGGCGAGCTCGGCGCCCTCGGGGCCGAGCACGATCTGGGCCTTGGAGAGGGCGAGCGTCCGCTCGTGGCCAGAGGCGCGAACCCGTACCGCGACGCCGACCGGCTCCTCGCCCTCGTGCGTGGCGACATCGCCCGCGTGGGGCGGGCGCTGCGCTGGGGCGGGGTGGGGCTGGGCACGGTGCTCGTGGCCGCCGTCGTCGCGGTCGTCGTCCCGCTGGGGAGCCCGATCTATTGCTGAGCTCGCGCCGCGGCCCGGGGAGAGCTGGGCGGGACGAGCGTACAATGCGGCGCGATGAGGTGACGGCATGCTCGTGATCGGGAGAGGACCATGCTGGGGTTGATGGGAGACCGGCAGCGCGAGCGGCTGCGGGCCGCCGTCGCGCGGCAGGCGGCGGCCTCGGGGGTGACGGTGCGCTCCTTCGAGGAGGTGGCGCTCGGCGAGCTCGGCGTCACGGACGTGGCCGGCCAGGTGCTCCGCGCCGCGGTGTTGGGGTCGGCGCCGGCGAAGACCACCTCGGTCGACGTGTTCTGGTTCGAGGGGACGTTCGGCGCGTTCATGCTCGCGCAGCCGTACCAAGGCGGCGACCCGCTGGTGGGCGAGTACCACGCGCGCCTCGTGGGCGGCCTGCCACAGGCGGTCGCCTTCTGTCGGGCGAGCTTCTTCCGTAAGAAGTGGGCGACCGAGGACGGTGCGCTCGGCCACGTGCTCGAGGGCTCGCCGGTCCTTCGCGGCGCAGTGAAGCAGCTCGCGTGGGCGCGGCACGGCACCTACGGGAAGATCGAGCTCGACTGGACGGTGCAGCTCGCGGCGCTCGGCGACGGAACGAGCCACCTCGTCGTGCAGGCGGGAAGCTCGGCGTGGTCTGCCGACGACACGCTGCTCGGTGCGGTGTGCGACCTCGCGCTGGCTCTCGGAGCGCTCCTCGGTCACGAGCCGCGCGAGGCCCAAGGCCGCTATTTCGAGCCGCGGTACGAAGACTGGTTCTTCGCCTGAGCGTCGCCGCGGTCGACCTGCGCGATGACATGCTCATCGGTTGGGATCGCGCGGTCGAAACCATCACCTGAATCAGGCGCTCACGAGGATGGCCTTGAGGTAGTCGCCTTCGATGAACGTGGGGATGCCTGGGTGGTCGAGGCCTGCGCCCCAGCGGCCGAGCACGGTGAGGGGGCGTCGCACCCGGGCGGCGGCGTCGAAGAGCGTCTTCTCGAAGGGGTCGCGGTGCACGTGGCTCGAGCACGACGCGGCGAGGTAGAGGCCGCCGCGTACCAACACGTTGAGCGCGCCTTCGTGAAGCTTCTTGTACGCGTTGAGGGCTGCTGGCACCGCCGACTCCTTGGGGGCAAAGCTCGGGGGATCCGCGATCACCAAGTCCCACCCCGCGTGGGCCGCGCCGCCGAGGTAGGCGTGCACGTCGGCCTTCTCGGAGCGATGGGCCGCGGGGGGGAGGTCGTTGAGGCGCCAGCTCGCGTCGGCGAGGCCGAGGGCCGGCGCCGCTTGATCGACGGTGACCACGCTGCGGGCGCCGCCGAGGCCGGCCGCCACCGAGAACGCGCCGGTGTAGCCGTAGAGGTTGAGCACCCGAGCGTCACGGGAGAGCTCGCGCACACGCTGGCGCGAGTCGCGATGATCGAGGAACAGGCCCGTCTTCTGACCGTGCACGATGTCGACCCAGAGGCGCATACCGCGCTCGGTCACCACGAGGCGCTCCTCTGGGAGCGCGCCGAACACCACCTCGAGCACGTGCTCTTTGCGCTTGGCCCCCCGCTCGAGCAACGTGCTCACGCCGCGCGCGCGCAGCACGGGCTCGAGGGCGCTCCGCACCGCCCCGCGCCAGGCGGTGATCCCGCTGCTCGCGAGCCGCAACACCGCAGCGGTGCCGTACACGTCGCACACCACCCCGGGGAGTCGGTCGCCTTCACCGTGGAGCAGGCGGTAGGCGTTGGTCTCCGTGGGCACCACCCGATCTCGGAGCGTGGCCGCGATCCTCACGCGCTCGGCGAAGAGCGCCTCGTCGACCGGCTGTCGGGGATCGGTGGTGAACACCCGCACCGCGATCGGCCCCTCGTCGGCGATGCCGCGCGCCACGAAGTCGCCGTGATCGTCGAGCACCGCCACCACCGTGCCGGCGGGGGCGTCGAGCTTCGCGAGGGCGTCGCGCCAGATCCATGGGTGGCCACGACGGAGGGCTCGCTCGAGCTTCCGCGACAGACGCACCTCGAGACCACCGGCGACAGAACGTACGCGTGATCGACCCATCGATGAGAGCGGCTCATACCACGGCGATCGCGGGGCAGCCGCGCCGCGATCGACAGGGCGCCGCGCCTGCGCCGGTCGCGCCGCTCCGTGCGGCACGCGTCGTCAGGAAGCGGGCTTGTCGGGGGCGAGGTGGATGACGGCGACGGGCTCGCGGGCCGCGCCGGCGACGTTGCCTTCGAGGACCCGGACGGGGACCGGTGGATCGAGCTCGTAGAGGTAGCCGCGGGTGGGGATGTCGATGTCGATGGTCTGCTCGTCGTGCTCGAGGGTGCGCTGGTAGCCGGCGTGCATCTTGCCGCGCGGCGTGTGGGGGCGGTGCTGGAGGAGGAACCCGCTGAGGCGGAGGACGAGCTGGTTGTAGAGGCGGTGGCAGCCGTGGCTCGTGCCGTTCTGGATGGAGCGGTAGTCGACCGAGCCGTGGGTGCGGATGCCACGATCGAGCCACGTAGTGTCGCCGCCCCGCGTCACTGGCTCGTGGTGGATCATCATGACGAGACCGAAGGCGTTGCGGTAGCCGGGCATGATCAGATCGCGCTTCAGGTGCAGGGTGCCATCGGCCGCCGTGTGCACCAGATCGGTCTCGGGCGTCGAGTCGGGGGGGAGCCACGCGGGCGCGGCGACGAGGTGGCGAAAGACGCGGTCGCCCACGTCGCTCGCCTTGTACTTGAGGGCGATGTCGCCTTCCTCGAGCCGCTCCTTCTTCCAGCCGCCGATGGTGGTGGCCCAGCGCACGAGGGCCACCTCGCGGTCGCCGTCTTGGGCGTAGACGACGAAGCTCGGGGGGCGCGTGGTGCCGCGCTTCTGGCGCGCGACGGCGGCGGCGCCGGGGGTGTCGTAGAACACGTCGCCGCGATCGATCTCCACGCGGAGCTCCATGGCGGGTCCGTGGTAGGCGGGCGGTGGGGGGAGGGCGACGGCGACCCGGAGCTCGTGGAGGGCGTCGCCGTGTGCGCGGACGAAGGCTCGCGCCGCCTCGGGGCTCGACCACCCGAGCTCACGGGCGGCGCGATCGGTGGCTCGGCCCACCCGATCCGGCGCGCCGTTCTCGAGGGCCTCGACGGTGCGCGGCGCGAAGCGCGAGAGATCGAGCGCGCGCTCGATCACCAGCTCACGCTCTTCGAGCGCCGAGCCGTCCTCGAGGAGGCCGGCGGCGTCGGCCACGCGCTCGCGCAGGCTGCGGAGCAACGCACGGAACGCGAGCTCTTCGCCCCCGAGGGAGAGCGCATGCAAGGTGTCGGCGTCGAGGCCGCGACCGACGATCATGTGTCGGCGGCGGAAGGCCTCGAGCGCGTGGTGGGTGGCGCTGCCGAGGGTGCCGGTGACCTGACGCGGGGTGAGCCATCCCGCGCAGGCGAGCTCGGCCTGGACGGCGGCGACCGTGGCCTTGGGTTGCGACTTCTGTGCGGGATCTGCGGCGGCGAGCGGCGCGACATCCACCGCGGCGTCGCAGGCGTGGCGCGTCTCGTCGGCGAGCCGCGCCGCGACGATGGACAGGTGAGGCGCCACGCCGTGGAGGCCGAGCTCGGCGTTCGGTTGCGCGGCGAGGCGCAGGTACTCGGCGCGGTAGGTGGGGGGCGCCTTGGCGCGCTCGTGGTGGGCGAAGATGCGCGGCGTCCACGTGTCGGACAGATCGAGGACGGTGAGCCCTTCTCGAGCGGCGTCGTCGGCGCAGGTGGCGCCCGCGGCCTCCCCCCGGGCGAACACCGGGACGGTGTCGCAGTCGGGGCGCGAAGGCGCGAACACGCGCTCGTGGGCCGTCACGGAGGCCGCCTCCGTCACCGGGGTCGGAGCTCGCTCGCTTCGACGCTCCCCGGGGTGACAGCCAGCGAGCGCGGCGCCGCCGGTCGCGGCGCCGAGCGCGAGGGCGACGATGCGCCGCCGGATGGGGGAGCGTGAGCGTGTTCCGAGACCGTGGGAGGAGCCTGCCATCGAGGGCGGGTGGTGCAGCTCGCGTACCACGACCTGCGGGCGTCGTTTCGCGCCCTTGGAACGCGAACGAGCCGCCCTGCGCACCCTCTGGGACGCAGGCCGTGTCTCCCGCGACACGCCGCGGCCGAGCCCCGCAGCTCACGCCGCGCGCGGCGGGCGGGGCGCTCAGAAGAGGATCGTCTCGCAGCCGTAGACGATCTCGACCTCGGTGTCCGCGCTCGTTTGGAGGGCTTCGCAGGTGCTCGGGCACATGACGATGGCGGTGGGAACGGCGGGGTCGTCGTAGTGCCAGCCGCCGGCGAGACCGCAGGCGGCGGCGCTCGGCACGTTGGGGATCGCGGTGAGGGGCTGTCCGCCCACCGAGTACGCCACGTTGACCAGATCGTAGACGATGGTGCCCTGCACCTCGGGGATCTCGTACTGGCACGCGACGGCGACCCGCCGGATCTCGTTCAGCGTGTCGAGCAGGCTCTGGGTCGCGCTCGCGTCGGCGTCCACCAGGAAGGCTTGTTGGGTACCGCCCGCGGCAGCGATGACGTTGAGGTTGAAGAGGTTCGCGCCTACGCCGATGACGAAGGTGGGAATCGGGCTCGCGGCCCCGGCCGCGTCGGCCGCGATGGCGGCGACGTCGGCGATGGCCTGGGGCTGGCACTCGGTGGGCTCGCCGTCGGTCGCGAGCACCACCACCACGTCGTTCGCGTCGGGCGCGGCCGAGAGCGTGGCCGCGTAGGCGAGGGCGCCGGCGAGGGCGGGGCCGGTGGGGGTGCCGCCTACCGGCGTGGTGCTCGCGAGCGAGATGCCGAGGGCGCCGGCGGCACCGGGCAGCGAGGCCAGGGGCACGTCGGGGCTCGCGTAGTCGCCCACGTCACAGGTCGCGTTGCCGCCCCCCGCGTGGCACATGAAGCCGTAGCACACGCCACCCCCGTCGCAGTCGCCGTCGTTCCAGCACCACTCTCCGGTGGGGAGCGCGCAGCAGCCGTTGAAGCACACGTCGCAGCCGTAGCTGCACGCGTAGCAGGTGCTGCTGAAGGGCTCGGGGAAATAGCTCAAGCTCACGCCGATGCCGTCGCTGTCGGGATCGGCGGCGAACTGCTGCACGGCGGTGGCGACCGCTCCCCACTTGCCGTCCTCCGCCATCGAGCCCGACCGATCGACCATGAGCACCATGTCGAGCGGCTTGAGCTTGGCCGCGTCGTACTGGGTGGCGCACTCCTCGAAGCCGGTGGGATCGTCGGGCACCTCGGGGGGCGCCTCGGGCGGTGGGGGCGGCTCCTCGGGGGGCGGATCGAGCGGCGGCGGATCGGCCGGCTGGTCGACCGGTGGCTCGTTCTCGGGTCGATCCGTCGTCGGGTCGGCGGTCTCGGCGGCGCTGCATGCAGCGGTCGCCGCGGCGAGCAAGACCCCCAGCCATACCATTGAAGTAATTGCGTTCATCGTGCTTGTTCTCCACCCCGGAGTGAGTTGGTTCCATGGAGGGATACTGTATGTGTCTTGTCTACACAAGGACCAAATCGACCGGTTGGCCGATTTGTTTCCAGTCCGTTCGAACGGACGCTCCAGCTCGTTCGAACGGACGCTCCAGCGGACTTCGGGCACGGGCGGGGCGCGCCGAGCGCTCGGTTCGGGGGGGAGGAAGGACCTTCGGGGGAGAGGGGTTGGGGGGGGGAGCGCGTGGTCGTTCCAGAGCCCGCAGCGTTGCGACCACGAGGCTCACGCGGCGTGTCCCCCGAGGGCAGCCGTATTAGGCTCGCCTGCCTCTGTGCCAGCGGCATGCGCCCGCGCGAGCGGAAGGTCACCGTCGTCCTTCAGCCGCGGTGGGCCACGACACCAAGACGAACGAGCGTGGAGAGACGATGAGCAACACGAGAATCGCGCGCCTGGTCACCGAAGCGCTCGGCGGGGCACAAAGCGAGGTGCTCCGCGTGATGGGAAGAGAGCGCCTCGGGGCGTGCTTTCAGTTCGACGTCGACATCGAGCTCCAGGGCCAGCACGAGCTGGATCTCGACGCGGTGATCGCGCTCCCGGCCGGGCTCGTGTTCCTCGATCTCGACGACGAGGTGCGCGCGGTGTTCGGCGCCGTGAGCGAGGTGCGCGACGTGGTCGACGAGCGCTCGGGCCGTCTCCTCTATCGGCTCACGCTGGTGCCGCGGGTGCACGCGCTCTCGCTCAATCACCTCATCGAGGTCTTCGTCGACAAGAGCGTGCCCGAAATCATCACCGAGCGTCTGCGGGCGGCGGGGCTGAAGGAGGGGGAAGACTTCGAGCTGCGCCTCTCGGGGGAGTATCCGCAGCGTGACTTCGTGGTGCAGTACCGCGAGAGCGATCTCGCCTTCATCACCCGCCTCGCCGAGCACCTCGGCATCACCTACTGGTTCGAGCACGACGGCGGGCGCGACAAGCTCGTGTTCGGCGACGACGAGGTGGGCATCGAGCGCGCGCGATCGCTCCCCTTCAGCCCCGATGGGCCGGGGCGAGCGGTCCGTGCCTTCCAAGCAGCGCGGCGCAAGGTGGCGGCGGGCGTGCTCATCAACGACTACGACTTCATGCACCCGCAGCTGAATCTGGCCGCGGAGGCCACGGTGGCGAGCCAGGGCCACGGCCTCGTGTACGACTTCGGCGACAACTACCAGACCGAGGTGCTGGCCAAGCGGATCGCGCGGGCGCGGGCGGAAGAGCTCGCGGCGACGCGCGCGACCTACGGCGCCACCACCGACGACTCGGGCCTGTTTGCGGGCGCGCGTTTGTTGGTGACGGGCCACCGTCATGGCGACGTGGAGCTGTTGGTGGTGGAGGTGGAGCACAGCGCGGAGCTGTCTGGCTTCGACGCTGCCGGTGGGGAGCCGCGGGCCATCTATCGTAACCTCTTGCGCGCCATCCCCGCCGCGGTGCCGTTCCGACCGCCGCGGCTCACACCTCGGCCGCGGGTGCACGGCATGCACAGCGGCATCATCGACGCGGACGAGAAGAGCGAGTACGCGGCGGTCGACGAGCACGGTCGCTACAAGGTGAAGCTCCTCTTCGATCTGAGCGACGCGGCCGGCGACAAGGCGTCGCTCCCCATCCGCATGGCCCAGCCTCACGCGGGGGCGGGCTACGGGATGCACTTCCCGCTGCGTCCCGGCACCGAGGTGCTGGTCGCGTTCATCGATGGCGATCCGGATCGGCCGGTGATCTCGGCCTGCGTGCCCAACGCGCTCACGCCGAGCGTGGTGTTCCTCGACAACAAGGCGAAGAACGTCATCCGCACCGGCGGCGGGAACGAGATCGACATCGACGACACCACCGAGGGCCAGCGCATCAAGATGACGACGCCCCACGAGAACACGGTGTTCCAGCTCGGCTCGCCCAACGCCGCCGAGAGCGGCGCCATCCTCAGCACCGACGGCGCCTTCTCGTGTATGGCCACCGCGGGCACCCTCACGAGCACCAACGTCGACACGGTGATGAGCGCGGTGAAGCTCGGCTTCAGCGGCAGCATCCTCTCGTGGGCGGGGACGTTCAAGTGGGACAAAGTGCTGGCAGGGTTTCAGGCGGTCGCGGCGGGGGTGAAGCAGGTCGACATCATCAACGACACCCTCCACGCGCTCGGCAAGTCGATGACCGACGAGCTCACCTCGCTGTCGGTGAAGCTCACCGAAGAGGTGGCGAACCTCGAGGCCCAGACGGCGCGCCTCACCACCGCCGGCACCACGCTGCTCGAAACCAAAGATCGCGCCGAGGAAGACCCTGACAACGAGGAGCTGAAGGCGGAGTACGACAGCGCGCTCGTCTACTACAGCCAGCTCCAAGACGTGGTCGCGGGTCTGCAAGATCAGGTGTCGAGGCTCCAGGAGATCGAGCAGAACATGACGGAGGTGGTCGCGAACATCGGCAGCTCGGTCACCGATCCGCTCACGGAGACGGCGGACGCGGTGACGGGGGTGGTGAGCACGGTGGCCGCCAAGCTCACCGCGCGAGCGGAGAAGAAGCTCAAGCTCTCGATCCAGAAGGATCACACGGTGGCCGGGGGGGACCTCACCAAGTACAACGGCAAGGCGAAGCTCACGCCCATCAAGTGGCGCACCAAGTTCGGCAAGCTGGCGGAGGCGAAGAGCTCGCTCTTCAAGCACGAGCCGGGCGGCATCCTCTCTTCCCTCGGCAACGACGTGCTGCACATCCTGGCCTCGGATCAAGACATCATCATGCGCGGCGACAAGCTCTGCTTCGTGCAGTCGCCGGAGACGTTCGTGTATGGCTCGAAGTGCGCGGTGGTGTCGTCGCCGAAGACCTCGATCTGCGGAGGCACGACGGAGGTGACCGCGGAGACCGCGCTCGAGATGTTGGCCTCCATCATTCAGGCGGAGGGCAAGAAGACGATCATGCTCAAGGTGGGGACGAGCTCCATCGAGCTCGGGGCCCAGGGCATCATGCTCAAGGTGGGGGAGAACAGTATCGACATGAGCAGCGACTCCATCGCGATCAAGACCACCGCCAACAGCGTGGAGCTGGGCACCGACTCGGTGAAGGTGGCGCAGGGACCCATCGCCAACATCACGGTGGAGAGCGAGAGCATCGGGCTCGAGCTCGCGACCGCGAGCGTCGCCCTGAGCTCCGATGGAGTAGAGCTCGCGACCCTCACGCCTACCCTCACCGTGGGCAGCGACGCGATCACGCTCGAGAACGGACAGAGCAAGATCGAGGTAGGCATGACCGAGACCACCGTCGACGGACAGAGCGTGGCCAACGCGTGAGCTCGCGATGACCTTGCGCCCGGAGAACCTCGTTGGAGAGCCGCTCGCGCTCGATCCGGTGGCCAGCGTGGCCTTCGTGGTGCGTCGCGGCGACGCCCTCCACGCGGTGGTGGTGGCCAAGGTGACCTTCTCCATGGCGGAGGACGACGAGCGGATGGTGCTGGTCGAGCCGGACGCGGTGGTCCGCCGCGATCTCCACCACGGGGCGAGCCCCCGCCGGAGCCTGCGGGTGGCGAGCGACTGGGTCCCCTACCTGCCGGCCGCCGACGTGGTGCTCACCGGCCACGCGCAGCCCCTCGCGGGAGAGACGCTCCCCGAGCTCCGCGTGGCGCTCCGGCTGCGCGACGGGGACGGTGGGAAGCTGCTCGACAAGGAGCTCCTCGTGCGGGGCGAGGCCAGCCCCGACGGCGCGGTGGTGGTGAGGCGGGCGCCGCTCACCTACGAGCGCGCGTCGCGTCATCCCGACAACCCCTACGGCACCACCGGAGCGCCGGCGATCGTCGATCCGTTGGCTCCCGAGCGCCCCGCTGGCTTTGCCCCGTGGCCGGCGGCGGCACAGAGCCGGCAGCGCCTCCTCGATCCGGCGACGCGGACCGGGTTGCGCGAAGAGCCGCCGCGGCTGCCCGAGCCGATCGACTGGCGGTACTTCCAGGCTGCGCCGCCGGATCAACGCGTGGCGTTCCTCACGGGGGACGAGGTGGTGATCGTGGAAGGCATGCACCCGGTGATGGCTCGCATCGAGCGGCGTCTCCCGGGGCTCCGCGCGGTGGCTCGCGTGGGCGGCGCGGGGGGCCCTCGCGCCTTGCCGCTCGTCGCCGACGGACTTCGCGTCGACGCCGACGCGCTGCGCTGCACGCTGGTGTTTCGCGGCAACTTCGCGCTCGAGGATGAGGCGCTGCCGCCCCTCGCCGTCGCGCTCGCGGGTCCCGGTCACCCGCCGCGGTGGCCGCGCTGGCCGAGCTCCGAGCCGGGCGAGACGACGTCGCTCTTGACGAGCACGCTGTGTCTGCCCGCGAGCGAGCCCGCGCCGAGAGCGGTGCCCGAGCCCACCGGAGCGAGCGAGCTCAGGGCAGCGGGTGAGCCCACGGCAGCGCGTGAGCCCACCGCCCCTCTGTCGCGCTCGCCGTCGGGTCCTCGGCTCGACGTGACGATCGCGCTCTCCGAGGAGGAGCTCGGTGAGGTGTCGCTCGACGGTACGGCGGTGATCTCTGCCGCCGAGCTCGCCCCAGGGAGCGCACCGGCGGCGGTGCCGTTTCGGACCCCCGCCGTCGCGTCGGCGCCCCCGTCGGCCCGAGCGGAGGAGGCCGACGCGTGGGGCACGGGCACAGTGGTGGCGAGCCCCGCGGAGCTCTTCCGCGCCGGGACGCAAGCGGCCACTCCCTTCGGTCCCGACGCCGAGCGCGCGAGCGAGGCGGCGCCGAGCTCGGGCTCGCGCGACACCGCTCTCGAGACGACCGCGCCCCGTCCGAGCCAGCGACGCTCGGAGGTCCCCGCGGCGCGTTTCTTTCACGTGCTCGAGCGCGTGGGATCGACAGCGCCCGTCGTGGCCGCGGTGGGACCGCGGGGCGGCGATCGCGCCCCCGCGTTCAGCGACGACCCCATCGCGCTCGCGGCCTTGCCGTGGCAGCTCGAGCCGCCGAACGACGTGCTGGTGGTGGTGGCCAAGGCGACCTTCGAGCTCCGACCCGACGCGCCCGCCGCGCTCTGCGCGGCGCCGGAGCCGCTGAACGGCGACGTGGGCGTGTCCGACGAGCCCCACGCGACGCTCGCCTACGCCAGCGACTTCGCGTGGACCAAGCCCAGGGCCGAGGTGTTCGTGACGGGACACGCCTACGCCACCACCCCGGACACGACGGCCATGCTCGTGCGTTTTCGCTTCGGCGATCCAGCGAAGGGGGGCATCGAGCGCCGCATCGCCGTGGTGGGCGATCGCCGCTGGGAGGGCCGCGTCGCCCCCACCCCGAGCGCACCCGCGCCGTTCGAGCGCGTGCCGCTCACGTACGAGCGCGCCTTCGGTGGATCCGGCTACGACGACAACCCGGTGGGGCGCGGGCTCCAGCGCGCACCCGACGCGCTCCTGCCGAACCTCGAGGACCCCGAGCACCCGCTCACCTCGCCCGACGATCGCCCGACACCGGTGGGTCTCGCGGGGCGACCTCCCACGTGGAGCGTGCGGCGCGGCAAGCTCGGCACCTACGACGCGTCGTGGCTCGCGACGCGCTGGCCCTACTATCCCAAGGATTTCGATCCCCGCCACTTCCTCGCCGCGCCGCCCGCGCAGCAGCTCACCGCCATCGTGGGCGACGAGCGGTTCGAGCTTTCGGGGATGCACCCCGAGCACCCGAAGCTCGCTGGCTGCTTGCCCGGCCTTCGTCTGCGGGCCTTCGTGCAGCGCGCGACGGCTGCCCTAGGGCAGCTCGAGCCGCTCGCGCTGACGCTCGACACGGCGACCTTCGACGTGGATCGGCTGCGCCTTCACCTCGTGTGGCGAGGGAGGCTCCCGGTCTCGGCCTCGAACGCGCCCGAGGTGGTGGCGCTCTTCGCGTGTCTCGAGCCGCTCGGCGCGGAGCCGCTCGCGGACGAGGTGGTGCGCGCGCGCTTCCTCGGCGTGCTCCCCGCCCGCCTCGCCGGCGCGCCGCCAGCTGCCCGAGCGCCCACCGTCGTGCCGGCGCCGCTCGCGCACGGGCCTTCCGCCGACGACGCGCGCCGAGCGGCGGTGCTCGCCTCCGTGGCGCGTGGCGAGTCGCTCGATGGCGCCGATCTGCGGGAGGTCGATCTTCGAGAGGCCGATCTCGGGGGGGCGAGGTTGTCACGCGCGGATCTGCGCGGCGCCCGGCTCGAGGGGGCGCTCCTCGGCGGGGCCGATCTCAGCGAAGCGCGCCTCTGCCGTGCCCAGCTCGTGGGGGCGGTGCTCACCGAGGCGCTCCTGCGAGACGCCGAGCTCGTGAACGCGAACCTCGAGGGCGTCACCGCGGCGCGGGCGTCGCTCGATCATGCCGATTTGTCCGGCGCGCTGCTCACCGAGGCAGACTTCCGCGGGGCGCGCGGCGAGCGGGTGGTGCTCGCGCACGCGCGCTGTCGCGGCACCCGCTTCGAAGGGTGCGTGCTGCCGGACGTGGATTTCACCGACGCGCTGCTCGAAGCGGCCCAGTTCGACGGCGCCGAGCTCAGCCGCGCTCGCTTGATGGGGGCGAGCGGCGCGGGGGTGTCGTTCAACGACGCCTCGCTCGGAGGAGCCCGCGCTCGCGGCGCGCACCTGCCCGGCGCCAGCTGCCGCGGGGTGAAGGCGCCCCGATCGGTGTGGAAGGAGGCGACTCTCGACGGCGCGAGCTTCGAGAGGGCAGATCTGGGCCACGCCAACCTCAAGGGAGCGAGCTGCCAGAAGGGTTGCTTCGCAGGGGCCACGCTCACCGAGGCCATCCTCCGCGGCGCCAAGCTCGGCGGCGCCGACTTCCACGGGGCCAACCTGATGCAGGCGGTGCTCGAGGCGGCCGACCTCGAGAAGGCCGATCTGCGCGGCGCCAACCTCTACGAGGCGGAGACCTACAAGGCCAAGCTCGCGGGGGCCAAGCTCGAGCGAGCCATCACCACGCGCACCAAGCTCGGCCTCCCCCTGGGACGACAGCCATGACGGACGGGCTCACCCTACGCACGCGCCACGACGTGGAGCTAGCACTCACCGAGCGCCGCTCCATGGCTTCTGTGACGTTGCTCCAGATCGATCTCGACGGGCTCGTGGCCCCCTGCGCCGATCTCAACGGCGCCGTGCTCGTTGGCTGCACACTCCGTGGGGCTCGGCTCCCCCGTTCGCGCTGGCGTGGCGCGCGCCTCGAAGGGGTCGATCTGTCCGGCGCCGAGCTCTCGGGGATGATCGCGCCAGAGCTCGGGGCGTCCGCGGATGAGGGGGGGCGTCCCACGTGCTTCGACGGCGCGCGGCTCGACGGCGCCCTCCTCATGTCGGCCGAGCTCGACGGCTGCAGGCTCGAGGGGGCCCACCTCGAGGGGGCGCTCCTCTGCCGCGCGAGCCTGCGCGGCGTGCGGGCTCGCGCGGCGCTGCTTCAGGGGGCGGAGCTCGCTGGCGCGCGGCTCGACGACGCGGATCTGTCGGGCGCGGATCTCTCCGCCGCGATCTTCGGCCGCGCGTCTCTGCGCTCGACCACGTTCACCGACGCGAACCTCGAGGGCTGCGATCTCTCCGACGTCGATCACCTCGGGGCGAGCTTCTCCGGCGCGAGCCTCGCCGGCGTCATCGCGACCGAGCTCGACTTCCGCGCGCACGGGGCTCCACGCAGCGTCGCGCGCGCGCACCTGTTGCGCTCGCGCTGGGACGGGCTCGATCTGCGCAGCACCGAGCTCGGGGGCGCGGTGTTGCTCGAGGCGGGGCTGCGTGGCGCCGATTTGCGTGGGGTGACGGCGGCGGCGCTGGTGCTCACCGGTGCCGCGCTGGGCGGCGCGAACCTCGGCGATGCGGAGCTCCCCGGCGTTCGGCTGGAGGGCGCGGATCTGTGCGGCGCAACCCTCATGGGGGCCTCGCTCGAGGGCGCCCTGCTCGGACGCGCCAGGCTGATCGACGCGGACCTTCGGGAGGTGCGCCTGCGGGGAGCCGAGCTCGCGGGGGCGAGCCTCGAGGGCGCGCGCCTCGACGGGGCGGAGCTCGAGGGCGCACGTCTCGGCGGGGCACGCCTCTCTGCGGCGGCGCTCGATGGCGTCGACTGGAGCGGCCTCGATCTGTCGGGCGTCGATCTGTCGGGGGCGTCGCTCCGCGGCGCGCGCCTCCTCGGGACCGACCTCACCGACGCGGATCTCACAGGCGCCGATCTGCGCGGGGCCGCGCTCGAGGGCGCCCGCCTCGTGCAGACCAACCTCGAGCGGGCTCGGCTCACGGACCTCGATCTGCGCGGCTGTCGGCTGGTGCGCTGCCGCCTCGCGGGGGCCGACCTGCGGCGCGTCAGGATCGAGAAGGGGAAGCTCCCCTCCGTGGATCTCACCGGGGCCGCGCTCACGGGCGCAGCGATCGTGCAGACGTTGCTCGAGGGGGCGGTCGCGCCCGGCGCCGACTTCCGCGGCTGCGATCTCTCGCGCAGCAAGCTCTCTCGCGCCGAGCTCCAAGGGGCCACGTTCACCGAGGCCGTGCTCCAAGACACTAGCTTCGTCGAGGCGGAGCTCACCGGCGCGAGCATGCAGCGCGCTCACCTCGTGCGCGCCAACTTCACGCGAGCCCGCGCCGACACGGTGGATCTGCGCGTCGCCGATCTTCGCGGCGCCAACCTCGACGAGGCGCTCCTCCGGCGGGCCCGGCTCGATGGCGCGACGCTCGAGAAGGCGCGCCTCACGAGGGCCGATGTGTCGGAGACCTCGCTCACCAGCGCCAACCTGGCCTTCGCCGATCTCTCTCACGCGAAGCTCGTGAAGAGCGATCTGCGGGCAGCGCGACTCGAGCACGCCGACCTGCATCGCGCCGATCTCACCGACGCACGCCTCGAGGGCGCCAACCTCCACGGCGCACGGAAGACCGATCCCGAGCGCGCCGCCGCCGAAGACTTCCAGCCGAGCGTTTGACCGAACCGACAGCAAGACGAGGAGAATTTCATGGGCATGTATGCGACCACGACCGCGGGGGGGATGGCCCTCGGCGCGCCCGACACCTGCAACACCCCGTCCGCGAGCGGCGTGACGCCGGTGACCTACACCAACACCGCTCAGTTCTCGTCGGCGACCGACACGTCCTCGAAGGTGCAGATCGAGAACATGGACACCGTGACCGACAGCTCTTCGATCGAGTCGAGCAACGGCGACGAGGGCGGCACGAGCGGGGGCGTCGTGTCGGGACGCTTCTGTGGGAAGGTGGCGCCCCAGAACGGGAGCTCGGTGGTGGAGGCCGAGGGCAACGGCGTGGTGTACCAGACGGCGGTGACGGGCCACAACGGCTCGAGCGCCAACGCGGTGGGGGCGCAGCTGACGTCGTCGCAGCAGAAGGTGACGGTGGGGATGTGAGGCCGGCACGAGGTGAGGCACGGGCGAGCGCGGTCGCGGCGAGAGGCGTGGAGGAGGCGACGGTGAGCGAGGTGGGCGCCGAGCGACATGCCACCGAGCGCGAGAGGGCGGCGCCTGCGGTGCACGTCGACGAGGGCCTGGTGACGAGCGTCGACGGGCCGCGGCTGACGGTCGCGATCGACGGCGGCGCGAGCCCCGCGAGAGGCCCCGACAGCGGGCGCTGCATCAGCGCGCGCCGGGCGCGAGGGATCTCTCCGGTGTCGGGGGATCGCGTGCTCCTCCTGCACGCCCCGGGGGGGCCGGTGGCGGTGGCGGTCGTGGCGACCGAGGACGACCTCGAGGAGCCGCGCTTCACGCGCGGAGAGGACGGCGCCTGTGAGCTCACCTGGGGCGGCGGCGATCTCACCCTGCGCGCGCCCCACGGCGAGCTCCGCGTGGCAGCCGGCACCGATCTGGTGCTCGAGGCCGCGCGCGAGCTGCGCCAGTTGGCGGGGAGCCGCGCCGTCGTCGCGAGCGGTGCGGGGGCCCGCGGCGGACGCCTCGAGCTCGACGGTCGAGGAGCCACCCTCGCCGGCGCTACGCTCCGCGCTCACGCCCGCAAGGCCGAGCTCGAGGCGCGAGAGACCACCATCGTGGCTCACGCCATCGCGACCACCGTCGACACCCTCGTGACGCGTGTGGAGCGCTATGAGCTCCACGCCGGGCGCATCCTCGAGAGCGCCCGCGAGTCGCTCCGCGAGGCGAGCGAGCTGGCCGAGGTGCGCGCCGAGCGCCTCAAGACCCGGGTCCGCGACGCGTGGTCGGTGCTCGCCGGTCGCACCACCATCGTCTCGGAACACGACACGAGCATCGACGGTCAGCGCGTGCTCCTCGGCTGACGGCTCGGTGGGCGCGCGTCACTCGCAGGCGGTGCCGAGCGGAGAGGGCGCGACGACGACCCCACGACCCTCGGCGCGGAAGCGCTCGAAGAAGCAGCCGTACTGGTGCTTCACCGCGTCGAGCTGGGCGAAGATGTCGTGGGGATCGAGGATGCCGTCGCCAGCGTACTGCACCACCACGCCGGTGAAGGGCGCGCCGCTCTCGGCGGTGAGGTTGTCGACGACGGGATAGGCGAGGATGCCGTCGAGCTCGGCGAGGGCGAGCGCCTCCTGCATGGTGGGCCACACCTCGTCGCCGGCTTGTTGGTGCCCGTAGGCCAGGGCGACGGCGTCGTAGATCTGTGGCGGGAAGAACGCGTCGTCTTTGCCGACGGGCTCGAAGATGGGCCGCACCGGGTGACCGTCGAGCGGTCGGCGGGCGAGGCGTGGCATGTACACCACAGGCTCCGCCGGCTCCCACGCGGTCTGGAGGAGCGCCAGCGCAGGGTGCAGGTGGTCGAGCTTGGCGTCGGTGCCGAGCACGAGCGGGAGCAGCGCCTGGCCGCCGATGAGGCTGGTCTCCAGGATGAAGTAGCCCCAGAGGCCGCCAGCGCCGGTGGGCACCACCGCCTCGATGCGCGGATCGGTGGCGCCGACCATGTTGGTGTACATGCCTCCCATCGACTGCCCCATGGCGAACACCGGCGCGGGCGCAAACCGGTAGCTGGCGGCGCCGGCGGGGAGGGAGAGGCCGGTGCAGGCTGCCACCGCGCTCGGGGCGATCTCGAGGGTGAGGAGCGCGTCGAGGAGCAAGCGCTGCTCGATGACCCCCTGGCGGAACGTGTCGGGGAACGCCTTCAGGTTGTCGAGGTTGAGGTAGGCGATCTCGGACGCGCCGGGCAGTCGATCGGGGCTCACCGGGTGTGAGCTCCCCACCGTCGCGAAGCCGTGGGCGGCGAGCACGTGGGCCGGGCCTTCTCCCTTCGTCGGCGCGCCGCCCGGCTCGGTGACCGTGCCCCGGTCGACCACCTGCGTCGCGATGCCCCCCGACCCATGGAAGTAGAGCACCAGCGGATAGCCGCCCTCCGGCATCGGGCCGTTCGGGAGGCTGATCACCACCTTGGCCGTCTCGCTGCGCTGCTCGATGGGCAAGCCGTCGGCCCGGAGCTCGAACAGGCCGTCCTCGTCGAAGGGGGGCTCGCCACGCTGATACTGCGGGAAAGCCACCGCCCCGTGGAGCTCACAGAAGCGCTCGTGCGCGGCGCCGTCGTCGGGATCGACGGCGAGGTCGGTGATGGCGACGGTGGTGGTCGCGGCGACGCGCTCGGTGAGCGTGGCGGTGTCTTGCACCACGTCACCGGTGGTGAACACGGTGGCGCTCACCACCCGCTCTCTCTCGACCCCCGCCGCGGCGAGGGCCGGGCCGAGCACGGTGAGCGTCTCGCTCACCGCTCGCGCGTGCGCTCCGCTCGCGGTGCCGGCCAGCGCCGCGGTGAGCTCAGGCGCCGCCTCCACCGGCCTGCCCTCGGCGCTCTGCACACCGTCCGTCACCACGAACGCGTAGGTGCGGTGGGGGTGGAGCACGAAGCCTGGTCGCGCGGCGACCGCGAGCACGTGGTCGGGGGTGTAGGGATCGCGGTCGAGCGTGGACGCCACCACGGGCACGAGCGCACCCAGGTCGGGTGAGCTCGGGTCGGCGTCGAGCAACAAGATCGGCGCGTCGGCGCTCGCCGGGATCACGTCGAGGGGAGCGCGCTGGGCGAGCGGCCCCGTGAAGCGGAAGTAGCCCACCGGCACCGTCGCGAACCCGCGGCGCAGCGGCGCGATCTCGAGCATGCCGGCCACCAGGTGGTTGTCGTCCCCGTTGAGGAAGCCCGCGACGTCCGGCGTGCCCTCGTCGGTGAGCCGCGCGTCGGAAGGGAAGGGGAGATCGTAGAAGCGCCCTTCGCTCGCGAGCTCCGCGTCGAGGTCGAACAGCGCCCGCGTCCCCACCGCGGGCTCGCCGCTACAACCGGCGACCGCGAGCAACAACGAGGGGGCGAGAGGGGATCGCGACGCGCGCATGGAGTGGCTATAGCAGGGAGCTCACTCTAGCGCCTCTGCCACCGAGCCGGAGAAGGGAGCGCCGTCGCACGAACGAGCAGATGCAGGGAGAGCGCGCGGTGGGGGAGCGGCGACCGTGGTTGTTGCGTCTCTTTGGGGGCTAGCTCGGACGGTGACGGCCGGGCGAGAGGATGTGGTTCGGATCGAGGGCGTCGCCGAGGCGCGTGACGAGTTGCCAAAAGGAGGTGTCGTTGGCCACGCGCTCGATCTCGCCGAGGCCGGTGCGTGCCGGGGGGAAGCCAGCCGCGAGGGCGTCTTCGAGGATGGCTTGCTGGCAGTCGAGCGCGGCCGCGCGGCGCTCGGGGTCTTTGCGGTCGTAGGTGATGCGGGTGACGAGCGTGACGGCGCGCCCGGTCATGAACTGGATGGTCATCAGCGGCGGGATCTGGCGCGCGCGCATGCACGCTCGCACGAGATCGACCAGCTGGCGCACGTCGTGCCCCACCGCGGCGCAGGCCTGCCAGCAGAAGATGAGCCCGTAGTCGGCGTCGCGGGGATCGCTCGTCTCCGGGGCACGGACCGGGCGCTGGACTTCGGGCCCGCCCATCATGCCGAGGAGCGCGGCGGGGGGGATCGGCTCGGGGGTGCTGCGCACCAAGGCCTCGGTGGTGGCCATGAGGGCGTCCGCGAAGGGAAACTCGGGGATCCCGAGGTGCTCGCGCAGCGCCGAAAAGCTGGGGGTCATGCTCGATGAGCCGCACGTCGCCACGTCGGCTACCGCGGCCTCGAGCTCGGCCCAGTGCGCTGCGACCGCGGCCGGGCTCCCGGTGAGAGCACCGTTCGCCCCCCACAACACCGGACCTCCGCCGGGGATGGGCAGCATGAACAGATGCACGTTGGTGGGTAGCACCCCGCGAATGCGCAGCGGGCGCAGCCGATCGATCAGCGCGGGGAGCGCGTCGTCGGTGCAGGCGAGCCAGAAGATCTCCTCCCGCGGCGGGATCGGGGTGAGCCAGAGGGAGAGCTCGGTGACGACGCCGAACGACGACTGGCTAAACAACCCGTGGAGCACCGGTCCCACGCCGTAGCGGTGGGCGCGCGCCACGCGGCTCCCGCCCGTGGCCCCGAAGCCGGTCCGCACCAGCTCGCCGTCGGCGAGCACCGCTTCGAGCCCACACACCGCGTCCCAGCGCTCGCCCACGGTGCCGAAGGTGAGGCCCCGCTCGAGGGCGTTGCCCACGAGGCTGGTGTCTGGCCCGGCTCCCGCGCAGTCGAGGCGCCACGCGGAGCCGGCGTTCGCCAGGTGTTGGGCGAGCGCGCCTTGCGTCACCCCCGGCTCGATGACCGCGCAGCCGAGCGCTTCGTCGACGGTGACGATGCGATCGAGGCCGCCGAGGTCGAGCACGAGCTGGCCCGCGCGGGCAGGGCAGGCGTCGCCCCACCCCCAGTTCTTGCCCGTCGAGACGGCGTGGAGCGGCACGCGATGGCGCGCGGCGATGCGCACGATGGCGGCGACCTGGTCGCGCGCGGAGGGCCGCAGGATCGCGGCGGGACGCGCCGCGGCGGGGAGGGTGGTGCGGCCCCCGTGGGCTAGCGAAGCCTCGTCGCGAAGCACCCGCTCGGCTCCGAGCAAGCGGGTGAGCTCGTCGAAGGCCATCGCGAGCGCGCTCGACGGGCTCGTGCGACCCGCGGTTCCGGTGCCTGGCGCGGCGGTCACGCTGCGCCCTCCGCCGACACGGCCGTGAGGCGACGTTGGGCGCGGTCCCACGACGGTCGCGCGGCCACGTTGCTCGCCCAGCGGGCGACGTTGGGCCAGGCCTCGAGCTCGAGCCCGAGCATGGCCAGCAGGCCGAGCTGGATGGCGGGGACGTCGGCGACGGTGAAGCGGTCGAGCACGTAGTCGCGCTCGGTGAGCGCCACGTCGAGGAGGCCGAGGCACCGGCGGAGGGTGCCGAGGGCGTCCTCGGGAGGAGGCGACGGCCGCGCGGCGGCGATGCGCACGGCGGAGAGTCGCAGCGTTGCCTGCACCTCCATCCAGCGATCGATCTCCGCGATCTCGTTCAACGCGGTGGGCATCAGCGCGCCCGCACCGCGGGAGCGGGCGAGGTGGCGAAGCACCGCGTCGAGCTCCAAGAGCTCGAAGTCGCCGTCGCGGAGCAGCGGGCCGACCGCGTGGTACCGGCTCTCGAAGAAGCCCGGCTCACGGAGCACGACCTCGCAGGGGGCGTCGAGCTCGTCGAGGAGGAAGAGCACGAGGGGAGTGCGCCGACAGGTCCGGGTGGTCTCGAGGGTGAGCGTCATGCCCCACGGGCGTAACTTCACGCGTTACGATGGTGCATGGAGGCGACCAACGTGGTGTTTCTCGCCGGGTCGTGGCTTACGCCTTCGCGGGCCGCGGGGAGTAGCGGCAGAAGGTGCCGGTGTGGATGCAGGCGGTGAGGTCGTGGGCGAGGGCCGGCTCGTACGCCGCGATCCTCTTCAGCGTGGCGCGGATCCGCTGCGTGACGTTGACCCGAGCCCGCTCGGCCGCCGAGCTCGCCTCACGGTCGCGACCCGACAGCCCCACCGCCCGAGACAGCTCTCTCTCGAGCGCGTCGAGCTCGGCGCGGGCCCGCTCTGCCCGACCGAGGTCGCAGGCTCGGGTGGCGTCCTCCACCGTCTCGCGCAAGTCGAGCAGCCGGCGCCGGTAGGCGTCCTTGGCGTGAGCGTCGAGCAGTGGACCGGTGCCGCCGCGAGGGAGCGAGCCAGGGGCCACCGGGTTGCGGCCGAGCGCCAACAGATCCGTCGCGTGGAACTCGACGTCGGGGTGGCGGAGGAGGTGATCGAGGTACCGCAGGCCGTTGGAGTCTCTGAGTCGGACTGGCGCGCCCTGGTCGGCGAGGGTCCAGAAGTCCCCCTCACGCGTGAGCGTTGGGACGCACGCGTGGCGCGCGGCGCTGGGTGCAGTTCGGGACGGCGCGGCGGCACCCGGCCCTCTCGCATCGTCGAGGCCTGGGGCTTGGCCTCGGGCTCGTTCGAGAAACAGCTCCATGCCCAAGCGCTCGAAGGTCGCCGCCGCTTGCGCGCGCAGCCCGAGCGCCCGCTCCTCGTCCACCCGATCGCCGCGGCGCTCCAGCATCCGCGCCCAGTCGAGGCGCGTGCGGGCGAGCCACGGCGGCGAGCCAAGGCGTAGACACATCGCGGAGGCCGCCTCGAACAGCCGCTCTGCCTCGTCCCAGGCACCGACGAGCGCAGCCAGGCCGCCGACGACCCGCGCGGCGGGACCGTCGCATGCAGCGAGGGCCGTCCCCCACACCACGTTCCGACCCACGAGCGGTCGCAGGAGCTCGAGCAGTCGAGGCGCGTGCGCGGTGTCTTCGAGCGCGAGGCAAACTTCGCCGAGGAGAACGCGCCCCACGAAGTGGAGCGTGTCGGGGAGGCCTCGTGACGCCGCCTGCTCGAAGAGCGCGCGGGCCTCCTCGAGCCGCCCGAGCCGCGCGGTGAGATCCGCTCGAATCAGTACGTCGAGCGCACCCCAGCGATGCTCGAGCAGCGCCGCGATCGCGTCGCGTCGGCCCCACGCGCGCTCGAACATCATGTGCTGAAGCTGGAAGCGATGCACCACGAGCGGCACCGCCACCGGCTCGGAGGCTTCCTTGAAGGCGCGCTCGGCCTCGCCGGTGAGCGCGAGCGCCGCGTCGAAGCGCCCGGAGAGCGCCTCGCGGGCAGCGCGGAGCTGGAGCCGCTGAAAGGTGGCCTGGGCCCTCGGAGCTCCCTCGCTCGCGCGCTCGAAGGCGTCGATGTGCTCGTCGGCGAGGGTGACGTCACCGCGCTCGAGGAGGTTGTGCACCTGACGCCGGTGGGCCTGGGCGGCGAGCAGTCGGTTGCCGCTCGCCTCGGCGAGGTGCACCGTCTCGGCGTCGATGGCCACCCGCTCGTCGAGATCATCGAGCACCCGGAACGCGGCCCGCGCCGCTGCGAGCACCTCGACCAGCGTGCTGGGCTCGTTGAGCTCACGCGCGAGGGCGATGGCGTCTCGCGCGAGCGCGATGGGCACCTCGGGCGTAAGACACGGCTGCATGGCCGCCGCGAGCCTGGCCATGAGGCGCGCCGTGAGGCCCGGATCGCTCCGGCCGACCGCGGCGCGCGCGCTCTCGAGGAGCGCCACGTGGTAGGCGTCGACGTGGCCGAACGCGATCTCGGCACCGTACAGAAGCGCTGCCCGTGCCAGGAGGTCGGGCGCGTCGAGCGCCCGCGCGTGATCGGCGGCGCGTTGACAGCTCGCCTGACCGCTGCGCACCTCCCCCAGGTTGATCTGGGCGTCGGCGAGCTCGAGCAACCACTCGGCCATGACACGGTGGTCGATGGGCTCGTGTTGGGCGCGCAGCTCGATGGCGCGGAGGAGCTGGGTGGCCGCTGGCTCGAAGGCGTAGCGACGCGCCGCCTGCCGCCCCGCCTCGGCGGTGAGCTCCGCCGCGCGGACCGCGTCGCCAAGAGGGAGGGCCGCGAGGTGATGCCGCGCGACCTCCGCGAGATGTGCGGCGACGTCGCCGTTCTGCGCTCTGTCGAGGACGAGCCCCGCGCGCGCGTGGAGCCGGGCGCGCTCGCCGGCGTGGAGATCGCCGTAGAGCGTCTCGCGCACCAGATCGTGGCTGAGCTCGAAGCGGCCCTCGTGGAGCGAGCGCAAGAGCCCGGCGTAGGTGGCCGTCTCGAGAGCCGCGAGCACCACCTCCACCGGCTGCTCGGCGACCTCGGCGAGGAGCGCGGCGTCGCTCGCGCGTCCGAGCACGGCGGCGACGGTGAGCAGCGAGCGGACGGGCTCGGGCAGCTTGTTGAGGCGCCTCCGCAGGGCCTCGCGGACGCCGATTGGAACCGGCCACACGCCGTCCTCACGCGGGGCCATTCGCTGTTGGCGGAGCACCTCGTCGGCGAAGAAGGGGTTGCCGCCGGTGGTGGCGTGGAGGCGCGCG
The DNA here is from genome assembly GCA_964401935.1 of uncultured Polyangiaceae bacterium. Lineage (GTDB taxonomy): Bacteria > Myxococcota_A > Polyangia > Polyangiales > Polyangiaceae > JAPYTK01. The sequence goes on from CAYOAL010000069.1 coordinate 25,235, forward strand.
ACGATGTGCGCGGGGGTGTGGTCGCCGGCGAGCTCTCGGAGGTCGCTCGGGGAGAGGCCCCCGAGCGCGATGAGGAGCCCCTCCCGGCCCACGTCGGCGAGGATCGTTCGGTCTTCCGCGGCCAGCTCCGTGTCGCGAAAGGTGCCGACCATGAGGAGCCGCGCGCTGCCGAGGTGCCGCGCCACGAACTTGAGGAGGAGGAGCGACGGTCGGTCGGACCAATGAAGGTCGTCGAAGACGATCACGAGCGGCGAGCGACGCGTGGCGTGTTGCAGCACGCGGGTGAGCGCGTCGAAGAGGGCGAAGCGGCCGGCCTGGGGCTCGGCCGGGGCCGCGGGATCGGTCAGGCCCAAGAGCGGGCCGAGGGAGCCTCGTGCCCCGTCCACCTCGTCGGCGGCGCGGGCGATGGGCTCCGTCCGCGCGAGCTGGGTGAAGGGCCAGTAAGCGGGCGCTCCGTCGCCGTCCCAGCAGCGTCCCCACGCGACCACCGCGCCCCGCGCGTGCGCGTCGCGGCACACTTCCGCGGCCAGTCGCGTCTTGCCGATGCCCGGCTCGCCATGGATGAGGACCACCGACCCTCTGCCCTCGAGCGCATCGTCGAGCCGTGCCCGCACCTCTCCAAGCTCGCGCCGTCGGCCGACGAAGGGCGTCCCCATGCCACCGATTGCGCCACAGCTCCTCGCGCCGATCAAGCGACACCACCACGGCGGTGTCGGCCGTCGACTCCGCGACGCCCTCGCCGCGTTCGGCCACGTGACGGCGCTATGCTCTCCACGTTCGAGCGAAGCAGGACACTCCCTAGAGCACCACGCCGGCCGCCTCGAGATCCTTGACCGCGAGCTCGGCCCAGCCGCGGTTGGCCCGAGGGCTCGCGGGGCTCGGGTGGAGCATGCAGCCGACCGCGACGTCGAGGCCGTCGAGCGCACGTCGGGCCGCGTCGCGCGCGTACACGCCGACGCCGATCACGCGCGGCGCGCGGAGATGCTCGACGGCGGCTCGGAGGGCGTGATCGCAGGCCGCCTCGAGGGGGGCGCGCTCCGCCTTTGGGAGCTTGTCCGGGGTGCGGTTGCGACCCGTCTCTTCGAGGAACACGAGCGGGCAGTAGTTGATCACGAAGAAGCGCGCGAAGAAGCGCTCCGGGCTGCCGAAGCGGTCTCGAGCCCAGCCCCAGAGGCGGCTGCCGCTCACCTCCGAGCGGGTGCAGGCGAAGCCGAGGATGGGGCGCTTTTTGTGCTCGAGCGGAGGATGACCGACCGCCTCCTCGATGCCCATCCAGTCGCGCACCATGCCCACGTCGCCGAACGGGACGCCGGTCTGCGCCATGCCGAAGGGGCCGGGGTTCATGCCCACGAGCACCGCTTCTTTGGGGGCCGACCCGAAGCGCTCGAGGTAGGCCTCGTGCGGCCCGCGCGCGTACCCGAGGGGGTTATAGACGAAGTGAACGGGCGGGGCGAAGCGGAGCGCGTCCACCGTCGCCGAGAGCTGCCTGTCGATGGCCACGAGGCTCATGGGGTCGTGTTCGGTCATGCGGGGACGAGGATCAAGGCGATCGTGATGTTCGCGCGCTCGCGCATCGACGGTGCTCCTCGGTGGCGAGTTGTATTACGCTGACGTCGACGTGTCGCTCCTCGGCCGAGAAGCGCCACCTTGGGGGTTCGATCCGGGGGCGCGTTACGAGCTCCGCTCCCGGCTGGGGCAGGGGGGCTTCGGGGTGGTGTACGAGGCCTTCGACCACGAGCTCGGGATGCCGGTGGCGTTGAAGACGTTGCGGCACCCGGGCGCGGGCGACGCATGGGCGCTCAAGCGCGAGTTTCGAGCGCTCGCCGACGTCGCCCATCCGCACCTGCTCACGCTCTACGACCTGCACGTCGACGAGCACCGCAGCTTCTTCACGATGGAGCTCGTGCGCGGGACGCACTTCGTCGAGCACGTGCGGGGGCGCGGCGCGGCCGCGGTGTCCGACGTCCGGCGACGGGAGGAGGTCGCGACCGCCACCGCCCTCAGCGCGACGGTTGCGGAGAGCGGGGTCGCCGAGATGATCGAGCGCGGGCGTGGCATCGCGGCCCGTTCCCTCGTCGCCGCGGGCTATGACGAGGTCGAGCTCACCACCGCGCTCCTGCAGCTCGTGCGTGGGATCGTGGCATTGCACGAGGCGGGTAGGCTTCACCGCGACATCAAGCCCTCGAACGTGCTGGTGTCGGAAGAGGGCCAGGTGTTGGTGGCCGATTTCGGGCTCGTGACGGAGATGTCCCGCGCGCGGGGCGGGTTCATGGGCACGCCGGCCTACGCCGCCCCCGAACAAGCGCTCGGCGCGGGCACCGCCGCCAGCGACTGGTACGCGGTGGGCTGCGTGCTGTGCGAGGCGCTGACGGGGAGCCTCCCGTTCCTCGGTGAGCCGATGCAGATGCTCGCCGCCAAGCAGCAGTTCGACGCGCCTCCGATCGAGGGTGGGCCGCTCGCCGAGCTCTGTCGGCGCCTGCTGGCGCGCCGCCCCGAAGACCGCCCGGAGGGGGACGAGCTCCTGCGGCTCCTCGTGGCGGCGGATGGGACCCGGGCTCCTTCACCCAAGCGCGCCTTCAGCCGCTTCGTCGGGCGTGAAGCGGAGCTCGCCGCGTTGAGCGCCGCGATTGGCGAGGAGGGCTTTCGGTCGGTGTGCGTCGTCGGCCCCTCGGGCGTGGGAAAGAGCACGCTCCTGGCGCGCGCGCGGGAGCTCGAGCCCAACGCGCTGTGGCTCGGGGGCCGCTGCCACGAACGCGAGACGGTGCCCTACAACGCCATCGACGGCGTCGTCGACGGGCTCGTCGAGGCGCTCGCGCGGCTGCCGCCGGTGGAGCGGGCGGCCCTCTTGCCCCCCTCCGCTCCCGCGCTCGTCCGGCTCTTTCCGGTGTTTGGCCGCCTCGTCGAGGCCGGCGAGCGAGGGGGTACCTCTTCAAACGACCTCCACCGCGTCCGCGCCCAGGCGGTCGAGGCCTTGCGCGTGCTCTTGGACCGACTCGCGCGGCATCATCGTGTGATCCTCACCTGCGACGACGTGCAGTGGGCGGACGCGGACAGCAGGGCCCTGCTCGACGAGTTGTTCGGAGGGCGGGAGCCCCCCGCGGTGACGTGGCTCGCGGCGTCGCGCGAGCGCGGCTTCACGCTCCCGGGGACGCGCGAGCTCGTGCTCGAGAACCTGGACGAGGCGGCCTCGGCCCTCTTCGCCTCCTCGCTCCTCGGTGCCTCCGTCGAAGATGCGCGGACGCGCGCGGTGGTGCGAGAGGCACGCGGGCATCCCCTCTTCATCCGAGAGCTCGCTCGCGGCGAGCACGCGGTCGGCACCCTCGAGGAGGCGTTGTGGGCGCGCCTCCAGGAGGCGCCGGTGGGGGCGCGCCGGCTCATGACGCTGCTCGTATTGGCCGGTGAGCCGCTCGAATCGAAGGTGATCCGCACGGCCACGTCGAACGATCCGAGGGAGCACGAGCGGCACGTGCGCTGGCTTCGGGTGGAGGGGCTCGTGCAGCGCAGCGCCTTGCGGGGGCGACCGGTGGTGGAGCCCCACCACGACCGCGTTCGAGCCGCGGTGCTGTCTCGCCTCGGCAGAGGGGCTGCCCGTGATGGGCATCGAGCGCTGGCCGATGCGCTCTTGCGACACGGTGTCGATCGCGAGCGTCCACGGCTGTTGATGCGACACCTCGAAGGAGCGGGAGATCTGGAACGGGCCGCCGTATTCGCGGAGCGGGCGGCGGCGCAGGCGGAGGAGATGCTGGCGTTCGACAACGCAGCGGAGCTCCTCGGCGCGGCGCTGCGGCTCGGCGCTCACGGCGGGCCGGCGCGTCACGCGCTCACGTGGCGGCTCGCCGAGGCGCTGCGGCTGTCGGGTCGCGGACCCGAGGCCGCGGACACGTACCTCAGCCTGGTGGAGCACGGAAGCGAAGAAGACCGCTGGCGCTGCCGGCAGCTGGCGGGCGAGCAGCTCCTCACCTCCGGCCACATCCAGCGGGGCACCGCGGTGCTCGACGAGCTCCTGCGTCAGCTCGGCGAGCCGTTGCCGAGCACCAACCGCGGGGCCCTCTGGCTGCTCACGCGCGAGCGCTTGAGGTTGTGGCGCAGCGGATATCGCTGGGTGGGGCGGGCTGCGACCAACGGCTCCGAGCTGCGGCGCCTCGACACGTTGCGCAGCGTGGCCTTCGGCCTCGGCGTGGTCGACAACCTGCGTGGGGCCGTGTACTCGGCGCGAGCGCTCAGGCTCACCCTCGAGGTGGGGACGCCGGCCCGCGTCGCGGAGGCGCTCGGCACCGAGGCCATCTTCGTCGGCTGTCAGAGCACCGCGTCGCGCCGCAGGGGCCGCGCCGTCCTCGAGCGTGTACGGGCGATCGCCGGCGAGCACGACGACCCGGCCGTGCGCGCGTGGCTCCTCGCCGCGGAGGCGACCCTCGACGCCTTCGACGACGCCCCCGACGCGTCGGAGCGCATGGCCTCGGCGGCCGCGCTGTTTCGCGATCACACCCTCGGCAACACCTGGCAGATCAACAGCCTCGCGGTGATTCGCGCTCTCACGTTGCGGCTGCGGGGGAGGTACCACGAGCTACGCACGCTCTTCGAGGAGGGCCTCCGGGAGGCTCGCCGTCAGAACAACCGCTACATGGAGTGCACCATCCGTCATGGGGGGACGATCCTGTTCCTCGCCGACGACGACGTGCCCGCTGCGACGGCCAACCACCGGGCGGTGGCCTGGGATCCGGCGCCTCGCGGCATGCACATCCAGCACGTCCTCGCGCTCGAGTCGCGTTGTTTCATTGCGCTCTACGAGGGGCGGGGCGGGGAGGCCTTCCGCGCCGAAGGGCCCCGGCTCCGAGCGATGTTCACCTCGCTCGTGATGCGCTTGCAGCGGGTTCGGGTGCTCGGACATTGGCTGTGCGGAACCCTCGCCGCGGCCAGTCGCGCGCCCTGGGCCCGTCCCGTCGCTCGCTACGCTGCCGCGCGGCTGTCGCGCGAGGGGGTGGGTTATGCCGAGCTCTTCGCGCGGCTCTTGCGTGCCTCGATCGCGCTCGCTTGGGGAGGCCAAACGGACGCGCTCGCGGCGCTCGGCTCGGTGCGGCGGCAAGCCGACGCGCTCGATGTTCCCCTCTACGGCTCCATGAGCCGCTACCGAGAGGCGACGATCCTCGGAGACCGGAGCGCGCGGGAGGCGGCTGTCGGTGAGCTCGCGCGCCTGGGCGTGCGCTCGCCCGAACGCTTCACGGCGTTGCATCTTCCAAGTACCCTCTCGGAGTGACGAGGCGCTTGTAGGCCGCCCGCCGTGAAGCTCGAAGGTGGTCACCGCCGCGCCGACGCTGGTCATGGACTCGACTGGACTCAACACGCAGGACGCCTCCGAGGTGCAGCTCGATGCGCCGTGTTGGATGCTCACCATCATCCACCACCGCGAGCGGGCGCTCCTCGGGAAGCGGCTCGTGGTCGACGCCGACGTCGAGATAGGACGCGGCTCGACGTGTTTTGGGGTCGCTGGGGTGTTCGACGATCACCGGATCTCCCGTGACCACGCCGTGCTGAGCCCGTCCGACGCAGCGCTCGAGCTCGCCGATCGAGGGAGCCGCAACGGCACCTTCGTGAATGGGGCGCGGGTCAAGGCGGCGGCGCTCTCGGTGGGTGACGTGGTGGCCTTCGGCAAGGTGCTCTTGCTCGTCGGCCGCGCGCCGGCGCTCTTCCCGCTGCACAGCGAGGGCGGGCTCGTGGGCGCGAGCCACGCCTACGCGCTCGCACGCGCGCAGATCGACAAGCTCGCCGGGCACGCCACCGGGGTGCTGTTCTTTGGGCCTCCGGGGGCGGGCAAGGACGCCTTCGCCGAGCTGCTCCACCACCAGAGCAAGCGGCCTGGAAAATTAGTGCCGGTGGTGTGTGGAGCGCTCGACGAGTCGGCGCTCCACAGCGAGCTCTTCGGCCACGAGCGTGGCGCCTTCGCCGGGGCCACGCGCTGTCGGCGCGGGCTCATCGAGGCGGCGGCCGGTGGGACGTTGCTGCTCGACGCGGTGGACGACGCGTCGCACAAGCTCCAGCTCTTGCTGCTGCGCTTCCTCGAGACGGGCCGGATTCGCCGGCTCGGCTCGAACGACGATATCGTGGTGGACGTGCGGGTGGTCGCCACGGCCAAAGAGCCGCTCGATCGGCTCGTGGAGGACGGGACGCTGCGTCGTGAGTTTGCGGACAGGCTGCGCGGCCTCGAGATCCATGTGCCCCCTCTCGCGGAGCGCCTCGAGGACATCGCCCTGTTGGCCGACCACTTCGTTCAGCGCTTCGCGGGCCCGGAGGCGCGGCTCCACGACAAGCTCGTGCTGCATCTTCAGCGACGCGCGTGGCCGGGCAACGCCCGTGAGCTCGAGGCGCTGATCGATCTCGCGGTGATCGAGGCCGAGCGGGCGGAGCTGATCGAGCTCCCGAGTCGGCTCGAGGGGGGACCCTCCCCCGCGAACGGCGAAGGTGGCCTCGCCTACGTGTTTGCCGCGAACGGCGAGTGGTTTCGGAGCCCGGACGGGGAGCGCACCGACCTGCGCGACCGGAGCACCCTCGTGCGCATCCTCGGCGCGTTGGCCGCGCGGCGACGGAGCGCCCCCGGCTCGGCGCTGTCGGTGCCCGAGCTCCTCGAGGTGGGTTGGCCGGGAGAGCGCGTGGAGCCGCGGAGCGGCGCGAACCGGGTCTACGTGGCGCTCACCACCTTGAGGCGCCTCGGCCTCCGCGACATCCTCCTCCGCGAGCGCGACGGCTACCTCCTCGCCCCCGCTGCCGCGATCGAGGTCGCGCGCGACTGACCCCTACGGCCCCCGATGCCCAAGACCCCTCAGGACCTCTTCGCCTTCCTCGATTCGCTCGGGATCGCGACCCGCACCGTCTCCCACGTCCCGGTGTTCACCGTTGCCGAAGCTCGCGCGGCCCGAGCCGGTCACGACCTCGAGGGGACGCACCTCAAGAACCTCTTCCTCCGCGACAAGAAGGGGAACATGTGGCTCGTGGTGGTGAGGGAGGATCGCCGGGTGGATCTGAAGCGGCTCGCGCAACACCTCGGGGTCAAGAATCTAAGCTTCGGCACGAGCGACCGTCTCCTCGCCTACCTCGGCGTGGAGCCAGGAGCGGTCACACCGTTCGGCATCCTCAACGACGAAGGGTGCGACGTGGCGGTGGTGATCGACGAGGCGGTGTTGGCTGGCGAGACCGTGTGCTGCCACCCCTTGGTGAACAGCCAGACGACGGCCATTCGCGCCCGCGATCTGCTGTCGTTCTTCGAGGCACTCGGTCACCGCCCGGAGGTCGTCAGGTTCGAGCCGACCGAAGGCTGAGCGGAGGGGCACCGCGCTGGCGCGTGAGGGGCGCAGATCGTCACCCTCCCGCGGTAGGTTGCGCCGGCGCGCTCGCACCCCCCACTGCTCGGGAGAGAGGCCGACGCGACGCACCCACCGCTGGACCTGTTGCCGCGCCTCTCCCATCTCTCGCGTAACCTCGCTCACTTGCGCTCGGTGCGCGTCGCTCAGAAGTCGAAGTCGTCCTCGCCTTCGCCTTCGCCTTCGCCCTCGCCCGAGGAGCAGGCGTCGTCGCTGCCCTCATCGCGCTCACACGAGCCGGGATCGAAGTTGTTGAAACACGCGGTCGCCGCGTCGGCGTCGCCGTTGCAGTCGTAGAAGCTGCCGTTGAGGCAACAGCTCGCCTCCGATGTGTTGACCCCGTTGCCGTTCTTGTCGGTCTTCACCGGCTCGGCGTCGCTGCACGCCACCGCGAGAAATGCCGAAAGCCACAGAGCTGCGCCCAACTTCATCTTGTTGTTCATGATTTCACTCCTGTCAGCGGGCGCTCTCTGCGCTCGCGTGACTCAGACAGGGCGGGGCCACGGCTGTCGCACACTTTTTTTCCGAGCTGCAGGCGCGGCGGTCGACCAGGTGGCCCCTCGCGCTGCGCTGGCTGCACCGTGGAAGAGGGCGCTCGGGTGGGAAACCCCTCCAAGGCGTGGGCGTCCCTCGGAGCTTTTGATACAACCAACCTCCGGATGGCCGAACGACCCAACGTCGAGGATGTATTCGAAGCCTGGGCCCACGTGGCGGCCCGGATTCGCAAACGTCCGCACGACGAGCAACAGGCCATCCTCGTGGGCCTCGGGCTCGGTCCCGAGTGGGACGCGGTGCACGAGCGCTGGTCCCGCCACCTCAACGAGGACATCTCCGCCGGACGCATGGAGCGGCCCGAGCGCTATGCCCAGATTTGTCGTGAGGAGATGCTCCGTCGCAAGCGCAGCGCGGCCGCCTCCCCGCCGATCACACCGGCGCCTCCCACCGCCGCGTCGCCTCCCACCGCTGCGTCGCCTCCCACCGCTGCGTCGCCGCCCACCGCCGCGGCGCCGCCCGTGCGCGTGGAGGCGACGCCGTTCGGGGGCACGAGCCCCGCCGCACCGCCGCCGCCCGCGCCGCCGCCGCCCGCACCGCCGCCGCCCGCGCGCGCCGCTCACCCACCTCCCGGCGCCCCGCCCCTCGTCGCGCCGCCGATGGTCGTCGCGACCGCTCCCTCGCCTGCGCCGCTCCCTGCGGTTCAGAAGCCCCCGATGCGCCAGCGGGCCGAGACACTCGATCTCCCCGAGCCGCCCGGCCCGGCCGCTCCGGTGCCCTTCGCGCCCATGCGCGGCGGCGACTTTCGCGACGCGCTCACGCCGCGCGCGGTGAAGCCCAACCACCCGTGGATGCTCCAGGAGACCACGAGCGGCGCCGTCGCGCAGGCGGCAGGGCACCAGCGCCCTCCGCTGGTGCCAGCCGCGCACGGCGCGCCAGTCGTGGCGGGCGACTTCCGACGAGAGCTCGGCGCCGGCGACGGCGCCCCCCCCCCGCCGCCCACGCCCAACCAGAACGACACCCAGTCGGGCGTGGATCTGGCGGGGGCGGTGGAGGCGGCGCGCCAGGTGAGCGAGGTGCTCGCGTGGTCGCTCGAGCGGTGGGCGCGCCTGTGTGTGGCGCTCGAGCGCGAGCCTCAGCGGGCCGACGCGCTGTGGTCAGCGCAGGGGGTCACGCTCGTTGAGGCCCGCGACCACGCCCAGCGGCAGTGGAAGCTGCGCCTCGACAAGAGCCCGAGCCTGCGCGCGGAGTGGATGGGCCACCTCGCCCGCATGCGCGCCCAGCCCTGAGCCGAGTCTCCTGGAGGGTGCTCCGCCCCCTCCCCCCACGCCGCGCACGCTGCGCGCGGGGGTCATGAGTTTCTTGGGGATGCCGCACCGTTGCGGGCCGGTGAAATCTTGCTACAAGGGCGCCTTGACAACTGGGCCCTTTGGGGTCAACTTGCGGTCACGTTCTGACGATCGGTCAGAATGTGACTCCGAGTCACCTACAGGGTTCCAACGGGTTATGTCGGTCGCCAAGCGCCGTGAGCGAGAACGCGAGGAGCGCCGAAACTGGATCCTCGACGCCGCCGAGCGCGCTTTCGCCGCCAGAGGGCTCGACGCGGTGAAAATGGAGGACGTCGCCGACGAGGCGCAGCTCGGGAAGGGCACCCTCTACCTCTACTTCCGCACCAAGGAGGGGCTCATCGCGGCGGTGGCGGTGCGTCACCAGCGTCGCCTCCTCGCTCTATTCGAGCGGGAGAAGGCGCGCGCGGCCACTGGCATCGAGCTGGTGCGGGCGCTGCTGCTCGCGTTTGGTCAGCACATGACCGATCGCGGCGATCACCTGCGCATCGCGATGTCGCGGTGGGTGAGCGGGACGCCCTTCGACATCGGCGCCGACGGCGCCCAGGTGCGGGAGAACGTGCAGCGCATCTTCACCATGGTGCGGGAGGCGATCGAGCTGGGCCAGCGCGACGGGACGGTGGCCGCCGACATCGATCCGCCGCGGGCGGCGATGGCGCTGTGGTCGGCCGTGAATGGCGCGCTCCTGTTGCGGCTCCAGCTGTGTTGTCTGCCCGTGGACGCCTCTTTTCGCGAACATGCACCGGCGCTCGAGGCGGCCATCGACTTCCATCTTCGCGCCCTCGGGTGCACGCGCGAGGCGCCGCTTGCCGCCGCCGTCGGAGCTCCATCATGAGGTCGCTCGTTCCAGTTCTTGGCGTCGTGTTCACCGCGGGCTGCCTCATGAAGGGCGTCGACGTGGATCCGCCTCCCCCCTTCGAGCTCCCCGCCGAGTTCCAGGGGGAGGGGAAAGGGAAAGATCCGGGCAAGTGGTGGACGACGTTCAACGACAAGGAGCTGAACCAGCTCATCACCCGCGCGCTCGACAAGAACTTCCAGCTCATGCAGGCGTGGGCGCGCCTCGAGCAAGCGGAGGCGCTCGAGCGCGGCGCGATGGCGGGGCTGTTCCCCACCGTCGGCGCCAACGCCTCGGCGTCCCGCTCGAAGACCCCTCCCCGGGTGTTTCAGCTCCCTGGCCAAGAGCCCCGCGAGATCCCCGGCGTCGAGGCCAACCAGTTCGCTGCGTCGCTGCCGGTGAGCTACGAGCTCGATCTCTGGGGGCGGGTCAGGGCAGGCATGTTCGCGGCCGAGCAGGACACCATCGCGGCTCGCGCCGATGTGGAGGCGGCGGCGATGACGATCGCCGCGAGCGTGACCGAGCGCTGGTTCGACGTGGTGGAGCAGCGGGCGCTGCGCAAGCTCCTCCACGAGCAGATCGCGGTGAACAAAACCAACCTCGAGCTGGTGATGATGCGCTTCGAGCAGAACGAGGCCGCGCTCAGCGACGTGTACCAGCAGCGTCAGCAGGTGCAGGCGCTCGACGCGCAGATGGCCACCGTGACCGGGTCGGAGGCGGTGGCCGAGCAGCAGCTCGCGGTGCTGCTCGGCGTGGGTCCCAAGAAGCTCATCGACGACTCGCGGATCGATCTCCCGATGCCGCCCCCGCTGCCCAAGGCGGGCATCCCCGCCAGTATGCTCGAGCGTCGCCCCGACATCCGCGCCGCCAAGGCTCGGGTGGTGGCCGCCGACTACCGCATCGCCCAGGCCATCGCCGCGCGGCTGCCGCAGCTCACCCTGAGCGGCAGCCTGGGCTTCAACGCGGTGGAGCTGTCCACGTTCTTCGAGTCGTTCGTGTGGAGCATCATGGGCCAGATCGCGGGCAACATTTGGGACGGCGGCCGCGCCGACTCTGAGATCGATCGCAGCCGCGCGGTGCTCAAGGAGCGGATGGCGGCCTACGGCCAGACGCTGCTCACCGCGCTCGTCGAGGTGGAGAGCGCCTTGGTGCTCGAGCGGCAGGCCCTCGAGCAGATCGCGATCCTCGAGGAGCAGCTCGGCACCGCCCAGAAAACCCTCGAGGCGGCGCGGTCACGCTTCGCGGCCGGGGTGGGCAACTACCTCGCGACGCTCACCGCGCTGCGCTCGCTGCAGCAGGTGGAACAGAACCTGTTGGCCGCCCGACGGCGCCTGTTGGCGCAGCGGGTGCAGGTGTACCGCGCTCTCGGCTCCTCCTGGACCAAGAAGCTGAAGGCCCCCGAAGAAGATGGGGGAGACACCACGAAGAAGGAGGGCTCATGAGCTCCCAAGCACCGCGCTTGCCCGCGTGGCTCTCGGCGATCCTCGTGATCGTGATCCTGGGCGGCGGCATCGGCGTGGCCGTCGCGTTCGTCAAGACCCGACCCACGCCGCAGAAAGAGCAAGAGGAGGTGGCCCTCACCGTCGTCGACGTGGCGGTGGTGGAGGAGGGCACCCAGAGCGTGGAGCTCGAGCTCAACGGTCAGGTGCAGCCATCGCGGCAGATCGTGGTGATGCCCGAGGTCGGAGGCCGGGTGGTTTGGCAGAGCGCGGAGGTCATGCCGGGCGGCATCGTCCGAAAGGGCGACCCGCTCGTGCGCATCGATCCGCGCGACTACTCGCTCGCCGTGCAGCAGCAGCAAGCGCAGCTCTCCAGCCAACAGCTCACCCTGAAGGTGGAGGAGGGGCGTCGCAAGGTCGCAGAGCGCGAGTGGGAGCTCTTCAAGAAAGAGCGAGAGGCGGCTGGCCTTCCCCTCCCCAACGGCGACGACCAGGCGCTGGCCCTCCGCAAGCCGTACGTGGACAGCGCCGAGGTCGGCGTCTCCTCCGCCAAGAGCGGGCTCGATCGCGCCCAGCTCGCGCTGAGCAAGACGGTGCTCACCGCCCCCTTCAACGCGTTCGTGCGCAGCGAGTCGGTAGAGAAGGGGCAGCTCGTGTCGCCGAGCATGCAGCTCATCACCCTCGTGGGCACCGACACCTTCTGGGTGCAGGTGTCGGTACCGATCGACAAGCTCGGCTACGTGCGGCTCCCGCGTGGCGACGAGCCGGGGTCGAAGGTGAAGGTGTCGCAACAAACCGGCGGAGGACGCGTCGAGCGCGAGGGACGCGTCATTCGGCTCCTCGGCGACTTGGATCCGATCGGGCGCCTGGCCCGCGTGCTCGTGGAGGTACAAGACCCGTTCCGTCTGAAGGAGGGATCGAGCAAGGTGGGCGACCTGTCTCCGAAAGAGGAGACCTCGTCGAAGAAGAGCGAGCTCCCGCTGCTCCTGGGCTCCTACGTGAGGGTTCAGATCGAGGGCGTCGAGCTCGACGACGTGGTGCGCATCCCTCGCCTCGCGCTGATGGAGAACAACAAGGTGTACCGTCTCGACGCGGACGACAAGCTCGTGATCGAGACGGTCGAGATCGCGTGGGGCACACGTGACTACGTGATGGTGCGTGGTCCGCTCAAGAAGGGCGACCGCCTCATCACCACGAACCTCGCCGCGCCGGTGGAGGGGATGAAGCTGCGCGTCGCCGACGCTGCCCCCGGCCCGAGCGCCTCCGGCGGAAAGGTGGCGGCTCCGTGAGCCGAGAGTCGCTGCCGCCGCTGAGCGACCCGCACCCAGTGCGTGATCACAAGGGGCCGATCGCCTGGATGGCGAAGAACTCGGTGGCGTCCAACATGCTCATGGTCGCCCTCCTCCTCGGCGGCCTCATCTTCCTGACGCGGATCAAACAGGAGGTCTTCCCCGAGTTCGCGCTCGACATGATCAGCATCACCGTGCCCTATCCCGGCGCGAGCCCCTCCGAGGTGGAGCGGGCGGTGACCAAGGCGGTCGAAGAGAACGTACGTGGGCTCGACGGCGTCAAGACGGTGACCAGCACGAGCCGCGAGGGGCTGGCGTCGATCTTGGTGGAGCTCGAGCTCAACGCGGATCGCGATCGGGTGCTCGCCGACGTGAAGGGAGCGGTCGACCGCATCACCTCGTTCCCTGCCGACGTCGAGGAGCCGAACACCAGCATCATCGAGTTTCAGAACGAGGTGCTCTCGCTGATGGTGTACGGCGACGCACCCGAGAGGTCGCTGCGCAACATCGCCGATCGCATCCGCGACGAGCTGCTGCAGACGAGCGACGTCTCGCGCGCCGAGCTCGCCGCGGTGAGGCCGCCCGAGATCAGCATCAACGTCCCGCGCGAGAACCTGCGCGCCTACGGGCTCACGCTCGAGCAGGTGGCGAACGCCATCCGCGCCGCCAACATCGACCTCCCCGCCGGCGGCATCAAGACCGACCGCGGCGAGATCCTCCTTCGAACCAAGGAGCGGCGCGATTTCGGGCTCGAGTTCCGCGACATCGTGGTCCTCAGCCAGCCGGACGGCACCGAGGTGATGCTCTCGGACATCGCCACCATCGACGACAGCTTCGCCGACACGGATCAGGAGGCGCAGTACAACGGCAAGCCCGCGGCGATGGTGCGGGTGTATCGGATCGGCGATCAAACCCCGATCTCCGTGTCGGACGCGGTGCTGGCCTACATCGACGAGCACGAGGACGAGCTGCCCCCTGGCGTGAAGCTCGCGGTGTGGAACGACCGCTCCGAGATGTATCGCGCGCGCGTCGATCTGTTGATGCGCAACGCTTACATGGGTCTGGCCTTGGTGCTCCTCTGCCTCGGCCTGTTCCTGGAGATCCGACTCGCGTTCTGGGTGACGATGGGCATCCCCATCTCCTTCCTCGGGGCCGTCATCTTCCTCCCCGGGTGGGACGTATCGATCAACATGATCTCGCTCTTTGCGTTCATCGTGACGCTGGGGATCGTGGTCGACGACGCCATCGTGGTGGGGGAGGCGATCTACAAGCGTCGACAAGACGGCTTGCCGCTGGCCAAAGCGGCGGTGGTGGGGGCCCACGACGTGGCGACGCCGGTGGTGTTCAGCGTGCTCACCACGATCGTCGCGTTCAGCCCCCTTTTGTTCGTGCCGGGCGTGATGGGGAAGTTCTTTCGCAACATCCCCACGGTGGTCATCCTCGTGCTCCTGATGTCGCTGGTGGAGAGCCTGCTCGTGCTCCCCGCACACCTCTCTCACGCGAACCCGGTAGCTGCGTTCGTGCGGCGCGTGCTCGCCCGCATCTTCGGGCCGCGCCTGGGCCCGGTGGGGGCCATCGATCGCGCGCAGCGGCGCTTCAGCGATCGCTACGAAGGGTTCATCTTCAAGCGCTTCCAGCCCGTGCTCGCCACCGCCGTCGCCAACCGCTACGTGACGGCGGCCCTCTGCGGCGCGACGCTCATCGGCACGCTCGGCTTCGTCGCAGGCGGGCACATCAACTTCACGTTCATGCCGAAGATCGAGGTGGACGTCGTCTTCGCGCAGCTCATCATGCCTTACGGCACGCCGGTGGAGGCGAGCCAGAAGCACCTCCACACGATCGTGTCGGCCGCCGACGAGGCGTTCGAGGAGCTCGGGGGCAAGGAGGGCAACGTCCGGGGAGTGTTCTCGCAGATCGGCGCCGCCAACTTCGGCGGTGCCGGGCGCGGGCAGGCCGCGGCCACCGGCTCCCACGTGGTGGAGGTGGCGGTGTTCCTCGAGCCGCCCGAGAAGCGGAGCGTCGGCCCCAAGGAGCTGGCCGAGGCGTGGCGCGGGAAGATCGGCGAGATCAGCGGCGCCGACAGCCTCAAGTTCACCTTCTCGAGCGGCGCGTCCGGCGAGGCGCCGATCAGCGTTCAGCTCAAGCACCGCGACGTCGAGACGCTCGAGGCTGCGGCCGCGGACCTCGCGCGCCGACTCAAGGAGTTCGCCGGGGTCAAGGACATCGACGACGGCGTGTCCCTCGGCAAGTACCAGCTCGACTACCGCCTCACCGACGAGGCGCGGTCGCTGGGCATCAACCAGACGGACTTGGCGCGCCAGGTGCGGAGCGCATTCTTCGGCGCCGAGGCGAGCCGCCAGCAGCGCGGTCGCGACGAGGTGCGCGTGTACGTGCGGCTCCCCGAGGAGGAGCGCTCGAGCCTCTACGATCTCGACGAGCTGATCGTGCGCACGCCCCAAGGCGGGGAGATCCCGCTCACCCAAGCCGCGAGCGTGACGTGGGGGCGCGCCTACACCGAGATCAAGCGGGAGGACGGGAGCCGCGTCATCACCGTCAGCGCCGACGTGGAGGATGGCAAGACCAACGCGAACAAGGTGATGGCCGCGCTCCAGAAGGACGCGCTCCCGGAGGTGATGAAGCAGTACCCCGGCCTCACGTGGGGGCTCGGCGGCCAGCAGAAGCAGCAGGCCGAGTCGCTCGGGGCGCTCGGGCTCGGCTTCTTTCTCGCGATGGTGTTGATGTTTGCGCTCATGGCCATCCCGTTCCGGAGCTACGTCCAACCGCTCATCATCATGGTGGCCATCCCCTTTGGCTTCGTGGGGGCCGTGGGCGGACACGTCTTGCTCGGCTACGACCTCAGCATCATGAGCATGATGGGCTTCGTGGCCCTCAGCGGCGTCGCGGTGAACGACTCGCTGGTGCTCATCTCCGCGATCAACGAGTTCCGACGCGGCGAGGGGATGTCACCCCTCGAGGCTGCGGTGGCGGCGGGGGCGCGTCGCTTCCGGCCGATCATGCTCACGTCGATCACCACCTTCCTGGGCCTCGCGCCGATGATCCTCGAGACCTCGATGCAAGCGCGGTTCTTGGTGCCGATGGCGCTCAGCCTCGGGTTCGGGGTGCTGTTCTCCACCTTCGTGACGCTGTTCTTGGTGCCGAGCTTCTATCTCATCCTCGACGACGCGGTGACGCTCTTCACGCGCGTGTTCGGCGGCGGCGATGACGACGTCTCGTCGGCGCCGGTGTCGGTCGGCGGGCTGCCCGCGGAGTGACCATGGGGAAAGGCAACACGCGAGTCGCCGCGCTGTGTGCGGCGATGGAAGCCATCGCGCCGCTCGCACGCGCAGCGGCGTGGGACAACGTGGGCTTGCTCGCAGGCGACACCGCGGCCCGGGTCAGCCGCGTCCTTTTGTGCATCGATCTGATGCCGGAGGTGGTGTCGGAGGCGATCCGCTTCAAGGCGGACGCCGTGATTGCCTACCACCCACCCATCTTTCGCCCGATCACGCGGCTCGTGGGGTCGAGCGACGCGATGGAGGCACAGGTGCTGCGCTGCGTCTCGCGGGGGATCGCGGTGTACTCACCCCACACCGCGCTCGACGCAGCTCAGCATGGCACCAACGCGGTGCTCGCCACCGCCTGCGACATGCTCGACCCGCGTCCGCTCGAGCCCACCGACGATCCCGAGGTGGGGATGGGGCGCATCGGGGAGGTGGCGCCGATCGCCCTCGCCGCGCTCGTCAAGAAGCTGAAGCGCCGCACCGGCGCCCGCTGCGTGGCCACCGTGGGAGACGCCGATCGCGTCGTGCGCCGTGCCATCGTGGGGGTGGGAGCGGCGGGAGCGATGCCCTTCGCGGTGGCGCTCCGAGCCGACGACGTCATCGTGACCGGTGAGATTCGCCACCACGACGCGCTGCGGATCCGCCGGGTGGGCTGCGCCGCCATCGCGCTGTCGCATTGGTCGAGCGAGCGACCGGCGCTCGCCGCGCTCGCCGGGCAGCTCGGCGAGCGTCTCCCGGGAGTGACGCTGCGGCTGAGCGAGGCCGACTGCGAGCCATTTGTGCGCGCGTGACGATGGGGCAGGCTCTGCCCGATGTCAGCTCCGCACCCGACGATCTCCGCCTGGCAGCGCAGTGAAGAGGGCGGCTACGAGGCCGAGCTCCACGACTGGAAGCTGCGCGTGTTCTGGACCCCCAACACCCGCGAGCGCCGTGGCTCGTTCGGTTGGGAGGCGACCCGCGACGAGCACACCGAGGTGGGCGAAGAGCCGTTCGAAGAGATGGAGCACGCGATGGCGGAGGCGGAGCACTTCGCGGCCACCGACGCGGCGAAGCGCACGCAGAAGATCGCAGCGGCCACGGGCTGAGCGATCGCACGCCCGCACTTTTCACACGCCCGCTCTGTTCGTGAAAGCGGGCTTCTGTGCCCCGATGTGACACGATAGCGGGGTGACTTATTGGCTTCGGGTGATGTCGGGCGCGCTCGTGCTCGGTGCCGCGGCATGTGCGACGAGCGCGGAGGTGCCGCCACCGACGACCGGGAGCGGCGGGAGCGCAGCCGGAGGCGCGGGCGGCGCGGGAGGAGCGGTGACGAGCGGCGCTGGCGGGGAGGCGCCGCGGCTCGTGCCTCAGCGCTGCCCGGACGACACGTTCGCGGTCGGGCTCGACGGGGACGGCATGCTCACCTGCGCGCCGCTCGACGTCGACGTGGCGGCGGGCGTGCGCTCGGGGTGTGAGCTCTACGCCGGTTGGCGCGATGGCTGCAATGGCTGCACGGCGGGGCCCTCGAAGGTGGGGCGCACCGGTGGGCACGCGTGTCAGAACGTCGCCGGCGCCGACAACACCTGCATCGACGCCACGCTGGGAGCGGAGACGGTGTCGCTGTTCGGGCTCAACACCGACGGCGACGTCGACAACAACGACATGTTCTACCTCGGCTGGCACTGCGCGCTCGCCGGCGAGACCGCGCTCGCGGGACCGTGCAAGGCCGGCGAGCATGCGGTGCGAGTGACCGTGGATGGCTCGGTCGCCTGCATGCCCACCGCCCGCCTCGTGGCCGACTACGTGCGCGAGCACTGCTCGGTGTTCTGGGGGTGGCGCGACGGCTGTAGTGGCTGCGCGAGCCCGCCGAGCAAGTGGTCGCGCCAGCGCGGGGTAGACTGCGAGGTGGGGGCGGGAGCCGACAGCGTCTGCGGCACGCCCTTCGTCGACGGGCAGTGGGTGACCCTCGCCGGGGTGAACACCGACGGTGACGTCGACGACAACGACACCTTCTTCGTGGGCCTCTCGTGCGAGCGGGGGGATGCGACCGAGCTCGCCAGCGAGGATGGCTGCCCCTTCGGGACGCTCCTCGTCGGCATCGACGAGGACGAGGCCCACGTGTGCGCGAGCCCCAGCGCCGCCATCGCTCCCGGCGTCCGCGACGGGTGTCGGCTCCAGTTTGGTTACCGCGACGGCTGCGACGGCTGCACCACCCCTCCGGTGAAGTGGGGCTCGGTGGGCACCGGGAGCTGCCAGGTGGGGCAAGGGGCCACGTGCGGCGATCACGATCTCGGCGGCACCACCGTGAGCCTCCTCGGCGTGCGCACCGACGGCGACGTCGACGACAACGACAAGTTCTACTTCGGCCTCACCTGCAACTGAAGGTCTCGGAGGGGACCGTTTCGTCCCCGCGCGCCTCACCATGAGGAGCGGCGACAGCGGCGACACAGAAAGACGTCGCCTGCCACGCGGGTCACCTCGACGATCACGGCTCGTCGATGACGATGCTCACCTCGTCGAGCTCGTCTGCGGCGGGCTTGTCCGACTTCCGGCGCAGCAGGGTGCGCTGCCGCTGACCGCTGTCGGTGTCTTCGAGCTCCACGAAGATGCTGTCCCCGGTGGCGGGCTCGTCGATCACCACGCTCACGTGGATGTCGTCGAGGCCGGTGATGCTGGGGCTGGGAGGGGCCGCCGGCGTCGTCCAGCCCGCGACCTGATCCACGCGCTGGGTGCTCGGCATGGGGCTGCCCATGTTGCGCTGATACACGGCGCGCAGCTCGGTCTGCATGCTGCGGGCGTCCGGCCAGCGGTCTGCCTTCTGGAACGCGAGGGCCTTGTCGACGAGGCCCACCAGATCGGACGGCATGTCGGGGAGCACGGTGGCGAGGGACGGGGCATGCTCGGTCATGGCCGCGATGAGCCGGTCCATGGGGTTGTCCGCCGTGTTGAGGTTGCGCCCGGTGAGCGCGCGAAACATCAACGCGCCCACCGCGAAGATGTCGGTCCGATGATCGATGAGCTCGCGCTTGCCGCGGGCTTGCTCGGGCGACATGTAGCTGGCGGTGCCGATCACCGTGCCGGTGCGCGTCATGCTCATCTCGCCAGGCGCATCGAGCACGCGGGCGAGGCCGAAATCGAGCACCTTCACCACGCCGCTCGGCAACAAGAACAGGTTAGGAGGCTTGATGTCGCGATGGATGATGCCGTTGTCGTGGGCCGCCGCGAGCACGTCGAGCACCTGATCCACCACGAACAGCGTCTCTGCCGGCGACAGCGCCCCCTTCTCCTTGAGCCGGGCCTCGAGCGACTGGCCATCGAGCAGCTCCATGACGATGAACGGCGTGCCGTCGTCGAGCTCGTCGTCGTCGAGCACCGTGACCGCGCCGTCGTGCCCGACCTTGTTGGCCACGTAGCCTTCCCGGAGGAAGCGCTCCTTGGCTTCGGGCATGTCGGCATACTGCTTGTGCATCACCTTCACGGCGACACGGTTGCCGTTCTTGTGGGTCGCGATGTAGACCGCGGCCATGCCTCCCACGTCGAGCAGCGCGTCGAGCGTCCACTTTCGGGCGGTGAGCCCCACACGAGCCTGGGCTTGTTGGAGATACGGGGACAACGCCCTAGGGTAACCCCAACTGAGCGAGGCCCACAAACTAACCTCGCTGGGCACCACCGGCGGGGCACCACCCGGCTGGGCACCACCGGCTGGGCACCACCCAGCCGGGAAGCATGACCGAACACGATACCGCGCACGACGACATCGGGGGACGAGGAGCCGGGCCGCGAGGCCGAGCAGCAGCATGGACCGAGAGATGAACATGGATCTGGGGCGCCGCGCCGCGGTGGACGCGCCGAGCCTCGCGTGGGTGGCCCGAGCCCCGGGCGTTCTCGAGCGCCTCTTCGAGCGCTCCACCATGGCGGGGCTGCGCGAGACGTTCCTCCTCTCTCTGGCCCCCGGCGCGAGCACGCCTGCCGGGGAGCCGCAGGGAGGGATGGACGTCTTCGTGGTCCAAGGGTCGCTCGTGGAGGGGGCCGAGCGCTACGCGCGTGGGACCTATCTCGGGCTGCCCGAGGGCGATCGGCCGGTGCTCGCCACCGACGTCGGCGCGACGCTCTTCGTGAAGCGGCGGCCGTCCCTGCGTCGGCACCGGGTCGTGGTGCGCACCCAGCACGCGGTGTGGCAGCGCGCGCACAGCCCCGGCCTCTTCATGTTGCGCCTCGACGACAAGGCGGATGCCCGCGTGGTCCTCCTGCGGTTCGACGCGGGGGTGGCGCTCTCGCTCCACGAACACGAGGAGGGGGAGGAGTTCTTCGTGCTCGAAGGATCGCTCCGTGACGAGGCGGGCACCTACGGCCCTCACAGCTGGGTGCGGCAGCCTCCCTCGAGCGCACACAGCGTCGTGAGCGAGACCGGCTGTGTCCTCTTGACCACGGCCGGGCACCTGTCGTTGAGGCGAGCGTGACGGAGGCGCTCGAACAAGCGCGCGCCGAACGGGCGCGGACCATCGCGAGCGCGCTCGCGCGCACCGCCGAGCATCATCGCCAGAGCGCGCTCCTCGGCGGCGTGGTGGCCCTCGTCGGCTGCGTGCTCGCCTTTGTCGCCGAGGAGCCGGCGGCCAAGGCGGTGGCGCTCGGGCTGGGGATCCTCTTCTCCGTGTTCACCTATCGCTCGATGCGCGTCTCCCAGTCGTTCGTCGATCCGACGAGCTCTCCCGTCCTCCGCGCCATCATGCGGTCTCCGGGCGACATCGGGGCGGTGACGCTCGACGCGGCGCGGTCTCAGGTGAGAATCGTGTGCGGCGACGTGTCGCTGGTGGTGAGGCTCGACCGAGAGACCTCCGGCGACGCCCTCCTCGAGGCGCTCTCGACCCACGCCCCCAACGCGGAGATCACTCGGAGTTGAGCTCGCCTGCGAGCTCCGCGAGCACACCGCGCGCCAGGAGGATGTCGACCACCGCCTGCACCTCCTCCGCGAGCGACATCCGGTGGCTCTCGAGGAGGAGCGCTGGCGCTCGCGGCGCCTCGTAGGGCGCGTCCACCCCGGTGAAGCCCCGGATCTCGCCCGCCCGTGCGCGCCTGTAGTGACCCTTCGGATCGCGGGCCTCCGCCACCTCGAGCGGGCACGCCACGAACACCTCGACGAAGGGGAGGCCCGCCTTGTCGTGGATCTCCGCCACCCGTGCGCGGTCGTCCTCGTAGGGGCTGATGAAGCTCGCGAGCACGATGAGACCGGCGTCGGCGAAGAGCTTGGCCGTCTCTCCGGCGCGGCGGATGTTCTCGGCGCGATCGGCGGCCGAGAACGCGAGATCGCCACAGAGGCCGTGGCGGAGGTTGTCGCCGTCGAGGCGGTAGGCGAGCGCTCCCCGCGCCACGAGCGCCGACTCCAACGCCACCGCGATGGTGGTCTTACCGCTGCCGGGCAGCCCCGTCAGCCACACCGTGGCTCCCCCGTGGCCGAGCAGCGAACGTCGGGCCGCACGGTCGACGGCGCCCTCTTGCCAGCTCACGTTGGTGGCGCGGCGTCTCTCGCTCACGACCGCCTCACGCCATGGTCGGCACGCCCACCCTCGTTGCGCTGTCCCCGCGCCTCGTCGATCACCATGGCCCCATGGTCTCCGCGCCACGCGGCGTGCGCAAGCGGGCTCGCCTCCCGCGCGCTGACAATTGCGCTTCCGACCCCGCCTGACCCTTGCCATGATCGGCGGCAGGCATGGCAGAGAGCGATCCGAGCGACGACGACCGCACCGCCTCGGACGCGGCGCCGCACAGCGAGACGCTGCTCGCCGAGGGGAGCCACGCGCCCACGCTCGATGATCTGGGTAGCCCGCCGGGGGCATTGCCCGAGAGCGCCCCCACCTCGAGCCTCACCGCTGGGATCGAGGCGCTGCCCGTCGTGGCTCGCGAGCACTACGAGATGGGCCGCACCTTCGCCAAAGGGGGGATCGGCAAGATCAGCCGGGCCCTCGACCGTCGCCTCGACCGGACGGTGGCGATCAAGGAGCTGCGGCGGGCCAGCCGCTACGCGAGGCTGCGCTTCCTTCGTGAGATCCGGATCACGGCCAAGCTCCAGCATCCCAACATCGTGCAGCTGCACGAGGCCGGCCGCTGGCCGGATGGCGAGCCGTTCTTCGCGATGAAGCTCGTGGAGGGCGACTCGTTCGAGGGGGTCATCGCGAGCTGCGTGTCCCAAGAGGACCACCTGCGAATGCTCCGCCACGTGACCGACGTCGCGGACGCGATGGCGCACGCCCACAGCCGGCGTATCGTGCACCGCGATCTCAAGCCGGGCAACGTGCTGGTGGGCCCGTTCGGCGAGACGGTGGTGATCGACTGGGGGTTGGCCAAAGATCTCGTTGACGACGAGGAGGAGGAGCTCGCGTCGCTCACCGACAAGAGCGATCCTGCGCGGTACGAGACGACCGAAGGCGTGGTGCTCGGCACGCCGTCGTACATGCCCCCCGAGCAGGCGGCGGGCAAGCCAGTGGATGAGCGGGCCGACGTGTACGCCCTCGGTGCGATCCTCTATCAGGCGCTCTCGGGGAAGCCGCCCTATTTCGAGTATCATCCACGACGGGTGTTGGAGCAGGTGGTGGCGGCTCCCCCCACGCCCCTCCGGAAGCTGTCGCCCCACCTCCCCCGCGATCTGCTCGCCATCGTCGACAAGGCGATGGCACGCGACGTCGCCGACCGCTATCGCACGGCGGCGGTCATGGCCGACGAGCTCAGCCGCTTCACCGCGGGGAGGTTGGTCGCGGCGTACGACTACTCCTTTCCTGAGCTCATCAAGCGCTTCGTCAAGCGGCACCGTGGGGCGGTGGGCACCGCGCTGGTGGGCGCGATGGTGCTCCTCGGCTTCGGAGTGTGGAGCTTCCGGCGCATCGCGCTCGAGCGAGACGCCGCCGAGGCCGCGCGGGCGGCGGAGGCGCAAGCGAGGTTGCTCGAGGCGGCGGCCCGTGAGGAGGCGGAGCGGCGTCTGGATGAGGCGGTGCTGTCCGCAGCGAGCGCCGACTTGGAGCACGATCCGACCCGCGCCGTCGCGCGCCTCAAGCGCCTCGGTGTGTTGCTCCCCGGCGCCGCGACCATCGCCGCCGACGCCGCCGAGCGGGGGGTGGCTTCGCACGTGCTACGCGGCCACACCGATCGTATCGACGCGGTGGCCTACTCGCCCGACGGGCGCCTGGTCGCGTCGTCGGGCCTCGATGGAGTGGTTCGCCTCTTCGTCCGCGACACCGGTCAGGTGTTGCAGCTCACGAAGCACGAAGCGCGTGTGCCGGCCCTGGGCTTCGCGGGCGACGTGCTGGTGAGCGCCGACTACGACGGCGTCATCGCGGTGTGGGACACCCACAAGGGCGCGCTCGAGTCCTCCCTGGTAGCCCATCAGGGTCAGCGGATTGGCGCGCTGGCGGTGCTGGGGACGATGGTGGCTACCGTTGCCGACGATGGCGTCCGCGTGTGGAACGTGGAGTCGGGCAAGGCGGCGCTGGTGTTCGAGCAGCCGGCGGAGCGGACCGGCTTTGCCACGTTCGTGCCCGGCGGCGCGCGCCTCGTCACCGGGAGCCACCAGGGCACCCTCCACGTCTGGGACTTGATGGGGCAAGACCACGCAGTCCTCGACGGACACGACGGGCGCGTCGTCGACGCGGTGGTCTCGCCCGACGGCGCATGGCTCGTCTCCGCGGGGATCGACGGGACGGTGCGTCGTTGGGACCTCGCGGGGCAGAAGGCCAAAGGCCTTGTGCTCGGTACCCACGCTCGCGGAGCGCAGGTGGTGCAGTTCCTCGACGCGGACCGCGTGGTGAGCGGCGGCATGGACGGCCGCGTCATCGTGTGGCGGCTCTCCGACGGCACGTCCACGGTGGTGGCCCAGCACCAGGAGCGAGTGACGGCTATCGCCACGGAGGGCGGGCGCTTCGTCGCCTCCGCGGGGTGGGACAATCGCGCGGTCGTCACCGACGCGGACACCGGGGGGATGCACGTGCTCGAGGGACACGACAGCGTGATCTCGGCGCTTGCGTTCTCCCCCAGCGGAGACCAGCTCGCGTCTGCGTCGTGGGATCGCACGGTGCGCCTCTGGCCCACCGAGACCCCGCATCGGCAGCTCCTCGCGCACGGGGTCGGGGTGAAGACGGTGGCGTTCGATGCGTCGGGGGCGCGCCTGGCCTCTGGCGGACACGACAACCGAGTGAAGCTGTGGAACGCGAAGTCGGGGGCGCTCGAGCGGACGTTCGAGGGCCACACCGATCACGTGTTTCGAGTGCTCTTCTCCCCGGATGGGCGGCGGGTGGCGTCCTCGAGCGACGATCTCACGGTGCGGCTCTGGGGCGTAGACGACGGCGACGAGCGCGTGCTCGAGGGGCACAGCGCCGACGTGGAGGAGCTCGCCTTCTCACCGGATGGTAAGTGGTTGGCGTCGGCAGCGGAGGACGCGATGGTGGGCCTGTGGGCCATGGCCGAGGACGGGGGAGGCCTGCTCGAGGGGCACACGCGCGCCGTCACCGCGGTCGCGTTCACGCCCGACTCCTCGCTGCTCGTGAGCGCCGGCGCCGACGGGCAGGTCATCGTGTGGGACCTCACCACCCGAAAGCCCAGGGTGAGCCGGGCGCTCCACGCAGGCGGCGTCACCTCGCTCGCGATCTCGCCTGGCGGCGTGATCGTATCGACCGGGCGGGATGGTCGGGTGCTCTCCTACACCGCGGAGAGCATCGCGGCGGAGACGGGTCCACGCCACGTGGTCACCGTGGAAGGGGCCGACCGCGTCGCGCTCTCCGACAGCGGCTCACGTGTGGCGGTGTCGTCCACCGGCGGCGCCATCACGCTGTGCACGCTGAGCTCGGCCACGCCCGTATGCAAGCTCCTCTCGGGGCACGAGGAACGTGTGCACGCGATGCGCTTCGCGGCCGACGACGATCTGTTGGTCACCGGCAGCGAGGACACGACGGTGCGCTTCTGGAGCGTCGCCACCGGCGAGAGTCGGGTGGTGAGGGTCCACCGCTCCCCGGTGTTCGACGTAGCGCTCCGCGGCGAGTCCGTCGCGTCGGCGAGCGCGGATCGCACCATCGGGTTGTTGGTCCTGAACCCGCCCCCCGCCCTCGACACCCTGCGCGCCGAGCTCGATCGACTCACCACGCTGGAGCTGCCGGTGACGACCGACGCGGGCCGTGACAAAAGGACGCTCAGCACCCCAGCCTCCAAGGCGCCCCCCACGCCCACGCCCTCCCCCTAGCCGGCGCGGCCCTCCCCTTAGCCGGCGCAGCGGGACACATAGGCAGCCCGCGCCGCGCGACCGCGCGCATCCGCAACCATTATGAAGCACTAATTGTAGTCCGGGAATGGCGACGTCGCGTGTGGGGCGGCGACCCTGGTGCTGGAGTGGGGAGGGGTCTGCCATGGTGGTGCTCGCGCTCTCTTCGGGGAGGGGCGCGCTCGGGCGTAGCGGTTAGGGTGCGGCGCCTGGTCGGCGGCGTGACCGCGCTCGCCCCCACGCTCATGGAGTACGACGACGG
>CAYOAL010000070.1:0-49661 GCA_964401935.1 uncultured Polyangiaceae bacterium
GGACCGCGCCTCGAGGAGCCCCGCGAGGCAATGTCGGTCGGACCTTCAGTCGACGTGGCCCGCGGTGACGTAGGCGTAGGCGATGCACATCTCGTCCTCGGTGCCGTCGCCCCACCTCACCGTGTGGCTGGTGGTGTTGTCCCACGTGCAGGAGAAGGTCACCCGATCGCCAGGCATGAGCCGGATCCCGCGCGGATCGGCGAAGAAGTAGAACTGCTGCCAGTTGAAGTCCCAGTCTGGAATGTCGAGCAGGCAGGTGTCCTCGCCGCTCGCCCGCTCCACCTCGATGAGCGCGCGGCGGCCCTTGAGGTGCATGTGCGGCGCGACGGCCCACACCGTGGCCTTCGCCGGCACCGCCACGCTCACGCGGGTCTGGTACCCCTCGGTCATCGGCGGGATCTCGAAGCTCCCGTCACGCAGCGGCACGATCTGCGCCTCGTGGTCCATGGGCGTGTCGGCGAACATCAGCTCCACCGCGGTGCGATCCGGGAGCGCGCCGGCGTGCAGCGTGTTGTAGTGGATCTGCATCACGATGGCGCTGTCACCTGCGAGCGGGATGCCGGTGCCCGGGGGGTAGAGGTTCGCGGGCATGCCCGGCACCCAACCCGCGATCACCGCGGCGCTGTTCGCGCCAGGACCGCCCGGACAGGCGTAGCCCTGCCCCGGTGCGGCCGCGTCGAGCGCCTCGGCCTCCGCCGCGTCGGCCATGTAGAGCAGCACGTGATGCACGACCGCCCGTTCACCGGGACGGATGTCGAAGCCCACGAGCTGCTCGCTCCCGGTGAGCGCCGGATCGAGCACGAAGCAGCGATGGTCGTTGACGTCGCCTTCCGGTGGCCGCGGCACGTAGGCCTCGGGCATCTCCAAGCGGCGATCGACGCGCGCGAGGCCCGCGGGACCCTCCGGGGGCGCGGGGCCGGCGGCCGGATCCCCCTCGAGCGCGCCGCCGTCGGCCCAGGCCTGAAAGAGGGCCTTCTCGTCGTCGGTGAGCCTGCGCTCGTCGGCGTAGCTGTTGCAGTCCGCCCGCGGTTTCCACGGTGGCATGGTGCCGTCCTGCGTGTAGGCGGCGATGAGGCCCGCGCGCGCCCGGAGGGCGTCGTCGTAGCGGGCCATGGAGAAGGTCGGCGCGTCGTCGTTGTGGCAGCCCATGCACTTGCCCAGCGCGACGTGCGCGACGTCGCCGTACCAGGTGACGCCACCCGCGTTCGGTGCCGAGAGCTCGGCCGCTGCGTCACCGCACGCAGCCAGCGACAGGAGGACCCAAAACAGGGGGAGACGGTGGTGTTCGGTCATCGAACGGTGCAGAGCAAGCGTCGCACCAACGCCCGTGGTCGTGGAGACGACACCTTGCGGGCTCGCGGCGTGGCGCGCACGCCACGTCCGACGCGGCGGCGCCGCGGCCTCCACGCCTCGCCCGCGCCCCTGCCACCAACGACAAAAGCGCGTGCTCTCGAGAGAACACGCGCTCCGCGACCCGCAGCGCGACGATGATGTCACCCACCGCTGCCGCGCCAAGGGCCGCCACGCGGCCGCCTACGCTCGCTGTCACGCAGCGTGCGCGGCGGCGCTCGCCGCGAGGTCACGCGGCCTTCTCGGGCTTGTCGATCTTCTTGGCCACCTTCCCGACCTTCTCGCCCTCGGGCGCCACCTCCGCCACCTTCTCTTCGATGGCCTTGGGAGCGACCTTGACGTCGATGGTCTTCACCGCCGGCTCCACGATCTCGGTCTTCGGAAGCGCGAGCGTGAGCAGGCCGTTGTCGAGCTTGGCCTCGATGGCCTCCTGGTTCACGTTCTCGGGAAGACGGAACAGGCGCTTGAACTCGGTGAAGCGTCGGAACGTACGGCCCTCTTCCTCCTTCTTCTCCTCGTGTTTGCCCTCGACCTTGAGCACGTTGTTCTCGATCGTGATCGTCACCTCCTCCGGGGCGAACCCGGGGACCTCTGCGGTGAGGACGAACTCACCCTCCTTTTCTGCCGCGTTGATGACAGGCAGCTCGGGCCGCTCCGCCACCCACGTGGGCCATGCAACCTCAGGAAAAACCCCGAAGGGCTTCAGCCATGCCTCGAAGGGCTCCCATACCTTCAACATGGTGCACCTCTTTCTACCCACGAGCGCGTGGGCGCGATGGGGTGTGGGTGAACAGCCTCCCGCGAAGTTGGGGTCGGGGGCGTTCGGCCTCGCGAAGACGCGCGGACCGTGGCTTGTGTAATGAAATGTAACCACTCGACGACGGGATTCAATGGCCAGCTGGATCCGCGCCCGCACGTTGGAGCGTGAACACCTGGTGAAGCGCGATGCCAGCCGAGGTCGCCACGTTGAGCGAGTCGAAGCCCGGCGCCATCGCGATGCGAACCAACCCGTCGCACTGCCTCATCACCGCGTCGCTCAGCCCAGCGCCCTCGGTCCCCACCACGAGGGCGACGCGCGCGGGCGCGGTCGCGAGCGTATCGAGGGCTTGGGCATCGAGGCGAGGGCTCAACGCGAGGCAGTGAAATCCTGCCCCTTGGGCCGCGCTCACGAGCTCGAGACACGAGGGCGCGCGCGCGAACGGAACGAAGAGCGCTGCGCCCACCGACACCCGGATCGCCTTGCGGTAGAGCGGGTCGCAGGTGGCGTGATCGATCAGCACCGCGGCCGCGCCAAACGCCGCCGCGTTGCGAAACACCCCGCCGACGTTGTCGTGGTTCTTGAGCGCCTCCGCGATGACGATGCGGGCGCGGCCCGGCCCCAGCCCAGCGAGGAGCGCGGCCGGCGTCTCGAGGGGGGTCCGCTCACAGCTGGCGAGGATGCCGCGGTGAATCGGAAACCCCACCACCTCGTTCATCACCCGCTGCGCGGCCAAGTAGATCGGCACCCCCGGCGGCAGCACCGCGAGGGCGTCTGCCACCTTCTCGAGTCGACTGTCGGTGAGGAGCACGCTGCGCACCGGGTAGCGCCCTCGCGCGGCGAGCACGCGGAGCACCACCTCGCTCTCGGCCATGAACGCCTCTCGGCGCGCCGCGAGATCGCGGTCGCGGAGCTCGCGGTAGTCGGCCACGCGCGGGTCGTGGAGGTCGTCGATCCGCTCGATCGACAGCTTGGCGCGGGAAGCCTCGGTCATCGGCTTTCCGTGAACGTCACGGCCCCTTCAAACAACACAACCACGGTCAGGAAGGCAACGATGACCCAGCTCGGCCGCACATGGCAGTGCGCCGCGTTCGCGCTCGCCTCCGCCTGGGCCCACACCGCTGGGGCCGACGGGCAGGTCGAGCGTGCGCCGGACGCGACCTCACACATCGAGGGACACCCAGCGGTGGCGCGCGCGCGTGCGTTCACCTACTTCATGGCCTCTCGCTCCAACGAGGTGCACCGTTGGTTCTCGCAGGCTCGGACCGCCCGTCGGGCCGCGGAGGCGCGCTGCCTCGATCGCAAGCTCGCCGAGCTCCACGCCATCGAGCGTCTCGCTCGCGCCGACGAGCGCGCGGTCGAGGCGGCGGTCCGCGCCGGCGGCCTCACCGGCGGACCGATGGTGCGCCTGGTGCACCGGCACGACGCCTCGCGCGCGCGGCTCCGAGAGGCCGAGCGCTGCCTCCGGCCTCGCAGCGCGCGCGTGCCCGTCCGCATGAGCGACCCCCGCGCGCAGCGCGTTGGGCTTCGAGTGCGGGCCCATGTGCCTCCGCTCCACGACGTCGAGGATCCGTGAGACCGGCGCGCCGGCTCACACGTCCATCTGGCCCCCGGTGCGCCTCGTCCACCAGATGAAGATGAAAAGGGCCACGATGCTGACCACGCCGATCGAGGCGAGATAGTACCAGATCTGGTACGGCTGGTAGGTCTCCCACAAGAGCGTCGTCACCGCCGGACCGTCCTGCCCGAGGTAGGCCTTCAGCGTCGCATAGGCCTGAGGTCGGGTGACGAGGGTGGCCTCTTCGAGCGCCGCGAGATCGCCGCTCCAGGCGGGGAGGCCCGCGGCCTCGAGGTAGTCGGTCTTCTCCGCGAGGTAGCGGAGCGAGAGCCGCGCCTTCTCCCCGTAGTTGTCGTAGAGGAAGCCGGAGATCTTGTTGCCCACCGCCCAGCCGATCCCCACCGGGATGTTCACGTAGCCGAGGTAGAGCGCCTTCTTGTCCTTGGGCGCGATGAGATCGAACAGCTCGAGCTTCTTCGGGCCGGTGAGCATCTCGCCGAGCGAGAACAGGAGGATGGCCACCAACAACACGTAGCCGCTCGCGGTGCCAGACACGACGATCCCCGCGGTAGCGATGAGCATGCCGACGGCCATCGCGCTCAACGTGCGAAGCCTCCGCACGATGACGCTGATGGGGACGAGCAACAGCACGATGAGCACCGCGTTGAGGTTGAGGAGGTTCTCCTGCAGCACCTGCTGGCCGCGGTCGGTGCCGTGGGTCCACGCCGCCGGGAACCAGCCCGAGCTGGCGAGGGCCGACGAGTCCACCCAGTCGGCGATGAAGTTCGGGTGCAGATCCCAGAGCTGATACATCATCAGCCAGAAGCCCGAGAGGATCAGGATGATGGCGATGAGACGCCCCTCCCACAGGTTCTTGAGGGTGACCACCATCACCTGCCAGGCGGTGGCCTTCTGATCGACGCCGGTGTCTTTCGGATCGTCGTAGGTGAACAGCATCAAGAAGTTGATGCTCACGATCATCGCGCAGCCGTAGAACACCCACGGCCAGGTGAGCTTGCGCAGCATGCCAGCGAGGGGTGGCCCCACCGCCGCGCCCACGTTGACCAACCAGTAGAAGATGCCCCAGCCGGTCGAGCTCCGCGACTTGTCGATGTTGTGGGCGAGGGAGCCTTGAATCCCGGGCTTGAAGAGCGCCGTCCCGGTGGCGAGCAGGATGCACCCAAAGAGGAACCCGTCGTAGGAGCGCTGGGTGGCCATCAGCAGGTACCCGGCGATCTTGATCGAGATGGAGACGAAGATGGTCTTCTTGTAGCCGTAGCGATCGGCGTAGCCGCCGGTGAAGGTGGGCAGGATGCTCTGAAAGATCGCCCACCAGAAGTAGATGGAGCCCTTCTGCGCGAAGGTGAAGTGGAGCCCCCCTGGCTCGTCGGCCTGCGCGATGTAGATGGGGACGATGACGCGCACGCCGTAGTACGCGAGCCGCTCCCACATCTCCATCGTGCAGAGGAGCCAGAATACGCGCCCGAGCTTGAGCGACTCCTTCCAGTTCTTCGCTTCGGTCGTGGTCCCGCTCATGGCCCTTCTTTCGGTCGCTTTCGCAGCATCATGGTCTGGGTCGCCCGCGCGACGAGCCGCCCGGTGTCGTCCCAGAGGTCGGCCGCGGCGGTGGCGTAGCCGGCCCTCGCGCGCGGACACCGCACGTCGACGAGGAACCATTCGGCCTCGCTCGGCTCGAGGAAGTGAACCGTGAGATCGAGGCTCGGCGCGAAGAAGCGCTCGGCGGGGCCGAGCTTGTGCGCCAGCGCCGAGGGCATGGTGTCGGCGATGGGGGGAAGGGCCAGCGGATCGAGCCGCCCGGCCGCGCGCTGCGGCACGAGATAGCGGTACCAGTAGGCCTGACGCGCCTCGCCCGCCTGCCAGCCGTCTTCCCAGAGCGCGGCGCCCAGCGCGAGGCGGATGTCGAGGTTGTCGAAGAACGGGCGCCGTCTCCCCGCCGCGCGCACGCGCTCCCCGGCCCGCACACAGTCTTCCGGGCGCGGCACCGCGGGGAGCTCGATGCCCAGCGCGTCCGGGCCCTCGCGATCACGCACGAAGGTCGCGCTCACCTCGAGGCCCGGTCCGGGCGCGACGGTGGACGACAGGGCGGCGCGAACCTGAGACGCCGCGCCCCCCCGCCGGAGCACCTCGACGCGGATCTCGAGCGGCCCGGCCGGCACCGGGCTGCAGAAGACCGTCGTCGCCGACACCGGCCACAGCTCGGGTGCGTCGAGCTCGGCGACCATCGCCCGCATGGCCACCGTCATCAGCACGCCCCCCGACGGCGTGACGTAGCTCCAGTGGTCGGGGAGCTCGGCCACGTACCAGCCCGGCGCCCGCGAGAGGCGCCGGACGGCGGTCGCGGCGGCGAGATCCGACGGCGGCATCAAGCGAGTGCTTTACCGTTGCTCCGCCGGCGAATCCAGCGCCCAACCGCCCACCGACCGTGGAGGGCCGCTGGCTACTGCGGGTCCGGGATCGGCTCGGTGCCCACCTGCGTGCCCGGCTCGGCCACCCAGCGCCAGTTGTCGATGAGGGTGGTCGAGTCGAGGACGCCGTCGCCCGAGTCGTAGGTGCCCCAGCGGATCTTGATGACGGTGTTCGGCTCCACCGGCGCCGCGGTCTGCAGCCAGCTCGTGGCCCCGTGGTTCGAGAACTCGGTGTCGGGGCCGAAGCCCGTCCCCATCAGCTCCTGGTTGCCCAGGGCGCAGGTGAAGTTCTTCCCTCCCGCGCTGCACGGCGGTCCGGAGGTGCAGCCGCACACCTCGAGGAAGGCGTTGTTCACGCTCACCGGGTTGCCCAGCTGATCGAACGAAATGTTGCCGTCGGTCTGCCCCGCCGGGATCGGATCGAGGATGGCGATGAAGAAATCGTTGTAGGTCGAGCAGACGAAGCCCGGCCACTCGTAGGTGTAGAAGTTGAAGTCGAAGCTGAAGCCGTAGGCGTTCGAGGGCACGCGGATCGTGACCTCCACCGCCGCGCCATCGCGGGGCGTGCCGGTGATCGTGTTCGGGCACGACGGCGACTCCTTCGGGAAGCCCTGGGGGTGCCCCATGGTGATGCCCTTGTCGAAGCCGCTCGGCGACTGGTAGCCAGGGTCTCCGGGCTCGCGGGCCGCGCCGGACGAGAGCGCGAAGATCTTGCTGCCCTCTTGGGCGTTCACGTTGGGCCCAAACCCATCGAGCACACCGTGCCCGAGGTGGTAGTTCGCGTTCGCTGGCGCCGGCGAGCCATCCACGCTCACCCACTGGGCGCTCACCACGCCGGAGTCGTTCGGGCCCGCAGCGATCTTGCACAACCCCACCGCGCGGGCCGCGTCGAGCGGATCCATCGAGTCGATGGCGATGGTGGCGTCACACACCTCCGGCGCCTCGTCGATCTCGCCGTCGCAGTCTTCGTCGGCCGGCTCCGACGCGGGGCCGCCGCCCGCGCCCTCGCCGTAACTGTCGAGGATCACCTCCACCGCGTTGGGGTTCACGTTGGCGTCGCAGTCGTTGCAGTCGCCGTCGTCCTTGGTGAAGCCGTCTTGATCGCGATCCTCGTCGGGGAGCGAGTCGCAGGTCGTGTTCTCCCCCGAGCCGGTCGATCCAGTGTTGGGCTCGAAGCCGCTGTCGGAGCCGCCCTCGGCGGGGCTCGCCCCCGCCCCCATGGCGCCACCGTCGTCGTCGCCGCTGCCAAAGAGCGAGACGCGTCCTCCTCCCGCTTCACATCCCACGTACACCACCGCGACGGCTGCGATGACGGTCCAACCCAAACGAGGTCGCATGGCTTCTCCTAAGCGTCCGAAGACTGAGGTCACACAATGACGGGCGTCGACGGACGGTTCGTCCGTTGACAAAAATCGCGAATCTTACCCGAGCCGGGCACGGGCGACACCAATATCACGGTAGCGCGGTACAATTCGAGTGAAACGAAAAGGGACGCCGCGCTGCCGCGCCGTCCCTCATCACGATCTCGAAGCCACGATGAAGCCGATCCTCGAAGTGTCGCCCCCCGGAGCGCCCCCCTACCCGGTGCTCATCGGCGCCGACGTCACGGCCACCCTGTGTGCCCGCTGGAGCGCCCGGCACCACCACGCGGTGGTCATCGCCGATCACACCACCGAGCGCCTCTTCGCGACGAGGATCGCCGACGCCTTGCGCGCGCACGGTCTCGAGGTGCTGTGTTGCTCCTTCGCCCCCGGAGAGGCGCAGAAGACCCGCTCCACCAAAGCCGCGCTCGAAGATCGCATGCTCGCTGCCGGGGTCGATCGACGCGGTTGCGTGGTGGCGGTGGGCGGCGGCGTCGTGCTCGACGTGGCCGGCTTCGTCGCCGCGACGTACCTCCGCGGCATCGCCCACATCAACGTGGCCACCACCTTGCTCGCCCAGGTGGACGCCGCCATCGGCGGCAAGACGGCCGTCAACACCGAGCACGGCAAGAACCTCATCGGCTGCATTCACCACCCTCGCGCGGTGCTGCTCGCTGCCGCCGCCCTCGACACCCTGCCCGACGTGGAGCTCGGCTGCGGCCTCGCCGAGATGGTGAAGCACGCGGTGCTCTCCGATGCCACCCTGTTCGACACGCTCGAGGCTTGGCAGCGCGAGCCCGGTCGTCGGCTCCCGCCGTCGGAGGTCATCGAGCGCTGCGTGGCCATCAAGGCCGAGGTGATCGCGGACGACGACCGCGACGAAGGGCGTCGCAACATCCTCAACTACGGACACACCGTGGCCCACGCCATCGAGCACGCCACCCTGCAACAGACGCCCCACGGTCACGCGGTGGCGATGGGGATGGTGATCGAGAGCCGCCTCGCGGCGGCGTCGGCGACGTTCCCGCGCTCCGATCTCTCGCGCATCGTGCGCCTCCTGGAGGGGCTCGGGCTGCCGACGAGCCCCACCTGCACGTTCGCCGCGGCGGAGCCGTTCTTCGCGCGCGACAAGAAGAGCGTGGCCGGCGAGGTGCGCTGCTCCATCCCCGAGCGGATCGGGCAGACCGGCCCGCAGGAGGGCAGCTTCACCCGCACCGTGTCCCTCGCCGAGCTCGAGGCGGCGTGGAGCCCGTGAGCCTCCGCCGAGACGCGGCCGACGGCCCGGCCCTCGACGCGTCGAGCGACCTCGGCCTGTGCGTGACGGGCGCCGAGGCCACCCTCGGAGAGCTCGCCGAGCGCCTCCTAGCGGACGAGACCGGTGCGCTCCACGAGGTGCGCGCCGACCACCTCGCGGGGGGGGGCGCCATCGGCGACGAGCTCTGGGGCCTGCTCGAGCGAGAGGGCCGGCGGGTGCTCTTCTGCTGCCGGAGCGAGCGGCAAGGTGGCGCGTTCCGGGGCCCGGAGGGCGAGCGGGTGGCGCTCTTGCGCCGCGCCGAGCGCGCGGGCGCACGCTTCGTCGACGTGGAGCACGACGTGCCGCTCGACGGCTTCGATCTCGCCCGCGTGGTGCTCTCGTGGCACGACTTCGCGAGCGCCGCCGACATGACCCGGATGGCCCGCGAGCTCGGCGGGCGCGGGGTAGCCGTCGTCAAGCTCGCCGCGCAGGTGGCCGATGTGGCCGAGCTCGCCGAGCTCATGGCCGCGCGCCGGCGCATCGACGGGGCCGTGGTGCTCGTCGCGATGGGGCCGGCCGGGCTCCTCTCTCGCGCGCGCTATGCGGCCCTGGGGAGCGCGTGGACCTACGTGGCCGCCGACGCGGCCCTCGCCACCGCGCCGGGCCAGCTCGACCGCGCCGAGGCGCAGCGCCTCGGGCTCCCTGCGCTCGGCCGTGCCCCCTTCCACGCGCTCATCGGCGGCCCCCAGGTGTTCGCCTCCCCGGGGCCGCGGATCTACAACGCGCTCTTCCGCGACAAGGACCTCGCCACGAGCTACCTCCCGCTCGTGTCCAGCTCGCTGGCGGCCGCGCTGCCCGTGCTCGCGGCGCTCGGGGCGCGTGGCCTGAGCGTCACCATGCCCCTCAAGGCGGAGGCGTTCGCCCTCTGCCGCCCCGACGCCATCGCCACCGCCGTGGGCAGCGTCAACTCGCTGCGGCGCACCGAGGAGGGCTGGGAGGGCACCAACACCGACGTGGAGGGGGTGCGGGCGCCGCTCGTCGCGGCCGGGGCCAAGGGCCGCGTGTTGATCCTCGGGGCCGGGGGGGCAGCGCGCGCCGCCGCCCACGCCTGTCGGACGCTCGGCCTCCCCGTCGTGCTCGCGGCGCGGCAACAGCGCGGCCTCGACGCCGTCGTCGCGTGGGAGGATCGTACCCTGGTGGACCACGACATCCTCATCAACGCCACGCCGATCGCGGGGGACGCCTCGCCGTGGCCGGAGACCGCGCCGCTCGCCGCCTGCGTCTTCGATCTGGCGATCGCCACCGAGAGCGCGCTCCTCGACCGCGCTCGCCGCGAGGGCTCTACCGCCCTCTCGGCCACCACCATGTGGGTGTCCCAAGGCGCGGCCCAGATGACCTGGATGCTCGGCACCCCGTTTTCCCCCGAGGAGCTCTCGGGCGCCCTCCCATGACGTGTTTGTCACTCAAAGCCCCCGCCTCCAAGAGCATGACGCAGCGCGCGCTCGTGCTCGCCGCCCTCTCCCCCGGCACGACCGAGATCGCGGGCGCGTTGGTGTGCGACGACTCGCGTCACCTCACCACCCTCCTCCGCGGCCTCGGCTGCGAGGTCCGCTGGCGCGACGATCACGCCACGGTGAGCTCCCGACCGCTCGTCGCGCCCGCGGAGCCCGTGTTCTGTGGCAACGCCGGCACCGCGGTGCGTTTCGGGGCGTGCCTCTCGTTGCTCTGTGAGGGCGCGCTCACCATCGACGGCGACGCCCACATGCGCGAGCGCCCGATCGCCGGCCTCGGGGACGCGCTCGCGGCGATGGGGATGGACGTGCGCTACCTCGGCAAGCGCGGCTGTCCCCCGCTTCGCGCCTCTCGAGTCGCGCCGCCGCCAGCCCGCGTGCGGGTCGACGCGTCGCTCTCGAGCCAATACGCGAGCGGCCTGTTGCTCGTCGCGCCCTGTCTGCCCGCGGGCCTCGTCGTCGAGCTCGAGGGGTCGCTGGTGAGCGTCCCCTACCTGCACATGACCACGACCATGATGGCGCGGGCCGGCGCGCGACCGCGCTGGTTGGACGAGCGCACGGTGGCGGTAGCCCCCGGCGGCTATCCCCCGCTCGCATCGCTCGAGGTGGAGGCCGACTGGTCGGGCGCGGCGTTTCTGCTCGCCGCCGGCGCGCTCACCGGCCTCGACATCACCGTGCCCCACCTCGTGGCGCCCGAGCGCTCGCTGCAGGGTGACGCCGCGTTCACGAGCATGGCCCACGCGGTGCGGGCCGGCGCTCCTCTGCTCGATCTCACCGACGTGCCGGATCTCATCGCGCCGCTCACCGCGCTGTGTCTCTTCGCGGCCCGGCCGGTGCGCATCCGCGGCGCCGCCCACACGAGGGTGAAGGAGTGCGACCGCGTGCACGTGCTCTGTCGCGAGCTCGGCAAGCTCGGCGCGGTGATGCGCGAGCACGACGACGGGCTCGACGTGGAGCCGCTCACCGCGCCGCGCCCCGGCCCCCACACGCTCGATCCCGAGGGCGACCACCGCATGGCGATGACGTTTGGTCTGGTGAGCCTCCGGGTCCCGGCGGTGAGCGTCACGGAGCCGGACTGTGTGACCAAGTCGTTCCCCGATTTCTGGGACAAGCTGAAGACAATCCGTGCCCACCTGGGCGATGATCACCGCCCATGATCATCGTCCTCAAGCCGAAGGCCACCCAACGTGACGCCGACGAGCTGCTCTCCAAGATCGAACAGCTCGGCCTCAAGTCGCTCTACATGCCAGGGAGCGAGCGCACCGTGCTCGGGGCGCTCGGCGACGAGCGGGTGCTCGGAGAGCTCCACCTCGAGAGCCATCCCCTCGTGGAGTCGGTCAAGCCCATCCTCGAGCCCTACAAGCTGGTGGGTCGCGAGATGCACCCCCACGACACCGTCGTGGAGATCGGCCCCGCCACCGTCGGTGGCGACAAGTTCCTCGTCATCGCCGGCCCCTGCGCGGTGGAGACCGCCGAGCAGATGCGAGAGACGGCGGAAGGGGTGCGGGCGGCCGGCGCCCAAGCCCTGCGCGGTGGCGCCTTCAAGCCGCGAACGAGCCCCTATGCGTTCCAAGGGCTCGGCCTCGAGGGCCTGAAGATCCTTCAGGACGTGGCGCGCGAGGTCGGCATGCCGGCGGTGACCGAGGTGGTGGAGGTGGCCGACGTGGCCGCGGTGCACGAGTACGCCGACGCCTTCCAGGTGGGGGCGCGCAACATGCAGAACTACCGCCTCTTGAAGGAGCTCGGCAAGAGCGACAAGCCGGTGATCCTCAAGCGCGGGATGGCGGCCACGGTGAAGGATCTGCTCCTCGCCGGCGAGTACATCGTCGCCGAGGGCAACCACCGCGTGATCTTCTGCGAACGAGGTATCCGCACCTTCGAGACCTGCACCCGCAACACGCTCGACCTCAACGCCGTCCCCTTCATCAAGCAACAGAGCCACCTCCCCGTCCTCGTCGATCCCTCGCACGGCACGGGGGTGCGGGATCTGGTCGCGCCCATGGCGCGCGCGGCGGCCGCCTGTGGCGCCGACGGCATCATGGTCGAGGTGCATCGAAACCCGGTCGAGGCCTGGTCGGATGGAGCGCAGTCGCTGTTCATGCCCCAGTTCGAGGAGCTGATCCGCGGTCTGCGCCCCTTCGTCGAAGCCGCGGGCAAAGAGCTCTGACGATGCAGCCAGGCTCGCTCGACGCCGGGCAGGTCGTCGTCCTCTCGCGCGCTCTCGACGGGGCGCCCGATCCGGTCGCGCTCTTCCTCGAGCTCGCAGGGGAGCGGCCCCACACGCTCCTGCTCGAGTCGGCCGACCACTCCACCGCCCGAGGCGAGCGGAGCCTGTTGGTCACTGGCGCGGCGCTCCGCCTCTCTGCCCGCGACACGGAGGCCACCGTGACCGCCCTCACCGACAACGGCAAGAGCCTGCTGCCGCGAATCGAGCGCGCCCTCGCCGGACGCGCCGCGTCGCTCTCGGTGTTGGACGACGGGCTCGTCGCCCGCTTCGACGCGGCCGGCCCCGCCAACGAGCGAGAGCGCCTCCGCGGGGCGTCGGTGCTCGACGTGGTGCGGGCGGCGGTGCTCGGCCTCGAGGTGGTGGGCGATCCGCCGCTCGCGCCCTTCTGCGCGGGGAGCCTCGCCTACGACCTGCTCGGCAGCTTCGAGCGTCTCCCGAGCCCGCGCGCCGATCGCCTGGGCTGGCCCGACTTCGAGCTCTGGCTGGCCGAGGAGGCAGTGCTCATCGAGCACGGGCGGCGCCGCGTGACGCTCCTCCGCTACGTGTTCGGCGGCGCGCACGCGGAGCCCGCCTATCACGACGCCTCCCGCGCCATCGGCGCGCGGGTCGGCGAGCTGCGTGGCGCGCTGCCCGCGATCCCCGAGCTCTCGCCCCTCGCCGCGGAGGCCGCGCTCGATCTCTCCGACGAAGACTTCATGGCGCTCGTGGGGGTGATGAAGGAGCACATCGTGCGCGGCGACGTGTTTCAGATCGTGCCGTCGCGCACGTTCCGCGCCCCCTGCCCCCGTCCGCTCGCCGCCTACGCCCGCCTCCGCCAGCGAAACCCGAGCCCGTACATGTTCTTCGTGCGGGGCGAGGACGGGGTGCTGTTCGGGGCCTCGCCCGAGAGCGCGCTCACGGTGCGCCCGGAGCACGGCTCGCTGCGCGTCGCGATCAGCCCTCTCGCCGGCACGCGAGCGCGCGGGCGCCACCCCGACGGTGCGGTGGACGACGACCTCGACGCGCGCATCGAGGCCGAGCTCCGCCTCGATCGCAAAGAGGTGGCGGAGCACATGATGCTCGTGGATCTGGCCCGCAACGACATCGCACGGGTGAGCCGGCCGGGCACGCGCCGGCTCGATCGGCTGCTCGACGTGGTGCGCTACTCCCACGTGATGCACCTCGAGTCGCTGGTGAGCGGCGTGCTCAAGGACGACCTCGACGCCCTCCACGCCTACGTCGCCACGATGAACATGGGGACGCTGGTGGGCGCGCCCAAAATCCGCGCCGCCGAGCTCCTACGGGAGCACGAGCGCGATCGGCGCGGGCCCTACGGCGGCGCGGTTGGCTATCTCACGAGCGAGGGCGAGCTCGACACCTGCATCGTCATCCGCTCCGCAGCGGTGGTGGACGGGGCGGCCTACGTGAGGGCTGGCTGCGGGGTGGTGTACGACTCCGAGCCGGCCGCGGAGGCCCTCGAGACCCGACGGAAGGCGGCGGCGGTGCTCGAGGCGCTCGGGGTCGGCGGCCCGGGGAGCAGCCCATGAACGTGCTCTTCATCGACAACTTCGACTCGTTCACCTTCAACCTGGTGGACGAGCTCGAGAAGCGCGGGGCGGCGGTGGAGGTGTGGCGGAACGACGTCCCCGCACCGCGAGCGCTCGCGATGGCGGCCGCCCTCCCCGCGCCACGCCTCATCGTGCTGTCCCCAGGACCAGGAGCGCCGGCGGCGGCGGGCTCTTGCGTGGCGCTGTGCCGCCTCGTCGCCGCGAGCCCGACCCCGCTGCCGCTGTTCGGCGTGTGCCTCGGCCACCAGGCGCTGGTGGAGGCGTTCGGCGGCGAGGTCGGCTTCGCAGGCGAGGTGGTGCACGGCAAGGCCACACAGCTCGAGCACGACGACAGCCCGCCGTTCACAGGTCTCCCCAACCCGATGACGGTGGGCCGCTACCACTCGCTCGTGGGGCGCCGCATCCCCGACACGCTCGAGGTGACGGCGCGAGCCGGCGAGCTCGTGATGGCGGTCCGACACAAGCGCGCGCCGCTCCTCGGCGTCCAGTTCCACCCCGAGTCGATCCTCACCCCCGCCGGCGGGAAGCTCATGGAGGGCGTGCTCGCCTGGGCGAGAGGCCATGTCTCCCCTACGTGACATCAGAGACGAGCTCGAGGCGCTCTCGGGCGGCCAGAGCCTGAGCGCGGCCGAGGCCCATGAGCTCTTCACCGCGGTGATGCGTGGGGAGCTCAACGACGCGCAGCTCAGCGCGCTCCTCATCGCGCTGAAGGTGAAGGGCGAGTCGGCCGAGGAGATCGCGGGCGCCGCCCGCGCGATGCGCGACGCGGCGCTGCGGCTCGACACCGGCGCGCTCGAGGTGGCCGACAGCTGCGGCACCGGGGGTGACGGCGCAGCCACCGTCAACATCTCCACCGCGGCGGCGCTGGTGGCCGCCGAGGGCGGGCTCGCGGTGGCCAAGCACGGCAACCGCAGCATCTCCTCGCGCTGCGGCTCCGCCGACGTGCTCGAACAACTTGGAGTGGCGGTGCAGGCCTCCCCCGCGCGCTCCGTACGGAGCCTCGAGCGGCTCGGGATCTGCTTCCTCTTCGCCCCGCAGTATCACCCCGGCGTGCGCCACGCGATGCCGGTGCGACGAGCCCTCGGCGTGCGCACGCTCTTCAACCTGCTCGGGCCCCTCGCCAACCCCGCCTTCCCCGCTTACCAGCTGATGGGGGTGTACGACTCGGCGCGCTGCACCACCCTCGCCCACACCCTCGGCATGCTCGGGGTGCGACGGGCGCTGGTGGTGCACGGGGGCGGGCTCGACGAGATCGCGCTCCACGCGCCCACCACCGCGGCCCTGGTGGAGGACGGCGAGGTGCGCACCTTCGAGCTCACCCCGGAGGACGCGGGGCTGCCCTTCCGCTCCCTCGACGCGCTGCGCGGCGGCGCCCCGGAGGCGAACGCGACCTGGCTCGAAGCGCTCCTCGCCGGCGAGGGCAGTGAGGCCCACGAGCACGCGGTCGCCATCAACGCGGGCGCCCTGTTGTGGGTGAGCGGCCGCCTCGGCGGGCTCCTGGAGGGCACCGAGGCGGCGCTCGCCATCCTGCGCTCGGGCAGAGCCGCCGAGCGGCTGGTGCGGTGGCGGGAGCTGCTCGCGGAGGACCCCGATGGCCCTTGAGCGCATCGTGGCCGACAAACGCGTCGACGTGGCGCGGCGCCTCCGCGAGCGGCCGCTGGCGTCGTTTCGCAGCGCGCTCGTGCCCTCCGAGCGCAGCCTCGCCGCGGCGCTCGCGCGGCCCCACACCGGCTTCATCCTCGAGTGCAAGAAGGCCTCGCCCTCCGCCGGCGTGCTCCGCGCCGACTTCGATCCGGTGGCCATCGCCACCCGCTACGCCCCGTTCGCGGACGCCATCAGCGTGCTCACCGACGAGCCCTACTTCCAAGGCCGCCTCGAGTACCTGAGCGCGGTGCGGCGCGCGGTGGAGCTGCCCGTGCTCTGCAAAGACTTCGTGGTCGACCCCTACCAAGTGGACGAGGCGCGCCTCTACGGCGCCGACGCGATCTTGCTCATGGCCTCGGTGCTCGACGACGACGGCCTGTCGCGCTGCCTCGACGCGTGTCGGCGCCTCGCGATGGACGCGCTCGTGGAGGTGCACGACGCGCACGAGCTCGAGCGGGCGCTCGCGGTCGGGGCGACCATCATCGGGGTCAACAACCGCGATCTGAAGACGCTCGCGATCGATCTCGCGACCTCGGAGGCCCTCTGCCCTCACGTCCCGGACGACGTGATCTGCGTGGTCGAGTCGGGGATCACCGCGCGGGCGCACGTGCGCCGGCTCCGGCCCCTCGGCGACGCGTTCCTGGTCGGGGGCCACCTGATGGGCGCCCCCGATCTCGATCGCGCCATCCGCGAGCTCGTGTTCGGGCCCGTGAAAATCTGTGGCCTCACCCGCGTCGAGCACGCCGAGGAGGCGCTCGCTCGAGGGGCCGTCTACGGCGGCCTCTTGCTGTGGCCGGGGAGCCCGCGACACGTGAGCCTCGAGACGGCCGAGACGCTCGTGCGCGCGGTGCCGCTCGCGTGGGTGGGCGTGTTCGTGAACGAGGACGCCGCCCGTGTCGGCGAGGCGGCCCACCGCCTGCATCTCGCCGCGGTGCAGCTCCACGGCGACGAGGGCAGAGAATCGGTCGCCGCCGTGCGGGAGGCCGTACCGCCGGGCTGTGCGGTGTGGAAGGCCGAGCGCGTGGGCCCCGGCCGTCCCATCCGCGGCGCGGGCGCTTGGGGAGCGGACCGCGTCGTGCTCGACCGCTATGCGGCCGACGCGCGCGGCGGCACCGGTCGGCGCTTCGACTGGGACGAGCTCGCGAACCACCCCGAGCGCCACGACATGATCCTCGGCGGCGGCATCACCCCCGACAACGCGGCGGAGGCCGACGCGCTCGGCCCCTTCGCGCTCGATCTCTCGAGTGGGGTCGAACGCGCGCCGGGCGACAAAGATCCGGGCAAGCTCGAGGCGCTCTTCACCGCGCTCCGCGGCCAAGGCAGAGGTGCGGGCGCGAGGCACCCGGAGCGCGAGAGAGAGAGGGAGACGTGAAGAGGGACGGACGATTCGGAGAGTTCGGGGGGATGTACGTGCCAGAGATCCTGGTCCCGGCGCTCGAAGAGCTCGAGGCCGCGTTCCTCGAAGCAGAGGCCGATCCGAGCTTCGCCGCCGAGCTCGACGTGCTCCTCACGACCTTCGCCGGGCGGCCCACCCCGCTCTACCGCTGCCGCCGGCTCGGCGGGCGAGCCACCATCTACCTCAAGCGCGAAGACCTGTTGCACGGGGGCGCCCACAAGACAAACCAGGTCCTCGCCCAAGGGTTGCTCGCGAAGCGGCTCGGCAAGACACGCCTCATCGCCGAGACCGGCGCCGGACAACACGGCGTGGCCACCGCCATCGTCGGCGCGATGCTCGGTCTCACGACGCGGATCTACATGGGCGAAAAAGACGTCGAGCGCCAGAAGCCGAACGTGTTCCGAATGCGCCTGCTCGGCGCGGAGGTGGTGAGCGTGAGCACCGGCTCGCGCAGCTTGAAGGACGCCATCAACGAGGCCCTCCGCGACTGGGCGGCGAGCTTTCCCACCACCCACTACCTGCTCGGCACGGCGGCCGGGCCCCACCCCTTCCCCACCATGGTGCGCGAGTACCAGCGCGTGATCGGGCGCGAAGCCCGCGCGCAGGTCCTCGCGGCGGAGGGCCGCCTCCCCGACGCGGTGCTGGCCTGCGTCGGGGGTGGCAGCAACGCCATCGGGATCTTCGCCGATTTCATCCCCGACGCCGGCGTGCGCCTCATCGGGGTGGAGCCGGGCGGGCACGGCCTGCACACGAACGTGCACGGGGCCACCCTCCAGAAGGGCCGCGTCGGCGTGCTCCACGGGGCGCGGAGCAAGGTGATGCAAGACGCCGACGGCCAGATCCTCGAGACCCACAGCATCTCGGCCGGCCTCGACTACCCGGGCGTAGGGCCCGAGCACTGCCACTTGCAAGCCACCGGCCGCGCCGAATACGTGAGCGTCACCGACGCCGAAGCGCTCGAGGCGTTCGGCATCCTCTGCCGCTGCGAAGGCATCCTCCCCGCCCTCGAGTCGGCGCACGCCCTCGCCCACGCGCTGCGCATGAAGGACGAAGAGCTCTTGCTGGTGGTGAACCTCTCGGGCCGCGGCGACAAGGATCTCGAGACGGTGATGGCGGCCACGAGAGCGGAGCTACGAGCGTGAGCCGCTACCGCTCGATGTTCGAGCGACTGGGCTCCGAGGGCGCGTTCATCCCCTTCGCCGTGCTCGGCGACCCTTCGCCGCCGGCGAGCGCGGGCGTGCTCGAGGCGCTGATCCGTGGCGGGGCCGACGCTCTCGAGCTCGGGTTGCCGTTCTCCGATCCGGTGGCCGACGGGCCCACCATCCAGGCCGCCGACGTGCGCGCGCTCGCGGCGGGGACGCGGCCCGAGCACGCGTTCCGTCTCCTTGTCGACGTGCGGCGCAGCCACCCCGACCTC
The DNA here is from genome assembly GCA_964401935.1 of uncultured Polyangiaceae bacterium. Lineage (GTDB taxonomy): Bacteria > Myxococcota_A > Polyangia > Polyangiales > Polyangiaceae > JAPYTK01. Next base: position 18,429 of record CAYOAL010000070.1, read on the forward strand.
CCCATCGGCCTGCTCGTCTACGCCAACCTCGTGGAGGCCGAGGGGCGGGAGCGCTTCTACGCCCGCTGCCGCGACGCGGGCGTCGACTCGGTGCTCGTCGCCGACGTGCCCACCCGCGAGGCAGCGCCCTACGTGGCCGCGGCGCACGCCGCGAGCATCGATCCGGTGTTCATCGCCGCGCCCAACACGCCCGAGCCCACGCTCCTGCGCATCGCCGCCCTCACCAGGGGCTACACCTACGTGGTCACGCGTCGCGGCGTCACCGGGGCAGAGAGCGCGGCGGAGCTCGGTCACGCCGCGCTCCTCGACACCCTCGCTCGCGCCGGCGCAGCCCCCGCCGTGTTCGGCTTTGGCATCGCCACCCCCGAGCACGTGCGTGCCGCCATCGCGAGCGGCGCGGCGGGCGCCATCAGCGGCTCGGCGGTGGTGCGCGTCATCGAAGAGAACCTCGACGATCCGGCGGCGCGACACGCCGCCCTCGAGGCCTTCGTTGCTGCGATGAAATCCGCCACGCGCTGAGGTAGGCAGGCTCGTTGCTGTCCGAGCGCTACAAACGCATCCTCGAGCTGTCGCTCCCCATCATGGGGGGCATGGCGTCGCAGAACGTGATGAACCTCGTCGACACCGCCATGGTCGGCAGTCTCGGCAAACACGCCTTGGCCGCGGTGGGCCTCTCGAGCTTCGTCACGTTCATGGCGCAGGCGGGGATCATGGGCCTCTCCTCCGGGGTGCAGGCCATCGCCGCCCGCCGCCTCGGTGAGGGGCGCGAGGGCGACATGGCGGTGCCGCTCAACGGCGGCTTGCTCCTCGCCGTCGCGCTCGGGGTGCCGCTCACCGTCCTTCTGTTTGCGCTCGCGCCTCGGCTCTACCCCTACCTGATGGACGATCCGCAGGTCGTGGCGGAGGGAGTGCCCTACTTGAAGGCGCGGCTCTTGGCCATCACCGCGGTAGGCATGAACTTCTGCTTTCGCGGCTACTTCAACGGGGTCAACCTCTCCCGCCTCTATCTCCGCACCTTGCTCGTGGCCCACGCCGTGAACCTCGTGCTCAACTACGGGCTCATCTACGGCAAGCTCGGCATGCCCGCGCTCGGGGCCACCGGCGCCGGCATCGGCACCGCGATCGCCACCTACGTCGGCACCATCACCTACGTCGTCCTCGCCCTCGGTCACGCCCGGGCCGCAGGCTTCCTGCGCGGCCTCCCGGATCGCAAGACGCTGCGGGCGATGCTCGCGCTCTCGGTGCCCAGCGGGGTGCGCCAGCTGTTCTTCGCGACCGGCCTCACCACCCTCTTCTGGATCGTCGGGCGCGTGTCCACCACCGCGCTCGCCGCCGCCAACGTGCTCATCAACCTCATGCTCGTGGCGATCCTCCCGAGCCTCGGGCTCGGCCTCGCCGCCGCCTCGCTGGTCGGCCAAGCGCTCGGGCGCCGCGATCCAGCCGACGCACGGCGGTGGGGCTGGGAGGTGGTGCGGGTCGCCCTCGGCGTCCTCGCCGTCATCGGTCTCCCGATGCTCTTCGCGCCCACGCTGCTCCTGTCCGTGTTCACGAGCGACGCCGCCACGATCGAGGCCGCCCGCCTCCCGCTGCAGCTCGTGGGAGGCACCATCGCCTTCGACGGCGTCGCCCTCGTGCTGCAAAACGCGATGCTCGGGGCCGGCGACGCGCGCCGTATCATGTTCGTGTCCATCGTGTTGCAGTGGGCGCTCTTTCTGCCCCTCGCCTATGTCGTGGGCCCGCTCCTCGGCCTCGGCCTGCTCGGGATCTGGGTGGTGCAGGCCGTCCACCGCGCGCTCCAGGCCGCCTGCTTCGCGGTCATGTGGCGCGGCGACGGCTGGGCGACCGTCCACCTCTGACCGCGGCCACCGCGACCGAGGAACGGACGGTGGCGGCGGCGGCGAGCGCGGTGCGCGCAGCCCAAGCGGGTCGGCGGCGATCCATCGACGTCGCGCCAGAAACATGGGCACTCGAAAGTCCATGTTCACACCAAGATCCACGCATCCGGGGCGGTGTATCGCCACATTTCCAACACCTGAACAAGTGGCATGAGGTGTGCTGATGTGGCACATCGTAGGTTTTCCTTTGCGAGTGTGGCACCAAGTGATCGATCGAATTCGCCTCCGCCCCTGTGTTGGCTGGCTCGCAGCCGCGCTCTTCGGCTGCGGCGCTCCCCCCACCGACGCGCTCACCCAGGACCAGACGGAGCACGTCGAGGTGGATCCGAGCGGCCCCCGTGTGGTGCTGCGTCAGCGCATCGTGTTCGAGGGGAGCGAGGGGCAGACGTTCCGCACCGAGTCGCCCGAGCCGTTCAGCCACATGGCCCGACGCTGGCACAGCTATCCGTTCACCGTGTATCGCCGAGCCACCATCGGCTCGGAGCTGAAGACGGACGACGCGGCCATGTTCGGGCGAGCGGCGGTGATGCTGTTCGGACCGCTGCGCGAGGACGGGTGGGGGCGCCCCCGCGTCGCCATCACCGACGGCGCGGGCGTGGCCAAGCTCCCCGTCGACGCGCTCGAGCCGGGGCGCTACGTGGTGCTCGTCGGGCCCGGCACCGGAGCCGGTTTCCCCGACCGCTACCCCGCCGACATCGGGCTCGGTCGCTTCTCCCCCGAGGATGAGCGTGAGCCGCTCTACCTGAGCCGCGACGGCGACGCGTGGATCGCGTGGCACGGCTCCACCCGCTACACCATCCACAGCCCCCTCCCCGGCAACGAGCCGAGCGAGGATCCGCAGCCGGGGGCGGTGTTCGAGCTCGAGGGTCCCGATGGCGCGCGGCTCCAGTGGACCCTGCAAGAGTGGTCCAAGTCGACTTGGTTCGTGCGCGACGACGGCAGCGATCGCGTCGGCGACGTGGGCAACTTGCGCATGGCAGAGGGCCTGCTCGACATCGATCGCGTGGTGGATGGACAAGCCCTCCCCGAGGAGGAGGATCGCTACGCGGTGCTCGAGGCGCTCGGGGTGGGGAGCGAAGCGACGGTGAACCCCGAGGTGTTGCGGGTGGTCCCGGAGAAGCTCGACAAGCGGCTCCTCACGCTCACGCCGTCCGCCGAGTGCGCGCCGAACATGATCTGCAACGAGGCGCGCTTCGCCGACGACGGCACGCTCGTGCCTGCGTCGCTGCTCGCCGAGCACTCCCGCGGGTTCAAGCCCACCTTCTACGATCCGGGCGAGCGCTCCACGTACGAGCTCGCGGTGTTCTGCGACGACGGCTGCGCGCCGCCGCCCCCCGAGCGCCTCGACGCGACGAAGTATCCCGTCTACTACGCCCACGGCTTCAACTCTTCGAAGCTCACCTGGGAGGATCTGCTCACGAACCATGTGCGGCACATCCCCGGGATGCACGGCTGGTCGGACGCCGAGGACGTGGAGGCCTTCAGCCCGGTGCAGGTGCGCGCCGAGACGCTGCGTCGCAACCTGCGCCAGGTGATCCTCGACACCGAGGCGAGCGAGGGCGTCCCCGCCGGCGAGCGCTTCCTCCGCGTGAACGTCGTCGCCCACTCGATGGGTGGGCTCGACACCCGCTTTCTCATCGGCCACCCGAAATACAACGCCGAGTGCGCCATGTCGGTGTGCACCGACGCCAACGGTCAGCCCGACTCGTGCTGCGCTCCACCCGATCTCGACGGCAAGACCACCACCTGGGCCCAGCGCGTGGTGTCGCTCACCACCCTCAGCACGCCCCACTGCGGCTCGAGCTTCGCCGATCTCGGCGTGCGCGTGCTGAAGAACGGCACCGTAAACGCGGGCTTTCAGCTCGTCGCGAAGAAGTTCCTGGGCCTCGATGAGGCAGGCGCGGAGATGCTGGAGAAGACGCTCTTCGCGCTCTCGCAGCAGTTCTGCGCCGAATTCATGGGCCCGAGCTTTCCCGCGCCCAACCCCGCGCGGGTGTACGACTTCACGTGCGTGGAGAGCGGCGACTGCACGCTGCCCGTCGGCGCGGAGGCGCCGGTCCGGAGGGGAGGCGCGCTCGAGCTGCCGCCGCCCTCGCCCACCACCCCCACCGTGTTCTCCTTCGCGGGCGTCACGTGCGTCACCGGGAGCTGCGGCGACATCGTCGATCCAGGCCTGCTCCCCTCCTACACCTACGTGAAGCACAAGGAGGGCGACAACGACGGGATCGTGTCGGTGGCGAGCGCCAAGTTCGGCATCTACATGGGCATGCTCCCCCACGACCACTTCGACTGGACCCGCACCCAACAGGAGGCGGCGGTCGAGAAGTGGGGCGGGCGCCTCGCGGGCTGGCTCTTCGGCGTGCAGAAGGAGCCGGCCGAGCGGTTCCACCTCGACTGGCTCGATCGCCTCCGCGCCGGCGGCTACTGACAGCCCCGGACCCACGCAAAGAGCGCAGCCGAGCGCCGCCGTACGACCCCTTCGTGGGACGCCACGCAGGGCGACAGCGCCCGAAGAGAGCGCGCCCGCCGAGCCCCCCCCTGCCAGGCCCTACTCGGCGATCACGCGGTGGAGCGCGCCGCCGTAGCCCACGATGTAGAGCTCGCCCTCGTTGTCGACGCCGAACGACGCGGGCGCGTTCACGCCGAGCTCCGCGGTGACGTCGGTCGGCCCCTCGGTGACGCTGCCGGCCTCCCAGCGCAGGGTCCAGATGCGGTTGCGCGCGATGTCGCCGTAGAAGTAGGTGCCGCGGAGCCACGGGATCGCGGTGCCCCGGTACACCGCGCCGCCGGTGATCGAGTTGCCGCCGCCCACGTGGGGGTTGGTGACGATGGGGCCTTCCATGCCGGTCTTGTCGCACGCAGGGGGCATGTCGCAGGCCGGATCGAGGTTGGCGGAGAAGCAGAGATCGCCCTCGACGGTGCTCCAGCCCCAGTTCGTGGGACCGGCGCTCGCGGGCGCGACGTTGATCTCCTCGAAGCAGTCTTGGCCGACGTCGCCGATGTAGCGGTCGCCCGTGCACATGTCGAAGCTCCAGCGGTAGGGGTTGCGGAGCCCCCAGTCGTGGATGAGGTTGAGGCCGTCGGTGATGTTGCCCGGCGGCGCCGCGTAAGGCGTGGCGCTGTCCACGTCGAGCCGCAGGAGCGTGGCGAGCGGCGTGTTCTTGTCCTGGCCGTGTCCCTGTGGATCGTTGCCGCTGCCACCGTCGCCGAGGCCGATCCACAAGAAGCCGTCCACCGGGCTGAAGGCGATGGTGCCGCCGTTGTGGTTTCCGAAGGGCTGGTTCGTGGTGTAGATGAGGCCGACCGGGGTGTCGTCGGCGACGTCGGCGTTGCCCGGATCACGGCGATACTCTTCGATGACGGTGTCACCGCTGCTCGCCCCCGGGCCGTTCGTGCCGTTCGAGTAGTGCACGAAGAAGCGGCCGTTGTTCACGTAGTTGGGGTGGAACGCGATCCCGAGCAGTCCCCGCTCGTCACCGCCGGGGCCGCTCACGACGCGGTCCTGGATGTCGAGGAAGACGGTGGTGTCGCCCTCCTTCACGAGGTTCACCACGCCAGACTTCTCCACCACGTAGAGCCGCGTGCTGTCGCCCCAGGCGAAGGCGAAATCGACCGGCTCGGTGAAGCCGGACGCCACCGGCTCGGTGGAGAGCGCCCCCGCGGCGCCGCTCGGCGCCTCGCAGTTGACGTTGGTGGTGTTGGTCACGCCGCCCCCGCTGCCGCCCGCACCGGCCCCGTTGCCGCCCACCGAGCCGCCCTCGGCGCCCGCGCCGCCACCGCCGCTCTGAGTGCCCGTGGTCGACGACGGGTTCGACGTGCTCGTCGAGGTCTCGTCCTCGCACGCCCCCATCACCGCACCGCCCAACGCGAGAACCGCCACCAAACCCAAGGAAGCTCTTCGATTCACCATGCGAAGGAGCGTACCGAAAAGGGACGCGATGCCAAAGCGGCAATCCAAGCGCACCTCCGAAAGACGCCGTGCGTTGTCGCTTTACACGCGGCACGGAGCCCGGCACGATTGAGCGAATAGGTCTCGACATGGCAGCGCCTCAGGAAGCGGCGCAGAGCGAGCAGACATTCCGCGGGCCGCCGCTGCACCTGCTCGTCTTCGCCTACCGGCAACGTTTGTCGGGGACGATCACGATCGACACCGAGGCGGGACAGCAGCACCTATTGTACTTCCACGAGGGAGCGCCGGCGAAGGTGCTGCTCGCCGAGCCGGTGGCGATGCTCGAGAGCGTGATCATGGACATGGGCGCGGTGGGCCCGGCCGATCTCATCGCGACCGCCCGCGAGGCGTACGAAGAGGGGAAGCTGCTCGGGCGCATGCTCGTGTCGCGCGGCCTCATCTCCGAGGAGGTGTTGGCGGTGGCCCTGCGGCGGCAGATCCAGGCGAAGGTGGTTCAGCTGATGAGCCTGTCCGACCGCACCCACTACCGGGTGCAACCCGGGGAGAACCGGCTCGCGAGCTACGGGGCCGTCGACATCACCCCGACCAACCCGCTCGCCATGCTCATGGCGGCGGCGCGCCACCCGGCGTCGAGCGCCCACATCGACAAGACCGCGAACGAGCTGCGGGGGTTGCTCCTCGGCATCGTGCCCGACGCGCCGCTCGAGCACCTCGAGGCGACTCCCGAGGAACAACGGGTGCTCGCCTGGCTCGGTGGGGACGAGCTGCACTCGGTCGACTCGCTCGTCGACGGTGGCCTGGACGAGCGGGCGGTGAAGACGGTGCTGTTCACGCTCTCGTCGGCCGACCTCATCGAGGAGATCGAGGAGATCATCGAAGACTTCCCCGACGACGAGATCGCGGTCGACACCGACGACTCCGCTCCGCGAGCGCTCGCGTCTTCCGGTGGCTCGTTGCCGGCGCACGCCCAGCCCTACGCCGCCCAGCCCTACGCCGCCCAGCCCCAGGCCGCCCAGCCCCAGGCCGCCCAGCCCCAGGCCGCCCAGCCCCCCTACGCCGCGCAGCAGCCCTACGCCGCGCAGCAGCCCTACGCCGCGCAGCAACCCTACGCCGCGCAGCAGCCCTACGCCGAGCCGCAGCCCTACGCCGCGCAGCAGCCCTACGCCGCGCAGCAGCCCTACGCCGAGCAGCACCCCTACGCCGCGCAGCATCGGGTCTCGCAGCCGCAAACCGATCATGCGCCCCATGTGGAAGACGCCTCCACGCAGGCCCACGAGGACGAGCAGGATCCTCCGCACGAGCAGCCGTACGGAGACGAGCAGGCCTACGCCGACGAGCAGCCGTACGGGGACGAGCAGGCCTACGCCGACGAGCAGCCGCACGGAGACGAGCAGCCGTACGGAGACGAGCAGCCGTACGCCGACGAGCAGCCGTACGGAGACGAGCAGCCGTACGGAGACGAGCAGCCGTACGGAGACGAGCAGCCGTACGCCGACGAGCAGCCGTACGGAGACGAGCAGCCGTACGGAGACGAGCAGGCCCACGCCGAGCGAGCCTACGCCGACGAGCAGGCCCACGGGGCCGCGGCCCACGACGCCCAGCAGCGGAACGATCTGCTCCCGGCGCGCGGCGCACGCTCGGCCTCGTCCAACCGAGGTCCGACGTCTTCCCGCCCCAACCCGTTCTGGGACGACCCCATCTACGACGAGCCGCCGATCTCGAACCGGGCACCGGAGCCCACATCGTCGCGACCGGGGGCTCCCCCGATGCCAGCGCCCGCGGCTCCGGGCCGCGCCGACTCCTTCGACGGCTACGGGCGCGGCGCCGCAACGGGCTCTCCGTCGGGGGCCGGCGACGCCGACGAGGCCCCCTCCTCGGAGCGCGACCTCGAGCAGCTCACGCAGCACACCCTCGAGACGGTGACCACCCAGCGCCACGCGCCCCCCATCCACCGGCCCGAGGTGCGGCGCTCGCGACGGCAAGGCTCGCACGAGCAGCTCGACGCCGATCCGTCGTCTCAGCGTGGGATCCCCACCGCGCGGCCCTCGGATCCGAGCACGCTCCAGTCGAGGGTGACGGACGCCGCGCCGTCCTCCGGTCGTCCGCACGCCGTCGCGCGCGTTCAGGTGGAGCGCGTGGCCCACCGCCGCTCCCACCCGAGCCCGGGCGACCCGATCGACGCACCCCCCGGCTTCGCCGAGAAGATGCTCCGCAAGATCCGCGGCAGCGAGGAGCCCCCGGGCAGCGACGAAGCGCGCGCCGTCCCCGTCGTGCCCGTCGACAAGCCCGACTGGTGCATGGCCGACTTCGACGGGCTCACCGGCGCCGAGGCCTTCGCCATCGCCGAGGAGTCGCTCAAGATCCTCAACTTCGCGAAGGCGGAGGCGGCCGCCGCCAAGGCCGTGTCGGAGGACATGAGCAACAGCGCCTATCGGGCCACGCACGCCTGGATTCAGGCCCGACGCATGGGCAACCCCCCGCCCGGGGAAGAGGAGGGGTTCTACGCGGATCAGCTCGCGGTGCTCACCGACGTCATCATCAAGGAGCCCAACTTCGAGCTCGCGTACTACTACCGGGCGCGCATCTTCAAGAGCGCCAAGGCGGCCAAGAAGGCGGTGGAAGACTTCGAGATGTGCACCGTCCTCAACCCGTCCAACATCGACGCCGCCCGAGAGCTGAAGGAGTACAAGATCCTCAAGGCCAAGCAGCGCCGCCGACGAGCCCTCGAAGGGCCGGGGGAGTCGGAGAAGAAGGGCTTCCTCGACTGGGTCTCCGACAAAATGAAGCGCTGACCCTCGCGCCCCGAGCCCCGCCCTCCGCGCTCCTCGAGGCCGAGCTCGCGAGCGCGTGTCGGTGCTCAGAACTGGAAGTAGATGAACGGCGCCGCGCTCGCCGAGGCGAGCTCGCCGACCACGTACAGCACCGCGATCGTGGCCGCCGCCTGCGCGGTCGCCGGCGCCGCGACGAAGGCACGGGCCACGCGCTCGTGGAGGTTCTCCGGCACACCGTGGAGCGCGAGGCCGAGCGCGGTGAGCGCCACCACCGGCCACGACAGGTTGCTCGTCCCCGGCACCCACCGCACCACCTGCGCCAGGACCTCGATGGCCGCGGCGAAGGTGTCGGCGCGGAAGAGCACCCACAGCACGGCCACCACGTGGAACGTGGCCACCACCCGCACCACGCGCGGCAAGCGCTTGGGGCTCTCGCCGAGCCACCGCCCGAGCACCAAGCCGAGGCCGTGGAGCGCGCCCCACGCAACGAAGGTGAACGACGCCCCGTGCCACAGCCCACCGAGCACCATGGTCAACAAGAGGTTCCGACGGGTGAGCCACACGCCCCCCCGTGAGCCCCCGAGGCTCTTGTACAAGTAGTCGCGCAGCCACTCCGAGAGCGAGATGTGCCAGCGTCGCCAGAAGTCGCGCAGGCTCTCGGCCCGGTACGGAGCGGCGAAGTTCGCGGGCAGCTCGATCCCGAGCAGGAGCGCGCAGCCGATGGCGATGTCGCTGTAGCCGGAGAAGTCGCCGTAGATCTGCAACGCGTAGCCGTAGATCGCGAAGAGGGCCTCGAGCGAGGAGTAGTGGGTGGGCAGGTCGAACACCCGATCGACGAGGTTCTGGGCGAGGTAGTCGGCGAGCACCACCTTCTTCAAGAGACCGCCGAGGATGAGGAACAGGCCCCGACCGAAGAGCGTCGCGTCGACCGCGCGGGGGCGGTCGAGCTGAGGGAGGAGCAGCCCCGCCCTCACGATCGGCCCCGCCACCAGCTGCGGAAAGAACGCGATGAACAACGCAAACTTCCACGGCGAGCGCTCCACCGCGACGTCGGCGCGGTAGACGTCGATCACGTAGCTGAGGCCCTGAAAGGTGAAGAACGAGATCCCCACCGGGAGCACGACGTCGACGTGAGGCGGCGGCGTGGCTCCGAGCCGGCGCGCGACCGGAGCGAGCGTCTCGACGAAGAAGCCGATGTACTTCCAGAAGCCGAGCAGGCCGAGGTTGAGCCCGACCACGATGGCCACCGCCACCCAGCGCGCGCGTGGCCGCGGGCCGAGGTGCGCGATCACCAGCCCACCGACGAAGTCGAGGGCGGTGACGGCGACGATGAGCACCAAGAAGCGCACGTCCCAGCACGCGTAGAAGTAGTAGCTAGCGCCGAGGAGCATCGCCTTCCGTGCTCCCGGACGCTCCCGCCCGAGCGCCCAGTAGAGCGTCACCACGAGCGCGAGGAACACGCCGAAAGCGGGGGTACCGAACAGCACTAGGGGGCGTCCTCCAGCGCACGCTCGAGGCGGAACAGGTTGGCGTCGACCGGCTCGTCGTCCACGGCGGCGAGGATGACGGCGGCGAGCGCGCGCCCCATCCGCTCACCGCCTTCCACGGTGAGGTGGCAGTAGTCGCCGCTCAGGAGCTTGGGACGTGAGGCCACCCAGCGGCTCGCCGTGGGGGCCCCCCCGGCGAGCGTGAAGCGGTCGAGGAACGAGCAGCCCGCGGCCTTGGCTGCCTCCTCCTGCAGCGCGCTGATGAGCGCCGCGTTGCGGGCCTCCGGGTTGTGCCCCGTGTCCTTGCGTGGGTGCCCCACCGGATAGGGACCGGTGACGAGACACGCCGCGTTCTTGGCGCCGCGGCGGATGCGACGGAGCTGGTCGGTCACGACGAAGCGATACTCTGGCGGCGGTAGGGCCGACGACGCGGCGAGGTTGAGCCCGAACGACAACACCACCAGATCCGGCTCGAGCGCGCCCATCGCCTCCTCGAGGTGCCCTTCCGCGAAGTGGTCGAGCTGCATGAGCTGCGCCGACACCACGCCGAGGTTGCTCCATACGATCCCAGGCTCGGTGTACTCGATCGACCAGCCGTAAAACCGCGTCTGCCGCTCGCGGGTGACGAGCTCGAGCTCGCGAGGGCAGCGCTCCACGGCTCGGCGCGACGCCCCCATGCCGCCACTCCCCACCGTGTCTGCGTCGATCAACAGCGCGCCATCCCCGAGCACCTGCACGCGGCCCCCCTCCGGCTGTCGCGCGAAGAACAACGTGAGCGTGCAGGGGCCAGCGACCGGATGCTCCGCCACCACCCACCCGTGGGCCCCGGGCGCGGCATCGAACGCCACCCCCCCTGGCCCATACATGCCCCCCACCAGCTTGCCGTGGGGGTAGCTGTACGACTTCACCCCCACCCCCTCGCGGTGCCTCAGGTGCTCGCGCAGGTACCACGGCAACGGCAGCATCGGCAGGTTGAAGCCGAGACCCCCGAGGCCGAAGCGCGCCGCGAGCGTGCGGCGGATGGCGCCGGCGGTCCCGTCCGCGACGAGCTCCGAATCGCCGAGATGGATGACCCGCACCTTGTCGCGTTCGCCCCTCTCGAGCGCCCGCAGCTTCCCGATAAACCCATCCCAGCTCGTGGGCGACACCGCCGCGCGCTGTGGCGCCGCGTTGGCCTCCGCCACCCCGATGAGCTCCTCGACCGGTCGGGAGAAGCGCGGGGCGAAGGCGAGCTTCCCCGTGGGCTCTGGCGCCTTGGGCCTCAACATCTCCGCCACCCGCTCGGGTGCGAGCAATGGAGATGGAAGGATGCCGTGCCCTCGCCCCACCCACGAGACGACGCAGTACGCGAGCACCATCAGGACGACCTTCTGGCCCTTGTGCATCCACGCCGATCTTACGGCGCGTTGGCTTGTTGTTCGAAGAACCGCGTGAAGGCGTTGTGAGCGGTGCGGTTGTGCACCCCGTAGCGGGGGATCCGGAAGGGGTGCGTGTCGGCCCTCACGGCCTTCCCCACCGCGGTAAATGCTGCGCGATACTGAGCACTTCGAACCCTCGAGACCACCCGCTCGTCGAAGGCCCCGAGCGGATAGATGAAGGCTTGCGGAAGCACTCCCGTATGCTCGCCGATGAGCGCGCGGGAGTGCTCGAGCTCGAAGTCGAGGTCCGCGTCGACGAGGCCGGTGGAGCCGAGGTGCATATGCCCGTGGCTCGCGATCTCGCACAGACCGCTCGCCTTCATCTCCACGAGCTGATCCCAGCTGAGCGCGCGGGCGTGGGCGGCGAGCTCGGTGGGCTTGGTGATGATGCCGAGCGCGAAGGGGACATGATGTCGCAGCAGGATGGGCCAGGCGTACTTGAAGAAGAGCTCCTCCCCGTCGTCGATGGTGATCACCGCCACCCTCGCCGGGAGCTCGGCGATGTCCCCGTAGAGGAAGTCGACGAGCTGACTGAGCCGGATGATCTCGATGTGGCTCTCGCGCAAGATGCGGAGGTGCGCCTCGAAGTCCCACGGCCACACCGACTCCGGGCGCTGGCGCCGATCGATGCTGTGGTACATGAGCACGATCCCGCGGGTCTCGGCGCGCGGGACGAGCGGCTCGGTGAACGTCGCGCCCACCCCCGTCCCGGGCGCCGGCTCGCGCTTGATCGGCCGCTCGAGCGCGATCGGACTCTGCGTCGCCGGCAACGTCCGCGGCGTCGCGGAGACGGGGAACGCGCGCGGCTCGCCGAGCGCGTCGGGGGTGGACCCCGCCCCCCTGTCCGCCTCCGGCCACGCCGGCGGCGCGCAGCCAGCGGCCACCGCGAGCGGCAGCCAGGCAGCGGTTGGCCACGGACGCCTCATGTCAACGCACGATCACCTTTCTTCCTCCGGGCGCGCGCCCGCCGATGCGCTTGAGCACGAGCGACATCACCCGCAGCGCGAGTGGGCTCACCGCCGAGCCCTTGCCGGTGTTCGTGAGCGCGATGAAGCCGATGCGCTCCTCGGGGGCGAAGGTGGCCACCGCCGCATACTGATGCGTCTGGCCTTCGTGCGACACCACCGTGGGCCCGAGCTGGTGGCGCTCCACCCAAAAGCCCCCGAGCGCCACGCCCTTGCCCGGCCGCTGGAACCCGCCGAGCAGGTGCGACTCGCGCAGCGTCGCGTTGTGAAGCGGCTCGCGGCTCTCCCGCGCGCCGGGCGGCCAGGCGGTCATGTGGAACGCGACGAGACGCACCATGTCGTCGAGGCTCGAGTAGAGACCGCCCGCCCCCTCCGCGGCCCCGAGCTTCCAGTGGTGGCGTGCTTGGTACTGGCCGCCCTCGAAGGCGTAACCGGTGGCGAGGCGATCGTGCGGCACCTCCTCGTCTCGCCAGACCGTCGCCTGCATCTGGAGCGGGGCGAGGATCTTCTGATCGACGTACTCGTGAAACGGCATGCCGGCTGCCCGCCCCGCGATGATGCCGAGCAGACCGTAGCCGAGGTTCGAGTACACGGTGGCCACGCCGGGGACGTTCTCGAGAGGGGCGCCGCGCAGGGCCTCGAGGATCTCGCGCTCCGACACCGCGTGCGTGCGTGGGCTCGCGTAGTCGAAGTCGCCCAACCGTGACAGCCCGGAGGTGTGGGTGAGCAGGTGCCGCACCGTGATCTGGGGGCTGTCCGTCGTGGGGTACGTCATCGTCGCGAGCTCGGGGAGGTGGGTGACCGCAGGTGTGTCGAGCGGCAGCTTCCCCTCGTCGCGGAGCCGGAGCACGGCCATCGCCGTGACCACCTTGGTGATCGAGGCGATGCGATACACGGTGTGGGGCGTGACCGCGCCGCCCCCTTCGAGCGAGCGCTCGCCGAAGCCCTGCCACCACACGAGCCTTCCATCCACGAGAAACCCTGCCACCAGGGAGGGGAGCTGGTTGTTGGTGAACGCGTTCCGGGCCTCGAGCTCCACCTCCGGCATCACCGCCGTGATCTGGCTCCTCCGCGCGGCCCACGCCGGGTCGTCGAAATTGGGGGTCGTCCCCGCGTAGCCGGGAGGGTACGCGGGGGGCGGCAGCGGCTCGCCGTCCCCGCGGCATGCGCCGGACAGCGCAGCCGCAAGCACGAGCGCGAGGTGACTTCGTTGCACAGCCGCAATCTTTACCACCTCCTGCTATGCTCGGCTCGTGAGCAGCTCCCCGTTCGGCCTCGTTCGGCAGCTGTCCTACGGACCCGACGGAGTTCGGTACCTCGGGATCGACCACCGCGACGGGGCCGACATCTGCATCTGGCGCCTGATCCTGGCCCGCGACGACCCGTCCCGGTGGTTCGGCATCTGCCATCGGATGGGGGCGGTCGTGGGGCTCGCGCACCGCGGCATCGCCCCCGTGCGCGTGTGGCAGCCGGATGGACCCGAGCCGTATCTGGTCACCGACTTCGTGCCGGACACGCTCGAGACGCGGCTCGGCGAGTTCGACCGCGATCGGGCGGTGGTGTTCCTCCTCGAGCTCGGTGAGGCGCTCGCCGAGGCGCACCGCCTCGGGCTCGGCCACGGCAGCCTCTGCCCGAGCACGGTGCACCTCGACGGCGCCGGCCAGCCCCGGCTCGAGCTCTTCGGTCTGCACACCGGGGCCCCTCCCCTCACCGAGCGCGATCTCTCCTGCCTCGGGCCCGACGGGCCGATCGCCGATCCGCGGCCCCGCGACGTTTACGGGCTCGCCATGCTCGGGCTGCTCCTCCTCAACGGCCGCGCCCCGCAGAGCTGCGGCGCGACCGCCACCACCGACGAGGCGGTGACCCAGCTCGCCGACGCAGGCCCGCCCCTGTCCGCGCTCTTTCGCGAGATGCTCGCACCCGAGCCCGAGGCCCGTCCTTCGATGCCAGAGGTGCTCGAGCGCCTCCGCCGCCCCGACGTCTCCCAGCTGTTCACGGTGCTCAGCCCGGGGGTGCAGACCGCCGCCGCGGAGACCAGCGACACCGCCACGCTCGGCCCCGGGCAGCGCGTGGGGCGCTTCCAGCTGAAGGCTCAGCTCGGCGAGGGCGGCATGGGCAAGGTGTTCCACGCCACCGACGCCGCCGACGGCCGCGAGGTGGCCCTCAAGGTGCTCCACGCCCACTGGTCGCGCGACGACGAGGCGCTGCGGCGCTTCTACCGCGAAGCGCGCCTGCTCTCGCAGCTGCACAACCCGCACATCGCTCAGTTCATCGACGCCAACGAGGCCGACGGCGTGCACTACCTGGCCATGGAGTTCGTGCGCGGCCGCTCGCTGCACGAGGTGGTGGAAGAGCGCACGCGCCTGCCCCCCGACCTCGCCCTCACCGTCACCCGCGACGTCGCCCTCGCCCTCGCCGACGTGCACGATCTGGGCATCATCCACCGCGACATCAAGCCGGCCAACATCCTCCTCGTCGAGGACGACGCGAGCCCCCGCGCCAAGCTCTGCGATTTCGGCATCGCGCGTGAGGTGGCCAGCGACCAAGAGCTCACCCGCGCCGGTCTCACGGTGGGCACGCCGCACTACATGTCGCCCGAGCAGTGCGTGGGCGGTGAAGTGACCGCCGCGAGCGACATCTACGCCCTCGGCATCACCCTGTTCAAGATGCTCGCGGGCCACGTCCCCTTCAACGCCCGCGAAGCCCAGGCCATCGTCTACAAGCACCTCGCGGAGGCGGTGCCCGACATCCAAGCCATCTGTCCGGAGGTGGACGACGGCGCCGCGCGCGTGCTGCGGCGCATGCTCGAGAAGCTCCCCGAGGCGCGCATCCAGAACGCGCGCGCGCTGCTCGAGGAGCTCGAGGGCCTGCGCGGGGCGAACAAGACCAGCATCGCTGCCCATCCCCGGCTGCCCGTCGATGCCCACGACGTGATCACCTACGACTTCGAGTGGCCGCTCGAGAGCTCGCCCCCCGAGCTGTGGCCACACGTCTCGCACACCGAGCGGCTCAACCGCGCGATTGGCCTCGGCTCGGTCGACTTCGCGCGCAGCGTCGACAGTCGCGGCCAGGTGAACACGCACGGCAGGACGAAGCAGGCAGGGATGACCTTGGAGTGGCAAGAGCACCCTTACGAGTGGGTGGCCCCCACCCGCATGGGTGTGCTCCGCGAGTACAGCGCGGGTCCCCTCGCGTGGCTTCGGAGCAGCGTTGAGCTCTTGCCGCGAGGGCGCGGCACCCTGCTGCGGCACCAGATCCAGGTGCAGCCGCGGGGCATGCTCGGCAAGGCCGCGGCGGCGATGGAGGTGGGCCTCAAGGCGCGCCGAAACCTCGAAGCGGTGTACCAGCGCATCGACGCGATGGTGCAGCAGCAGCGCAGCGTCCCCTCGAGCCGCGGCGCCGGCGCCCCCGCGCTGCAGCTGGTGGACGATCCGTTCGAGCAGGCGCCGCGGCTCGACGCGCACGTCGAACGGAGGCTCGCCACCCTCGCCTCCGAGCTCGGAGCTCGGGTGGACGCCGAGGTGGCCGCGCAGCTCGTCGACTGGGTGCGCCGCGCTCCGGCCCAGGAGGTCGCGCGCATCCGCCCCCGCGCCTTCGCCGCGAAGCACGGCCTCGATCACCGGCGCGTGCTCGAGGCGTGCCTCCACGGCTCCAAGCTCGGGCTGCTCGTGATGTTGTGGGACATCATCTGCCCGCGCTGTCGCATCCCGTCGAACATCGTGGAGAGCCTCGAGGCGCTGCGCGAGCACGCTCACTGCGACGCCTGCGACTGGAGCTTCGAGCTCGACTTCGCGCAGTCGGTGGAGATCATGTTTCGCGCCGCGCCCGAGCTCCGGGACGCCGAGCTCGGCACGTACTGCATCGGCGGTCCCGGCCATACGCCCCACGTGATCATGCAGATCCGGCTCGCGCCGCGCGAGCGCTTCGAGGTGGAGCTGATGCTCGACGAAGGGAGCTACCAGGTGACGGGCAAGCGGCTCCCCCTGACATGGGGCTTCACCGTGAGGAGCGGTGCGCCGCTGTCGCGATGGGAGATCCGCATCGGCGACGAGCACCTCGAGGGGCGGTCGGAGCGCCCAAGGAGCGCGTCCTCACGCCCGTCGCAGCGCGAGCTCGAGCTCACCCAACCGGTCGCCATCGAGAGCCGCCGCGACGCTCGGGCCGGTCACCGCGTCATCGACGCCGGCCGCCAGCGCATCGTCGTGTGCAACGACACCGACGAGGAGGTGGTCGCCCGCATCGAGCGCGAGGGCGAGCGGGCCTTCGCCATGACCGCCGCCGAGGCCGCGGCGAGCGCCGCCTTTCGCGAGCTCTTTCCGCAGCAGATCCTCGCCCCCGGTCACCTCATCAGCGTGGGCCGGGTGACCTTTCTGATGGCCGACGCCGCGCTGTGGGCCAGCGACGACGAAGCCGGCGCCTTCGCCCGCCTCACCGAGCTCGCGCGGGTGGTGACCGCCGCGGTAGAGGCCGCCGGTGGCGCGGTGGTGAAGCTCCACGGCGAGGGCGTCATGGCCGCGTTCAACCACCCCGTCGCCGCTACCCGCGCCGCGCTCGCCCTCGTCGACCGCCGCGTCCTCGATCTGCGCGTCGCGGTGCACAGCGGCGCGTCCCTGGTCACCAGCATCAACGATCGGCTCGACTACTTCGGCCGCGCCGTGCTCGCGACCGAGTCGCTCCTGTGCGCCGTCGAGCTCGGCCAGGCGGTGATCAGCGAGGCGACCTACGCCGATCCCGAGGTCGCGGAGCTGCTCGCGGCCGGGGGCCCCACCCGCGTCGTGATGACGCAGCGCCTCGTCGGCCAGGTGCTCGGCGGCGGCCCGGTGGGCGCCCAGCGCGCCGCCTCTTGAGCGCGGAGCCGCGCGCGCTCGGGCGCGGGGGGAGGCTTGAGCGACGCCGCGCGCGCGAGGACGCGGCGGTCGCGGGGCGAGGTGGGCGACGTGACCACCATCGGGGTCGTGGTGGGCGGCGGTTCGGTTCGTCACTGACACGACCACCCGTGAGCCGGTACGTTGGGGAGGACGCCGAGTCACCGCTCGGGAGAGGCGCACACAATGGCTGACAATCTGTTCGCGATTCGGTCCGACGCGCTGCCGTCGGACGCTCACGTGGTGGCGTTCAAGGGCACCGAGGGCCTGAGCGAGCTCTACGCGTTCGAGATCGGCGTGATGACCAGCAACGTCACCTTCAACCAAGACGACGCGGTGCTCGCCCGCGCCACCCTCGAGATCGCGCTCGGCAACGCGGTGGAGCCTCAGCTGATCCACGGGGTCTTCGCCACCTTCGAGCTCCTCGCCGAGTATCAGGGCAAGCTGCTCTACCGCGGTGTGCTCGTGCCTCAGCTCTGGCAGCTCACGCTCACCCGTCACAGCAACGTGTGGACGCACCAGAGTGTGCCGGAGATCATCGAGTCGGTCCTCGCCGCGAGCGGCCTCGACAAAGGCGCGTACACGCTGCGTCTGATGCGGCGCTACCCCAAGCGCGACTTCGTGGCGCAATACAAGGAGAGCAACTACGCCTTCCTCTCGCGCTGGATGGAGCGCGAGGGCATCTTTTTTGCGTTCGATCACGCCGGCGATCGCGAGAAGCTCGTCATCGTCGACGGAAAGCCCTTCGAGCCGTCCACCCCGCCCCGGCGTGCGCGCTACGTGCCCCTCTCCGAGGGTGACTCGATGGCCCTCGAGGCGTTCAACACCTTCCGCTGCAAGTCGAGCGCGCTGCCGGCGCGCGTGCAGCTCCTCGACTACGACTACCAGAACCCCACCCTCGAGGTGAAGGGGCAGGCCCGCGTCTCCCCGCGCGGCGTGGGCGAGATCTCGAGCTTCGGCGACGACCACTTCGTCACCCCCGACGAGGGCGCGCTGTTGGCGCAGCTCCGCGCCGAGGCCCTGCTCGCCGAGCGCAAAGTGTTCCACGCGCGCGGTCGCGTGTTCCACCTGCGCTCGGGGCAGCCGTTCGTGCTCGAGGAGCATCCGCGCCCCGACTTCGTCGACAAGCAGTACCTCGTCACGCACATCACCCACGTCGGCAACCAGTCGGCGCACGCCCCTCAGATCATGGCGCTGCTCGAGCTCGAGCAGACCGACGAGTACACCGCCGACGTCCGCGCCATCGACGCGAGCGTCCAGTATCGGTCTCCCTCGCGCGCGGTGTGGCCCCGCATCGATGGCTACGAGAGCGCCACCGTCTGTGGCGAGGCCGACAGCGAATACGCCCAGCTCGACGAGCACGGCCGCTACAAGGTTCGAATCAAGTTCGACGAGAGCGAGCTTGGCGGCGGCAAGGCGTCTACCTGGGTGCGCATGCAGCAGCCCTACGGCGGCACCAACGAGGGGTTCCACTTTCCACTCATCAAGAACACCGAGGTGCTCCTCTGGTTCATGGGGGGCGACCCCGACCGCCCGGTCATCGCGGGGGTGGTCCCCAACGCGCAAACGCCGAGCCCGGTGGCCACGAACAACCACACCAAGAACATCATCCAGACCGTCAACAACAACCTCATCGAGCTCGAAGACAGCAAGAACGGGCAGTACATCTACGTGTTCTGCCCGGTCGAGAACACCTACCTCCACATGGGAGTGGTGAAGGACGCCTTCAACGTCACCCTCAACACCTCGGGCCACGTCCACTTCGACGTGGGCGGCATCCAGGTCATCGACGTGCAGGCCACGCTCACCGAGAACGTCGCGCTCGACGTCACCTTCAACTATGGCGCGAGCTGGATCTGCAACGTCACCGCCGACAACAACGTCACCATCGACGGCGATCTCAACCTCGTCGTCGCTGGCGACGTCAACTGGCAGCTCGGGGGCGACTGGAACGTGGTCATCGCCGGCGATCAGAACGTCCAGATCGGTGGCGATCAGAACGTCCAGCTCGGCGGGGTTCGGAACCTCGACGTCGGTGGAGACGAGAACTCCATCATCGCCGGCGACCAGAACCTGACGCTGGCGGGGACGCAGAACATCACGATCAACGGCGATCAGAACATCACCATCGCAGGCAAGCAGAACGTCGACGTGACCTCCGACTGGAAGTGGGAGGTGCTCGGCCACGAGATCCGGGTCAAGAAGGCCAACTCGACCGATCTCACGTTCGGCCTCAAGAACGAGGCCTTCATCGGCCTAAAGAGCTCCCTCTTCGTCGGCGGACAGATCAACGCCACGCTCGCGATGATGCTCGAGCTCAAGGCCGCGATGGCCCTCTCGCTCACCCTCGGCACGTACATCAACCTCAAAGCGTCGAACGAGCTCAACGTCACCGGCGGCGCCCACATCAACGTAGACGCCGGGGTGCGGGTTGGCATCACCGGCGGTGCGGCCGTGAACCTCTTCGGTGGGGTGAAGGTCGACCTCGGCGTGGGGGTGGAGATCAAAGGCTTTGGCGGCCCCAGCATCGAGATCGATCCCCTCAAGCTCCTCATCTAGCCCATGAGGACGCTCAAACCGCAGCGGCTCGGCGTGCTCACGCGGCCGTTCGAGCACGACGGCAGGTGCCACCTCGTGGTGACCGTGCTCGTGGGGTTTCGCTTCGCGGAGCCCGATGTGCCTATTCATGAGGCGGCGCTGTGGCAAGCGGTGACGAGCGCGCTCCCCGAAGGCTCCGCGCTCGACGAGGCCATGGCCAAGCCGCGGGGAGAGGTGCTCGTCACCGGCGCCGCCTATCCCCCTCTCGGGGAGCCCGCCATCGGCTGCGCGGTGGAGGTGCGGCTCGGCCCGATCCACAAGCGGCTCTACGTGGTGGGCGATCGCCGCTGGGAGACCACCGGGCCCTCCGATCCCGAGCCCTTCACGCGCATGCCCGTCACCTGGGCACGGGCCTTCGGGGGCGAGTCGCACGCCGAGAATCCCTTCGGCCGGGGTGTGGGCGCGGTGACCGATCGTGACGGGCACAAGCGTGTGCCGCTGCCCAACATCGAGGATCCCGACGCCCTCCTCCGCGCCCGCGGCGACCGGCCGACCCCGGTGGGCCTCGCTCCGATCGACGTCCGCTCCGCCGTCCGTCAGCGGCGGAGTGGCACCTACGACAAGCGCTGGCTCGCGTCGGTGTTCCCCGGCCTCCCCGCCGACTTCGACCTCGCGCTCTTCAACGTCGCCCCCGAGGATCAGTGGCTCCCCGACTTCTTCGCCGGCGGCGAGCCGTTCGTGCTCACGCACCTCCATCCCACGCGCCCGCGCCTCGAGGGGCGTGTTCCGCGGCTCCGCGCCCGCGCGTTCCTCGAGCAGGACGGTCACGACGAGCTCGTCGAGCTCGCGACCAGGCTCGACACCGTGCACCTGTTCCCCGACCTCGAGCTCGGCGTCGCCTTCTATCGCGCGGTGACGGAGGTGGCCGAAGACGACGCCCGTGACGTGCGCGCGCTGATGCTCGCCTGTGAGCACCTCGACGCGGCCAAGCCGCTCGAGCACTATGAGGGGGTGATGCGCCTCCGCCTCGATCGGACCGCGTCGCCGCTCCATCACCTCGACGACCGCCAGCTCTTGCCGGCGCTCCCCGAGGGCCGGGAGACGACCGGCCTCTCCGAGGTGTCGCCGCTGCCAGAGCTCTTCAAGCGTGAGCAGCGACTCGAGAAGAACCTGCGGCAGCGGGCCCTCGTCGAGCTCGAGAACCTGCGAGAGATCTGCAAGAAGCACGACGTAGACCCCGATCTGCACCTCCCGCGAGATCTGCCCCCCGCCACCGACGAGCCGCCCGACCTGGACCACCTCGCCGAGTACGTGGAGCAGCAGCAGGCCGAGGCCGAGCGTGCCCGCGTCGACGCCGAGCGACGGCGCGAGGAGCTCCTGTCGCAAGCGCGAGCGCTGTGCGAAGCCCAGGGCATCGACTTCGACGCCCTCGTCGCGGCGGGGAGAGCCGATGGCGGTGGACCGCCGAAGTTCCGCGCCGTGGACGAGCTCGACAAGCTCCACGAGATGAGGCGGCTCTCCGAGAACACGGGGGTCGCCCTCCCCATGGTGGAGCAGCGCCTCGCGGATCCAGCGCTCTTCACCCAGCTGTTGGCGGCGGAGCAGCAGCTCTTGGCCGCGTACCGCCAGAACGCCCACGTGTTGCCCCCGGCCCCGCGCCGCGACGAGACCGCGTCACAAACCTTGGCGGTACGGCTCACGGCCCTCGTCGAGACCGGCGAGAGCGTCGATGGCGCCGACTTCACCGGCGCCGACCTCGCCGGTCTCTCCCTCGAGGGGGCCAGCCTCCGGGGCGTGTTCTTCGAGGGGAGCGTGCTCCGAGGGGCCAACCTGCGTGACGCCGATCTCACCGACGCGGTGCTCGTCCGCGCCGATCTCACCGATGCCGATCTCGGCGGCGCGAAGCTCCGCGGGGCCAACCTCGCCGAGGCCACGCTCGCGCGCACCGTCCTCGCCGGCAGCGATCTCACCGCGGCCAACCTGACCGGCGCGCGCCTCGAGGGCGCCCGCCTCGACGGCGCCCACCTCGACCGCGCCTTCCTCTTCGGCGCCGTGATCGAGGGCGGTAGCTTCGTCGGCATCCACGCCGAGGCGCTCTTCTTTCATGGCCTCGATCTGACCGCGATCGATCTCAGCGGCGCGGAGCTCCCGCGCTGCATCTTCGTCGACACCCGCCTCCGCGACGCCAGCCTCCGGGGCGCGCGGCTCGAGGGCGCGTGCTTCGTCACGGTGGACGCCGACGGAGCGAGCTTCGCGGATGCTCAGTGCCACAACCTCCGCGTGGTGCACGGATCCTCGCTGGTGGGCGTGAGCTTCGAGAACGCGGCGCTCTCCGGCGCCAACCTCCGCGACACGCCCATGGCCGGCGCCAACCTCGCGCGCGCGCTCGCGCCAGGGATCGATCTCAGCGGCTGCGATCTCGCCGGCGCCACCCTCGATGGGCTGCGCGCGCCCGGCGCGCTCCTCGTGCGCACCAATCTCGCGGGAGCGACGCTCGTGCGGTCCGACTTGATGCAGGCGATCCTCCAGAAGGCGAACTTGAACGGGGCCGACTTCACCGGCGCCAACCTCTTCCGCTGCGACTTCGCCAAGATCGTCGGCGACCGCGAGACGTGCTTCGAGGGAGCGAACATGAAGTTCATCCGCTTCGTCGATCGTGAGCGAGGGGGCGATGAACCGGACTGAGCTCGAACGACGCGTGGCCTCCGGCGAGCTGCTCACCGAGCTCGATCTGTCGCGGGCCCAGCTCGACGGCGCCGAGCTCGCCGGTGCGATCTTCGAGCGCTGTGTGTTCACCGAGGCGTCGCTCGTGGGCGCCTCTCTGCGCGAGTCGGTGCTCACCCACTGCATTCTCGACGGCGCCGTGCTCGAACGGGCCAACCTCCACCACCTCACCGCCACCGGCTGCACCTTCGTGGGAGCGAGGCTCGACGACGCGATGGCGGTGGCGTGCCGCCTGAACGAGTGCACGCTGCGCCGCGCCCAGCTCGCGCGCGCCGATCTCCGAGTGGCCGCGATCACCCACAGCGAGCTCGACGGAGCGAGCTTCGCCGGCGCACGGCTGACGCAGACGTCGGTGCTCGAGTCGCGCTGCGGGAACGTGGATTGGAGCGGGGCCCAGCTGCGGCAGACGGTGTTGCTCGACACCGATCTGAGGGGCGGCACGTTCGCCGCCGCCCGCATCGAGCTGTCGGTTCTGCGCGGCTCTGACCTCTCCGGACAGTCGCTCGGCGGCCTCTCCCTCGCCCAGACCCAGCTCGCCAACGCCAAGCTCGTGGGGACGGATCTCTCGGGAGCCGACCTCCGGCAGGTGAGCTTCCAAGGCGCCGATCTCCGCGGTGCGCGGCTCGATCGAGCGGTGGGCCCCCAGGCGATCTTCATCGGCGCCACCCTCGAGGCGACGTCCGCCGTGGACGCCGAGCTCGACGGCGCGTTGTTCGTCGAGAGCCAGATCACCGCGAGCGACTTCTCGCGCAGCAAGCTGAGAGAGGCGCTGTTTCAACGCGCCCGCGCCGTGCAGAGTCGCTTCGAGGGGGCCGATCTCAGCTACGCCGACTTCTCCCACGCCGACGTGTCGGGGAGCGACTTCTCCGGCGCCGAGCTGCATCGGGCCAGGCTTCACCAGCTCACCGAGCGAGGCGCCATCTTCACCGCCGGCCGCGCCGCCGCCCTCGGCACGGATCCCGATCTCGCGGAGGCCGAGCGCTGGCTCGACCGGTGACCCGACCCCGGCTTCTTCGCCCTCACCCCACCCTCACCCAGGAAACGACGATGCAGAACCTCGCCAGCCAGCTCACCTTCCAACAGGTCTCGCAGGAGATCGGCACGGTGCGCCGCATCGACCAGGATCACCTCGCGGTGGTCACCCCCTCCGGCGAGGTTCGCTGTCACCGAGCGGTGTCGTGTCTGGTGGAGCCGAAGCTCGACGACACGGTGCTCGTGGCCGCCGCCGACGACGGACGCGCTTGGGTGCTCGCCGTGCTCGACCGCGACGACAGGCAGACGACCCGCGTCGCGGTGGAGGGCGATCTCGAGCTACGCCTCAGAGACGGCTCCTTCACCGTGGCCGCCCAGAACGGGGTGGGGATCGTGGCCGGCCAGGAGGTGAGCGTGGTGTCGGGGCGGTTTCACCTCAACGCGGTGAACGGCAGCGTGGCCCTCCAGCGGCTCACCTACGTGGGACGGCTGCTGCACAGCGAGATCGAGCGCGTGAAGAGCTTCGCGGACACGCTCGACAGCGTGCTCGGGCGCCTGAGCCAACGGGTGAAGCGCAGCTACCGGACGGTGGAGGAGCTCGAGCAGCTGAAGGCGCGGCAGCTCGACGTTCAGGTCGAGACGACGATGAGCCTGCGGGGGGAGAACACTCTCGTCACCGCCGAGAAGCTCGTGAAGGTGGACGGCGAGCAGATCCACCTGGGTTGAGGAGCACGGAATGTTCGCCAACACACAGATGATGGGCCTGGATCTCGGCTTCCCCGACGTCTGCCTGACGCCGATGCCCGCGCCGGTGCCCATCCCCTACCCCAACATCGCCCTCGGCCCGACCGCGATCCCTTCCCAGCTCAAGGTGCTGTTCATGTGCATGCCTGCCCACAACATGGCGACCACCATCCCCCTCACGGTGGGAGACCAGCCGGGGGTGAACCTCGGGGTGGCCTCGGGCACGGTGATGGGTCCAGCGCGCCACCTCACCGCGTCGTTCACCACTCTCGTGGCCGGGATCCCGGCCACGCGGCTCACGAGCATCGCTTTGCAGAACTCCACCAACTGCCCCGGGATCCGCATCGTGCCGAGCCAGCTGAAGGTGCTGCTGCTCGCCCCCTGAGGCCCGCGCGGAGGGCCGCATGAAGAACGGCCCTGGCGCAGCCCAGAGAACCCGCTAACATCTCTCCGCCGTGAACCAGCCAACGCTGGAGCCGGGACAGGTGATCGCCGAGCGGTACCGAATCGACAAGGCGATCGGGCGGGGCGGCTACGCGTTCGTGTATCGCGCCACGCGCCTCGCGGACGGGGGTGCGGTGGCGCTGAAGCTCATGCACAGCCGCCACGCGCAGAACCCCGAGAAGATCAAACGGTTCCAGCGGGAAGCGTCCCTGTTGACCCGGCTCCACCACCCCAACATCGTCGAGACGCTCGACTTCGGGCACGACGCGGCCGGCGTCCCGTTCATCGTGTTCGAGCTGCTCCGGGGCCACTCGCTGAAGTTTCGGCTGCGCAAAGAGGGGGCCCTCAGCTTCAGCCGCACGTGCAAGATCAGCATCCAGGTGCTCCGCGCGCTGTGTGCCGCCCACGCCCTCGACGTGGCTCACCGCGACATCAAGCCGGGCAACATCTACCTCGCGCGCGGCCACGACGACGACTTCGTGAAGGTGCTCGACTTCGGCATCGCCAAGGCGCTCGCCGACGACCCGCTCACCACCACGCAGCTCACGCGCGTCGGGCAGCTCCTCGGCACGCCGAGCTACATGTCTCCCGAGCAGATCCGAGGCGGTGACGTGGGCCTCACCTGCGATCTCTACTCGCTGGGGCTGGTGATGGCGGAGCTGCTGAGCGGTCGAAAGCTGATCGACGGCAAGAACGAGCAGCAGGTGTTTCTCACCCACCTGTCGGCCCAGCCGCACCCCCTGAGCGAGGCGGTGAAGGAGAGCCCCCTCGGTCGCATCATCGAGAAGGCCATCGAGAAGGAGCCGGGCGACCGCTTCGCGAGCGCCGAGCAGATGTTGGCGGCGGTGGAGGTGGTGGCCGCCGCCGAGCGCTTCGAGAGCACCTCGCAGCGACCTCCCGCGTCGACCGGCCCCCCGTCGGTGCTCGCCCAGCTCAAGGAGACGGTGCGCACCACGGAGGGGCCCACGTCCCAGCTCGCCGGGCTCCTTCAGACGGTACGCACCGCCGAGTCGGTCGATGGCGCGAGCGGCCCACCGAACCTCGCCGGCCTGCAGCAGACGGTGCGCTTACCCGAGAACGTGTCGATGGACGCGATCCTGCGCCAGCACGGCATCATCGTGCCCCCGCCGCGCCCCGTCGGCCCCGCGAGCGACCCATCCAGGAGCTCACCACCGCAGCCGCTCCCCCCCGGGAGCGTGCCCCCGCCGCCCCACGCCCCACCTTCGCCCTCGGTCGCGCCCCCGGCGCCGTCCGCAGCGCGAGGAGCCACGTCCTTCGCACCACCGGCGCCGTTCGCCGCGCCACCGACGCCGTCCCTCGCACCCTCGTCGGCGTCCGCCGCTCCGCCGGCCCCGTCGTTCGCGCCACCACCGCCGGTGACGACGCGGACGACGCCCGGACCCGCTCGCTGGCCGCTCCTCGTGGTGCTCCTCCTGACCCTCGGCGCCGCGGCGGCTGCGCTCGCCTATTGGCTCCTCGCGCCGCCGCCGGCGTGAGCGCCCCGCAGCACGGAGACTGGCAGCTCGACCTCTCGCCCCACACCCGCTACGACAGGGGCCCGTGGACTCAGTCGACCGCGATCCCCTCGAACGCCGGCTCGGCGCCCAGATGGGCGGCTGGCGGCTCGAGCGCCTCCTCGGCGCTGGTGGGATGGCCGCGGTGTACCTCGGCCGCAGCGCCGACGGCTCGACACGTGCGATCAAGGTGCTCCACTCCCAGGTGGCGCGGGATCGCAACCTGCGCGCCCGCTTCGCGCAGGAGGTGGAGGCGGTGTCGCGACTCGATCATCCGGGCATCGTACGCATCGAGGACATGGGCGCCGACGAGGACGGCAGCCCGTTCATGGTGATGGAGCTGCTCGAAGGTGAGACGCTCCACGATCGCCTCTCCCGCGGGCTCCCACCGATCGACGAGGCCCTCGCCCTCACCGACGCCTTGCTCGACGCGCTCGCTGTCGCCCACGCCGGACGCATCATTCATCGCGACATCAAGCCCGACAATCTGTTCGTGCACAAGACCGGGCTCAAGGTGCTCGACTTCGGCATCGCGAAGGTGCGTCGTGAGAGCATCGCCGAGATCAAGACCGAGACCGGCACCGCGCTCGGCACCCCGAGCTACATGGCGCAGGAGCAGATCAAAGCCATTGACGTGGATCACCGCGCGGATCTTTTCGCGGCCGGCGCCGTGCTCTTCCGCATGCTCACCGGGCGCCGCGTCCACGACGACGCCGATCCCCAGGTGCGCCTGCTGAAGATGCTGACCACCCCCGCCCCGCCGGTGCGGACGGTGGCCCCCCAGCTCTCGGAGGGCCTCGCGATGGTGGTGGATCGCGCCGTCGCGTTCGAGCCCGACGATCGCTACCCCGACGCACGCACGATGCAGACCGATGTGCGCGCAGTGCGGGCGGGGCACGCCCCCCCCTATGCGTCGACCGCTCCTCCCATTCCGCCCCGAGGGGCAGCGCTCGTCGCGTCGCGCTCTCCATCGGCCGCGCCGACGACGCCGAGCGAGCCCACGATGGCGACCCGCGTCGGCTCCGCACAGACGCCGCCGTCGAGCCCGGCCCTCTCGCCACCTCCGGCCGAGGCCCTCGCTGTCGTCCCCGCGCCGGCCGCCACCCCGACGTGGGTGGTGCTGGCCATCGTCGTGCTCAGCGTGCTCGCGGGCGTGCTCGTCGTGCTGCTCGTGGCGCTCTGAGCGAGGCGCGCTCGCGGCCGGCCACAGGGCTCAGATCGAGATCGACCCCTTGCGGAAGTCGGAGCGCCCGAGCTTCGCGTTGATGAGCACCGGCTTGCCGCCACGCGCGAGCTCCAGCGCGCGGGTGAACGTCGCGTCCATGTCCTGCTCGCGATCGACGAGCAGACCTGCCGCCCCGCAGCCCTCGGCGATGATCTGGTAGTCGGTGTACGCGAGGCGACAGGCGACGTCGTCCTCGAGGATCACCACCTGATCGCGCTCGATCTGGGTCCATCCCGCGTCGTTGCCGATGAGTCCGATCACCGGGAGACCATGCCGCACGAACGTGTCGTACTCCATGATGCTGAAGCCCGCCGCGCCATCACCGTAGAGGATCCACACGTCGGCCTCGGGGCGCACGAGCTTGGCGCCGAGGGCGAAGCCCGCGCCCACGCCGAGGGTGCCGAACACGCCCGGATCGAGCCACTGGAGCGGTCCCCGCGGGCTCACCGTGTAGGCCGCGGTGGCCACAAAGTCGCCGCCGTCGCCCACCAAGATGGCGTCGTCCGAGATGTGGTGGTCGAGCGCTCGGCACAGGCGCAGCGGATCGATCAGCGTGTCGGTCCCCGACGCCATGCCGTCGATCTCGGCCTCACGCTCGTCGTCGCGCCGGCTGAGCGTGTCGAGCCAGCCGCCCCGATCCGGCCCCGCGCCGTACGTCTGCGCCAGGCTGCAGATGAAGGCGCACGGATCGGCGAGCACCCCGAGCTCGGGCCGACGGTTCTTGTTCAGGTCGTGCTTGTCGAGGTTGACGGCGATCACGTTGGCCCGGGCCACGTGGGCCCCGTAGTCGAGGCGGAAGTCGTTGGGCACGCCGCTCAGCAGCACCACGTCGGCCTCCTTGAGGGCGTCACGGCGCTTGTGGCGGCGTTGCAACGGGTGCCCCTTGCCGAGGAGGCCGCGGGCCATGCCCGACAGGTACACGGGGATGCCCAGCGTCTCGATCGCCGCCACGAGCTCCTGGATGCGGTGAGGGCGCAACATCGTCTGGCTCCCGAGCACGAGGAGCGGGCGCTCCGCCGAGCGGAGCATGCTCACCGCTTCGTCGAGCTCTCGCCGCGGCGCGACGGCGGGCACCGGGCGGGCCGCTGGGGCGAACGTCGGGCTCCCCGAGAACGCGAAGCGATAGGCCAGGTTGCTGCGCACCGCGGCGCTCAGCCCGTGCTCGATGAGTGTCTTGTTGGGCTTGTCGATCTGCTTCTTCGACCAGTCGCGCACCACCGCCTCGGGGTACAAGAGATCGACGGCGAGCTCGACGAACACGGGCCCCGGCACCCCCTCCTGGGCGCGCACGAAGGCTTCCTCCACCGCCGGCACCACCTCGCGCAGCGTGTTCGGCCGCGCCATCCACTTCACGTGCGGCTTCATGAGCGACACCTGATCGATGTCCTGGAGCGAGCCGCGGCCGCGCAGCATGGTGGCCGTGGCGCCCCCGAAGAGCACCAGCGGCGACTGCGCGAGCTGAGCGTTCTTGATCGCGGTGAGGGTGTTGGTGACCCCGGGTCCGGCGGTGACCACCGCCACCCCCGGCACGCCGGTGAGCCGCGCCACCGCGTCGGCGGCGAAGGCCGCGTTGACCTCGTGTCGCACATCGACGACCCGAATTCCGGCGCGCTTGGACGCCACCAAGATCGGCGAGACGTGACCACCCACGAGGGTGAACACGAACTCGACCCCGTTGTTCTTGAGCACCTCGGCTACGCGCGTTCCACCGTCCACGGCGCGTCGGGTACCACGGGTGGCGGGACGCGCCCAGGGGACTCTCCGTCGCCGCTCCCGACACCCCCGACGCAGACGGAGATCCTCGGTCGGGCTCCTGAGACGCGCTCGCGAGACCTGACCGGAGAGACCGCCGCTCTCGCGAGAGCTCGTGCTCGTGGCCGGCGCGCTCGGCACCGAGCTCGGTGATGCGCCGATGCACGTGAGTCCAGTCGCCGCCCGTCGCTGGGTCGAGCCCCTGCGGGCTGGAGGTCGGGGGCGTCTCCGACATCGCGGGCCATGCGCGAGGATGTTGTGCGTCAGCGCGGCCAAGAGGGCCGCGCACGTCACATTCTCGAGGCCGCGGACGAGCACCAACGCCTGCCCCCCTCGCCGCGCCAGCCCATCACGAGCCGGGCGCAGAGGGCACCGCCGCGCTTTCGCACCTCACGAAGAGTGCGCCCGCGACCCCGACAGCCCTCGGGGACCGCCCGCCCACGCGGCCCGCTCTGCCGAGCCTCGCCGGACCACGCCTCGACGGGCCCCGCGAGGCATTGTCGGTCGCACCTCAGTCGACGATGACCGAGCCGGCGGCGATCACGCGCCCCTTGGGAGCGTCGGCGGGGTCGTTGCACGTCATGACCGGATCACCGTGGCGCGCGACGGGCTTGTCATCGGCGAACACCGTCGCGCTCCCCGTCTGGATGGCCGCCTGGTTGGAGGGCGGACGCTGGAAGGGTCCGCCGCTCGGGACGTGGGGCGGCGTGTTGTCGGCTTCGCTCCCCTCCACCGCCGCGGCCTGCTCGTCCACGAACACGGTGCTCGACAACCCGCGGCTGAGGGGGCCACGAAAGGGCAACGGCTGCGGCGTGGGGAGGGGCCCGCCCGGCGTGGCGACGAGGACGATGTGTGTGTCGACACCGGTGACGTCGTCACCTCGTTTCGCAGCGGGCTTGCCCATTGCGAGAGGGTACCATACGAGCCTCCACACCCCATGAGCAGCACGTCCTCGACGCCGATCCCTCTCTGTCGATACGCCGGCATCGTCGTGGCCGTCGACGAGGGCCACGCCCTCGACGCGGTGCTCGCCCAAGAGCGGGTAGCGCTGGAGCGCTGGGAGACGCTCGACACAGAGCTCAAGGATCGGCTCACCCGCGACGCCGAGCTCTTCTCCGCCTACGCGGCCCACGTCGTCGAAGCCGAAGATCACCTCGCGCGTCGCGTTGCGCCGCTGCAAGACGATCCGGTCGCCTACCTCGCGTTCGTGGCGGCGCTCGCTCGCGGCGACGCGGGCGTGACGCTCGACGCCCACGCGCTCTGCCTCGCCGACATCGGCCGCCTCGGCCGCCTCTGGGAGCGACGCTTCGCCGACGACGAGGCACTTCGCGCGCGAGCGCTCGAGCGAGCGAAGGCGGCGCCACCGCCGACGTCGCTCGAGGTGGAGGGGAGCGAGCTGCGGCCCTACCCGTGGTCCCCCGGTGCCGCCGGCGTGCTGGAGGAGGCCGCCGCGGGGTCCGAGGTCGACGCCGACCCCCTGCTCGCCACGCTGGATCCGAGCCTCCTCCCCTCCGCGTTCGCCCCCCGCACACGGCCCCACGACGCACGCAGCGCCGAGCGCCCGCCCGCGGCCGCTCCCATCGTGGTGCGACCGCCGACGCCGGTCGCCGGCCCCTCGTTCGCGGCGCCAGCCTCCCCTGTCGGGCTCGAGCCGAGCCCCACGCTCGCCCGCACCGCCCCCCTGGCGGGGCGACCTCTCGCCCGGGCCACGCCGTTCCACGGTGAAGGCGCACCGCCGACGCCGATCGGCCAGGCGCTCGAGCCCCATCCAGCCCTCGGCGGCACCTCGCCGCTGCCCGTCCCCACGAGCTCGCTCGAGCCCGACCCACAGCTCGCCACCACCGCCACCACGCAGCGACGCCGGCGAGCGGCACCGACACCCTTCGCGGGGAGCGGCCGGCCCCCACCGGCGACCCCGCTCGAGCCCCCCCCCCCCCCCCCCCCCCCCCCCCCCGCCCCCCCCCCCCCGCCCCCCCCCCCCCCCCCCCCCCCCCCCCCCCCCCCCCCCC
>CAYOAL010000071.1:0-38447 GCA_964401935.1 uncultured Polyangiaceae bacterium
GGAGATCAACACCCGCGCGTGGGCGGCCGGCGCGCAGGCCTCCGGAACCGACGCGACGCCCGCGGGCGGCGCGCTGGCGCTCGCGGGCGCGGCGCTCGAGGAGCCTCCCGTCGCCGCCGCGCTCGGGGTCGCGGCGGGGGCGACCGACTCGGCCTGCCCCGCGTCGCAGCTCAGGGCGAGCGCGAACAAGAGCAGCGGGGCCCGGACCATGCGCGCGTTGTGCCGTGTCTCGCCCCGTCGCGCAACCCCGCTCGCGCGCGCGGTTTCCTCCCCCGACCAGCGCCTGCAGCGAGAAGAACGCGCTGCGCAGGAAAATGTCGGCAACTTTCCGCGCGCCAACGCGATGGTTGGGTGGAGGTACTCATGCAGCTCAACAAGCAAACGACCGAGCTCACCACGACCCATCACGCGACCGGCTCGTGTCTCTTCGAAGACTGCGTGGTGGTAGAGCTCAAGGTGCCTATCTCGGTGCGCTCGACGGCTCGATCGGCGTCCCACCCGGCGCGGGCACGCGGCACCCCAAAGCGGACGAAACCGCTCTCCACGCTACGAATTCGAGAGTTCTTCGCGCTGATGGAGCGCTTCGACCGGGCTCCGGAGGCGCGCGCGCTCACGCGCAGCCAAGCGCTGCCTGCGCTGTGCGGCCTCGCCGAGGCACGGTTCGGCGCCCCCCTCGAAGGCTGCACGCCCACCGAGCTCGAGGCGCTCCTCGACGAGGAGCTCCCCGCGTTCTGGTGCTTCCCACTCGAAGAGACCACGGCGGTGGTCGAAGAGCTACGCGCGCTGTATCGGTTCCTCGGGCGCGAGGACGGCCTAGCCCACGCGGAGGCTTGCCTCGCCCTCCTCGACGAAGACGCCGCGCGAAAGCTCGCGAACCGCATCGAGAACACCGACAAGTGGAAGCAACGCGAGGCCATCGCCGCGATGGCTCGCGACGCAGGGTTCGACCTCACGACGTCCGACGGATTCACGGGGTTTCGAGACCACCTGATGGAGACCGGACGAGGCGAACGTGTCGTCGCGCCACGCCTCCCCGCGCCCCGGCGCGCCACGTCGGCCGACGTCCGTGGAGCGCGCAAGGCGCGTCGTCGCGCCCAGCGTGAGGCGCGTCGCAGGAGCCGATGAGGTCGCGACGACAAGGGCGCACGATTTCGACGGCAACATTCGGCGCGCTCGAGCCGATTGAGGGGCTGGAGGCAACCCATGAACACCATCGACCGAGATCAAGACACCGCGACGACGAACGAAGCCACGCCCCTCGGGCAGAACGACAACAACAGGGGGGAGGCGGGAGGCACGCCACCAGGCTCGGGGCGGCTGGATCCCGAGGCGGCCCAACGACGGCGTCGCGCTCGTGGGCGCGACGCCCGCCAAGCGTGCATGCCCGGCGGTCCGATCACATTGCTGAAGCGCTTCGCGGCCATGATGAGGGCCTTCGACGACTCGCCGGAGCGCCGGACGCTCGACGATGTGCGCTTCTTGCCGCTGGTTTGTGGCGCCACCACGGGGGCGTTCGAGGACAGCATCGACCACCTCTCTCCGCGCCAGCTCGAGCACCTGCTGTTCCGCGAGCTCCCCTCTCGGTGGGAGTTCACGCTCGAGCAGGCGCACCACGCTGTGGAAGAGCTCCGTGCGCTGTATCGGTTCCTCGGGCGTGCGCGCGCGCTGCGGCACGCACCAGCTTGCCTCGAGGTGCTCGGGGAAGGCGCCCCCCAGCGGCTCGCGAGCGGCACCCGCCCGGCGCGTGCGAGGAGGCGACCCGAGCTCATCACCGCGACGGCACGGGAGGCGGAGCTCGAACGGACGGCGTCGGCGCGGTCCTCGGCCCGCACGCTCGACCCCCGCGCGCCGGCCCTCCGCGCCGAGGCCCCCCGCGCACAGGTTACGAAGGCGCCCTTCGAACGCGACCTCATCGAGAAGACCACGTCGCGCCCCGTGGTCCACGACATCCGCCTCGCCCGCATCCGACGGCGCCGAGCCCAGCGCAGCGCCCGCACCAACAGCTGGTGAAGGCGGCCGAGGGGGGGCGCGTTGCCTCGAAGAAACAGGCGCCCGCGCCCGGAGCGCCTCCAACGGCGCTACTTGGGGTCGAGCCAGCGGCAGGCCGGGAGGCGGCGCCCCGCGATCCAGGTGAGGCGGTCGCGCCAGGAGGCGAGCGTCTCACGGCCCTCGGCGTCGTGGAAAACACCAACGAGGATCAACGCGCCGGTGTCCGCGCAGACTGGGATGACCTCGACGTCGAAGGTGGTGGTGCCGGTGTGGTAGCGCTCGGCGATCGCGGGGCCGAGGGAGGAGGTGCGGCGCGTGCGCCCTGCCCGCGCCACGTGCGCATCGGCGCTGGCGCGGAGGGAGCCGAGCACCTCGGCGAACAGTGCATCGAGGGCGCGCCCGCGCGGGACGTGGTCGGAGAGGGCGAGGAGGCCGCGCGCGCCGCTGGCGCGATCGTCGACGACGAGCTCGAGGCTGGGGTCGTCGGGCACACGCCCCTCCACGCCGCGGGGGAGCTCTCCCTCGAGGCCGAGCCAGATGCTGCGGAAGCGCCGCCCCTCGATGCGCCCCTTGCGCCGCGGCGGGATGGGGACGCGCGGTGGAATCGCTGCGTCGGTCAGCGGGGTGGCGAGAGGCACGCGCACGCCATGCGAGGCGAGGCGCGCGGCGAGCCCATTGTGCTCGGCATCGGTCGCGCCGACGGTGACCAGGACGCGGTCGCCATGGCGAGCGACGCGGCGGCGCACGGCGGCGCATGGAACGAGGGCCTCCTCGAACGCCGCGGCCGCGGCCTCGTGTCGCCACACGCTCAGCCACGTGAGGGTGCTCTCTCTCGCGCGGGCGCCGAGGGTGTAACGATCGCCGCGCCACCCCGCGGCCACGGCCCGCGCGTGGACAACCGGGTGACACGGCGAGAGGGCGAGCGCAGTTCGCAGCTCGCCCCACGTGCCGTGGCCGAGCCATTCGCCCACCGGTTCCGGCGCGTCCAACTCCACCGGGAGCTCACCGGCGAGGTACCGCTCGGGGTGCAGGATGTGCATCGTAGCGGTGGGTGGGGACGCGAAGGCGCGGTCGATGAGCTCGAAGCCGCCGGTGCGATGAAGGTCGGCCGCGAAGCGCATCCCCTCCTCGTAGGGGAAGCTCACCAAGTGAAGGTCGTGGCCGCCGCCAAACGTCCGGCCACCACCCTCGTGACGAATCGGAACGCCAGCGACGAGATCGGTGAGGCGTCGGAGCGCCCGCGACACTGGGATGCCGTGCGTGGCCCCGAGGTACGCGCCCATGGTCACTTGTGCGTCGCCCTCGACGAGGGCCGAGAGGGCGAGCGCAGCGTCGTCCTCGACGGTCTTCGCGGCGAGGGCCGCGACCTCGAAGTGCCGCTCCTGCAGCGCGTGTTGGAGCTCATGGGCCAGGATGCCGAGCTTGTGTGGCGTGGGTCCGTCCGCGTCGATGGGGGCGACGATACGGTCGCGCTTCACGTCGTAGAAGGCGGCCACGAGCTCGTCGAACGGCTTGGTGTCGGCGGCGCCGGCCCGTCGTCCTCGCGCTGGCCCCGAGCCGCGCCAATCAAACAGGCCGGCCAGGCGCCGCTCGTTCCCGCTTGGCGGGACGAGGTGTTCGCGCACGAGCGCACGAAACGCGTCTTCTTCGATCTGGAGGATGGGGACGAGGTCGTCGCCGAAGTCGAGGCGGCGCACCGTCTCCACGGTGTGGCGCAGCGTGTCGAGGTCACTCGCGGAGAGCGCCCCGCCGGGGCTGCGGATGGTGGTGCGGGAAGAGCTTCGAAGAGCACCACGCCCGCAGGCAGACGTGAACGCCAACACGACCGCGAGGCACACGGCGAGGGGCGACGCCGCGAGCGCCGCCTTCGTTGTGGAGCCCACGATCGCCTCAGAACTCGCCCAGCCACCACCGAGGAGCACGCTCTCGCGCAGCCGCCGCGCGGGCGCGTGGCGCGATCTCCACCTCGGTGTCACCCTGGGTGATCATGACGATCCCGGCTGCGAGAGAGACAGCCCCGCCCACGAGCAACCCGATGCCAGCATCGCGAAAGTCGTCGCCGGTGGAGCTGTCGACGGCCACGCCGATGGGGGCGAAGACGGCGCCGGTGAGGAGGCCGAGCGCCCCCAACGTGGTCAACGTGGCCCCCCAGCCGAGGAGCGCCGGCGACCCGCCGTCGACACGGAGGGTGACGTCGCCCTCGTAGGCGTCGAGAGCGAAGACGTCGCTCTCGGGGATGTCGCTCCCACCCACGGTGTAGAGCGCACCGCGTCGCGCAGACACCGACTCACCGCACGGGTTGGAGCAGACGGTGTTCGACTTCCAACCCACGATCGCGCCGTAGGGGGTGACCACGGTGCCGGTGCGAACGTGCTCGGTGAGCACCACCTCATCGTCGTCGGTCTCGATGTGGACGCGGACGCGCGGCCTGCGCTGCTCTGCCCTCTCGTCGTCGTCATCGTCGTCATCGTCGCGCGGCGCTCTCTTGGCGGTCGCTTCGCCACGCTGCACATCGCTCACCTCCGACCATGGGATGGTCCGGGGCTCGTCTTCGCCCGCGACCTGAATGACCACCTTCTCACCGGGAGTCATCACCATGATTTGGCCGCGGATCATGCCCCCATTCTGGAGCTCCACGAGGTCGGTCGTTTGGGGCTTCGCCGCTTCTGCAGCGGCAGGGGTCAGGGTGAGAAAGGCCGTCACGGCGGTGGCCGTGAGTCCGCGCAGAGCTCGTAGGGTGAACATCGTCGTCTCCATGAACGTGGGGTATGCCCGGAATCTAGAGCTCTCTTCGAAGCACAACCATGAGGCGAACGGCGTAATCGGTGACGGCCGTATACGTCGATCGACGTACTTCACCCATCAACGGAGGAGCACCCAGCGGGTGAGCTCGGCGCGCGTGTGGATGGCGAGCTTGTCGTAGATGTTGGACAGGTGCTTTCCCACCGTGCGACCGCTGATGCCGAGGTGGGCAGCCACGCCGTCGTTCGAGTGCCCCTCGGCCACGAGGCGCGCGACCTCGAGCTCGCGCGCGGTGAGGGGGGCGCTCGGGGTGGTCACGGTCGCCGTGGCGAGGGCGAGCTCGGAGCGCTTGCGGTAGCCGAAGCGCAGCTCGACCTGCGCGCCCACATGCACCTGGTCTCCTTCGCGGAGCGGCATACGCGTGATCTTGGCCCCGTTGACGAAGGTGCCATTGGTGGAGGTGAGATCGACGAGCGTCGCGAGGCCGTGCTCGTCGACGTGGATCTCGGCGTGCCGCCGCGAGATCCCATCCTCGTCGAGGCAGAGCTCGAGGCGACTCTCGCGTCCGATCCGCGTGACCCCAGGCTCGAGGGCGACGCGCTCGCCGCGTCGCGCCCCGGACACCAGCTCGATGCACGGGATGCGCTCGTCGCGCGCGTGGTCGGGTTGAAAGCGACGAACTCGGGTGGTCGGGTTGGCCATGGGGGTTCGTCCTCCGCCGCGTCGGTGGACCGTGTCAATCAGTCGACGAAGCAGAGCCCGTCGTCGCAGAAGATCGCGATGCAATCGGCGAGCTCTTGGCTCGTCGTGAGGAAGCCTGACGGGAAGCCAAGCGGCGAGCAGCTCCCGAAGTCGCGTTGCGCGTCGCACAGGGCGATCTGGCCGAGCACGTCGTCGCAGATCGCTCCCTCGCAGCAGTCTTCGAGGTCGTAGCCGCAGTATTCCCACGCGCAGCTGCCGCACGGAGCGTCGGGGCTCGGGTGGTTGCACACGAGCTCGCCCGTGACCACGCGGCAATAGTCGTTCACGCACTCGAAGCCTTCGGGACACACCGTCGGCAGGCAGGTGTGAGAGCAATAGGCGGGCACCGCCTCGAGCTGGTTGTCGGTGTCGATGCATTTGCCGGCGCAGGGGGTGCGCGTGTCGTACTCCGGATCGCAGGGCTCGCCGAACGCGGCGGCGCACACCGGCACGGCGCAGGAGCCGCTCGGGCACTGAGCGTCGATGACACACCGCGCTCGACAGACACCATCGGTGGCGCAGTTTTCCTCCTCGTCGCAGTCGTCGTTGCTCTCGCAGCGCACGCTCGGAGGGCACTGCTCGTCCGCGCACGCGACGCATCGTCGTGTGACGGCGCACACCTCGCCCTCGTCGCAGTGATCGTCGTGAACACACAGCGTGTCGTCGACGTCGAGGATGCAGGCAGCGACAAAGAGCGTCGCGAGCCCCCCGAGGAGCCACCACCTCACCATCGCAGCGTCACTCCATCACGGTCCACGACGAGACCGGTGGCGGGGGCCAGGGGCGCGGCCGGCGCGGTGGCGAGGACGATCCAGCTGGTGATGAGGAGCGTCGCGCTCGCGATGCCGAGCCCGAGGCAGGCGCGGTTCAGGTCGTCGAGGGTGTCGACCTCCGGGGTGAGCGCGGTGGGGCAGCGGCCCTCGTAGCACGCGTCGCTCATGCCGCCGTAGTGGACGGCGATGCCGACCCCCACGCCGAGCGCCGCGAGGGCGGCGGCGCCCCCGAGGCCGAGGAACGTGTAGCCCGCGACCGCTTGGTCGGAGAGAACACCGCCGACCGGTGGGTCCGGCGGCGGCGGGTTGGCCCTCGGGCCTACGCTGTGCACGGAAGGGTCGGTCGCCGGCGCCTCGAACGCGAGCCTCACGCGCACGTCCTTGTCCCCTGCCTTCACCGCAAAGCGACGCCGGGCCGCGCGGTCGAGGTGCTGGGCCGCGATCTGGTGTTTGCCCGGATCGACCTCGATCGGGCCGCCCGTCCAGCCGGTGATCATCTCGCCGTCGATCCAGAGCGACACCTCGCTCGGCTCGGCGTCGGCCACGTCGACACGAACCGTGGGGAGAACGGCGACCAGGCGCTCGCGTTCGAGGGCGGCCTCGTCGCGCACGCGCAGCCACGGCTCCGGCGTGCCGATGGGGAAACTCTCCGCGAGCACCGTGTCGAAGAGCGCACGCGCCTTCCGCCACTGGCCCCGCTTCCGCGCGATGCGCGCCATGTACACCACGAACACCGGCGAGTGCACGATGGCCTCGGCGTTGGTGAAGCGATCGAGCGCGTCCTCGAAGCGCTGCTCGTTGTAGAGGGCCACGCCTTCCCGTCCCAGGCGCAGGGCGAGCTCGCGCTGCTCGTCGCTGGGCGTGGCCGCCGGCGCTGTCGCCTCGGGCTCGTCGGCGGCGGCGGTCTGGGCCAGGGCGAGCACCCCGACGAGGACGAGGGTGGCGCTGTTCTGCGCGCGCAGCATGTCAGATCCCGAACTCGTTCTTGGGGCGTGGCGGCGGCGACGGAGCGGTGGTGGACGGAGCGGTGGTGGACGGAGCGGCAGCGGACGGCGCGGCAGGCGACGGAGCGGCAGGCGACGGCGCAGCACGCGGCGCCTCGAGCTTGGGGGCGGTCGCCTCGCGGGCGCGTGGCGCCGGGGCGCGCGATGGGTCGGGCGCCACCATGGATGGAGCCACGGGCGCCGCAGACGACGCCGACGGCCCCGCGGGCGGGGGAGCCGAGCGTGGCTCGCGTTCGAGCTCGATGTTGTCCACGAGCCGCGTGCTCACGAGGAGGGCCCGCTCGTCGCCGAGGGGAGCGGCCACGTAGGCGAGCGCT
The DNA here is from genome assembly GCA_964401935.1 of uncultured Polyangiaceae bacterium. Classification (GTDB taxonomy): domain Bacteria; phylum Myxococcota_A; class Polyangia; order Polyangiales; family Polyangiaceae; genus JAPYTK01. Next base: position 7,567 of record CAYOAL010000071.1, read on the forward strand.
GCCACGGCGCCGAGCCCGGCCACGAGCGCGAGCGGGCGCAGGGGGAGCGCGCGCGTGGGGCGGCCTTCGTCGATCGCCACCACGTCGGTGATCGCCCGTCGCGCCGTCGAGGCCGGACCGATCGCCATGGGGGTGGTGTCGGCGGTCACATCCGGCGGAGGGTACTCGCCGCGAGCGGCGGCGGCGAAGGCGCGCCCGAAGAGCTCTGCCGACTGAAAGCGTTGGGCGGGCTCGCGCCGCAGCGCGTGGCGGAAGAGCTCGTCGAGCGAGGACGGCAGCGTGGGTACGAGCGTGCTCGGATCGGGGACAGGGCGCTTCGCGATCGCCGCCAGCGCCTCCCAGTCCGTCTTGCCCAAGAACGGCTGGGTGCCAGTGAGCGACTCGTAGGCCACCACCGCCAGCGACCACAGATCGCTGCGATGGTCGACCTCGAGGCCCTGGCTCTGCTCGGGGCTCATGTAGAGGGGCGTGCCGATGATCGTGCCCTCGGTCGTGAGGCGCCCGCTCCCTTCGCGGCGCATGGCGATCCCGAAGTCGAGCACCTTGAGGGTCTCGCGCCCGCCAGCGCGCGCGAAGAAGAGGTTCGCAGGCTTGATGTCGCGGTGGACAATCCCCCGCTGATGGGCCTCGGCGAGCGCAGCGCAGGCGCCATCCATCCACGTAGCCACCGCGCTCGGCGCCAGGCGTCCACGCGCGAGGCGCCGCTCGAGATCTTCCCCCTCGAGGTGCTCCATCACGATGAAGGCCTGGCCCTCGTGAAGACCCACGTCGAACACCTGCGCCACGTGGGGGCCTCGCAGCTGCGCAGCGAGGCGCGCCTCACGGAGGAAACGCCGATGGGCCACCGCTTCGTCGACGCCCGGGCCGAGCACCTTGATGGCGACCGAGCGGCCGAGGTGCACGTCGTCGGCGGCCCACACCGCGCCCATCCCTCCTTCGCCGAGCGCGTGGCTCAGCCGATACTTGTCGCCGAGCAGCTGTCCGGGCGTGAGGGCCATGGGCGCGGGTAGTGTAGCACGATGTAGGCAATTGCGCCGTGGGTCCCTGCGCCGTGGCGACCGAGGGAGGTCGACGCGTGGTTCGGCGTACCACTCGGACGGCGATGGCGACCAAGCTCGTGGGACTCTGGCTCGCGGTGGTGGTGCTGCTGGCGGTCCTGGCGTCGTTGCTCGGGGGCGGCGTCTCGGCCTGGGTGTGGGCAGGGGTCGGCCTGGGCGGAGGGCTCGGACTCCTCGGACTCCTTGGGTACACGGCGGCGAGCACGCGCTCGGCCCGGCTGCTCCAGCGAGCAGCGCTCCGGCTCGCAGCCGGCGATGTCGACGACGCGGAGGCGGCGCTCGTGGAGGTGAAGCGTGCGTTCCCACGGCAAGCGAGGTTGCTCGCTTCTCAGCTCGAGGCGGCGGTCGCCATGCGGCGAGAAGACTTCGACCACGCGCTCACGGTGCTCGACGCTGGGCTCGCGGGTCCGATCTCCGGGGATGAACGCCAGCGCAACGTCCACCTCGCGTCTCGCGCCCTGCGCGCGTTGCTCCTCTTGCGAGCAGGAAAGCTCGTGGAGGCCCGCGGTGAGGTGGAGGCCGTGGAAGCGGCCGCGGGCGACGTGGAGGCCATGGCGCGCGGGCGGGTAGCCCTCGTGCGGGCCGCGCTGGCCGCACGCACGGGCGACAGGGCGGAGCTCGTGCGAGCGGTGCGGGCCGGTCGCGGCGCCATGCTCGGCGCGCTCGTGGGGCGTGAGCGCATCCTCGCGCGCGCGCTGTCGGCGATGGCGAGCCACGGTGAGCCCTCGGCGTACCGGAGCCCCGTGCATGGGCGGACCGACGACGAACCGCTCGAGCGGTGGGTGGCGAGCCTCGTGCCGCAAGCGGTCGCCTACCTCCGCGAAGAGCCCAAGTCGGCAGCCCTCACGGTGCCCGAGCTTCCGGCGCCGAGCGAAGCGGCGCGGGTGGCGGTGACCACCCTCCACGCGCATCAGGCGACGCCGCGACGGGAGCGGACGCTGGCCATCGTGGTCGCGGTCGCGGCGGTCGCGGAGGGAGGAGTGATCGCGATGGTCGCCGGCAGCGCCGGAGCAGGAGCGCTCAGCGTGATCGGCTTCCTTGTGCTCGTCGCGGCGGGACACTTCGTTCACGAACGCCAGCACTGGAGCGCGCTCCACCACGCGGTCGAGCGGCTCGAGCTCGGTGAACACGCCGCGGCGCGAGCGGTGATGGTGCCGCAGACACGAGCGAGCGACGGGACCCGAGCCGCGGCGGCGAACCTCTATCTCGGCGTGACCGAGTACGGGGTGGGCAACGTGCCTCAGGCGCTCGGCCACATCGAGCGCGCGCTGGAGCTGCTCGCCGGCGTGCGCGCGCGCCGCGGTTCGCCCGGCGACTTCCCCTCGCTGCTCAGCGAGCTCGCGCGGCAACACCGCGCCCTCTGCCTCGTAGCCCTCCGTCGCGACGACGAAGCGGCCGCCGAGCTCGAGTGCCTCGATCCGAGAGACACGGAGGCCACGCGCTTCTCTGCCGCCGCGCTTCGAGCGGCGCGCGACGGCGAGCTCGAGCGCGTCGTGGCCCTCGTGGCGAGCCGCCCGACCGACGTGCCGCTCGGCCCCCGCGAGGTGATCCTCGCCGACGTGGCACGCGTCTGCGCCGGTCGTGCCGCCGCACAGGAACGCGGGCTCATCGACGCCGAGCTCGCCGAGCTACCCCACCTCGCCGCCTGGTTGCGCGGCGCGGTCCCGAGCCTGTGGGCCACGTACACCGGCGCGACCCTCGCAGCGCGGATCGGAGAAGAGGGCGCCCAAGCGGTCCGCGGGGAGCGCTAGGTCGTCGAGGAGCTCAAGGTCCGTCGAGGAGCTCAAGGTCCGGCGAGCTCCAGGTCCGGGGAGCTCGGCGCCAACGAAGACAGGCGACTCGACGAGCCCAAGGGAGCGTGTCCACGAGGCTCGTCGAGTTGTTGGCCCACGCCCCCTGATCGAAGCACGACGGGTCCCCCCGAAACGCCATGACCTCAACGCTCCTCTCGACTGCCAGCCCCCAGATCCTACCGCTCACGCGCCCCGCGCTGCTCACGGCGGCGCTGCGCGGCCTCGATGGCGCTCGCGCTACCGAGCTCCGCGTCGCGGCCGCGCTCGACGCGCGCGGTCCCAGCACCGCACGAACGCACACGCTCGAGCGCCTCGCTGCCCAGCGTGAGCTCGTGGCCCGCCGTGCGGCCAACGTCGCGCTCGCCGCCACGGTCGCCGCCGACGAGCTCGGCGAGCTCCGTGACGCCACACACAGGCTCGCCGTCGTCGCGGCGTGGGCGGGTCGCGACCTCAGCGCCGCCTCGGGCCGCGCTGCCCCGACCCCACGACGTTGACCCACCGACGCCCCCGTTCGGTCTCGTTCGACGCGGGCAGTCGCCCACGTCCCTCGCGCACGGCGCCGTCAACGCCGCCGCATCGGACGCGCCTCCAGCTCCGACGTGAACAGATCGTGAGACGGGAGCGCGTCCGGGACTTCGTCACGGAGGGCCACGCTCGGATCCTGGTTCTCGAACGAGCCGAGGAAGCCGTGCGACCGGTAGCCCACGAGGCGCTGGAGCGCCGTCGGCAGCGTCCGGGCGAGCGCCGGGGGCACCGCGAGGTATTGGTTCTCGAGCTGACGGAGCCAGCCGAGGCTGTAGCCGAACAGACACGCCAGGCGACTCTGGTCGGAGCGGTTCTCCCCGCCCCCGTGGTAGAGCGCGCCATCGTAGAGCAGCACCGAGCCCCGCGGCATGATCACGCTCATGGCCTCCTCTCCCTGGGGCTTCTGCTCGTCGTCCCAGCGGTGGCTGCCGAGCACCACGCGGGTCGCGCCGTTGTCCGCGGTGAAGTTGTCGATCGCCCAGATGGCGGCGACCACGCTCGGGGGACCAGGGTGGCGAAACGGATAGACACCATCGTCGCGGTGAAGCGCCTGCGAGGGCTGCCCCGGATCGACCTGGATCGCGCTCGTGCTGGCGAGCTGCAAGTGATAGCAGCCATCGCGAAAGAGCTCCGCCACCGCCCCGAGCACCAGCGGGTGGGCGACGAGCTCCCTGCACGTGGGCGACTTCGCGATCAACCGCGCCGTCCGCCGCGTCCGGTAGCCAGTGAAGCTCCCCTCGGAGTGTGGGGTCGCCGCCAGATAGGGACGGAGCTCGTCGCCCACCGCCCGCACCATCGCCTCGTCGATCAGACCGCGCACGACCGCCCCCCCCTCCTCGCGCAGCGCGCGAGCGAGCTCGGGGACGGTCGCGCGACGGTCGAGCTCGGGGAGCGCGGTCCTCTGCGCGAGCACCGGTGCGCTCATCGCCGCACCTCGTAGATGATGTTCATAGGCGTCACACAGGCCCGCCGAATGCGCGTGAACGACGCGCGCCGGAGCACCTCGGCGGTCGCGGCCGGGCCCGCTTGCGCACCGAGCGCGTGGTCGCCATCGCACAACGCGTTGGCCGTGCACATCGTCAACGAGGCGGCGTAGAACAGGCGGGCGACGGGCCCGATGTTCTCCTCCACGTTGTCGTTGGCGAACGGCTCCACCAAGAGCAAGGCGCCATCTTCAACGAGCGCCCCGTGCGCGTGCTGCGCGGCGAGGTGGGGGTCCCCCATGTCGTGAAGGGCGTCCATGAAGCAGATGAGGTCGAAGCCGCGCGAGGTGTAGCTGCGGGCATCCGCCGCCTCGAACACCAGGTTGTCCGACACACCCGCCTCCCGCGCCCGCTGACGCGCGACCTCGAGGGACGGCCCGTGGTTGTCGATTCCGACGATGGTCGCGGCCGGGTAGGCCTGAGCCATCAGGATGCTCGACGCGCCGTGGCCGCACCCCACGTCGGCGACCCTCCCCCCAGCGCGGAGCCGCGCGTCCATGCCCTCGATGGCCGGGATCCAGGTGTTCACGAGATGCTCGCGGTACCCGTTGCGGAACACCGCCTCGGTGGCGTGAAAGAGGCGGTGGTGGTGCTCGCTCCACCTGAGGCCCTCGCCGCTCCGGATCGCCTCGATGGCCTTGTCCTCATCCAGCCAAATCGACGAGGCGCCGTCGAACGCCGGCGCGAGGAACACCGGGCTGTCGGCGTCGACCAGCACGTAGGCGTGCTCGTCGGGGAGCGTGTAGGCAGCGAGCGCGGGGTCGTAGAGGAGGTATCCTCCGGCGCGCTGGTTGTTGAGCCACTCCCGCACGTAGCGCTCGCGAATCCCGCTGCGCTCCGCGACCTGTTCGGAGGTGAGGGGCCCAGCGCCGGCCATGGCCCGGTAGAGGCCGAGCTTGTGTCCGATGTTGACCAACACCCCCGAGTAGGCGATGGCAACGTCCGACATGACCTGGGTGGCGAATGCTTCGACGATTTCTGGTTGCATGAGGTTGTCTCCTTGGACTCACAGCATCGCCATCGACCGCCAACGGGCCGTCCTCCCCAGCGCCAAAGAAGCGTCAAAACGCCCGGGGTGGATCGAAATCACCGGCGATCGCCGCGCGTGGTAGGTTCCGGCCGTGGAGCTCACGCTCAGGCTGTTCGGCGGGCTCGAGGTGACCGCCGGAGACGGCCAGCCCATCGACGTGTCGGCGAAGAAGGCGCGGGCGCTGCTCGCGTACCTGGCCACGCCGCCGCGCCGGCGTCACGCGCGCGAGCACGTCGCGTCGATCCTGTGGGGTGACATCTCGGCCGATGAGCACGCGCGACGAAGCCTGCGACAGACACTCACCGTGCTGCGCAAGGGGCTCCCGAGCGGCGTGCTCGATTCTGGGCGCCAGGATCTCGGGCTCACCGCGACACACGTCGACGTGGCCGACTTTCTCGCCGCGCTCGCGGCCGGCGACCGCGACGCGCTCCGACACGCCGTGGCGCTCTACCGCGGTGATTTCCTCGAAGGCTTCAGCGCGCGGGCCGACGGGTTCGATGAGTGGGCGGCGAGCGAACGCACGCGCCTCCGCGCGCTGGCCGTCGCAGCCATGGAACGGCTCTGTCGCCTCGAGCGCGACGCCGGCCAGCTCGAGGCGGCCGTCACCCTCGCCATGCGCGTCGTGGCGCTCGAGCCGCTGCGCGAGTCCGCGCACCGCGAGCTGATGCAGCTGCACGTGGCCGCTGACGCCCCTGGCGGCGCGCTCCGGCAGTATGAAGCGTGCCGCAAGCTGCTCGCGCGTGAGCTCGGCATCGCCCCCTCGCAGGCGACCTCGGCGCTGGCCGCGCGAATCCGCGCCGCGGACGCTGGCGCCGCCCCCCGCGCGCCTCACGCCGAGGTGGGAGCGAGCCACGGAGCAGCTCACGCCGACCTCGCGGCCAACGAAGCGCTCCCCGGACCGCGCGCGCTGCACCCCCGCGCGCCATCGCTGCGTCAGGTGGTCGTCGTGCACGCCGCGACCACGTGGGAGCGGGCCGAACACGGCCCCCAAGCGCGGGAAGGCACGCGCTCCACGCTCACACGCTTCGGTGGACACCTGTTGCGTGACGCCGCCGACGCGCTCTCGGCCGTGTACGGCGCGGCGAGCACCCGCGGCAGCGCGCTCGAACAGGCGGTGCGAGCGGCCCTCGCGGTGCGCGACCTCTTGACCGAGCGCGGCCTCCCCGTGCGCATCGGGGTCGCGTCGGGGCAAGCGCTGGTCGACGAGGGCGAGGAGGGGCTCCTCGTGCAAGGCGACGTGGTGTCGGTCGCCGCCTGCCTCCACGAGGTGGGGTCCCTCGTGATCTCCGGCGCCGTCCGCTCCGATCTGGGCGAGCGCGCCGAGGTGCTCGAGCGTGGACGTGTGCGCGGGAGCGCTGCGTGGGAGCTCCTCGATGTGAGCCCCGAACACGCGGCGCGGTCGGTGCTCCTTGGCAGAGACTTCGAGCTGTCGCAGCTGTCGGCGTCCTTGTCGCCGTGCGTCGCGACCGGCCGTGGCCGCTCGTACCTCGTGCGCGGGGAGCCAGGCATCGGCAAGACCCTCTTGGTCGCCCACTTCTGTCAGGAGGCGCAGCGCGCGGGGTTCGAGGTGCGGAGGCACCACGTGCTCGACTTCGGCTGCGGGGCGGACTCCGAGCTCCTTCACTCGCTCACCCGCGGCCTCCTGCTCCCGTCACCCGACGACGACGTGGACGCGGCGCTCGGCGCGGCGCTCTCGCGCGGCGATCTCACCACGAGCGACCTCGCGTTCGCGCGCCGGATGCTTCACGCGGGGGGCACACCACCGAACGAGATTGACACTGGGGCCGAGGAGACGGCGAGGCAGAGCGGCGCGATCGTGGGCAAGCTGCTGACCGCGCAGTCACGGCGGACGCCACAGCTCGTGTGGATCGAAGACATCCACTGGGCGCCGGTGTCCACGCGCCGCGAGCTCGCGCACCTGATCGCTACGGTGGCGGAGTGTCGCGCGCTCCTCGTCATGACCACGAGGATCGTCGGTGAGCCCGACGACGCCGACTGGCGCCGCGCCGTGCGCGGGAGGGCGGTCTCGACGCTCGACCTCGCCCCCCTCGGCGAGCCCGCGGCGCGAGCCCTGCTCGAGTGGCTCGCGAGGCTCCGCGGCGCCGACGTCGGCGACACCGCCCAGGTGATCGCGCGAGCCGGCGGAAACCCCCTGTTTCTCGAACAGCTGTGCCGCGCAGACGCCGCGACGTCCGTCCCGGGGTCGGTGCAGGCCCTGGTGCAGTCGCGCGTGGACGCCCTCGACACCGAGAGCCGAAGGGTGCTCGAGGCCGCCTCCGTGCTCGGGCAACAGGTAGAGGAGGCGGCGCTCCTCCGGGTGACGGGCACGACCACGCTCGACCTCTCCGCGCTGGTCGAGCATGGGCTCCTGCGGGCAGGGGGCGATGAGACGGCCTTCACCCACGCGCTGGTGCGGGACGCTGTCTACGCCTCGCTGACGGACGCGCGGCGGCGCGCGCTCCACCTCGAGGCGGCCGCCCACTACGCGGAGCGAAACACGCTGCTGCGCGCCGCCCACCTCGAGCGCGCGCACGACTCGGGGGCCCCGGGCGGGTACTGGCACGCGGCCGACGAACAGCGCCGCGGGGGAGGGATGGAGCACGCCCTCGAGCTCTGCGACCGCGGGCTCGCGCTCGCCACCCACGACGCCGATCTCTACCGCCTCGGCCTGCTTCGCGGCGAGCTCCTCCGCGAGCTCGGGCGGCCCGAGGAGGCGCTCGCCGCCTTCGACGCCGCGCGCCGCGTTGGCGCTGCCGCGCAAGAGCAGGCGCAGGCTTGGCTCGGCACCGCCGCGGTGCACCGCCTCCTCGATCGCCAGAGCGACGCGCTCGAGGCCCTCGCCGCGGCAGCGCGCGTGCTCGACGAGACCACGATGCCCGAGCTCTGCTCCCACGTACACTTCATGCGCGGCAACGTGCTCTTCCCCTCCGGCGACGCCGACGCGTGCCTCGAGGAGCACGAGCGTGCGCTGGCCTTGGGGCGGCGGGCGCGCTCTCCGCTCGCGGAGGCCCAGGCCCTGAGCGGCATGGCCGACGCCCACTACGTGGCCGGACGCATGCGGAGCGCCACGCAGCTGTTCGAGCGCTGCGAGGCCCTGGCCGAGAGGGAGGGCCTCGGCCACCTCCGGCGCTCGAGTCGGGGGATGCGCCTCGTCATCCAGGTGCTCTTCTTGCGAGTGCGAGAGGCCGCCCAACGGTGCAGCGAGGAGGCCGACCGGGCGGAGGAGGTGGGGGCGCTGCGCGCCGTGGCGTTTCTGCGCACCGGCGCCTGCCTCGCGCTCGGCTACCTCGGCGACTGGGAACGGATGGAACACCAAGCGCAGTCGGTGGCGGACCTCACGCGCCGCATGGGTGCGCGACGCTTCGAGGCGCTCGGGCGAGCCTACCTGGCGGTGGCCCGCTTCCACCTCGGGCGAGAACACGAAGCCGAGGCGGCCCACGCCCTCGAGCTCTCGATCGTGTCGGGCTCGGCGTTCAGCAGCGGCGTCGTGCACGCCGCCCTCGTCGCGTGCGCGACCGCACCGGAGGACATTCGCCGCGAGATCCGGCGAGGGCTGGCCGCGCTCGACGCCGGCGCCGTGGCCCATAGCCGCATCGTGTTCTTGACCCACGCGCTCATGGCGGCGATCCGAATGCGAGACGCCGAGGACACGCGCCGGCTCGCCGACCTCCTCCTGCGCGCCACCGAGGAGCCCTCTGAGCTCTTGACGTTGCTCGCCGAGATGGGTCAAAGCGCGGCGTCCGTGCTCGCCGAGCCCAACGACGCCACGCGGCGCGGGCAGCTCACGCGGCTCCAAGAGCAAGCCCACGTCGCGGGCCTCACGCCCATGGCGCAGCTCGTCGCAGCGCTCTGACCGCGTCGCTCTTCAGCTCTTTGATGCAGTTCCCGTAAACCGGGATATGCACCCATCCAACTGCCCCCAGAGCGGAGCTCCACTCGGCTCCGGACCCATGAAGCGAGCGCTCGTGCTCGTCACAAGCGACGTCTCTCTCTCGTACGTCCCACAACGCGCGTTCGCCAGCGATGAACGCGGCGCTCACGAGAAGCTGTGCGTGCATGGGCCCATCACGGCTGCCTTCATGGCTATCGCGCGCTGAGCTTGAGGCCAGGTGGCACCCACCACTGCGCAACGAGCATGGCTGACTTTCACCATGACACTCAAACCCCCGAACGCTAGACTCGTGCTCGAAGGGTAGAGAATGCCGGCCCCATCACCGCCGCCATCGAGAGAATCGCGGCGTCGCCGCTCGGTCTCACAGGGTGTGGACGCCATGCTGAGCACGCCGTGATCGACGAGCGACAGAAGAGGGCCATCTCAGTCCGCCGTTGGAACGAAACGAGCGCGAGTCTTGGGACCATGAGAACGAGCTCTACAAGGACCAGCGTGAGCAGAGCTCTCACCTGCGTGGAGTGAGGAGCTGAATGCCTTCGACGAGGTGAATGACAAGCACGCGCGGCTTCGCGATTTCTACGGAGACGAGGACTTCGAGCATTGAGCCGCTGGCACAGCGTCTCGGCACTGGTCGCCACGTTTGTTGGCGTCATTGGCCCCGAACTTTCGACCTGCTCCTCGCCACCATCGTCTGATGAGGGCACAAGCGTGGTCTTCGACAAGCCAGCCCCCAAGCCGCAGAGCGAGGTCCTGAACTACGCTCGGAAACGAATGGCGATCGCACACGCGCAAACCGGACGTTATCCATCGACATGGCACGAGCTGATGGCTGGCGGCGGCTTCAACGGCGAGCGCATAAAGGTAGTCGCCAACCGCGAGGAGGACCGGCCCAAGCCGTCAGAAGGTGCACGCTGGACGCCAAGGTACGTGTTTCACGAGCTCCGCATCGTGCATGCTGACGCGCACACCTTCACGATTCACGCCGTGGACGATGAGGGACGCATTACGTGGGAGCTCACGCAACACGACCGGAAAGCACGACAGCTTCTACCGATGATCTGTCACCTCAGGAGATCGTCATGGAGGGCACGAACAAGAAAGCAAAAGCATTCCTCGACTACGCGCGCGTACGCATACGCCTGATGAAGAGGCGCCCGCGCACCTGGGCCGAATCACGCCTTCATTGGCCACTTGAAGACCACTACGAGAGCGACAAAGAGGCCGTGCCTCCATCCACCGCAATTGAGCAGTGGACTCCTCCCGGCTCGGAATTCACCTTTCACATGAAGCTGGAGGGCACCTACTACGTGCTCTGGAGCAGCAACCGCCGCGGCCTCACCAACTACATCGTCGACGGACTTCGTTCCGATCCCGTGGAACACGAGCCATGACTGAAGCGCTCTTCACACTCGTCGCGCAGGCATCACGGCTCACGGCCTCGACGTCGACCCAACGCTCCCGTTCTCAATCGCCATCGTCAACGAAGAAAATGGCCCCTCGGCCGAGAGGAGCTAGCTAGGATGCGCCATGGGGTGTCGCCTGGTTCACAGCGCATGCTCGAGCGTGCGCCTCGCAGCGGCTCACGGGTGGCTCCTCGAGCGAGAGCGCGACCAGCCGCTCACCGTGCTCGCTCCTTCCCCCGCCGCGGCCCGCGCCTGCATCCGCACCGTCGCCGCGCAGCACGGCGCCGTGTTCGGCTGGGAGGCCAACACGCTCGCGCGGTTCGCGGCAGAGCTCGCCGCCCCCAGCCTCGCCGCCTCCGGCCGCGCCCCCGCCGGGGCGTTGGTCGTCGAGGCGCTCGCTGCCACCAGCGTGGACACGCTGCGCACCGAGGGAGCGCTCGGCCGCTACACCGCCGTGGCCGACCAGCCTGGATTGCCGCGCGCGCTCGCCCGCACCTTGATGGAGCTCCGCGCACAGCGCGTCAGCCCATCCCAGCTCGAAGGCGCCCGCCCCGAGCTCGCCACCATGCTCGCCGCCCTCGAGCGCGCCCTCGACGCGGCCGGCCTCGCCGATCGCGCCGCGATCATGACGCTCGCCGCCGAGGCGACCGCCGCCGCGCACGTCGCCGCGCCGATCCTGTTGCTCGATGTGGAGCTCTCGAGCCAGCGCGACGCCGAGCTCGTGGCCGCCCTCGCCGCGCGGTCCGAGTCGGTGCTCGTCACCGCGCCGAGCGGCGACACCGCTGCCATCGCCCGCTACGCGAGCACGCTCGGCGTGGAGGCTGAGGCCCTCCACGGCGCCGGCTCGGAGGCAGAGCGCAGCCTCGCGCGCCTCCAGGCCCACCTCTTCTCGGCCCCCCCTGCGCCCCACGAGCTCGACGAGAGCGTCGAGATCCTGAGCGCTCCTGGCGAGAGTCGCGAGTGTGTGGAGATCGCGCGCCGCATCCTCCACGCCGCCGAAGAGGGCGTCCCCTTCGACCAGATGGCAGTGCTGCTCCGTGCCCCCGACCGCTATCGGGCACACATGGAGGAGGCGATGCGACGCGCCGAGATCCCCATCTACCTCGCCCGAGGCACCGTGAAGCCCGACCCCGCCGGGAGGGCGATGATCGCGCTCCTCGCCTGCGCCGCCGAGGGTCTGTCGGCGCGGCGTTTCGCCGAATATCTCTCCCTCGGAGAGCTCCCCGCGCGCGCCGACGGCGCCCCCCCCGCCGCGCTGCCCGATCCCGAGCGCTGGGTGGTCCCCGACGAAGAGCTCGCGACGCTTCCGAGCCCGAGCGACGACTTCACGCCCCCCTCCGACCCCGCGGGTGGCGACACCCTCCCCGCCCCCCGGCGCTGGGAGAAGCTGCTCGTGGAGGCGGCCGTGATCGGCGGGCGCGAGCGCTGGGAGCGTCGCCTCGACGGCCTCGGCGCCGAGCTCCGCGCCGAGCTCCGCGGCCTCGAGGAGGCCGAGGGGCCCCACGCCGACGCCATCCTGCGCCAGCTCCAGGATCTCTCGACCTTGCGACGGTTCGCGCTGCCGCTCCTCGACGATCTGGCGCTGCTCCCAGCGGCCGCCACCTGGGGCGGGTGGATCGAGCACCTCGGCGCCCTCGCCACCCGCGCCATCGCTCACCCGGAGCGGGTGCTGTCGGTGCTCGCCGAGCTCGCCCCGATGCGCGCGCTCGGTCCGATCGATCTGCGACAGGTGCGCATCGTGCTCGAGCCGCGCCTCGGACGCCTCGTGCTCGCGCCCTCCGAGCGTCGCGAGGGTCGTGTGTTCGTCGCGCCGTGCGCGTCGGCGCGCGGTCTCTCCTTCGAGCTCGTGTTCGTGCCCGGGATGGCCGAGCGTGTCTTCCCTCAGAAGGTGATCGAAGACCCGGTGCTGCGCGACTTCGAGCGCCGCGCGCTGAGCGACTGGCTGCCGACCGAGGACGACCGCGTCGACGCCGAGCGGCTCATGCTGCGCCTCGCGGTGGGCGCGGCCACGACGAGGGTGGTCGTGTCCTATCCGCGCCTCGACGTCGATCAGGTGCGACCGCGCGTGCCCTCGTTCTACGGGCTGGAGGTGCTGCAGGCGGCCACCGGCCGCCTCCCCGGCTTCGACGAGCTCGCGCGCCTCGCGGATCGCGTCGGCGCGGCCCGCATCGGCTGGCCCGCGCCGGCCAACGCCATGGACGCCATCGACGCCGCCGAGCACGACCTCGCGCTGCTCGACGAGCTGATGCAGCGCCCCGAGGCGGAGACCCTCGGCACCGCCCACTACCTGCTCGACGCCAACCCCCACCTCGGGCGCGCGCTGCGGTTCCGCGCTCGGCGCTGGATCCGCAAGTGGACGCCGGCCGACGGCCTCGTGGACCCGACGGGGGTGGCCCGGGCCGCGCTGGAGCGCGAGGCCCTCTCGGAGCGGAGCTACTCCCCCACTGCCCTTCAGCACTTCGCGCGCTGTCCTTACAAGTTCTTCCTCCACGCGATCATGCGCTTGTCGCCACGCGCGGAGGCGCGCCCGATCGAGCGCCTCGACCCGTTGCAGCGCGGCTCGCTGGTGCACGACGTGCAATTCGAGCTGCTCGAGGAGCTCCGAGAGCTCGACGCGCTGCCGGTCACCTTCAAGAACCTCGCGGTGGCTCAGGACCGGCTCGAGGACGTGCTCGATCGGGTGGCCGCCCGTTATCGCGACGATCTCGCGCCGGCGATCGAGCGGGTGTGGCTCGACACGGTGGCCACCGTGCGCGCGGATCTGCGGGAGTGGCTGCGCCGCCAGGCCGAAGATCCGACGTGGCGCCCGTGGCGTTTCGAGCTGGCGTTCGGGCTGCGCTCACGCCGGGGCCGCGACCCCGCGAGCCAGAAGGAGGCGGTGCCACTCGACTGTGGGATCAAGCTGCGAGGCGCCATCGATCTGGTGGAGAAGAGCACCACCGGCGCGGTGCGCGCCACCGATCACAAGACGGGCAAGGTGCGCGCCGAGCCGGGCGCCGTGATCGGCGGCGGCGAGACGTTGCAGCCCGTGCTCTACGCGCTCGCGGTGGAGAAGCTGCTCGTGGATCAACGCGTCGAGGGGGGGCGCCTCTACTACTGCACCGCCGAGGGCCGCTTCGAGGAGCGATGGTTCCCGCTCGACGTGAACGCACGCGAGGCAGCGCAACAGGTGGCCGACACGGTGCGCCAGAGCCTCGCCGATGGTTTCCTTCCCGCCGCCCCCGCGCCCCGCGCGTGCACCTGGTGCGACTACCAAGCGCTGTGCGGACCGTACGAGGAGCTGCGTGTGCGCCGGAAGAACCCGACGCGCCTCGCGCCGCTCGCCCAGCTGAGGAAGGCCCGATGAGCGAGACCACCCCCCTCGCCGACGCCGACGCGCGGCGCACGATCCGCGAAGAGCTCGACGTGACACTCGTGGTCGAGGCGGCGGCAGGCACCGGCAAGACGACCGAGCTGGTGGCCCGCATCGTGGCCGCCCTCGAGAGAGGGGTGGCCAAGCTGAGTGAGGTCGTGGCCGTCACCTTCACCGAGAAGGCGGCCGGTGAAATGAAGCTGAGGCTCCGGGGCGCGGTGGAGACGGCGCGCGCGCGGGCGAACGCCACCGGCGCCGAGGATCGCGCACGACGACTCGAGCGAGCGCTGGCCGAGCTCGAGGCGGCACGCATCGGCACCATCCACTCGTTCTGCGCCGATCTGTTGCACGAGCGCCCCGTCGAGGCGGGGGTCGATCCACTGTTCGAGGTGGCCGCGCAGGACGTCGCGAACCAGCTGCTCGACGTGGCGTTCGACAGCTGGCTCGAGCGCGCCCTCGACGCGCCCCCCGAGGGTGTGCGCCGCGCGCTGCGGCGTGGCGGACGGGGCGAGGAGAGCCCGTCCGAGGTGCTGCGGCAGGCGGCGCGCCGGCTCGCCGACACCCGCGACTTCACCGCCCCCTGGACACGCCCCACCTTCGCGCGCCTGCGCACCCTCGACGAGGTGGTGAGCCGCCTCGCCGAGCTCGGTGAGCTCGGGCGCGAGGCCGACAACGCCGACGACTACCTCGCCCAAAACCTCCTCGAGATCGATCGCTTCGTTCACGAGCTCCGCCACCGAGAGGGCGTTCGCGGCCGCGATCACGATGGCCTCGAGGCCGAGCTCAGGGTGCTCGCGAGGAGCCGCAAGTGGACGTGGCGTGGCCGCTCTCAGCGCTTTGGGGAGCTCGACGCCCAAGCGGTGCGCGAGCGAAGGGACGCGCTCCACGCGGAGCTTGTGCGGGTGCTCGAGCTCGTGGACGCCGATCTCGCCGCGTGCCTGCACGACGAGCTCCGTCCCGTGATCGACGCCTACGAGGAGCTCAAACGACGCGCGGGGAAGCTCGACTTCCTCGACTTGCTGCTGAAGGCGCGGGATCTGTTGCGCGACGACCGCGACGTCCGAGAGGAGCTCCAGCGACGCTTCACCCACCTGTTCGTCGACGAGTTCCAAGACACCGATCCGCTGCAAGCGGAGATCCTGCTCCTGTTGGCCAGCGACACCCCCGAGGTCGCGACCTTCACCGCGGTGCGACCACGACCGGGGAAGCTGTTCGTGGTCGGCGACCCCAAGCAGTCGATCTATCGCTTTCGGCGCGCCGACGTGGCGCTGTATCAGCGCATCAAAGCGCAGCTGCTCGCCCATGGCGCGAAGGCGCTGTATCTCTCCACCAGCTTTCGCTCCGCCGCCTCCATCCAGAGCGCGGTGAACGCCGCCTTCGCGCCGCTCATGACCGGCGCCGGGGAGCAGGCCGAGTACGTCCCCCTCGCGCCCTTCCGGTCGGAGCCGGCGACCCAACCGACGGTGATCGCGCTGAGCGTTCCGCGCCCGTACTCCGACCGGGGCTTCATCGCCAAGTGGAAGGTGGAGGAGTCGGTGCCGGACGCGGTGGGCGCCTTCGTGGACTGGCTCATCCACCACAGCGGCTACACCGTGACCGAGCGTGACGCCCCCGAGGTGCGCGTCGCCATCGCCCCTCGACACATCTGTCTCTTGCTCAAGCGCTTTCAGCGCTTCGGTGACGACGTGACCCGCGGCTACGCGCGGGCCCTCGAGACGCGACGCGTGCCCCACGTGCTCGTGGGCGGGCGCTCGTTCCACCAGCGCGAGGAGATCCTCGCCATCCAATGCGCGCTCACCGCGGTGGAGTGGCCCGACGACGCCCTCAGCGTGTACGCGACCCTCCGCGGCCCGTTCTTCGCCCTCACCGACGCGGCGCTCTTCACCTATCGCACCGACGTGGGCCCCCTCCACCCGCTCGCGCCCCATCGCGACGAGGCCCCTCTCGCCGACGAGCTCGCCGAGGTCCGCGACGCGCTGGTCGTGCTCCGCGACCTCCATCGGCGACGCAACCGTCGGCCCATCGCCGACACCATCACGCAGCTGCTCGACGCCACGCGCGCCCACGCGGGCATCGCCATCTGGCCCCACGGAGAGCAAGCCCTGGCCAACGTGCTGCGCATGCTCGATCTCGCGCGGCGCTTCGAGACGCAGGGGGGCGCGACCTCTTTCCGCGCCTTCGTCGAGCGCGTCACCCGCGACGCAGAGGTGGGCGAAGCCATGGAGGCACCGGTGGTGGAGGAGGGCACCGAGGGGGTGCGCATCATGACGGTGCACCGCGCGAAGGGGCTCGAGTTTCCCATCGTGATCCTGTGCGAGCCCTCGGCGCCGCCGACGTGGTCGCAGCCGAGCCGCTACGTGGACGGCGACGCGAACCTGTGGGCTCAGCCGCTGGCCGGCTGCATGCCTCGTGAGCTTTGCGAGCATCGCGACGAGGCCCTCGCCCGAGACGAGGAGGAGGCGGTGCGGCTCGCGTACGTGGCCGCGACGCGTGCCCGGGACATGCTCGTGGTGCCCGCCGTGGGAGACGAGCCTGTGAGCGGATGGCTCGACGCGTTGCGCCCCGCGCTCTACCCTCCGCTCGCGCGCTGTCGGCAGCCCACTCCCGCCCCCGGCGCGCCGCCCTTTGGCAGCGACAGCGTGCTCGAGCGCCCAGCGAGCGCGCGCTTCGAGCCGATGGCCAACGTGGCCCCTGGGCAACACCAGCCCATGGCGGGCAACCACCGCGTGGTGTGGTGGGACCCCGCGCAGCTCGCCCTCGACAAGGAGCACGAGGTGGGCCTCCGCCAGATGCGCATCCTCCAGGCGGACGACAACGGCGAGGTCGCGCGCGGCAGCAGCGACGCCCACGCCCGCTGGCGAGCGCGCAGGCAACGCGCGCTCGAGCGCGGGGGGGCGGTGTCGGTGGCGGCCGAGGCGGTGACCCGTTGGAGCGTCTCGCAGCCCGCCGACGCCAGCGCCGTCCCGGCGGTGGCGCAGCACGACTCGGGTGTCCCCCGCGAGGGGCGCCCGCGCGGCAAGCGCTTCGGCAGCCTCGTGCACGCGGTGCTAGCCACCGTGCCCCTCGACGGAGACGCCGAGCTCCTCACTCGCCACGCCGAGCTGCACGGTCGCCTGGCCGGGGCGACCGCCGAGGAGGTGAAGGCCGCTGTCGTCGCAGCCGCCGCGGCGCTCGCCCACCCGCTGCTCCAGCGCGCGGCCAAAGCGACGCGTTGTTGCCGCGAGCACGCGCTCGTGATGCGCCTCGACGACGGCTCCCTGCTCGAGGGCTCCGTCGATCTCGCGTTCCTCGAGGAGGACGGGTGGACGGTCGTCGACTTCAAGACCGACGCCGACGTCGGGGAGCGTCTCGCGGCGTACCAGCATCAAGTGGCGCTCTACGCGCGCGCGATCGGAGAGGCTTCGCGTCGCCCTGCCGTCGCCGTGCTGATGTCGGTCTGAGCGCGGTCGGGGCGTGCGACGCAATGCGTGCGTTGGGGGCCGGAGTTCGCGTGTGTTCAGGGCGCGAACAGCGACCCCGCGCACGTCTAGAAACGTGACACGGGCTCGAGCGCGAGCGCTCCTACTTCCGCGGAGTTGGGTGGCACGTGTGGAAGGCACGCAACGTGCTTTGCACTCTCGTTGGTGACACCCCCCACGCCGCACGCCCACCCGCCCACGTCTCCTCCCAGCCTCACGTCGTGCCAACCACGGCGGGTCGGCGAGCGCTGTGAGCTCTTCACACCCTTCGCCCGCGGGGGCATGGCCGCGGTGTACCTGGGGCGATGGACCGGCGACGCCGACTTCGCGCGGGTGGTCGCGGTCAAGACGCT
The DNA here is from genome assembly GCA_964401935.1 of uncultured Polyangiaceae bacterium. Taxonomy (GTDB): domain Bacteria; phylum Myxococcota_A; class Polyangia; order Polyangiales; family Polyangiaceae; genus JAPYTK01. The sequence goes on from CAYOAL010000071.1 coordinate 25,414, forward strand.
GCTCCCCGAGCTCTTCGCCGACGAGCGCCTGAAGACGATGTTTCGTGACGAGGTGCAGCTCGTGGCGCGGCTCCGACATCCCAACCTGCTGCCATGCCTCGACGTGGTCGAGCACGCGGGCGCGCTGTACATGGTGATGGACTACGTGCACGGGGCGACGCTGTCGGTGCTGTTGCGCCACGCGGCGCGCCGGAAGGGCCACATCCCTCTGGCGATCGCGCTGCGCATCATGCGGGACGCGCTGCGGGGGCTCCACGCGGCCCACCAGGCGCGCGACGAGCAGGGACAACCGCTCGGTCTCATCCACCGCGACGTGTCGCCCCAGAACATGCTGGTGGGCGTGGACGGCCTGGTGCGGATCATCGACTTCGGGATCGCCAAGGCCAACGGGCGCGTCTCGACCACCCGCGCCGGCGAAGTGAAAGGGAAGCTCTCCTACCTCGCCCCCGAGCAGCTGCGCGCCGAGCCCGCCTCCCAGCGAACCGACGTGTATGCGGCGGCGGTGGTGCTGTGGGAGCTCCTCGCCGGACGCAAGCTCTTCGACGGCGACACGCTCGCCGACGTCACCTTCGACATCCTTCGCGCGCCGATCACCGCACCGAGCCGCCTCCGCGTGGGTCTCACCGAGCGCATGGATGCGTTGGTCTTGCGCGGTCTCGATCGCGATCCGGCGGCGCGATGGGAGAGCGCAGAGGCCATGGCATCAGCGATCGATCGCCTCACGGTGGTCGCCTCCGACGAACAGGTGGGGGCCTGGGTGCGACAGCTCGACGCCGAGCGCCTGGCCGAGCTCGCGCGGGCGGTCGAGGCCATCGAGCGCGCGCCGCGCCTCCCCGCGCCGCCCCTCCCTCCGCCGAGCGCGCAGAGCCTCGTGGTCACGGTGCGACCTCCAGCCGCTCGACGTGAGTCGCGGCACCCGCCGCCCTCGCAGCGCGCCTCGTCGGAGCCCCGTGGCGCGCTCTTGTCGCTGGCTTCAACACGGCGCCTCCCCTCGTATGCTTCGCACCGAGAGCTGTCACCGCTCGACCTCGACGAAGTCACGGTCCCGACACGGACGCAGCTCACCAGCCACGCCGACGTCACCCCCACCCCGGTCGCTGAGCAAGCCCCTCGAAGACGCCCGCTCACGCTCGGGCTCGCCACGCTCACCGTCGTCGGCTTGGTCGCGGCGACGCTCTGGCGCAGCCCAGCGGGCGGCCACGACCTCGGCGCGGTCGAGCCCCCCTCGCCATCCCGCCGCGACGCCGCCGCCGTGCCCAGCGTCGGCCCCACCGCGACCGTCTTCGCTCCGTCCCACCCAGCCGCCACGGAGCATCCCCCACCCCCCGAACCCCCAGCCCCCGCCGACAGCGTGCTCTCCGGCGACCCGTCCCGGCGCGCGACCGCTGACCCCTCCAGCACAGCCTCGATCGAGGCGCCCTCCCCTACCCCCGAGCTCGGCGCACCGCCGGGCTCGACGCCGAGCGCCACGACTCCGCGGTCGCGATGGCCACCACGCCGCGCGCCGCCGCCGCGCCCCGCACGCCCCAAGAGCCCCGGCTTCTAGTGCGGCTCCGCCGCTGAAGGACGCACGAAACGCACGCTCGAGCGCAGGCAGGCGCGCGCAGGCCAGTCGTTGTTACTTGTCGCACTTGCCGCTGGTGGCGCGGCAGCGCTGGAGCTTCTGGCACACCTTGGATTGGCGGCAGTCGGCGTCGTTGGCCGCCACGCATTGGCCCTCCTTGGCAGTGCAGAGGCCGGCCTCCTTGCAGTTCGCCGCGCTCTTGCAGTCGTCGTTCGAGGCTGCGACGCACTTGCCTTCTCGCGCGGAGCAGCGGCCCCAGCCGGTGCACAGGGTGGAGTCCTTGCAGGTGTCGTTGGTGGCCACGCACTGGCCGTTCTCCGCCACGCACTGCATGTCGTCGGTGCAGCGCTTGGTGGGCTTGCACTCGTCATCCTTGTCGGCGACGCAGGTGTCGCCCTTCACCGTGCACCGACCTTCCAGCTTGCACACGCTGTCGTCGGAGGGCGTGTCGTCGTTCGACCGACGACAGTGGTGCGCTGAGAGGGCGACGCACTTCCCGTCCTTCTGCACGCACTTGCCGTCGGCACGACACTCCGCGCTGCACGCGGTGTCGATGTGCTTGGCGAGCGTGACGCACTCGCCGTTGTGGGCATCGCACATACCCCGATCGGTGCACATCTTCGACGCCTTGCAGTCGGCGTCCCCCCCCACGACGCAGGCGCCGTCCTTGGCGGTGCACTTCCCGCCGTCCGTGCAGCTGGTCGACGGCTTGCAGTCGTCGTTCGACTGCGCCACGCAGCCCCCCTCTTTGGAGGCCTTGCACTTACCGTGCTCCGAGCAGTCGGGGGCGCTCTTGCACGTCGCGTGCTCGTCGCACCCTCCGAGCACCACCGGTGCCCCCACCAGCCCAACCACGATGCCCACCCAAGCCGCCGTCATGCGTGTCATGGGGGCGTCTTCGCACGATGTTCCCGCGGCTGCATCCGCCGAGAGGCACGATCTTATGCGGGGGCGGCCCCCCTTTAGATGGGCTAGGCTGGCACCGATATTCGTGATGGAGCTCGCGCCCGGCTATCGCGTGACCGACAAGGTGACCCTCGTCCGACCTCTCGGCAAAGGCGCGATGGGCTCGGTGTGGGCGGCCGAGCACAAGACCCTCGACACCGAGGTCGCGGTGAAGTTCATCACCGACGAGTTCCAGAGCCGGCGCGCGGACGCCCTCGAGCGGTTTCGACGTGAGGCGACCGCGGCCGCGCGCATCAAGAGCCCCCACGTGGTGCAGATGCTCGATCATGGGGTGACCGCCGACGACATCCCGTACATCGTGATGGAGCTCTTGGAGGGGGAGTGCCTGGCCGACCGCATCAAACGCGACGGCACCCTCCCCATCGAAGAGACGGGCCAAGTGGTCGTGCACGTGTCGCGCGCGCTGACCGCGGCGCACAAGCTCGGCGTCATCCACCGCGACATCAAGCCGCAGAACATCTTCATCACGAAGATCCACGGCGAGCTCTTCGCCAAGGTGCTCGACTTCGGCATCGCCAAACACACCGAGCGAGACGGCGAGGAGCTCACCGAGCCCGGCACCCTGGTGGGAACCCCGGAGTACCTCTCGCGCGATCTCATCGCCACCAAGGGAGCCCAGGCCGACGAGCAGGTCGACCTGTGGGCCCTCGCCGTGGTCGCTTACAAGTGCCTCACCGGCACGATCCCATTCTCCGGCGACACCCTCGCGCTCGTGCTCGCGGCGCTCGCGGTGGGCAAGTTCGAGCCACCGTCGAAGGTGCGCCCCGAGCTCCCCGAGCGGTTCGATCGCTGGTTCGAGCGCGCGTTTCACGAGGACCCCGACCGACGCTTCGCCACCGCCGAGGAGCTCGCGCTCAGCTTCGCGGCGGTCGTGAGCCCCGACTCGGCCGCGTTCGACCACAAGGAGACGCAGGTGCGCCCGCGGGTCACGCCGCCTGAAAAGACGCGAGGTCGCTCGACCTCCACGGTGCTGTTGACCGTGCTGGCGAGCCTCGCGGTGGGGGTGGTGATCGCCGTCGCGATCTACGACCGCCAGCGCGGGCTCGGCGACGGACCTCGCGCCGACACGACGTCGCTCCCCGACGCCGGGCCACGCACCACCCACACCGGCGTGATCCGCAACACCGCGGTCGCCCCGCCCGAGCCGCCTCCTCCGCTCGACGCCGGCCCCCCCGACGCCGCCGCCCCCGAGCCTCCGCCGATCCCCGCCGAGGGTGAGGTGTACGTGCCCGCCGGTACGGTGTGGCTCGGCTGCTACGCGGCGATGGATGGCGACTGCGACGACGACGAACGCCCAGGGAAGCGCGTTCACACCGGGCCCTTCTTCATCGACGAGAAGGAGGTGACGGTCGCCGACTACGAGGCCTGCGTGAGCGACAGGAGGTGCCAACCCAGCGGCCTCAGCGGCTACGCGCTCGAGGGCGGACGCTTCGGACTGTCGCAAGGCTGCAACTGGGGTCGTCGCGAGCGGGCCAAGCACCCCATCAACTGCCTCACCTGGTCACAGGCCGCGGCCTACTGCCAGTGGGCCGGCAAGCGCCTCCCCACCGAGGTCGAGTGGGAACGCGCAGCCCGCGGAGACGACCGACGCATTTTCCCTTGGGGCGACGACTACGCCGACTGCGACCACGCGGTGATGGCCAACTGCGGCAACACCGCGGGCACCTGGGAGGCGGGAAGCCAGGTGAACGACAAGAGCCCGTTCGGGGCCTTCGACATGGGGGGCAACGTTCGGGAGTGGACCGCCGACTGGTACGCGGAAAACCACTACAAGCAGCTCAACATCCGCAACCCCGCCGGCCCCCCCCGAGGGGAGAAGCGGGTCACCCGCGGCGGCAGCTGGGGCAACGCCGTGCACCGGTTCCTGCGCGTGTCCGACCGAGACGCCGACGCACCCGACACGCGCAGCGTGTATCTCGGCTTTCGCTGTGTGCGCGAGCACGCTGCCGAGCCCGACGACGCGGGCACCAACCCGGGCGCCGACGCCGGGGGGTGAGCGCGGTCGTCGCGCGAAGACCGTGCTCCAGGGATCCTACGTCTCGGTTGAGCTCGCCCGAGCGCGCGCGCGTTCGGAGGAGACACCGTGGGAGAGCCGAGGCGCGAAGGCGAGGGCTACGATCGCTCTCTCGCTCCAGGCGAGGAGCCGCCGGCGGTCGGGCCCTGCCGGGCCAGCGCGCGCTGCCGCTCAATCGGGCTCGACGCGCACCGTCCACACCGGCACGTGCGAGGAGCGCACGACCCGCTCGGCGATGCTCCCGATAGCCCAGCGCTTGATGCCCGTGCGCCCGTGCGTTCCCATGACGATGAGATCCGCCTCGAGCTCCTTGGCCTGCTCCACGACGACACGGCCGACGACCCCGTCCACCACCTTCGAGGCGACGCGCCCGCCGGCGGAGGCGACGCGCTCGCGGGTCGCGTCCATCGTCTCGATGGCCTGCGCACGCAGGCGCTCGGCGGCGAGGGAGAACTCCTCCCGCGTCGCCCAGAACGGATAGGTCACCACGTGCAGGAGGATCAGCTCGGCATCGAAATGGAGGGCCAGGCCAGCCGCGCGCTTCAGCGCCTTCTCACACTCGGCGGAGAAGTCGGTCGGGCAGAGGATGCGTCGCATGGCCGCCTTCCCGTGGGTGAAGAACCAGTTGCGCAGCTTGATGTCGAGGGCGGCGTCACCCTCGAGCGGCGGCCGCACCGTCAGCACGTCGCGCTCCGCGTGCCGCACCACCGACGTCGCCGTGCTCCCGAGCACCGCGTGCTCGAGCGCGGTGCGCCCGTGCGTGCCCATCACGATCAGCTTGGCGCCCACGTCGCGCGCCGCGTCGCAGATCCCCTCCGAGGCCGCCGTCACCCCCTCGAGCACCCTCCGCTCCACGTGCACCCCCTCGAAGATCTCCCTCTCCACCGCCGCCATCTTCTCGATGGCCCAGCTCATGTGACTCTCCACGAGCTGCGGATCCTGCACGCTCCCGGTGATGACCTCGGGCTCCACCGCGTAGAGCAGGATGGCGCCGAAGCCGAGCTCACGGCAGAGCCACGCCGCGGCCCGCGCCGCGGGCATGCTGTTGTCGGAGAGATCGAGAGCGACGAGGATGCTTCCCACGTGTTCGTTGTAGCCAGATCGCGCCGCGCTTTCCATCGCGGAGCGTCCGATGTGCTCGGACGAGGGCCACCGACGCGAGCGGCACGGCCCGAAAAGAACGCGCGCGACGCCGACTCAAACCCTCGTATCATTCCTCGCATGCAGCGCCTCCCTTGGATCTTCGCGGCCTCGCTCCTCGGCGCGGCCTGCGGCAACGACGTCGAGACCCCGAGCGGTGCCGGCGGCGCAGGGGGCACCGGCGCCCAGGACGAGCTGCCTTGCGCGCTCAGCGAGATGCTCGCCGCCCGCTGTCAGCAGTGTCATGCGGCCGAGCCGCAGTTCGGGGCCCCCATGCCGCTCGTCACGCGCGCGGATCTGATGGCCACCGCCGTCGACGGCGTGCGCTCGGTGGCGGAGGCGGCGGTCGCGCGCATGAGCGCAGAGACGGGGAGGATGCCCCAACCGCCGCAGGCTGCGGCGACGGCGGCCGAGATCGCGCTCGTCGCCGACTGGATCGAGGCCGGGCACCCGAGCCGCGGCGCCGGCGAGATGTGCGACGGGGGCGGCGGCAGCGGGGGCGGCGGCACGGTCGACTGTGAGCCCGACGTCGAGCTCACCGCGGAGGAGCCGTTCGAGATGCCGGCGAGCTCGATCGACGAGCAGATCTGCTTCGGGATCACGATCCCCGCCAGCGACGACAAGCGGCACATCACCGCGATCGCGCCGCGCATCGACAACAACACCATCATCCACCACATGCTGCTGCTGCAGGCGCCCTCCCCGGTGTCGTCGTCGCCCTCCCCGTGCGCCTTCACCCAGGTGGACTGGAAGCTCCTCTACGCGTGGGGACCGGGGACACCGCCCCACGTCCTCCCCGACGCCGCGGGCTTCCCCCTCGAGGCCGGGGAGGAGGCGCACTTCGTGTTGCAGCTCCACTACAACAACCTCCAGGGCCTCGTCGGCGAGACCGATCAGAGCGGGATCGATCTCTGCACCACGACCACCCTCCGCGAGCACGACGCCGACATCATGGCCTTCGGCGGGACCGGCTTCCAGAACCTCGCGCCGATGGCCACGAGCACCCTCGCCTGCACCTCGAACGTCCCCGCCGCCCTCGGCGCCTACTTCCCGATTTCGGTGTTCCAGTCGTGGCCCCACATGCACACGCTCGGCGCGTCCCTCTACGGCGCCGTGGAGCGCGGCAACCAGACCGAGGTGCTCGTCGACGTCCCCGACTACGACTTCGAGTATCAGATCACCTATCCGAACGACGCGGTCCAGATCGACGTAGGAGACGACATCGTCACCCGCTGCACGTGGGACAACACCACCGCGAGCCCGGTGGGATTCGGCGAAGGAACGAACGACGAGATGTGCTTCAACTTCGTCTCGTACTATCCGCGCATCGCCGCGCCGGTATGGTCGTGGCTGCTCCCCGCCCAGACCGCGAGCTGCGACCTCACCCCGTGAGCTCGAGCCCGTGGCGTCGGACCCAGCTGACGCCGGCGCCGCCCGCCCCCAGCGCCGCTCACGACGCCACGTTGGCGGCGAGCGCTCCCACCCGCTCCTCGATCGCCTGCTGGGCCACCTGCAGCCGGTGGAGCTTGGCGTAGATCCCGTCGTGAGCGAGCAGCTCGTCGTGGCTCCCCTGCTCGATGACCGCACCCTGATGCATGCAGATGATGCGGTCGGCGTTGCGAATCGTCGACAGTCGATGCGCGATGATGAGCGCCGTGCGCCCCTCCATCGCGATCTCCATCGCCCGCTGAATCCGCGCCTCCGTGTCGCTGTCGATGCTGGCCGTCGGTTCGTCGAGGATCAACAGCGGCGGGTCGCGGTAGAGCGCCCGCGCAAACGCGATCAGCTGCCGCTCCCCCGCCGAGAAGTTCGAGCCCCGCTCCATCACCACCGCGTCGACGCCCCCCTCACGGCTCGCGAACAACGAGAGCGCGCCGATCTCCTCGAGCACCCGCGTGGCCCGCTCCCGGTCTGGGGTCGCGTCCCCCGCCGCCACGTTGTCGAGCACCGTCCCCGGAAACAAGAACACATCCTGCGGCACCACCGCGAACTGGCGTCGGAGCGGCGTCCGATCCAGCTGCCGCACGTCGCGGCCCATCACGCTCACCGTGCCCGCGTCCACCTCGTAGAGGCGCAGGAGCAGTGACGCGATGGTGCTCTTGCCGGAGCCGGTCGGCCCGACCAGCGCGATCGTCTCCCCTCGGCGGGCCTCGATGTCGATGTCGCGGAGCACCGGCACCCCTGGCTTGTAGGAGAACGTCACGCCCTCGAGCGCGAAGGCGGCCGCGCCCTCCTCGGGCCAGTCCCGCGACTCGGCGCCGCTCGACACCTCGAGGTTCGCGTCTTCGTCCTTCGACTCCAGCAGCTGGAACACCCGCTCCGCGCCGGCGAGGGCAGACTGGATCTGCGTGTAGCGCGCGGAGAGGTTGCGCACCGGCATGAAGAACTGGTCGATGTAGGCGACGAACGCGAACAGCGTCGCGAAGTCGACCCCGGGGGACACCGCCCGCGCCCCCGCGTACCAGAGGATCGAGGCCACGCAGATGCTGCTCACCATCTCGATCGAGGCGTCGAGCAGCGCCTCGAGGAGGATGGCCCGCATGTTCACCTCGCGGTAGCCGTAGTTGATCTCGTCGAATGCCTGCTGGCTCTTGCGCTCGCGCGCGTAGGCCTGCACAACACCCACCCCGTTCACCTGCTCGTTCAGGAACGCGTTCAGGCGCGCGGTCTTGGTCCGCACCTCGCGATAGGCCACCCGCATGCGCTTGCGGGTCCAGTTGACCAAGAGGGCCACCGGCGGGAGCACGGCGAAGGCGAACAGGCTCATCCGCCAGTCGAGCGCGAGCATGATCGCCACGATGGCGACAAGCCGGATGAGATCGCCGAGCGCGTTCAGCGCACCCGACGCGAACATCTCCCCCATCGCGTCCACGTCGTTGGTCACTCGCGTGACCAGCCGCCCGATGGGGGTGCGATCGAAGAACGCGAGGCTCCGCGTGTGCAAGAAGCGGAACACCTCCGACCGCAGGCTCGCCATGGCCCGGGCCCCCGCGATCTGAATCCAGTAGAGCTGCGGGAACGCGAGCGCTTGCTCCACCACGATCACGCCGGCGAGGATCCCGCCGTAGAACGCGAGCGACGAGGCGCCGTCTGGCCCTCCGATGCCCTCGAGCGCGGCCTTCATGACCAGCGGCCGGGCCATCCCGAACGCGGCCATCACCAAGAGGAGCACCATCGAGCCGTAGAGGTAGGCGCGATGAGGACGCACCAGCGGCCACAGCCGGAGCGTCATCTTGAGGTCGTACACGCGCTCGAGATCTTCCTCCTCGTGGAACGCGCGCAGCGCCTCCTCGGCGGTCTTGCCGCCGTCCTCCGCCGGAGGGGCCGGGGCCGTCGTGCTGGACGGGGCGCCCTTCATACCTCGGTCCGGGCCTCCGCGCCGACGACCGGCTGCACGCTGATCGCGGCGAGATCGGCCTCCATCTGCTGCTCCTCGGCGAACAACGCGTAGATGCCTCCCTCGGCCAGGAGCTCGGCGTGGGTGCCCTGCTCGAGCACGCGGCCCTGCTCGAGCACCACCACCTGATCGCAGCGCTGGGCGGCTGCCACCCGGTGGGTGATGAGGATGACGGTGCGCTTCTGCTTCTGCCGCTCGATGGCCTCGAGGATCGCGGCCTCCGTGCGCGCATCCACCGCCGAGAGTGGGTCGTCGAGCACCAGCACCGGCGGCTCGCGGATCAGCGCGCGGGCGAGGGCCACCCGCTGCTTCTGGCCCCCCGACAGCTGCACCCCGCGCTCCCCGACCACCGTCTCGTAGCCATCGGGGAGCCGCTCGATGTCGTCGTGGACCTGCGCCTCGCGGGCCGCGAGCTCGACGAGATCGCGGTGGGCCTCCGGCCGATCGAGCGCGTAGCCGATGTTGAACGCCACCGTCGTGGAGAACAGGAACGCGTCTTGCTGCGCGTAGCCGATCGATGCTCGCACGAGCTCCAGCGGCAGATCGCACACGTCGCGGTCGTCGAGGAACACCGTCTGCGGCTCCGTCCGCAAGAGGCGCGGCAGCAGCGCGGCGAGGGTGCTCTTGCCCGAGCCGGTGCGCCCCACGATGGCCAGCGACGATCCCGCGGGCACCTCGAAGCTCACCCCGTCGAGCACGCGGCGCTCTCCGTAGCTGAACGTGAGCCCCGACACCCGCACCGCCCCACGGATCGCGGAGGGTGCCGGCTCCGTCCCATCGACGATGTCCGGCTCGGTGTCGAAGATCGCCTGGAGGCGGGCATAGCTCGCGCGCCCGCGCTGCACGATCGAGGTGACGAAGCCGATGGCCATCATCGGCCACACCAGGCGCAAGAGGGCCAGCCAGAACGCCACGAAGTCGCCGGTGGTGAAGCTCTCCTCCTCGATGAGCAGCGCGCCGCCGTACCAGAACACGACGAGCACGCCGAGCGCGCTGATCGCCCCCATCACCGGCCCCATCGAGCCGCGCAGACGCGCGAGGGCGAGGCTCTTGTCGAGGTAGTCGGCGTTGGCGCGCTCGAAGGCCGCGATCTCCGAGTCTTCCATCGCGAAGGAGCGCACCACCCGCACCCCCGCCAAGCTCGCGAGCACGCGGTCGCTCATGTGGCCAATCGCCTGCTGGTTCTCGCGCGTGCGCGTGTAAAAGCCGGTGGAGAACCACCGCATGATCACCATCATGAGCGGAAACGTCACGAGGGCGGCGAGCGTGAGCCGCGGCGAGATGTACAGCATCACGTAGAGCGCGCTCGCGAGGGCGAACACCGACGAGACCACGTTGAGGATCCCGAAGCCGAGCAAGAGCCTCACCTGGGCCAGGTCGTTGGTGGCCCGACTCATGATGTCGCCGGTGGGCACCCGACCGAAGAACGAGGGGCCGAGCCGGTGCAGGTGCGCGAGCAGCGCCCCCCGCAGCTCGTACTCCACGTTGCGGCCCCCGGTGAACACGGTGGCCCGCGACACGAGGCGCGTGATCATCGCCGCCACGCTCACCACCAAGATCAGGATCGCGCTCCCGGCCGCGGCCTCGTCCACGCCCTCCGCGATCGCGTCCACGGCGTCCTTCACCAAGAAGTCGCGCTCGGCCATGAGCCACTGCTGCACGAGCAGCATGACCGTGCCCACGAGATAGAGGGGGAGGTTGCGCTTGAACTGCGGCCCGAGCCCGACGGTGCGGGCGGCGCCGATCTGGAGCCGATCGAGCAGCGAGAGCCACCACCGCTCCGTGCTCGTGTTCGGGGGGGTGGCGCTCATGAGCTCTGGGTCGTTGCCAGCGCCGCTCTCGGCGCGAGCAGGCGGCTCGCGATCTCGGCAAATCCCTCCCCCGCGCTCCCCTCGCTGACGAAGCGGGGCACGACGCTCATGTGGCGCGCGTGAGCGCGCACGTTGGCCACCCCGAAGGTGAGCCGGAACGCGCCGAAGCACGCCTCGTCGTTCAAACTGTCTCCAACGAAGGCGTAGCGGCGCAGGGTCGCGCTCGCGTCCTCGCCGAGCTCGCGCGCGATGGTGCGCACCGTCCCCGACGCCTTGTCGTCGGTGTCGAGGGTCACGTGCAGGTGGATGCTCGACACGAACGTCCGTCCCCCGAGCCGGGCCACGTGGGCGCGCACCCGCGCCACCTCGGCCGGGGCGACGCGCGCTCGCTCGCCGATGTCGAAGGTGATGTCACTGAGGCGGCCCAGGTTGTCGTCGGCGAAGGCGAGGTCGGGGAACTCGCCCCGCACCGCCTCCACCAGCGTCAAGAGCGCCGCACGACGGCGCCCGCGCTCGGACGGCGTCAGGCGGTCGAGCCGCCCCACCGCCGGCCCCTCGCTCCGGTACGCCACGGCCCCGTTCTCGGTGACGGTGAGCGTCACCGGCCACTGCCGCTGCACCACCTCACCCCAGGCCGCGGGCCTCCCCGTGCACACCACGAGGCGGAGCCCGGCGTCGGCGAGCGCGTGCAGCGCCTCGAACGCGCGTGGGGTGAGGCGCCCCTCGGTGAGGAGAGTGCCGTCGAGGTCGAAGATCACCCCCGCGAGCGCGGACACGTCCTCGCTTCGGAGCTGCGAAAGGGGCCTCATAGCGGATCGATGCGGGCGATGAGCACCTTGAGGTAGAGACCCTCCGGAAAGGCGGCCACGACGGGGTGGTCGGGCCCTTGAAAGCAGCGGTCTACGATGGTGGCCCGGCGCTCCACGTCGCGCGAGCCGAGGGCCAGCGACCGCTGCAGGGCGTCGACCGGCACCGCCGCGCTGCACGAGCAGAACGCGAGGAGCCCGCCTGGCGCCGTCGCCGCGCACGCGCTCGCCGCGAGCTTGCGGTAGCCGCCGAACGCCTGCTTGCGGTTCTTTCGGCGTGGCGCGAGCTTCGGCGGATCGCAGATCACGATGTCGAAGCCGCCACGCTCCGACGCTTGTTGGAAGGCTTTGATGGCGTCGACCGCCTCCAGCTTCATGCGGTCGCCGAGGCCGTTGAGCTCGGCGCAGCGCTTGCCAGCCGCCACCGCGGGCACGCTCTTGTCCACGGCCCACACCTCCGCCGCGCCGCCACGGGCCGCGGTGAGGCCGGCCGCGCCCACGTAGCAGAACGCGTCGAGCACCTTGCTGCCGCGACACAGCCCTTCGAGTCGCTCGCGCAGCGGCCGCTGATCGAAATAGAAGCCCGTCTTCTGGCCGAGCTCGATCGGCAGCTCGTAGCGGAGGCCCCGCTCGGTGAAGCTGAGGGCCACCGGCACCTCGCCGTGCAATACGCGGAGCGACTCGTCGCCGAGGGTGAAGCCCTCGAGCTCCGCCACCTGCTTGGGGGTGCGGTCGAGGATGGCGCTCGGTCCCACCGTCTCGACCAACGCGCGCACGATCGCCTCTTTACGCCGGGCGAGGCCCGCGGTGCCGAGCTGCACCACCAGCACGTCGCCGAACACATCGACGATGAGGCCGGGGAGTCCGTCCCCCTCGCCGTGCACCAACCGAAAGCCGGTGGTCTCCGCGCCCGGGGTGGTGTTGGGCAAGCCCAGCGCCTGGCGCAGCACCACCGCCCGTTCGATCCTGGCGCGGAGGAGCGCGTCGTCCACCGCCCGCGCTCCCTCCTGGGTGAACAGCCGCACCGCGATGGCCGACTTGGGTGAATACAGCCCGCGGCCGAGCACCTTGCCGTGGGGATCGATCACCACCGTCTCGCTCCCCGCCTCGAGGCCCGGATCCACCCGCTCGATGGCCTGCCTGAACACCCAAGGGTGGCCCGCCCACAGGGGCTGGACGTGGCCTGCCTTCACCGTCACCGCGCCAGGGATTGGCGAGGCTGCACCGGGCGAGGCCGCACCGGGCGAGGCCGCAGCGGGCGAGGCCGCACCGGGCGAGGCAGCACCGGGCGAGGCCGCACCGGGCGAGGCCGCAGCGGGCGAGGCCGCACCGGGCG